>DZDJ01000143.1 GCA_022736715.1 Edaphobacter aggregans
TGAACGTTCTGCATGGGCGGCACGATCAGATTGCCCTCGTCAGGCCAGCAGTACGCCGCGCTGGGCGTGGCGGCCTGTGCGGCTTGCATGGCAAGCACCAGCATGGCAAGGCCGTACCCCCGCCAACGTCCGGACAGCCGATTTTGCAACGACCGTCGTGTCACTTGTCCGTGCATCATTTTCCTTTTTGTCTTGCAAACGAAGCAATGCGACGAAGTTGCACGGCCAAGCCCTAGCAATCTAAAGAATGCCGCGCACGGCAGCAATCGCCCGACTGGGCGACAACACATTCAACGGCAAGGGGATGTAACGGCGCAGGGTAAAAATTGACCCGGCACAAAGTCTGCCCGGCTTCTCGCAGGCTTCCCACGCAGCATGCCCTCAAGATCACGGAGCGTCAGGCGGATTCGACGGCAGTCTCTGGCATGCTTTTCCACTTAGGGATCTCAATCAAGCTGATCCGAAAATACAGAACGTCTACCTGCTGCAGATGTCCTATTTTAATAAAACACATAGTTATACTAAAATAGGCTTTCTGATCAATGGGAGGCGATGATGCTTCAGACCCTACGCAAAGCTGGCGGCTCACTCGTTATGACGGTGCCCAAGGCTTTTACTGACCCAAATGGCTTGGGTGACGGCTCCCAAGTTGAACTCCATCTCCTTGGGAAGAAGATGACCGTCGAGGCCCCGGCCCGCCCGCGTTACAAGCTGGTCGACCTGATGGCAGAAATGCCGCAGGGGTTGCCGCGCGTCGAGGGTTGGGATGAAATGCCCTCGGTTGGGCTGGAGGACGGTTGATGGCGTATCTGCCGAATCGTGGCGACGTTGTGCATCTCGATTTCGACCCCGCTTCCGGGCGAGAAATGAAAGGCCCTCACTTTGGCCTTGTCCTGAGCGGCAGGGTCTTCAACCAGCAAGGACTGGCGATGGTTTGCCCTATTTCGCAGGGGGCCGCTGCCGCCGCCCGGACCTACGGGACTGTGGTCTCACTGATGGGCGCTGGCACCGATACGCAGGGCGCGGTGCACTGCCACCAATTGAAGTCGCTGGACTGGCGGGCGCGGAATGTGCGCCTGAAGGAGACGGTGCCGCAGTCCATCGTTGACGAAGTCCTGGCCAGAATCGAAGCCATTCTGTTCGGGTAGAGTCTCTATTCACAATATGCTGTGTTCATTGATTTCATCCAGCCAGTCTGCCCACGCCTGCATCATCTGTGTGCGCTCCTCAATGTGCTTGGTGCGGTTGTAGGCTCGCCCCAGGGGATCGCGCACCGCATGGGCCAACTGGGCCTCGATGACCTCTGGACGAAAGCGCAATTCTTCGTCCAGAAACGTGCGGGCGGTTGCGCGGAAGCCGTGGCCGGTCACAGTCTGCTTGTCATAGCCCATGGCGCGCAAGGCCACCAGCACACCGTTCTCGCTCATGGGCCGATCCGACTTGCCGCCGATGGCTCTGGGGGAGGGCAGAATGAACCGGCTGCTGCCCGTCAGGGGCCGCAAATCTTCGATGATGCGCAGGCTTTGGCGAGCCAGCGGCACCAGATGCGCCTCGCGCATTTTCATGATCTCGCCGGGCACCTTGAGCAGGGAGCGGGTCGAATCCAGAAACTCCCACTGCAACTGCCGTAACTCTCCCGGACGCAGGAACAGCAGCGCCTGAAGATGCATGGCGGCCCGCACGATGGGCGAAGCAGGGTAGGCGTCCACCGCCCGCAGAAAGGTAGCCAGCACGGTTTTGTCCAGAATGGCCGCCCTGTGCTGAACCGTGACGGGCTTGATCGCCCCACGAAGCGATGGTGTCGGGTCAACGGTTGCGCGACGAGTCACGACCGCAAACCGCATGACCTGGCCGATGATTTGCTGAACACGGCGGGCCGTTTCGCCCAAGCCTCTCGCTTCGATGCGCTGGAGCACCTGGAGCACTTGCAAGGCGTCCACGTCGCCGACCGGCAAGTGTCCGATGTAGGGTAAGGCGTTGGCTTCCAGTCGTTTCTTCTTGCTCGCCCATGTGCTGGCTGAAAGCGCGCTCTTTTGCTTGGTGTGCCATTCCTCAAAGACCGCCCTGAATGTGCCGTCGCCTTGCCGCGCCGCGCGTTTGTGCGCGGACGGGTCGATGCCGCGTGCGAGTAGTTGCCGGGTTTCCTCGCGGCGCTCACGGGCCAGTGCCAAGGGGACATCGGGGTATTGACCCAGCGCCAGCAGCTTTTCCTTGTCGTCGAATTGGTATTTGAATCGCCACAGCCGTGCGCCTGACGTGGAGACCTGCAAATACAGGCCGCGTTCGTCGTAGACGCGGTATGCCTTGTCTTTAGGCTTGAGTGCGCGAACCTTGGTGTCGGAGAGCATTGGGGTATCGTCCTTGGACGCTGGCGAAACACCCCACAAGGATACCCTAGAGAACTGTCGGAAGCAGGCGAATGACAACGGAAAGCTACGGAAACAAAAAGCCCCTAAGCGGTTGATTTCTTAGGGGCTTTTGAACAGCAGAGGACGTCTGCGGAACGATGGCTGGTGGCGCTTCAGGGACTCGAACCCCGGACCTGCGGATTATGATTCCGTCGCT
>DZDJ01000144.1 GCA_022736715.1 Edaphobacter aggregans
GGGTCAGAATGCACTTTCACTGACTGTCCGCTCCGTGTCGCAGCATGTCACTCGGTTCGCTCCGACGCCAGTGCTCCCAAACACCGGCGGTGCGGCCGGCAGCCGCCGGGCCTTTGCAGACGCTCAACGTTGGAGTTAAGCGGCGGCGTAGCCGTCTGCCTTGAATGAGTTATGTGTGTTCTTTGGCGCTGACTGTGCAAGCGTTTTGCCCAAATGTTTTGGAGCCGACCAAATGATACGTACTGCCGAGTTTGGCGTTGATTTCCACACTGCCAGGGAGCATCTCGTTCATACCGGCAATAGGGCCTTGGAACACACACATGACGCTGACTTTGTGCGGCCCTGGAGTTACCCAAACGCTCGTCCCCAACTGGTACTTGGCTACCCAAAGTAGAGGACCATCGTCGACCTTACGAACGAGAATACGAAGTGATGCACTGTCTGGCCCCTCGACGAGGACTTTGCCGTTCTCGGTAGGAGCTGAGGCTGCCTGAGACGAGCAAACTCCGAGCGCGAGCGCGACTCCAACAGTAAAGATCGTTTTGAACATCAAGATCGTGCCTCCTGGTTCGTGACACATAGCACCTGAATTAAACCGAGCCGCGAAGCGGCTTCGGCTTGAATGAGTAAAAAGAGACTTCCCCCACTTTCGGCCTCGAGGGCCATGATGGTTTCTACAACCGTCAGCAGAAGAGGAAGTCTCCATGAGCACTATAACCATCGGCGTGGATTTGGCAAAAAGCGTGTTTTCGGTGTGTGCGGTGGATGGTGCCGGACACGTGCAACGGCGGCAGGATCTCGTGCGCGAGGCGTTTGCGCTGTGGCTGGCGCAGGTGCCGGCCGGCACCGTGGTGGCGATGGAGGCTTGCAACCTCTGCGCGCGGTGCAGCTGCTGCTCGGCCACAGCAAGCTCGAGAGCACCGTGCGCTACCTGGGCATCGAGATCGACGACGCGCTGGAGATGGCCGAGCAAACTGAGGCCTGACGCTGCTTCGTCAATACGTGAATGAATCGACCGGCGTCGGTCGCTAGCCGCCATTAGGGTGGACTGTCCGCCATACTGCGGCTTCCTGCTGGCCTTGGGCGATCTGTGCGGACGACATTGATGCCTTCAAGATCCGCATGTCTCGACTAGTAACGATATAGGCCTGCGAACCTGGCTTCGACGCGGCTATGGTCAATGCAAACCATTTGTAGGCTTTGACATCGTCCTGCTGGACACCCCGGCCTTGGGCGTACATCAAGCCGAGTTTGAACTTTGCAGCAACATCGCCCTGCTGCGCAGCATGCCGAAAGAACGTCGCCGCCAAGTCATCGTCCTGCGGGACGCCCAGTCCGTGTTGGTACATCGTGCCGAGGGCGGTCTGCGCAGGGGCGATGCCCTGCTGTGCAGCGAGCCGAAGCCACTTAAGCGCCTTCGCATCGTCCTGCGGGACACCCTGGCCTTGGGCGTACATCGTGCCGAGGGCGGATTGCGCAAGGGCGACGCCCTGCTGCGCAGCGAGCCGAAACCACTTCAGCGCCTTAGAATCGCCTTGCAGGACACCCCGACCGCGGTAATACATCAAGCCGAGATTGTACTGCGCAACGGCAACGCCTTGATGTGCAGCGAGCCGATACCACTTCACTGCCTTGGCGTCGTCCTGCGGGACACCTAGGCCTTTGTGGTACCTCACACCGAGGCTGTACTGCGCAACGGCAACGCCTTGATGTGCAGCGAGCCGATACCACTTCACCGCCTGAGTATCGTCCTGCGTGACACCCTGGCCTTTGTCGTACATCACGCCGAGGTTGAACTGCGCAACAGCAACGCCCTGATGTGCAGCGAGCCGATACCACTTCACCGCCATGGCATCGTCCTGCGCGACACCCTGGCCTTTGTGGTACATCACGCCTAGGGCGGTCTGCGCAGGCGCATTGCCCTGCTGCGCAGCGAGCCGTATCCACTTCACCGCCTTCGCATCGTCCAGCGGGACACCTTGGCCAGTCTGGTACGCCGCGCCGAGGTCGGCCTGCGCAAGGGCATAGCCCTGGTGCGCAGCGAGCCGATACCACTTAACCGCCATGGCATCGTCCTGCGGGACGCCTTGGCCGATGTGGTACATCACGCCGAGGGCGGTCTGCGCACGGGCATCGCCCTGCTGTGCAGCGTGGCGAAAATCAGCAATGGCGGTAGCGTTATCGTGTGCACGAAAAGCCGCCAAGCCGGCGTTGAATGTATCCGGCTTCCCAGCAATGGCCGCAGCCGAAAGACACCCCAACAGACAGGCAACAAGTATCGCACGCATCATCGTTCCCCCCATTGGAGCCTCCATGGCTAACCCCGGCGCCCATTTAATCAGATCTTTGGGATAACCGATAATTTAGGCCTATTGACCTGCTCCCCAAGTTCCTGGCCAGAAGGAATTTGAATGGTGGGTCATGGATTCGACCAACAGCTTCGGGTCGACTCCTGTCGGTCGAGCTTGCCCAGACACCGTCGGGGCGACAAGAGCCATGAT
>DZDJ01000060.1 GCA_022736715.1 Edaphobacter aggregans
GTTGCAGGGCGGGGAAAGAAATCTCGTTTTGAGGAGCACAAGCAGGACAATTACTTCTTCGGCTGGGTTGGCGGCTTCGGAGCGTAGCGGAGAAGCTGCCGACCCAGCGGGCGCCGCGCCGCCAAATGTCCAAATGTATTGTCCGAGCCTGAAATGGCCACCACCTCACGGTCTGACGTTGATAGTGAATCTGTCTGGCCGGCGGCGGCTACACCGGCCAGCCCTTCGCCGATGGCGTCAAAGAGCGTCTGGAAGCCACCGTCCAGGTCGTCAAGCGCAATGAACTGCACGCTTTTGTCGTCTTGCCCAAACGATGGGTCGTCGAACGCTCCTTCGGATGGCTGGAAAAATTCCGAAGGCTTTGGAAGAACTGCGAACGGAAACTCAGTAACAGCTTGCAGTTCCTTCACCTTGCCTTCCTGGTCCTTCTACTCAGAAGATTGTGAACAGGCTCTGAGAACCAATCTGTGGACCAACCTGCGGAGGCGCTCTCTTTACTAGCTGGTTAACCTCAGGTTTTCAATGGGTTACATGCCACATTTCTCAGCCGGTTTCTGCAATAGAATCGGCTTTGAGCAACACTTTTCGCGTTACTATGACAGCATCACGATTTCCCGGGAAGAAGACGAAACCCCGGCAGAATGGACGAAGCAGAGCTCATGGAAACAAAAGTGCCAGATGCCCACCTCCGAAGCCGCCAGCTTTTCTGGATACTGGCATTACTGGCAGGTCTGGCGGTCATCGGCATTCTGACCTCCACCTGGCGCCTGTACCACCTGACAGCAGGCCTGCACCCGGAGCAGCGCCACAGCGTTTTGCTCAACCTGCTCATCACCACATCGCTTCGCCTGATTTTTGTCGCTGTCCTGTTAGTACTGCTGAAGTCCTATTCGGAATCGAAAGATACCCGGCTGCGGCTGCGGGAATCGCTGGATCTGCAACAAAGCATCCTGGACTCTACGGCGCAGATTGTAATGGCCTGCGACCTGCAGGGCCGGCTGCTGGTCTTTAACCATGCCGCCGAGCGTGCACTTGGCTTTCGCGCCTCGGAGATGCTCGGCAGGGTCCGCCTGCAGGAGACTTTTCCTCCCGGAGAAATGGAACGGATCGGGCTTAAGCTCTGGAAGAGGGTCCACCCCAACGAGCAGCTTCCGGACGCGCCGGGAACCGGGCCTCTGCGCTGCTTTGTGGAGTATGCTACCCGCGTTCCGGTCGAACGTGTGCGCGCCTTTGAGCGCATCTATCAGCGCAAGGACGGCACCACCTTCACCGGTTCCTGCATGCTTTCCGCCATTCGCAACACGCAGGACGAAATCACCGGCCTGCTGGCCGTAATTTCCGACATCAGCGCACAGAAGCGGGCAGAAGAAATTCTGCGCGAGAGCGAAGAGCGCTACCGCGATCTGTTCGAGCACTCCAATGAGCTGATTGCCACGCTCACGCCACAGGGCCGCTATCTGTATGTAAATCCAGCCTGGCAGCAGCACCTGGCACAACGCGCTTCGTCCTTTCAGGGACAATTGTTTGAGGTCATTTTTTCTGAAGAAAGCCGTTCGCAGATGCGCGAACTCTTTCAGGAAATGCTGGAAGGCCGCGCCCTTGAGCGGCTGCCCATGCAGTTGAACCGCTGGGACGGCTCGCGAATGGATGTAGAGGCCAACCTGAGCTGCCGCCGCGAGGAAGGCCGCCCGGTTTCCGTGCGCTGCATCTTCCGCGACATCACCGAGCAACTGGCGCGCGAACGCCGCCTGGCGCTGCAGCTCGCCGTGAGCGAAATTGTGGCCAGCGCCAAGAACGGCGACCAGGCCTTTGCCGGAGTCCAGGAAGCCATTGTCCGCCTGATGGACTGGGACCTTACCGATCTCTGGATCATCGGCAGCAGCCGCCATGCTCTGGTACACCGCTATACCTACTCAGCGCCGGGCAAAAACTTCCCCACCTTCGTTAAAGACAGCAACCTGCGCACCTTTCCCCGTGGAGAAGGGCTTCCGGGCAGCATCTGGCAGCGCAACGCAGCCATCTGGGTTGAGGACCTGCATGACGAGCGTGTCTTCCGGCGGCACCTGGCCGCACAGGTAGATGGGCTTTTCTCCGGCTGGGGCTTTCCCATCCGCGTCGGCAATGAAGTCATCGCCACCATGCAGTTCTACAGCCAGAAGCGGCGCAAGAGCGACCCGGAACTGATGTCGACCGTGGAGACGATCTGCAGTGCGCTGGGCCAGTTCCTGATGCAGTCTGAGCAGGAAAAGCAGGTGAATGAGCTGAACCGGCAGAAGGAGTCCGTGCTGAATGCCGTCGCCGATGGCATCTTTGGCACCGACGCCGAGCGTCGCGTCGCCTTTGTGAATCCCGCGGCGGCACGCATGCTGGGGGCCAGTGTAACCGAGCTGGTCGGCCGCCCGGTGCATGAGATTGTGCATGAACACCGCGAAGATGGCGAAGCCTGCTCCGATCGCTGCCGCATTCTGCGCGCCCTGATGAGCCGCGAAAGCAGCGCCGCGCAGGACACCTTCTTCCGTAAAGACGGCAGCAGCTTTGCCACCGACTACTCGGTCACGCCCATGACCAACCAGGGCATCATCACCGGCGTAGTGCTCAGCTTCCGCGACATCAGTCAGCGCCGCGAGCTGGAGCGGATGAAGGACGAATTCATCTCCACCGTGAGCCACGAACTGCGCACGCCGCTCACCTCCATCCGCGGCGCGCTGGGGCTGCTCTCGGCAGGTCTGCTGGGCGAACTGAACCCGAAGGCCTCCAACCTGCTGCGCATCGCCGTCAGCAATACAGACCGCCTGGTGCGGCTCATCAATGACATCCTCGACCTGGAACGCATGGAGTCCGGACGCGCCCCGCTGCACTTCCGCCGCTGCGTGCTGCGCGATCTGGTGCAACAATCCGTGGATACGATGACGGCCATGTCGGATGCGGCACAGGTTCGGCTGCAACTCCAGGTTGATTCTTCCATTTCCATTGATGCGGACTCCGACCGCATCCTGCAGGTGTTTACGAACCTGCTCAGCAATGCCATCAAGTTCTCGCCTGCCGGATCCACGGTGCAGATCAGCATGGAGGCCAGGGCCGAGTCTGTGCTGCTGCGGGTCATGGACGAAGGGCGCGGCATTCCGGTGGACAAACTGGAGTCCGTCTTCGACCGCTTCCAGCAGGTCGACGCTACCGACTCACGCCAGAAAGGCGGCACCGGCCTGGGCCTGGCCATCTGCCGCAGCATCATCCAGCAGCACGGTGGCCGCATCTGGGCCGAGCGCAACCCGGACCAGGGAACCACCTTCCTCGTCAGCCTGCCGCGGACCCGCGTAGATGCCGCCAGCTCTCCGCTGCCCGTACCACCGCCAGAGAGCCGCTCCGCCACGGTGCTGGTCTGCGATGACGACGCCGGCATTCGCACGGTCGTCACCGAACATCTGCGCCGCCACGGCTACAAAGTGCTGGAGGCCGACCGCGGAGAAGAAGTGCTGGCGCTGGCCAATGAACTGCCGATTGACGCCATTCTGCTGGATCTCTACATGCCCGGCCTGAGCGGATGGGAGACGCTGCAACGGCTGAAGAATGATCCCGCCACCGCCGATATTCCGATTGTGATCCTGAGCGTGCTTTCTCCCACCGAGCGGCCGATTCTGGCCGAAGACGCCGCCGGATGGGTGCAGAAGCCGTTCAATGAAAGTCTGCTGCTCAATGAGATGAGCCGCATCCTGCATGGCTCGGATGATCCGGGCCATGTGCTGCTGGTGGAAGATGATGCGGACCTGGCGCAGATCGTGATGGCCAGCTTCGAACATGCCGGCATCCACGTGGACCACGCATCCACCCGCCGCGAGGCCATTGCCATGTGCCAGCGGCGTCGGCCGGATCTGATGATCCTGGACCTGACGCTGCCGGATGGCGATGGATTCAGCGTGGTCGACTGGCTGCGGCAGCAGCCGGAGATGCGCACCCTGCCACTGGTGGTCTACTCCGGGCGCGAAGTCACCGACCGGGAAATGGACCAGTTGCGGCTTGGGCCGACCCAGTTTCTGACCAAGGCCCGCGTACAGCCAGAAGAAGTGGAAGCACTGGTGCTGACCATGGTCCGCCGCTTCCATGACCGCCGCGAAACGGCGCAGCCTTCCACACCCGCTCCGGGTACACTGAACTAGAAAGCACAGGCAAAAACAGAATGCGGCGGATTCTCATCATTGACGACGAAGATGACATACGGCAGGTGGCTGCGCTCAGCCTGGAGACAGTCGCAGGCTGGGAGGTTCTGACCGCCAACTCCGGCGCGCAGGGCATTGAAAAGGCGGCGCAGGAAAAGCCGGATGCCATCCTGCTGGATGTGATGATGCCGCAAATGGACGGGCCGACCACCTTCAGGCAGATGCAACTGAATCCCGAGACCGCCGGTATTCCCGTTCTGCTGCTGACGGCCAAAGTGCAGGGCGTGGACCAGCGCCGGTTTGCCAACCTGGGCGTGGCGGCGGTGCTCTTCAAACCCTTTGACCCGCTCACACTGGCTGAACAGATTTCCTCTGTGCTTGGCTGGAGCGATTAAATGACTGAAACGATTGGTGGATTAAATAACTGAAATGATAGGTGGATCTGATCGGGATCGAACCGATGATCTCTTCCAGACCATGTCGGCAACGGCGCGCAACTAATTGAAATAGAACGGCAGCCGCCGCATAACCTCCAACAAAGGGGACTTTTTACTGTGGTATGACGTTGTGGATTGGCTGCGGCTGTACGAATGAATGCCGGTTCAGTTATGCTGTTGCATCCACCTTTGGGCGGGTCTGACGCGCAGGATGTAGTGGAATCCGGCTGCAAAGAAAAGCGAAACTGTGTCTTGCGGAACCAGCATTGCCGGATGTTTAATGTTGGGCAAGTTGCGTGGCCCATTTGCGCAGCCTTCTACTCAGCTTTCTATCCAGCGGCGCGCAGGCGCAGGAGTGCGATACGAATCATGGCAAATTTACTGCTACCACCTGAGGAACGGGATCTGACACCAGCGCAGGTTGATGTGCTGGACAAGCGCCGTCGTGCCGGTCACGTCTGCCTGGTGATCGCCTTTCAGTTCATCATTGTGGCCACGTTGTTGACAGTGTGGGCCGGGCAGGACCTGACCTATGCCCCGCACTGGGCGCATCCCATGGCGTACTTGATGTTTCTGACGGGCGGACTGGCGGTGATTTTCGCTGTGGTCGGCATTTCCTTGCGGCGTGGCATGCCGGAGTTCAACTAGCAGCGCTCGCCGAGCGTGCAACGCTGGTTGCATTTGTGTTTGCCATTGCCTAAGGTTTTGAGAGAGTGTCCGGCGAAGGGTCCGCAGAGGCCGTTGCCGCGGAAGGCTGCATGGCAAACGCAATACTGGTGGCAGCACAGCGGCTGGGTGGCGCCGCGCATCCTCTTTTTGCAGCAACGCTGGCCGAGCCACAATCTTTTTCCCGATGGGAAGCTGTGCTGCTGCTGGCGTTGGTCGCAGCTTCCGTTGGCGGCTTCTGGATGCGGTTCGATCGTGTGCTGCGCATCATCCGCGCGTCCAAAAAAGACGCGGACTTCAAACTTTTCCCTCTTGGCAAACGCATCTGGGACTTCTTCTGGGAAGTGATGTGCCAGGCAAAGGTAATTAAACAACGCCCGCTGCCAGGGCTGGCGCATGCCTTTGTTTTCTGGACCTTCTGCGCCTTTGCGCTGGTCACCCTCAACCACATCGCAATCGGCCTTGGCGTTGGTTTTCTGCATCCGGAAGGCGCGATAGGCCGCTTCTACTTTTACTTTGCCGCCATCTTTGCGGTGATGTGCGCGGTTTCCATTGCGGGGCTGTTTGTCCGCCGGTTTTTTGTGCGGCCCATCTGGCTGGGGAAAAAGGTCTCCAGCGAGTCCGGCGTTATCGCATTCCTGATCTTTTTTTTGATGGTCACCTACCTGGCCGGATTCTTTGTGCAGGATGCGGACCCGGCGGCGAAGGTCTTGTGGTGGGCGCATACGCTTACGCTGCTGGCCTTTCTGCCGCTCATTCCCCATACCAAGCATCTGCATCTGGTGCTGAGCCCGGTGACGGTCTTTCTGTCGCGCGGCGGCTTCAGCCAGATTCCGCCGCTGGCGGACGATGAGGATTTCGGCCTTGTGAATGGCAAGGACGTAACCAAACTTGTGAGCCTGCAGGTGTACTCCTGCGTGGAATGCGGCCGCTGCACGGAGCATTGCCCGGCGGCGAATACCGGCAAGGTGCTGAACCCGAAGGAAGTGATTCTGGGCATTCGCAGTTACCTGAATGAGTTTGGTCCGCAGTCGGAGGAGCCGCTGCTGGGCAAGTACAACTCGCAGGAGGCGGCCTTCCAGTGCACCACGTGCGGCGCTTGCGAATTCCAGTGCCCGGTGGGCATTGAGCACGTTCCGGTGATTGTGGGCCTGCGCCGTGGCGCAGTGAATACCGGAGCCTGGGAAGATGATTACGGCACCAAACTTTTTCTGGCGTTGGAGCGCAACGGCAATGCGCTGGGCATGAGCAGCGCCGAGCGGGACAAATTTGTGCAGAAGCAGGCCTTCCCCATCTTTGACGGCACGCAGGAGTATTGCCTGTGGCTGGGCTGCATGGGCGGATACGATCCCAAGGGCCGCGAGATCATCGCCTCGTTCGCGCAGGTGATGGAGTATCTGGGCACGTCGTTTGGCGTGCTGCGCAAGGAAAAATGCACGGGCGATCCGGCGCGGCGGCTGGGCAACGATCTGGTCTTTCAGCAACTGGCGGAGGCCGGGCTGGAAAATCTTGCGCAGAACAAGGTGCAGAAGATTGTGGCCATCTGTCCACATTGCGTGCGCACGATTTCCAATGACTGGAAGGAGTATGGCATTGCGCCGCAGATAGAGCATCACAGCGAGTTCATGGCGCATTACCAGGACAAGCTGCCGAAGCAGGATATTGGTGAGAAGATTGTCTATCACGATCCCTGCTATCTGGGCCGGTATCGCAATGTGTATGACGAGCCGCGCGAGGTGCTGGCGCGCTCCGGCGAACTGGTGGAGGCCCCGCGCTCGCGGGAGCGCAGCTTTTGCTGCGGCGCTGGCGGCGGACTGGCCTTCCTGGGCGAAGAGCAGGGCGGGCGCGTGAGCCATGCGCGCGCCAGGGAGTTAGTGGAGACGGGAGCGGGCATTGTGGGCGCTGCGTGCCCGTTCTGCAACACGATGTTCCGCGATGCGCTGGCGGCGACTGCGGAAAATCCGCCGCGGCTGCTGGACATTGCACAGATTGCGGCCATGTCGCTGCCGCAGAAATCACCGGCTGAATCAGCGTAACGGCGCAGGGAAGCGTAACGGCCAATAACCGGAGCTGCTGGCTCCAGAGGTAGAACAGCTACATGAAAATCATCGTTGCCATCAAGCAGGTTCCGGAGCGCGATGCAACAGTTCGCATCGATGCAGGCGGACGTTGGATTGACGAGCAGGACCTGAACTACACCATCAACGAGCCGGATGCGTATGCACTGGAAGAAGCGCTGCAGCTGAAGGAAAAGCACGGCGGAGAGGTGGTTGTGCTGAGCGCCGGGCCGGAGCGCGTGAGCCAGACGATCCGCGAAGCGCTGGCCAAGGGTGCTGACCGCGCGATTCATATTGTGTGCGACGACCTGGCAGGGCGCGACACGCTGGGCGTGGCGCAGCTGCTGGCTGCCGCCATTCGCGACGAGCAGGCGGACCTGATCCTGACCGGACTGCAGTCGGACGATCTGGGGCTGGGGCAGACGGGCGTGGTGATGGCCGAACTGCTGGGCATCCCTCACGGCACCATCATCCTGCAGGTGGAAAAGCTGGACGGAGCGATTCGCGTGAAGCGCGAGCTGGAAGACGGCTGGTTCCAGCATGGGCAGATGCCGCTGCCGGCGCTGCTGACGATCCAGTCTGGCGGCAACAAGCTGCGCTACGCCACGCTGATGGGCATTAAGAAGGCCAAAACGAAGGAAGTGAAGACGGTTGCTGCTGGCGAACTGGGCGCGGCGGCGCAGAATTCCGTGGTGCTGGAGCGAGTGACGCAGCCGCTGAAGCAGAAGTCGACGCAACTGCTGACGGGCACGGCTGCGGAAGTGGCGGCGCAACTGGTGGAGAAACTCAAGTTTGAGGTGCGGGTACTATGAGCAGCATTCTGGTGGTGATGGAACAGCGTGGTGGCGCATGGAGCCGCATGTCGTGGGAAGCGCTGGCCGCGGCGCAACAGCTTGCCGCGCAGGTGAATTTACCGGTAACGGCCGCGGTGGCTGGCGAAGGCGTGGAGACGCTGGCTGCGGAAGTGGCGCAGCAGAAGGTGGCCAAGGTAGTTGCCGTGAACCATCCGCTGCTGAAGAGCTATACGGCAGATGGTTACGCGCTGGCGCTGCAGCAGTTGGTGGAAGCGCAGAAGCCGGCCTATGTGTTGTTTCCGCATACGTACCAGGTGCGTGATTTTGCGCCGGCGCTGGCGACGAAGTTCCAGGAAGTGCTGATCAGCGATGTGATTGGTTTTGAGGCAGGGCCGGTTTTTGTGCGGCAGTTGCTGCAGGGCAAGCTGAATGCGGCGTACCGCCATGTGGGAAGCGGGCCCTGCTTTGTTTCTGTGCAGGCGGGCGCGTTTCGCAGGGATGCGCTGGAGGCGGGCTCGGCAATGGCGGAGACCTTTGCGCCGCAACTGGAGGCAGTGCAGATCCGCAACCAGCCGGGCGAGCCATTCCGCGAGTCCGCACAAACGGTGGATCTGAGCGCAGCGCCGGTGATCGTTTCCGTTGGCCGCGGCATCAAGGAGCAGGAGAATCTGCCGATTGTGCAGGAGCTGGCGCAGGCGCTGGGCGCGGAGCTGGCGGCCTCGCGGCCCATCTGCGACAACGGCTGGCTGCCGATGGAGCGGCAGGTGGGCAGCTCCGGCCAGACGGTTTCGCCCAGGCTCTACCTGGCGATTGGGATCTCCGGAGCCATTCAGCACCTGGTTGGCATGAAGGGTTCGAAGACGGTGGTCGCCATCAACAAGGATGAAAATGCGCCGATCTTTGAAGTGGCGGACTATGGCGTGGTGGGCGATTTGTTTGAGGTGGTTCCGGCGCTGACCAAGGCTGTGAAGGAAGCCAAGGCGCAGGCGTAACTGTCTGGCCGGAATAGCGATGACGGGTGCTTCACGTCTGGATTTCCAGACGGGGGATTGTGGTTCTTTGCGGAGGCCCACATCGCAAAATCGAGATGTGGGGCCCGTAGCTGTGCAGAACCGTTTTTATCGGATCAATCCAGGTTCACAAAGCGGAAGTGAACTGGCGGCCTATACTGAAGTTGTCCCGGCGCTGCCGGAGATTTCGGGCACTCTCTGGTGCTTTTAGCTGGCGCAGTTCATCCAATTGCTGAGACGATATTCTCCTGACCATGGCCATTGCTCCTTCCATTCCGGCATTGTCGCAACGGGTTGCCCGGCACGTTACCCAGGAGAGGCTGCGGGACAAGTTTGGCCGGGCCATTACCGATCTGCGGGTTTCGGTCACGGATCGTTGCAACTACAAATGTGTCTATTGCCGCACGGGGAATGAGGGTGCGCAGTATGCGGATCTTCCAATCGCGGATTATCTGCGCATGGTGCGGGTTTTTGTTGCGCTGGGGGTTGAGAAAGTGCGGCTGACCGGCGGCGAGCCGCTGCTGCGCAAAGGGTTGCTGCAGATGGTGCGTGAGCTGGCAACCATGCGCACGGCCTATGCTGCCGATGGCACTCCGCAGGCTGAAGGGGAGGGCCAGCCGCTGGACATTGCGCTGACCACCAACGGACATTTGCTGGCGGAGCTGGCGCAGCCGCTTAAGGATGCAGGGTTGCATCGCATCACGATCAGCATGGATGCGGTGGATGCGGAGACCTTTACGCGCATCACCCGCGTGCCCAATAGCTTTGCGCAGGTGCTGGCGGGCATTCGCGCGGCCAAGGCGGCCGGGCTGGAGCCGGTGAAGGTGAACTGTGTACTGCTGCGCGGCTTCAACGAGAACCAGATTGAAAAATTTGCGCAATTCAGCCGCAAAGAGGGCGTGATCGTCCGCTTCATTGAATTCATGCCACTGGAAGAGGACCGCGTGTGGTCGCCGCAGGTAGTGGTGCCGCTGGAAGAGATCACTGCCCGTTTGAACAGTTTTCGCCCGCTGGTGCCTTTGCCTGCCAATGCCGCCAGTGAGACGGCGCGGCGCTACACCTTCGACGATGGCATTGGAGAGATCGGCATCATTGCTCCGGTCTCGCATCCCTTCTGCGGACACTGTAGCCGCGTGCGTCTTACCTCTGATGGAAAAATCCGCACCTGCCTCTTTTCACAGATGGAGCATGATCTGTACAGTGTTTTGCATCGGGGCGGAACGGATGCGGAGATGGCAGCGTACATACAAGCAACGGTGCAACAGAAGGAAGCACGCCATCACATCGGGGAGCCCGGGTTTCTGAAGCCGTCCCGCAGCATGGTGCACATTGGCGGCTAGTGGTACTGTAGTGCTTTTTTCCATTTTGTGGGGATGAATCTGAAACGCAGTATTGCGTATGCTCAGGTTCAGGGAAGGTAAGAGTGAGTTTGCTCATGAAAAGGGCATTCGGGGCAAAGGAAGAGCACGAAAATCGCCAGCTTGGAGATTTGCGTGTCTTCCACGATGTGGCACGAGCGCTGACTTCCACACTGGAGCTGAACAGCATCCTGCACGGCATAATGGACCAGATGGCCCAGTTCTTCGGGCCGGAAACCTGGTCTCTGATGATGGTGGATGAGGCGAAAAAGGAGCTTTATTACGCCATTACCGTTGGCGCCAATGCGGATGAAATGCGGCATGTGCGCATTCCGCTGGGAGTGGGTATTGCTGGTTGGGTGGCGGCCAATGGTAGCCCGCTGATTGTGCCGGACGTGGCCAAGGACGCGCGCTACGCCAGCTTTTTGCGCGACAATCCGGGGACACTGCAATCCATTGCCTGTTTGCCCGTCCGTTCCGGAGAAAAAATTCTCGGCGTCATCCAACTGCTGAACTACAAGCAGGACCTGTACGAAGAAAATGCTATTTCCTTTTTGTATGTGCTGTGCGACTTTGCCGCCATCGCCATTCAGAACGCCAACTCTGTCGCCAAAATTCATGAGCTCAGCATCACGGACGATTGCACGGGGTTGTTCAATGCGCGGCACCTGTATCGCATGCTGGAAGATGAGATTCGCAGCGCAGGCGCTGCGCAGGAATCGTTCAGCCTGCTCTTTATGGATCTGGACCGCTTCAAGCAGGTGAACGACACGCATGGCCATCTGGTGGGCAGCCGCCTGCTGGCGGAGGTCGGCGCGGTGCTGCGCAGTTGTCTGCAGCCCCGGGACGCGGCCTTTCGCTATGGCGGCGATGAGTTTGTGGTGCTGATGCCGCAGACGGACAAAAACACCGCCATCCAGATCACAGAAAAGATGTATCGCACTCTGAACGAGTCGCGCTTTATTCAGGACGAGGGGCTGAATCTGCAATTGAATGCCAGTTTTGGACTGGCGACCTTTCCGGAAGATGGCGACAGCATGCACGGCATCATCCGCTCTGCGGACAACATGATGTACGAGGTCAAGAACACGACGCGCAACAACATTGCTGTGGCCCGGCACGGACTCTTGTATCAACGGGACGGGTTGGCTGGCTAGGAAGCATTCGCGGCAGGCGAGCATGTGTGAAACTTCACAGCTATAGCGGTTTTCCAGTTGGTGTAGAGGGAACGTGATGCCCTGAAA
>DZDJ01000145.1 GCA_022736715.1 Edaphobacter aggregans
GCCGGCCATGTCCTGCGTCGCGCCGGCCATGTCCTGCGTCGCGCCGGCCATGTCCCGCGTCGCGCAGGCCGCGCCATGTGTCGCGCCGGCCCAGGCCCGCATCACGCCGGGCCCTCCGCCAGTGGAAGCGAGGGTCGGCATCAGGTGGACGGGCCAGCGCCTGGCGATGGTGAAACGGGGTTGCCAGGGTGTGCGTGTACCCACAACGGGCGTCGGACACGTGCGAAAGTCCTAAGTGCCAGTTCTGACGAACGAGTTTTCTTCGCACGTATGATCGTGGTCCAGGACTCAGTGATTGTGGGGTCTGAGGCATGGCGGTGGGGCTGGGGTGTTGATGGGTTCTTCGCAACCTTGCATATTTCACGATTTTGTACTAAGCTTATTCGCTTAGCATAGGAGCAACCCATTAACCTGCCATCAAACCGGTCGATTCTGTTGAGGATGCTTAAGGCCCGGCTGGCCCAGGCCACACCCCGCTGTGCGCCACTGGCAGCGTCTTTGGGCGCCAACGCGGCTGGTGGAGCCCATCTGACGCTCCAGCAGGCCGGCAAGACCAGGACGGTCTATGTCCCTTTAGAACTCACGGATGAAGTGCGATCATCAATACAAGAGCACAAACGGCTCAAGAAGCTGCTTCAAGAGATGACTCAACTGCAATTGGCACTGATTCAGGGCCATTGTCGGCATCAACAGCGAATCAAAACAAGTCGCTGAGGCTGGCGCAGGCGATGGGCAAGACCCTGCGGTGGGTGTTTCCCAAACTGACCACCTGGATGGGCCATCTGCCCGATGGACGCGATGGGACAAGGATCACCTATAGCCCCAGTGCGTTGCTGTGGCTGGGTCTGCTGACATTCTGCTTCAAACTGAGCTCGCGCCGGCAGATTCGGTATGAACTGGACACCCCTGCGGCCGCGGCCAACTTCCGGCTGCTGACCGGCTCAACAGGGGCTAAGCCAGCCCATCCCGATACTCTGGAGCATTACCTGAGACTGCTCAAGTCCGGCGCGTTGGCTGGCCTGATGGTCCTGCTGGTTAAGCAACTGATTCGCAGGCGGACGATCGAGGATCAGCGGGTGCGGAAGCATTACCTGATCGCCGTGGATGGCACCGGCCAGTTCACGTTCAACAGGCGACATTGTGAGCACTGCCTGACGCGCAAACACAAGGATGGCCGCGAGAGCTTTCACCACAACATCCTGGAGGCCAAGCTGGTCTGCCCCTCAGGCCTGACCATGTCGGTAAGCCACCAGTTCGTTGTCAACGATCAGGTCAATCCCACCAAGCAGGATTGTGAACTCAAGGCCTTTGGCCGACTTGCCAGCAGGTTAAAGAAGGACTTCCCGTATCAACTGCTGTGTCTGGTGCTGGATGGCATCTATGCGGCCGGGGCGGTCATGAAGATCTGCCAGGATAACCACTGGAAGTACATCATCACGTTCAAACAAGGTTCAGCTCCGGCGCTGTGGAGTCAGTTTCAATCAGCCAAGTACCATCAGAAGCTCAACCACCTGCACTGCCAGCCAGATGATGATGGTGTCCAGCAAAGCTTTGCCTGGGCCAATGGCCTGACCCACAAGGATGATCAGGGCCGGGTCCATCAACTCAATGCCTTTGAGTGTATCGAGACGGCCAAGGGTCAAGTCAAGACCTTTGTCTGGTTGACCAACTTCACTTTGCATGATGGGCCAACCGTCAGGCAACTGGCCAATCAGGCTGGCCGACAACGATGGAAGATCGAAAACCAAGGCTTTAACACCCAGAAGCACGGCGGATACGCTCTGGAGCATCTCTACTCGACTGATCCTAACGCCATGCAGCACTGGTACGTGCTGCTGCAGATTGCCCACCTGATCATGCAACTGATCGAGCGCAGCAACCTGTTGGGCGAATCGGTCCGCGAACTCTTTGGCTCTGACAGGAATGTGGGCCGGTTCCTCGCTGAAGGCCTGCGCCACTTCCAGCTCACCGAGCAAATGCTCACCCCGATGCAACTCCGCTTCAATTCCTCGTAGCAACCACTGCTTGTCGTAGGTTGCGCCCGAAGATACCCGCCGTCTTGCCACCGCCAGTTCGCCGATTCCATCTGCGAATACCCTCAACCATGCGCGCATCGCTCGGCTCTCCGACACCATGACACCAATCAATCCCCCTAATCCCCAACACCTTCACTTGTTCGTCAGAGCTGGGCTTGTCGGGCGCGCTCTGGCAGCGTATGGCCGTTGTCGCTATGCTCCATCCGGATGAGCCACCCGCCTGTTCGCATGGTTGCCGTTGATCTGGATGGCACGCTTCTGGATGACCGCAAGCAAATCGATCCCGACACCTGCCAGACGATCGCGCGGCTTCGATCCATGGGCATCCCGTTGATCATCGCGTCGGCCCGGCCGCCGCGTTCGGTGCTGCGTCTGTATCAGCAATTGGGTCTGGACTCGCTCCAGATCAACTACAACGGCGCCATGGTGTGGAACGCAT
>DZDJ01000146.1 GCA_022736715.1 Edaphobacter aggregans
GCAAGAAATCAGCGGCCAATCGTTTGCGATTGGATGATCGTTAAAGAAATTAGCTCACAAGTTCTCAAATGGATTTTAACTAGCTCCTTCACGAGTTCGCGCAGTAAGGTGGTTTCTTGGTCGGCCAGTTCGTCTTTTTTTGACTTCGGCTAGATCGACCGCATGTAAATCTGCCCATCGCCCCAGAGCCAGTAGTCGATCACCCGAACCCCGCCGCCCTTGCCGCATCCAGGCTTTGTGCCCATAATTGTTGCGTGAATGATACTGCTATTGATACCATTCGAGCATGAATACCGCCGCAAAACTGCTCGAAGCCATGCGCCGCCATCCGCTCGATTGGCGCATCGAACAACTGCACACCGTAGCAAAACAACTTGGAATCGACGTGCGCAGCCACGGCGGGAGCCATCAGGTGTTTTCACATGCTGCCGTGCTCGACATCTTGAGCGTTCCCGCGCACCGCCCGATCAAACCCGTATACATTCGCCAGTTCGTTGCGCTCTGCGACCAAGTGAAGGAGCTGACCTTATGAAGACCATCCCCAGCATTGAACCGCCCTACCCCTTTGAAGCGTACAGTCACATCATTAGCCCGCTGTCTGCTGAGGACGGCGGTGGATTCCTGCTAACTGTCCCCGACCTTCCTGGCTGCCTGTCCGACGGCGCAAGCGAAGCCGAGGCACTTGCGCACGGCAAGGAAGCCTTTATGGCCGTCGTGTCTGCACTGGCCGACATGGGGCGAAAAATTCCGCCGCCCGCCTTTCGCCCTGAGCATGTGGACACGCCCGCCGCGTCTGGCAAGTTCCTCACCCGCGTTCCGCGCACCACACATGCACGGCTTGCGGAACGCGCCAAGGCCGAAGGGGTTTCACTCAATACGCTGGTGCTTGCGTTTATCGCCGAAGGGCTTGGGCGCGGCTCTGTACCGCCTTAGCCATCACTACACATCCAGATCAGCCCGCTTGTTGCACACATAGCGCGTCGAATTGACGCACTGCCTCAAAAGTCAACGCGGTCTATCGCGTGGGATGATGCCCTGTCCTCACTCATACACCACATCAGCTAGGTCAAGGTGTCTTGCATGCTACAGCCAATTCCTCTTGAGTATCAAAACATAATTCAAGATGAGTCCACATCATGAGCGAACACCCCACGAACCCCAAAACCCACGGCGGCTCCCGCCCCGGTGCCGGTCGTCCCAAAGGCCACCTCGTCCAGCATGCGTGCCAGGGCGCTCCCGCCGAAGGATAGAAATGACTAATGCTGCTGAGATTTCTTTCGGTGCAAAGACAGATACGGTTCGTGCAGATCATTGACCCAACGCAGCTTCATGCCGGGTGAAATGCCTAGGGGGCGCAAATCAAGTCCGGTTAACGCTGGCGAAAGCAGCAACACACCCTGTTCATCAAAGCTGATTAGGAAGCGGTCAAACAGCGCGTCCAGATTGGCACTGAGCAAAAAACCGTTGAAGACATCGAGCCGCTCTGCGTCACTCGCACATTCGGCCCAAGGCTTGGCGTGACTTGCGCGCAGCACCTCCGGGATCGCAACTCCCGTCACTGCACACGCACCGCCCCAGTAATCTAGCATCGCGTCGCGAAACTTGTTTTGCCCGACACGCTGGCGCACCAGACGCTCAACCTCAGTACCGACAATGCCTGCCGGAAGCTCCGCCAGTTCAGCAGCCACTGCCTTCTGGTAGTCAGTCGCGGCCTGACTGGGCAGTGCTCGGGAAAGACTAGCCGCCCGGCGGAGCAATGCGGCCAGACCCGCCTCGGTGGCGACCCGAAACGTATCAGCGACTTGCGTCGCAGGAAAGCTGCGCTGTAATTCCGGCAGCAAGGATTGTGACCCCGTTTCGAAGCGCACGTGATATACGCCACTATCCAAACCAACCAGCGCTCGATTGGCATGACGTGCTGAGGCCAAGATCACACCGCTCGCTTCTGATGCCATCACATGCTCGAAGCCGTTGTCGTTGCCGGTTTTTTCAATGAGGGTGCGTTGTAGCGGGTTCATTCCGGAATCCAGGATGAATTGGTAATACGCTTCAACTCCAATTTCCGCTTACGCCAGTGGGTGTCGATGGATTGCGTGAAATCGGGACGGATCAGCTTGGCGCAGGCTTCGCACCACGCGGGCGATTCGCGCCGAATCGCCGCCTCACTCTGTGGGCGTTGACCGCCGCCACCTTGATTTTTCATCGCTATCCCCGTAGTATTCCACCACTCATCAGCCCAAGGCTGAAGGAGTTGGGCCAGCGCCATGTGCGCTGGCCTTTCTGTTTCTGGCTCATGGCAACCGCGTGCTGTACTTCTTCAGCAAGGCTCTGCGCTTACTCTCGTAGTCCACCCAATACGCTGTGATCAGGCGGCGACGTCCATCACGGTAGCGTTTCATCACGATCACGTAATCGAAATGCTCCAGCCACACATAGGTGTGAACATCACC
>DZDJ01000147.1 GCA_022736715.1 Edaphobacter aggregans
GCTTCAATTGCCTCAGCGTATTGATCGGCGCAGCGGCGCGGGTTGTGATGACTCAGAATACGCGCCTTGGCGCGCGCACCCAAGGCTGTTCGGCGGGTGGCGTCTTGCCAAAGGGTGGTGATTGCTTCGATGATTTGCGCATTGCTAAAGGCATCCGGCAGCAGCCAGACGGCATCAGCGGGTAGCTCTGCCATACTGCCGTGCGCATTAACGACGGTGGGCAGACCGTAAGCCATGCAGTCCAGCACGGCGGCTGAAGTTTCGCCGCGCGAGAGACTGCGCAGTTGCACGCCCATATCAGCAGCAGCCAGCCAGGTGCGATAGGTTTCCTCACTGGCCCAGCCCGTGATAACAATCCGATCTTTGGCCAAGCTTTGCGCAATTTTGTGTGTTAAATCACGCCCATAATCACCACCTTGGTTTTCACCGACAAACACGAGGCGGCAGCTAGCACTCTTGGAAAGCGGCGAGGCCAGCCAGGCATCCAGCAAGCGGTGGTTGAGTTTGCTGTCGCCGAGCCCCCCAAAACTGCAGACCACAAAATCCTCGGGCAACAGATTGAGTGACTCCCTTGCCCCGCTTTTATCAGCTTGCTCGCCGATTTGGCGCAAATGCGGGATGACGGCCCAGCTTTCAGCGGCATGCGCTCCGTAATACTGCATGGCAAGTTGGCGTGAAAAACCGGAATGAACAACTACGCCTAAGGCTTGTTGCAGCACCGCCAAGTTACAAGGATATGTGGTTACCGCCTCGACGACTTCTGGCCAATTAGTTACATTCATGCGCTCGCATACCGCGCTCCAGCTATGTCCAGCGAGTAATGCGCGCGCCCATCCACTTGGAGCTTGTCCGTGCTCGTCCCGATGCCAGACGGGCCAAGAAAGATAAAAGTCATGCAGTACGACCATGCCTGGTATTTCTGCCAACAGGTCAAACATATGGCTGTGAAAAGGTGAATTGCCAAATTGATAAACTACCCGATCAAACTCATGGGCATGCTGGCGTAACCAGGCAGCATCGTGAATGGCGGCATTGGCCTGCACCCAGGCATCGCTCACGGATGCTTGCTGCACAATCACAGTGATGTCGTAATGCCGCGCCAGTTCGGGCAAGAGCTCTGCACTGTAATCGGCAATGCCGGTTTTTTCCGGCGGCAAGGGGGAAACAAAGGCTAATTTAGGACGGCGGGCGGCGGGCAGAAGCACAGCACCCTTTTGCGTTGAATGTTCGGCCTGCAAGTGCGACAGCGCCGCCCAAGCCCTACTGGCGCTGGTGGGCCAAGAGAATTTTTTGGCCTGTTCCAAACCGTGGCGTTCCAGTTCCTGGCGGAATTCGGGGTTTTGCAACACCTCGGCCATTTTTGCTGCCATGGTGACATCGTCACGCGGGGTAAACAAGGCATCCTGCCGACCCACCACTTCGGGCAGACTGGAGCTATTGGCGGCAATCACCGCCGTGCCGCAAGCCATGGCTTCCAGCACCGGCAGGCCAAAGCCCTCGTGCCAGGAGGGAAAGACCAGCAGTGTGCAGGCGTTATAAAGTAGCGCCAAATCAGCGTCCGAGACATAGCCGGTAAAGATCAGTTCGTTTTCCTGCAAGCCTGCCTGCTTGGCCAGTGCCAAAAAATGATTTTTTTGATCGAACACTTCACGCCCAACCAGCGCCAGTGCATAGGTATTGCGCAAGCTTGAAGCTAGGCTGGCAAAGGCGCGAAATAGACCGTCGATATTTTTGCGGAAATCGGTTCCGCCGGTATTCATGATGAATGGACGGTCGATGCCATAGGCCGTTACAAGGTGCGCGCGCTGGGTTTCGTTTAACGAAATAGGATGGAAGTGGGCATCACAGGCATTCGCCACAGTGACCACACTGCTTTCTGGCATGTTCAGATACTGAACGCCTTCGCGGCCTGAAGCAGCAGATACCGCGAGGAGCAAATCGGCACGGCGCAAATGATCGATTTTGTTGTAATACCAGCGCAACATGGCTGGGTCTTGCAAATAAATATCTCGATGTATCAGGGGGATGAGGTCGTGCAAGGTCACTGCAGTAGGAATAGCGCTGTGCAGAGCATGAATACTGGTGACTGCCTCACCGCCAAATTCCTCAAACAGCGACGGAATAAAAATAACATCAGGCTGAAGGCTGGAGAAAAAGGCTTCGACCATGCGCTCGGCCACCTTGCGGCGTGCGTCGTTAGCCGCATCATGCCCGCCTACGGGGCTGGGCACTTCATAGACTTTAATGGCATCGGGGGGGAGCAGATCGGCAAAGGCGGCACGAATCGGCTCGATGGTGTCGGCGTAGGCGGCGTTGAGTGCCAGCAGGATTTCGTGTTCACCCCGCTGCCGCGCCATTTCCTTTACCAGAGAGAGGGTGTAGCGGCCAATACCCCGAAAGCGGCTCGCGGTTTGCGCGCCTTGCATGTCAATCACTAAACGCAT
>DZDJ01000027.1:0-29784 GCA_022736715.1 Edaphobacter aggregans
TCCGGTACCGCCCGGCACAGAAACTCTCGACCATGCACCGTCAAGCGGGCATGATGGCGCATGATCCATCTGACCTCCCGAAGAGTCTATGTGCCCGCCACAAACAGACTTTCCGTTCCCGGTCAGATGGACAACAACCTATTGAAACCTCACCGATGGTTCTCCTTATTTGTCTTCACTGAATCCGGTTGAAATCCAATGCGTTTCAGCATGATGCCAATTTCCGGATTGGCCATAAAGTTTTTCCAGACCAGGCCGGTACGGTAATTTTCAATCATCACCACCATCGGGGCCTGATTGAGTCCCATATAAATTCCAGACGTCCAGTTCTTCTGAAGATTGAACGCATCCCGGAACCCATATATTCCCCATGTCCGCTCTCCGAGGTCACGATAAAAATGCTTCAACGCCATCATGGAGGCTTGTGGAGTGTATGGGAATGCAGAGATCGCTCCCGTAGGGGCCATCGTGCCATCATCCAGTGAGGCTGTCGGCTCATAAGCGACATATCCGTCCGGGCCATCCACTGCAGTCAGTCCCCAGTCATCAGCACCATATCCGGCGAAGTGATTTGGATTTGCGATGCAGTATGCGTGGTTGATTCTGGCCTGTGCCCTGTTTTGCACATAGTAGTCGGTGTATTTGTCGTGGATGCCTCGTGGATCGAAACCCATAAAGGAATAATCGGTAAAGAACAACGGGCCGCCGGTCCCCCCACCAACCGGAAGCTGGATTCCATAGTAGAATTTTCCGTTTACATAGGGGCTCTTTATGCCTTCTCCGGCAAACCCCGTGTAGAAAATGCCCGGCGGAGCTCCATGTGTTGGCGAAGCTGTCCCCAGCAAATATGTGATCATCACTTCGTTCCAGCCAGTCAGCCGATTGTGGATGTACCAGGAATACTCTGGCGACCAGTGCCAATACAAAGCATCTTTCGTGGTGGGCACCAAAAACCAGTTCCACTCGATGCCTTCCCATAACTGCGTAATTCTTTTATAAAGTTCCTTTTCTTCCGGGCTGTTTCCTTTGAAATACTGGCGGGCAGCTAATAGCCCCTCAGCCATGAATGACGTCTCCACCAGGTCCGCCCCGTTGTCAAACATATCGAAGACCGGGAGCCGCTTGCCTGTGCGGCCATCCAGAAAATGGGGCCATGCGCCATGGTAACGGTCTGCGGTGGCCAGAAACTTTGTAATTTTCAGTAGCCGCTCAACACCCTGCTGCCGCGTGATAAATCCGCGGTCAACGCCTACAATCAACGCCATCACTCCAAATCCACTGGCGCCGGTTGCGACAATGTCATCGTTGCCAGGCAGATTTTCCCTTGTCATGCCAGAATGCGGCTCATCCCCTTCCCAGTAATACCGGAAGGACGCCTCCTGCACCATCGTCAACAACTGGTCGTCCGTCATTGGATGAGTCGATGCAGTTGCGGGTCCTGATAATGCAGACATCCTCAAGCCCGCTGTTCTCGCAGCCACTTTATAGGAGGCAGTAATATGCGGATTATTCAGAAAATCCATATAACGGCCAACTCCTGGCCGTTGTATGCCTATCTGCTTATACGGAGCGTGGTTGATTGAGCGGAAAACAACATATTGCACAACTGCCGGGTCCTCTTTCTCGCGCCAGCTGATATCAACATGCCGCTCAAAGCCCTCAGCACGAACATCCGAGACAGCGTCCACTTTTTGATTTTTCTGCGCAGCACCCGTCCCTTCAAAAGCAATGTCATCCAAATACATCGTGTGTGGCTGGTTATCGGCCTCACCCTGGGTAAAGACCATCTTTACGACACGATGCGGATCGAAAGCAGAAACGGAAACGGTTTGAAAATCCACTAAAGGAACTTCAATATGGGTCCAGCGCTTACCCCGGACATCCTTTACATATTTTGCAATCGATAAGGGAGCAGTGAACCCGCTGTTGATGTCCTGTAGGGCCACTCTTGGCAATGCTGCCGGCGAGAAGCCCTTGTCCGTGTACACCCAAAACGACAAGGTGCTTCCCGGAAAAAATATCTTCCGGTTGCGCCACTGATACAGTTGCAATGCCGCCACCCAGCCGCCACCAGGGGCCGATGTCCACTCCAGTTGAAGCGCATTGGGCCCGCTGATAAATTCTTCCGTTTCAACCGGAACTTTGCCATCCACCAGGCGCAGATGACTTGGATAAGATATGGTTCCAGAGCTGTAATAGTAACTATTTGGGGACAAGCTGTTATCAAAAAACACACGCTGCGAATAGTTCCTGTCAGCCAGCGCGCCCGTTGCACATAAAAGCACCAGGCAGACAAGGCCTATCCATCTGAACATACAACCTTGAACACGGTCCGTCATGGGCAATTTAATCTCCATGGCCTCTTTCCAGCGGTCTGTCCTAAACGCTGATACCCGCCCATTGCGGGCCGCCCTGTCGCATCTGTCCATCACCTGACCTCCAAAACAACCAGGCCTTGTGCCGGGACTTCAATGCTTAGGCTCCCTTTGTCCAGGTGCAGGTGTTCTGGAGAAGCAAGCTGACCAGCTTTTCTCAGTTGCAGTATCTGGCTGCGGCTGGGGAATGCGGGACGCCCCATAGCATCATAGGTTTTGATGACGTTTCCGTGGTCGGCATCCAGCCTCATCAATGTCACTGCCGCATTGGAGTTCACTCCTTTGACATGCAGCAAAAACCTCTTTGCAGCAGGAAGCTGCGATGGTGGTGGAGTGTACGTTGGCCCGCTTCCGAATGGAGCAGCGTAGTTCCACAGAGCTATCGCCAGAGCACCATCTTTGCGGCGGGTGACCAGCACTGAATCGGAGTCCACTTTTATCTGTGCTGTACCGAGCCTGTGTAACAGCGCAAACGCATTGTAGGCCGGCTTCGGAATCCCGTCCTCTGCAATCAGCCCGAATCCCCCATAAAATGGGGTCTTGACCACCCCTTGTTCTTCGAACACATCGGAGAATGTCCAGTAGCTCATCATGTCCACCATGCCTTCACATTGGTGGATGGTGTCTGCCAGCCAGGGCCCCATATACACAGTGTCTGTTACATCGGGCTCATTCGAATAGCTGGCGTTGAACTCACTTAAAATAAACGGGGTCTTGGGCAGAGGGGAACCGGCAATTTCATTGTGTACTTTCTCCACTGCACGACACACCATTTGGTTGCGCGGAATGTCCTGCTTTGCATGAAGCACATCTTCTGAAGAGTCGTTGCCGTAAACATGGCTGGATAAAAAATCTACAGGTATATGATTTGTGTAGGCATAACGCAGAAAATCGCCCGCCCAGGCTGCTTGCGCTGAAGCCGGGCCCCCGACACGCAGTCTGCTGTTGACAGCCTTCACATCATCGGCAGTGTGCTTATACAGCTCGAAATAAGTCTTCTGCGCTGGCACTCCACCCCAGAATCCAATGTTGGGTTCGTTCCAGACTTCAAAATACCATTGCGATACTTCCTCAATTCCATACCGGTCAACAAGGTGCTGCACAAAATGCCGCACCATATCGTCCCACATCGCGTAATTTTTGGGGGGAGCAATATTGGGGTGATACCAAAATCCTTGCTGGTCCTTAATATCTGATGTCATTTTCTCAGGCATAAAGCTCAGCTCAACGAATGGCCGGACCCCGTTCTCCAGCAAGCCATCATAAATCTGGTCGATATAGGAGTAGTTATAGACTGGCTTTCCGTTCGCATCGACGTTATAAAACCCAACTTCGTCGTGGAAAATATTATGAAACCGCACATACCGAAAATCAGTTACAGACTTCACCGACCGTAAGTCTTTTCGGTAACTGTCCCGCAAAGTAAGAATGGCCCTGCCAGAGCCAAACATCTCCTCCCAGAAATGCGGGAAGGGCGTCGTTGCGCTTTGTGCGTTGATGGTTATTGGTTCAACCCGTTGTTGTGCAAACGAAACAGCAGAAGTCGCAGCCAGCACCCCGCCGAGCAAGTATGACCAAAATCGTGACAATTTCCCCTCCAGTACCGCTATCAGCTTATTTAAATAAGTCCCGCAGGACAGCATTGAGTCGTAATTACTCTGGCTCCCCGTCCTGCGCAATGCGCGCTCCTATTGATGCTGATTCGTCATCGCATCGCTCTTGCAGTATTCCTGGCATATCGCATCCGCAACATAGCCAGCGGCAGTGGCAAAAGCTCTGCCAGCATGGTCCATAACAGCATTTTCCGGGTTCATCCCTTCGGTAATGATCCCGCCGTCCCAGTTACTGGCTCGCAGTATGCTGGCAGCCTTATCGCGCCCGGCATTCAGCCGTAAATGATCAGCGATTTCCCATGAAGTGGTAAATGGCAGACGGTGGCTGCCTGGGAGACCATATTTTTCATCCGAGTAAGAATACTGATAGCTGTCCGAATGCAGCCAGTAATACGTCCGTCTGAAAACCGGATCATCTTCTTTGACAAATCCCAGGGCAGGAAGCTTCATCAAAGAACCAGGAGGAACATCGCCAAAGATGTTGTGCGTCCCATCCGTTGCCATCACATAGATTGGCCCGTTGCTCCCGGAGGCGGGCCTGGCAATGCAGTTCTTCATGATCGCCGCCTGCAATCGCTGCGCCCTGTTCCTCAATTCCTGGCCTGTCCCGGCATCGCCCAGTCTCTCATACAAAGCTGCCGTGTCGAGGAATGCCCGCCACGTCAGCACGTTGTCGTATGTAAGAAATGGCAGCTTCTGATATTCATCCTGCGAGTCCTGCAGGGAGGAATACAGACCAGTCCGCGCATCGTACCGGGAATCAACATTTTCAAGCAGCATTTGCAGTGCCCGCTTATTTTCTTTGAGAAACTCCACATCCTTTGTTTTATTGATGTAGCTCGAGAAAGCAATCAGCGGGGCGACCGCCTCGTCCAACTGGAACCCGTCCTCTAAAACAATTCCGTCGATGAACCGGCTGTGAATTCCAGTGTCGCGCAACTGAACCGTGAAAGCGTATCTCAGAGCATCTTTTGCCCACTGCGTGTCTATATCTAACAAGGCCGGAAAACTCCACAGCATTGCATCCCGGTCCCAGTATGCAGCAGAGACATAATACCGTGGGCTGCGCGATGTTACCCCGACCAGTTGCTCCGTATCAATCGTTTTGCCCCAGGCATAGAGTGCTGTGAACAGGAAGTTCCGGTTCATCAAAAGATCCAGATCTGCTTGCCCAGTGGTTCTTGTACGCTTTTGGCACCACTCCGCTGTTTGTTCAATAACAGCGCCGCTCCCATGGCGGTTCAGAATCTCACCAATGGCTTTGGCGGAATGTGCAGCACTAAACTCTTCTATGCCAGCGCCCAAAATGAAGTCTGCTTCCGTCGATTCCCCGGGCTGAAGTGTTTTTGCATGCTGCGCATCCAGCTCTGGCGAGTTACTAAGTGGTGGCCGGGTACTTATAGCTTCAGATCCCGGATAGAGCAGCGACCATGCAAATCGCGTATCACTGGTAACAAAGCTGAAGACAGTAGCAGGATCGACCCACGGGGCCGCCGCCATGGTTTTCTCACCATGCAGGGTCACCGGGAGATAGGTCACCCGGCTCAGTGTCCCCCAGGAGGCCTTCAAACCCAGTACGACGGGTACGGCACTGGAAGTTCGATTTACGATCTTCATGTGGAGGAACGCCCCGCGCGAGCCCTGCGGTGCACACCAGGTCAGTGAGAGGTCCAGCCCATTCACAGTAAGGTGCGCCGTTGGAATCCAGTATTCTGTCAGTTCCCAGGATGGATTCCGAAACAATAGCGGCTTACCGTTGGCCATGAAATATGGCTGCAACACGGGGGCCCCATTTTCACCGTTTACCTGCAACAGTCCCCTGTTGTGCATGGAGAGCACATTGAATGTCATCAATGCGCCATCCACGGCCCGGATGTCGGGCAAGGCAATCCACTGGTTTCCTGTAGGAATGACATCGTCCGCGCCTAGCTGCAATGCGGTATGCCGCACCGCGTCCGATGCGTACAGGTTTCGCCAGGATGGTAACTGGACCAGCAGCGCGACAAGAACGATCCCCTTGCACAACCCAAATATTTTTCTTTTATGTTGCACATCTGTCTCCGGCAAGTATGTAGAAAAGGAAGGGTGCCCCAAAGGAGCACCCTCGATAGGAGTTCAGGAGGGTTCAATCAAAAGCTGAAGCGCGCCTGCAACTGCACTGTTCTGCTGCCAAGACCGGCCCCTGCTACGCCAAAGTCCGAATTTGGCGTGATCGTGCCGTCCGGAGCCACAGTGCCAAGGTTCGTATCTATCGACGAGCCATTGATATTGGTCTTGTTGAACAGGTTATATGTATCCACACGCAACTCGACCTTTGCATTCTCACCAAGCACCTTCATGTTTGGCAGTCCGAATGCCTTGGTAAGGCTGGCGTCGATATCGTTATAACCCGGCCCATTCAGGCTGTTGCGCTGGATTCCCGGTTGCGGTGCTGGCGAAGTTGCCGGGAAAGGCAGCGGCTGCACGGAATAGGATGGAGCAGCAAAATACTGTGTTCCGTCACCGCCATAATTTGGATTCGTGGATTGCTGGAAGGTCTTGTTGCTGGTGCTTGACTTCAGCGCTCCAGTTACACTGGCTGGCCGCAATGAGCCGTAGCCGCTGTTCTGGTAATAGACATTGGAAACGGTGTTGTAAGTCGGGTTCCAGGGGAATCCGGAATGTATGTTCCAGATGCCACTCAGCGACCATCCACCTGCTACCTTTTCCAGCCAGCCATGACTGCCTCGGAAAAAGACCGGCTGCCACATGCCAAACAGTTTGAATGCGTTCTGCACGTTGTAATCGGAGCGTCCATAGGCCGCACGGGTATCAAACGGGTATGGGTCTTCCGAGTATGGACCGGAGTTCTCATCCATCGCCTTCGCCCAGGTGTACTGCACCTCCGCCTGGAAGCTATGGGCAAAGTTGTGCGTCAGCGTCGCAATCATGGCATTGTAGTTGCCCCGGCCAGCGTTGCTGTAAAAGTCGAGGTTGTTGATCTGCGGATTCACAGCCAGGCCATTCGCAACAGCAATAGCATTGTAGTTGTACTGGATCAGCAGGTTGCGCGTCTGCGTTCCCTGGTATCCCAGTGTAGCTACCATGTTGTACGGCATCTGGTACTGCATATCCAGGGAGTAGTGATAGTTGGTGATCGACTTCGGATGAGAATCAAAGCCGGTTACAGAGGTTTGTCCCGTCAATGGCAGGTTGTTACTGCCAAAGGTGGTCACTGTGGCCGGATTCTGCGCGTAGCCAAAGAGCGAGTGAATGTCCCCTGCAGTCTCATACAAAATTCCGTTGCCTGCACAGGAGGGGTTGCTGTTGTAGGGGTATGGGCAACTGAAGTTGGCCTGTATCGCATTAGGAGGATTGCCATTGCCGTTGGCGGTGATGGCGATCTCATTCTGGTTATAGTTAATACCAAAGCCACCGCGGACCACCAATTTGTTCTGAAACTGCATGGGAGACCATGCAAAGCCAACCTGCGGGCCGAAGTTGCTCTTTGGTGGCGAGTACAGTCCGCCTCCGACGCGGACATTCAGACCGTCCAGCGGATTGCTGCCAGTACCAAACCGCAGCACATCCAGATTATTCTGCTTGGAATAGAACGCGCCAAAATAAGACCAGCGCAGCCCCATGTTGATGGTCAGGTTCCGGCGAATCTTGAAATCATCCTGCACGAAGAATCCCCAGATATTGGAGCGGTCGTCCTGACGATTGGCAAAGGGAGTGCCGGTTTTCGAATCGAACTGGCCAGTCTCTTTGTATGGTGCATCGTTCGCAAAGTCCCACAGGTTATTAAAGTTGAAGGACGGACGCGCCGCATACACCGGATTATTCAGGTAATAGAGCCGTGTCAGTTCGCCACCAATCTTGATGTTATGGCGCCCTGCTACTTTGGTAAGCACATCATTGTAGCTGTAAGTCCACTGGTTCAGGTTACTCGGACCGGGAGCACCAAAAAATTGCGGAGTGGCTCCACCAATATTATCGATATTTGCCTGTGGCAAACCAAACGGGGCCTGCGGGTTGGTTGCAATTTCATTCCAGCGCCATCCAGCAGCGTTGACCCGCGCCTGGTTCAACAAAGTGGGTGAAAAAATATGGTTCCAGATCAGTGAGGTTGCCTGGTTGACCTGCGAGTGGTGCCAGAAGTTGGCCGAACGGGCCGGCCCATTATACGAAGTTGTACTGAGCGGGACCCAGTAAATCGTAAAGCTTACATGGTCCTTCTGGGTCACATCCGCATCGAGGCGGCCGTTGTATTGCGCCTGCGATGTGGTCGTCGGGCTCAGTGAGTTGAAGTAGGCCATGTCCGGTATGCCATCGAGACCAGTGCCAATACCGGGGTTATCGGAACTGCCGCCATAACTCAGGTCCTGGTTGCCCAGACCAGTGGTCAGCGGAGAGCCAATATCCAACCCCTGCGTTGTGGTGGCGCAATTCACCCCTTCCTGCAAACCAATGCTGCCGCAGGTACGTTGCAGGATTGCGTTGGCATTGACGGCCTCACCGGGGAAGGAAAGATACTTGGCTGCGATGCTGCCTGCTGCCGCAGCCGCGGCATCAAACTGCGATGTCTCATACCAGCCCTGGGACGTGCCCACAGAGGACAGCGGACTTGTCTCGTAGTTGAAAAAGGCGAAAATCCTGTCCTTCCAGATCGGCCCGCCAAGACTGCCGCCATACTGGTTGAAACGGTTCTCGTCGCGGTTCACGCCACGCTCTGCCGCCGTTCCCGCAATATTGGAAGCTGTACCGTTCCAGCGCTGATATGCGTTCAATCCAGGCCGGGAGGCCTTGAAGAAGGCGCTGCCATGCAGAGCATTTGTGCCGCTCTTGGAAGTTACCTGAATCTGCGCGCCGCTGAACCGTCCGTTTTCCGCATCGTAGCTGTTGGAAACAACCTTCATGCTTTCGACGGAGTCTTCACTCGGCGTGATGATGGAAGTGCCACCCCAGACCGCGCTGACGGTGCTGATGCCATCAATGCTGATGCTGTTGGTTTCATACTGGCCACCAAGGCTCTGCACCTGCGGCCCATTTTCTGTCTGGAAAATGCCCCCGGAACCACCACTGGTTCCGCCGGGCCCCTGGTTACCGGGAAAATTGTATGCGCCCCCGCCACTCCCCTGCGACGAGTCTCCAAATACGCCGGGCGCCAATTGCGCCAACTGAAAGACATCGCGGTTAAAGGAGGGCAGGTGCTGAATCTGATCGTTGCTGATTGTTGCGCTCAGCGTTGCCGTTTCAGAGTCCAGCGCTCTCGTGGTTCCGGAAACGGTCACAGTCTGCTCTACCTGGCCAAGATCCAGCTCCACATTCAAGGCATTCAACTGTTCTGGAATGATCTGCACATGCTCCAGCACCTTCGTCTTGAAGCCTTGCCGCTCCACCGTCAGGCGAAATACGGCCGGCGGAAGAGCGCTGAAGATGTAAAAACCATTGGAATCTGACGTGACAACCCTGGTTCCATTTGTGCCAGTGTTCACCAGCGTCACTTTTGCACCGGGCACCACTGCGCCCGAAGGATCGCTGACAACACCACGTAGTGATGCCCGGTACTGTGCGTGCGCCGTGCCCACTGATAGCGCCATAATGACAATAAGCGCGCGCCATATTGCGGCCCTACTGCCCCATTGTTTGCTCATACTGCCTCCCAAAGCGTCGGCTCAATCGCCGGCAACTTGACTCGCCCTCATACTGACGGGCCCTTGATCGAACTATTTACTATGCAACATCGAAATAGCTGGTCAAACGTTGTACTAATCAAATATATTTTTAGGACAACGATCGAGCAACTAGTCAAACGTTGTCCTGATCGTGCATTCTCTAGGAATGTAACATCGAGTGTCAAGAGCTTTTTGTTCTCATCCTTCGTATCGGTACACTTAAGACAGAGTAGGGACTGTGAAGCCAGATAAAAATTCGGGAAAAGCACTCAATAATACTGAGGATGAGGCAGCTAAGCCTGTCGGATTGAAGGTGTTAGCAGAGCACCTGGGACTGTCCATCACCGCAGTCTCGCGCGTTTTGAATGGCACCCCTGCGGCGAAATCTATTCCACCAAGAACCCAGCAGCGCATACTGGAAGCGGCACGGCAGTTCAACTATCGGCCAAATATCTTTGCGCGCTCCCTGCGAAACCGCCGCAGTTCCACAATCGGCGTCATGGTGCCGGAAGTGAGTGAGGGCTATGCGACGGCTGTTCTCAGCGGAATTGAGCAGCAGTTATTGGAAGAAGATTATTTTTATCTGGTTGTAAGCCACCACCACCGCAACGAACTGATTGAGAAATACCAACAACTGCTGATGGCGCGCTCCATTGAAGGGTTGATTGCCGTCGACACCCTGCTTCCGGAAAAACTCCAGGTATCAACCGTCACGGTTTCAGGCCACCACGAGCCGGAAGGCATCACCAACATTGTGCTGAACCACGGCAAAGCCGCCATTCTCGCCCTGGAGCATCTCAAAAAACTGGGCCACAAGCGCATCGCCTTTATCAAAGGCCAGAGGTTCAGTTCCGATACGGCGGCGCGTTGGAATGCGATCCAGAGTGCAGCCAGCAGGCTCTCCCTCCCCATCTCTCCAGCGCTTATCACGCAACTGGAAGGCGATCTGCCCACGCACGAGCCCGGATACATCGCAACGCAAAAGCTGCTGGCCACTGGCCATCGCTTCACTGCGCTTTTTTCCTTTAATGATATTTCCGCCATTGGCGCCATTCGCGCTTTGCGCGAGGCCGGCCTTGGCGTCCCGGAGGACGTGTCGGTGGTCGGATTTGATGATGTACAAAGCGCTGCCTACCAGAATCCAGCCCTCACAACAGTACGCCAGCCCCTGCAGAAGATGGGTGGGCTCGCAGCAAAAACAGTTTTACAAATGATCAAGGACAACAACGAAACTGCGGCCAAAGGCCAGCGGCCTGGCCGTTTGATTGTCGACCCGGAACTGGTCGTCCGTGACTCAACAGCAAGGCCAGCACTGGCGAGGACCATCCGGAGCAGTGCAAAGGCCAACTGATTTCGACACAGCAGAAATGCAGTTGCCATGCTGGCCCATGCGGTATTGGCCGTTCTGCGCGCACGGAGAGAAAAAAACTCCAGGCGCGCAGGTGCCGCTCAGTGTGCCCGAACTGCGCCACCTGCTCACTCACCTGCTCTGGCGCGGATGGCACGGCGTTGGGCATCTGCTGCACTGGTTCCGATGGCGGAGACAACATCAGTGCCCCGCTCTGCGTTGCCACTATAAAAAACGCGGCTCGCCCCTGCCAGTCTTCTATCTACAACTGTAGTACTTAGTAGGATGCGTGCATAATCTGCCCGGCGCTTCCGACACCCTTTTCCACGCGCTGGATTTCGCCGTCGCGCATGTGCAGGATGCGGTCGGCAATGGCGGCGGCTTCAGGGTTGTGGGTAATCATGAGCACGGTCTGGTTCATCTCGCGGCAGGAGTGCTGCAGCATCTGAAGCACAGCGTCGGAGTTTCTGGTGTCGAGGTTGCCGGTGGGCTCATCGGCCAGCAGAATGGCCGGGCGCGTGATGAGCGCGCGCGCAATGGCCACGCGCTGCTGCTCGCCGCCGGAAAGCTCATTGGGGCGATGGTGCAGCCGGCCGGCAATGCCCAGCATCTCGCTCAGGTGTGCGAGCAGTTGCTGGTCGAGCGGGCCGGGAAGGCCGGCGATCTCATAGGCCAGTTCGATGTTGCCCATGGCGGAAAGCGTTGGCAGCAGGTTGAATTTCTGGAAAACGAAGCCGATCTTGGCGCGGCGCATGCGGGTGCGCCCGCCATCGTTGAGGGCGGCAAAGTCGACGCCGCCAATGCGTACGCTGCCGCTGGTGGGTGGGGTGAGTCCGCCCAGGATATAAAAGAGCGTCGATTTTCCGCTGCCAGATGGGCCGACAATGCTGACGAACTCGCCGGGGTCGACGTCGAAGGTGACACCGCGCAGTGCCGACACATCCAACTTGCCGGAACGATAGGTCTTGCCGAGATTGACTGCTGAAATGATGGGCTGCATCGCTAATAAAGGTATTGTACCGTTGGGGAAGAGAGTACCGGCATGCAAGCCATCGTTTTACTGTCAGCAACCGGACAGGCGCTGGCGAAACCATGTGGCGAGCTGCTCTTCTGACAGTTGACCAGCCGCAACATCTTCCACCGTGCGAATCGCATCAGCCGAATCAAATTGCAAGTGGCAGCCATGATCAGCCAGAAAAAGTCGCGCCATGACCCAGGCGGTCCGCTTATTTCCATCGGAGAAGCCGTGGTTGCGCGCCAAACCATAGGCATAGGCCGCTGCCAGAGCTGCAACGTCCGGATCTCCATACACAGCAAGATTTTGTGGGCGCGCCATTGCCGATTCAACGGCGCCTCGATCCCGTATCCCGGGTAGGCCGCCATGTTCAGCGAGCTGGTGGTCATGCACGGCATAGAGCACATCCAGCCTGATCCACTTCCAATCCGTCATTTTGCAAGCGCCCGCAGAACTTCCCGGTCGTCGTGCATGATTTCTTCGGCGAGCTGCATCTGACGCGCAAAATCAGGATCGTACGGAGTCAGACGGTATCCGCCATCGGGTGTTTCTGTCAGGTAGACCATGTCCCCTTTTTTCAGGTTCATGTGAGACAGCGCTTCTTTGTTAAGAATGAACCCGATCGAGGAGCCAACGGTTGTTACTTTGAAGGACAACATAACTCAATACATCCCCCTATATAACAATTATTATATACAACTTTGGCTGAGAATCTACGGCTTTTCTCCGGTAGCGATGGGGCGGTTGGGATCGGCGCACCATTCGCTCCAGGAGCCGGGGTAGAGCCGGGCTCCGGTGAGGTCGGCGACTTCCAGAGCCAGCAGATTGTGGCAGGCGCTGACGCCGGAGCCGCACTGGCAAATGACCTTCTCCACGGGGGTGGCGCCGAGCAGCGCAGCAAATTCTGTGCGTAGCTCTGCAGGAGATTTGAAGGCGCCAGCGGCGTTCAGATTCAGCGTGTAAGGACGGTTCCAGGCTCCGGGAATATGGCCGGCGACTGGGTCGATGGTCTCGCCTTCGCCGGCGTAGCGGTTTGCGGCGCGGGCATCGAGCAGCAGATGCTCACGGCTGTGCAGGTTTTGCTCCACGATAGAGACATCCGCCTGCATGGCTTGTTGTGGTGATGAACGATAACTGCTGGCAGGGAAGCGGGGCAGGTCGGTTGTGGTGGGACGGCATTCCTGCGTCCAGCGGGCAAAGCCACCGTCCAGCACGGCCACGGCGGAGTGGCCCACCCAGCGCAGCACCCACCACAGGCGAGCGGCAAAGGCTCCAGGGCCTTCGTCGTAGACCACCACCTGGTCTTCCGGGTGCAGGCCCTGCGCAGAAAGCCATGCTGCAAAATGCTCCGCTTTGGGCAGCGGATGACGGCCGTTGGTGCCAGTTTTCACGCCGGAAAGGTCGCTATCCAGATGCGCGTGCCGCGCGCCGGGGATGTGACCCTCGGTGTAGAGAGTCGCGCCTTTTTCCGGATCGGCCAGATCGTGGCGACAGTCAAAAACGCGCCATTCCGGGTGCTGTGCCAGTTCGTCGGTGGTGACAAGGGTGTTTTTCATGGGTTTCCCGAATACAGAATACAGGATGGCTACGAAGCCATGGCAGCAACGGCGGAGCTGCCAATCTCCTGTTGTACGCCGTGGATGAGGTTGGGAATCTGCATCTGCGGTATGACCTTCCTGGGTCCGCGCTTGCGCGCCACCAGCACGCGGATACGCTCCAGCACCTCTACTGGAGAGCTGGCGCCCTTGGGCAGAAAGGCATCGGCGCGAATGCCGCGCTCGTATGCCTTCACGGTGTCGGAGATGAGCATGGTGGGCAGCAGCGGCTGCATGTCCTTGGCACGGCGCACCAGCTCGTTGCCGTCCATCTGCGGCATCAGCAGATCGCTGAGCAGCAGGTCGATACTGCCGAGCGCGGCCTGCTCCAGAATCTCCAGTGCTTCGTGTGCCGTTTGCACTGCGAGCACGCGGTAGCCGCGGGTTTCCAGCAGAAATTTACGGACAGAGAGGGCCTGCTCGTTGTCGTCAACGCAGAGGATGGTTTTCTTGGGACGCATTCTGTTTCCTTCTCTGCTGCGCGGCTGGCCGAAAGGGGGAAGGCCGCGAAGCCGATGTGCCGGACACCTGCGTGATTGCGCATCCCACCTGTTTTTAAGAAAAAAGAGGGGGTGTCCAGCGAAGTTTCGTTGGTGCCCGCGGCCCGTTCCGTCTGCAAGAGGCTTTCAGGCAACACTCTGGCGTCTGTTGGCTGCAGGGCGGTTGCAGAGACAAAAGTCTCGCATCCGCTTCTGCGGCGAAGCAGTGCCACAGCACCGTGCTGAAGCCTTTTGCAAGGCCGGACGGACCGCGGGAAGAGAAGAGCGCGCATGGATCAGATTGCCTGCGTGCACAGGCGCTTGCTGCTGCCGCTGCTGCACAGCAGCCAATGCTGTTGTGCCATGCGTGCGAGCTGGGCGCTAAGAGTCACGCACTGTTGCGTGCGGCTCTTCTCTAAGTCAAGTTGTCGGTCAATAGGCGAAAGCTACGTCTCTACTGCTCTGAAACGCTTGCCAAGAGTACGAAGGACGGCGTGGAGTTGCAACGGCGAATTTCAAGCGAAATAGAGGCCGAAATTCTCTTGCTCTTCCACCGCTCTTCGCAAACCGATTCATGGCATTGCGGTTATGCGAGATCGTCCTGTTGAAATCGGGTGCATCGCGGCAGGAAAAAGCGTCCCTTTGCAACGGGAATGGTGCGGCCGCCAACAAAGATTTCATCCACATTTGCACCAAGGGCTCTTGCACGGGCGTGGATTTTGCCGGGACGGAGCATCTCGACGCCCTGCTCAAGGATGATTGGCTGCTGCGATGCGACAGCGCCATGCTTCACCAGATAGGCAATGGCGCATCCGGCGGCGGAACCGGTGGCCGGGTCCTCTCCGTTGTAGAACTGCATGCGCGCATGCCAGTCTGCACCGGAACCTTCTGCCGCAGGCGTGACGCAGTAGAAGAATTTGGAGGCGTACGCCGCCAGGTATTCCGCTGCGCGCTCCTGGGGAATGCGCAGTCGCGAGGCCACCTGCAGCGAGCGCAGCGGCACGATGCAGAAGGGCATTCCGGTGGAGATGGTCTGGATGGGCAGGGTGGGATGGAGATCGTCTGGTGACAGGCCGAGTGCTGCGGCCACCGGAGATTTTTCGTGCAACGGGCCGAATTCCGGGTCGCGCTGGCGCATTTCGGCAAAGACGCCGGGTTCTGTGTCGGTTGTGGCTGGAAAGCGGACGGGAATGGGCCCGGCCGGCAGGTCGAGCCGAATTTCCCCGGCTCCGCGCAGGGTGGGATGGTTCCACCAGAGCCAACTGGCGGTGCCGAGCGTGGGGTGGCCGGCGAAGGGCAGTTCCTCCTGCGTGGTAAAGATGCGCACCTGCACGCCGTGCTGCTGCTCGGTGGCGGCGTCGCGCGGCAGGACGAAGGTGGTCTCGGAGAGGTTGGTTTCGCGCGCCAGAGCCTGCATTTCCTGGGTGGTGAGGCCGCGGGCGTCGGGAAAGACGGCCAGCATGTTGCCTTCGAGCGCGTTTTTAGCAAAAACGTCGACCTGTGCCCATTCCAGGGAGCGCAGTGTGTCGGGTTGTGTGGGAGTGTTTGACATAGCGGGTCCTGAGTTCTATGGTATTGGTAACCGCTGAGACATGCGTCGCCTGACGGGAAATTTTCCAGGTGGAGCAGTTTCTGGCTGGAATTTGGAAACGATGATGCATTCGGATCACACCTCGACCTGTATGTGCTGCTGCTGTTGCTGCGGCTTCGTGCGGGTGTGTGGATAAGCGAATCGAATCGGGCAACTTCGACAAGCATCTGAAACCCACCCAAGGCGAAACAGCCGGGTGGGTTTTTCGTTGTGCAGGACAAAACTCTTCCGCGGCAGCAGTTGGCTGGGTAGATCATTTGCAAGGTGTTTTCGGTAACAGGGAATTCAGAATCCATACTTACAAGAGGGAAATCACATCATGTCACTTCTTCGCATCAACGACGTAACACCGGACTTTACCGCAGAAACAACGCAAGGCAAGATCAACTTCCATGAGTGGATTGGCGACGGCTGGGCCATTCTGTTCTCGCACCCGAAGGACTTTACTCCTGTCTGCACCACGGAGCTGGGTGCGGCCGCGGCGCTGGAAGGCGAGTTCAGGAAGCGCAACACGAAGATCATCGGTCTGAGCGTGGATCCGGTGGGCAACCACAGCAAGTGGGCCGACGATATTGAGGAGACGCAGGGATACAAGGTGAACTTTCCGATGATCGGTGATCCGGAGCTGACGGTGTCCAGGCTGTACAACATGCTGCCGGCTGGCGAAGGCGAGAGCTGCGAAGGCCGCACGGCTGCGGACAACGCCACGGTGCGCACGGTGTTCATTATTGGACCGGACAAGAAGATCAAGCTGATGCTGGCGTACCCGATGACCACGGGCCGCAACTTTGACGAGATTGTGCGCGTGCTGGACTCGATTCAACTGACGACGCAGCACAAGGTGGCGACGCCGGCTAACTGGAAGCCGGGAGAAAACATCATTGTTGCCGGTTCGGTCTCTGATGACGAAGCCAGGAAGCTGTATCCCGATACACTGAAGATCATCAAGCCGTATCTGCGCACGGCAGCGCAGCCGCAGTAAGGTACACTGTCCATAATGCGCCATGCGGCGTCCTGCTGCATGGCGTTGACGGGCACCGGTGGCGAAGTGGCTAACGCGCTGGTCTGCAAAACCAGTATTCATGGGTTCAACTCCCATCCGGTGCTCCAGATCTTTCTGCTTCGTATCTTGTCTTTCTCCCTGTTGTCACTCCGAAATCAATGCAAATTTTTTATCAGCACAGAAGCCAGGGTGCTTTAACTTTTCCGGATGCTGACAAAGTTGCCTGGGCAGAAAAAGCACACCTCAGTGGCTAAAGCTGCAAGGGAAACGAAGTATTTACGGTGCCGAGGGCTCAAGCCTTCGGCTACCAGCCATGCCTTCAAACAAACTGAGTTTGTCATTATGCTTAAGTCAGAGTGTTCTGGCGGGAAGTTGTCTATCATTTGAGGTGATGGCGACCCGACCGCTTCCGCTTCTTCTGTTTCTTTTCTCTGCACCGTTGATGGCGCAGCAGCCGATTGGCCGCATTGCGATGGAGAATGGCGCACAGGGAAAGACTGCGGACGCGCAGGCGGTCAAAGTGACCGGCGCGGTGACGGTGGATGGCAAAAAGCTGTTGCTGGGCAATGGATCGGATGTGGCGGCGGGGGACGATCCGGTGAAAATTGCGCTGACGCAGGGTGGCAACATCCGGCTGTGTTCGCTGAGCGGTCTGCATCTTTCTGCGGGAGGCGCGGGCGCGACGCAAGCGCTGATGCTGGCGCTGGACAAGGGCGCGGTGGAGGTGCAGATGTCGGCGGCGACATCGAACGATGTGCTGCTGACGCCGGATCTGCGATTTACGCTGAACCATCCGGGGATGGAGGGGTCGCCGCTGGATCTGCGCGTGCGCGTGACGAAGAGCGGAGACACATGTGTAGAGAACCGGGGCGAGCATGCGCCGGTGCTGTCGTTGACGGAGCAGTTTGGCGCCGCGAGCTATCAGATTCTGCCTGGGCAGCATGTGCTGTTTGAGCATGGGAGCCTGTCGGAGGTGGTGGACAATGAGCCGTCTCCGTGTGGGTGTCCGCCGTTGCTGGGCGACACGATGGTGGCGGGCAAAGGCAAGGCTGGCAGCAAGGAGGCCGAGCATCCGTTTCCGCTGGCGGTAAGCGAAGGGCTGGCCAGGCCGCCTGCGCCTGCGCCTTCCAAACCGGGGGAGACCGAGATGCAGGTGACGATGCCGATGGTCTACTCTGGTGATGCACCGGCTGGGACGGATGCTGCTCCAGCTACGGGCGCGGCAGCGAGTAGCGCGGAGTCCGCTCCGGTACCGGTGGCGCAGACCAGGCCGAAGCGGGGATTTTTTGGCTCGGTCGGGCACTTCTTCAAGCGGGTGTTTGGCGGAAAATAGCGGGCCCGGCAGTCGGCCCCCGGCTGCGCTACAATTTAAGAGTCTGAGGTAGTGGGGCACGTCCCTCCTCGTCTGGCCTGAGCGCCGGAACACCAGCAAACAGATTGAACGAAGGAGCTTTACCCTTATGGCGATTCCCGCCACACAAATGCGTCCGGGCATGATCATCAAGCACAACAACGAGCTGCATCTCGTTTTTTCCGTGGAGCACCGCACGCCGGGCAACCTGCGCGCTTTTATCCAGGCCAAACTCCGCAACCTGCGCACGGGAGCAATGTTTGAACACCGCTTCCGCTCGCCAGATCCGATTGAGCGCGTGATTGTGGACGAAGTCCCGATGGAGTTCCTCTACAACGACGGCGACGACTACTACTTTATGAACATGGAGAACTACGAGCAGACGCACCTGAAGCGCGACACGCTGGGCGATGCCGTGGATTACCTGATTCAGAACCTGGAGATCAAGGTGAGCTTCCACGATGGCCTGGCTGTGGGTATTGAACTGCCGCAGGTGGTGGAGATGACGATTGTGGAGACGGAGCCGGGACTGAAGTCGGCAACGGCTTCCTCGGTGACCAAGCCGGCCAAGACGGAAACTGGCCTGGTGGTGCAGGTGCCGCCGTTCATCAACGAAGGTGAAAAGATTCGCGTGGATACGGCCGAAGGCGCGTACATGAGCCGCGCTTAGCTTTCCGGTCGCAGAAATTGCGCCGCAACGAGTGGAGAAAATGCCGATTCGTTGCGGCGTTTTATTTTTAAGCAGATGAATGGGGCAGCGGCCATTTCAGTGACGCGGGCCGGAGTGCAGCCTTCTATGCCAGGGCTGGAGGCAGTATTGGAATGCGATCCAGAGTGCAGCCAGCCAGCAAAAACAGTTTTGCAAATGATCAAGGACAACAACGAAACTGCGGCCAAAGGCCAGCGGCCTGGCCGTTTGATTGTCGACCCGGAACTGGTCGTCCGTGACTCAACAGCAAGGCCAGCACTGGCGAGGACCATCCGGAGCAGTGCAAAGGCCAACTGATTTCGACACAGCAGAAATGCAGTTGCCATGCCTGTTGACAAAGCAACATAGCTGCAAGTATATCTATCTTGCTGTCAGTCAAACGTTTGACTGACAGCAAACGCCGCCCTCCCGGGCAAACAAGACGCCCTCGCAATCTGGAGAAACTGTGAAAAAAACACCCCTGTTGCTGTTATTCGCACTCGGTTGCGCGACACTGCTCCCATCGGTGCAAGCGCAGAGCGCATCCGATGTCATTCAAATTCAGGCCGATGCCCCGACCACTCCCTTTCCCCATTTTTGGGAAGAAATGTTTGGCTCAGGGCACGCTGTTCTTGCGCTGCGGGAAAGCTACCGCAAGGATCTGCGGGCAGTGAAAAAAGTCACGGATTTTCGTTATGTCCGCTTTCATGGAATTCTGGACGATGAAGTCGGCGTTTATAACGAAGATGAGCACGGCAATCCGGTCTATAACTTTGCCTATGTCGACGAAATCTACGATGGCCTGTTAAAGAACGGTGTCCGCCCAGTTGTTGAGATCGGCTTTATGCCAAAGAAACTGGCTGCCAATCCCGATGCCCTGCTTGCATTCTGGTACAAGCCAAATATCTCGCCACCGAAGAGCTGGGAGGGCTGGGACGACCTGATGAAGCAGTTTGCGCAACATCTGGTGGAGCGCTACGGCATTGACGAAGTTTCACAGTGGTATTTTGAGGTCTGGAACGAACCGAACATCGATTTCTGGGGCGGCGCCCCGCGTCAAGCATCTTACTTTGACTTGTATGACCATACCGCCAGGGACCTGAAGAGTGTGAGTCCACGACTGCGGGTTGGCGGCCCGGCGACTGCAGCAGCAGCATGGATCGTTCCCTTCCTGAAGCATGTTTCAGAAAACCATGTGCCCATCGACTTCGTCTCCACACATGGGTACGCTGACGACACGGTTCAAAATCTGTTCGGCACCAACGAAGACATTCCCATGGACGACCGTGTCTGCCGCGCTGTTGCCAAAGTCCGCAAACAGATTAACGATTCGGCATTTCCGCATTTACCGCTTTTCTGGACCGAGTGGAACGTGCCTGGAATGATGGAATCACGCGATACGATCTACGTTGGCCCGGCGCTGGCCAACACCGTGCGCGAATGCGATGGCATGGTCAACATGATGTCTTACTGGACATTTTCCGATGTCTTCGAAGAGAATGGCCCCATCAACGAGCCCTTCATCGGCGAGTTCGGGTTGCGCGCAAAAGGTGGCATCAACAAGCCCAGTTATTACGGCTTCGCTCTGCTGCATCAACTTGGAGACCGGCGTCTGGCAAACGCATCCAAAAATGTGATTGTGACGCGGGACGCCAACGGGAATCTCGCCGTCGCAGCGTGGAACCTGGTGGATCCGGACAAGCATGGCGCTACTGAAACCATGAAGCTCCTCTTCCAGGGGGTTGCCCCCAATGCAACCGTCACCCTGCAGCGCGTAGACCAGAATCATGGCAACGTACTAAAGACATACGATGCTATGGGTAAGCCGCAGTATCCAACCATGGCGCAGATCAAGCAGATGAACGAAGAGTCCGCATTGCCTGCCCCGGAACAGACCCACCTCAAAAGCGGCGCATTGGACCTGACCCTGACGCCGAATACTCTGGTGCTCGTCAAAGTGCAGAAGTAGCCCCTTCTTACCACCAGGCGGGCCGCTCCCACAATGGCCTGCCTGGCTTTGATACCCTCTTCTACATCCTTCGTCCAATTTCCAAGCAGCGCTAAAAGCGCTAGCATAATATTCAGTTGTAGTTCTCGAAGGAGAGAATTGTGGCACAGCTTATCAAGACCTCGAATCCTGCCCTCAATCAGAAGATTTTTCAGGGGCAGTTCTCTGGCGTTCAGGAAGTAATGACGCTCAATGGGACCGTGAACAAAACAGGCGTTCTGCTGCTTTGCACAGTTGCGACATCCGTCTGGACCTGGCGCCTGTTCATGCAGTCGCACTCCTTGGCCAGTATTCTCCCCTTGCTTTGGCTTGGCACTATCGGCGGCCTGATTGTTGCCGTGGTCACCATATTTAAAAAGGAATGGTCACCGGTAACGGCTCCGCTGTATGCGTTGTTGGAAGGACTTGCTCTGGGTGGCATCTCAGCCACCTTCGAAGTGCGCTTTCCCGGCATTGCCATGCAATCCGTGGCGCTCACTTTCGGCACATTATTTGTGCTTCTGCTGGCTTATCGCCTGGGCTGGATTCCTGTCACGCAGAAATTTCGTCTGGGCGTCGTCGCTGCAACCGGCGCCATTATGTTGTTCTATCTGGCCGAAATTGTTATGGGATTCTTCGGCGTACATTTCGCATCCGTCAACGGCTCCGGACTGATCGGAATCGGCTTCAGCGTTGTCGTTGTAATTGTGGCCGCCCTCAACCTGGTGTTGGACTTCGACTTCATCGAAAGCGGCGTGCGTGCCGGAGCACCCAGGTACATGGAATGGTATGGCGCCTTCGGCTTGATCGTCACTCTCATCTGGCTCTATCTGGAAATACTGCGGCTGCTGTCCAAGCTCAACAGCCGTAATTGAGGTAAGAATTAAAGGGCCCGGTCACTCCTTACTCCGCTTGATGTTCGTTCTCTGGCGGTGTCCCCGGGCTCTTTTATCTGTCCCGGCCCGCTTTGAGGATTTATATCGCTTCTCCAGTTTTCGTGGAGTTTTCAGAGATGTGCAAGGTGGCTTTTTCTTGAGGGAAAAGCCATTTCAGCCATCACGTTCCCTCTCCACCGGCTGGAAACCGCCATAGCTCATCAGGCAGGGCACTCCACTTTTTTCCAGACTACGACCGCCGGGTTGGTTGAAGTTCTCAGAATCTATCCAGCACCCTGTGGAACAAAACAGCTGGTTTTTGAAGCGGCAGAGCGCCGATTTCGCTGAATCCCGTCCTCAGCCTTCCGCTGCGGCTTTGTTTAGCGCAGCCAGACCAGTTTCTGTGGTGACGTAACTCTGGTCTTTCTCTGCAGCAAAGCCCGCTTCCACCAGTTCCCGCGCTGCACTGCGTATGCGGTAGAGCGGAGTTTCTGTTTGCTCCGCCACTTCCTGAAGCGAAGTACCGCGCGTCATAACGGTGAGAATCTTTTTTGCCATCTCAGTGATTTCGCCGTTGTTGTTCATGCAAGGCATGAGAAACCCCTTTTTGTTCACTTCCTGCCAGGCCGTTCCTTGCTGCACCTCTACAAGGACTTCTTCGAGAAGTACCAGTCCGGAGTCTCGTAGCCGGCCTTCATGCGTTCCTCTGCTTCTTCGGTAGTCTTCGGCGGCGGGACAATTACTTTTTCTCCAGGTTTCCAATCGGCAGGTGTCGCAATCCCGTGTTTGTCAGAGGCCTGCAACGCATCAATCAGGCGGAGGATTTCCTGCATATTGCGGCCGGTTGTCAATGGGTAATAGATCATGGCGCGCAGAATGCCTTTGTGGTCGATGACGAATACGCAGCGGCTGGTCTCGGTTTTGCTTTCGCCGGGCATCACCATGCCGTAAAGCGTGGCTACCTCTTTATTGAGGTCGGCGATGATGGGAAATGGGATCTTGACGCCAAAGTGCTCCTCAATATTACGGGCCCAGGCAATGTGGGAGAAAGTGCTGTCGATACTCAAACCGCACAGCTCCACTCCGCGCTTCTTGAATTCCGGCGCGAGTTCGGCGAAAGCTATAAACTCTGTGGTGCAGACTGGCGTGAAGTCTGCCGGGTGCGAAAAGAGAATCAGCCAACTTCCCTGGAAGTCGGCCAGCCGCAAAGTGCCGTGAGTCGTCTCCGCCTCGAAGGCTGGAGCGGGTTCATTGAGACGAGGGAAACCCGCATTGACTTTTTCCTGAATAGTCGTATCCATCTTTCAGCTCCCTTGATTCGTTGGGTTAAATGGCCGCGGGCAAAGTCCCGCATTCATCACAGCGTGGTACAGCGGACGTGTCCCCCATAGTAACAGCAGCGTCACCGCAATCTACCGAAGCGGAGTCCCCCACTTATTGGGTCACTGCCCCAAAAAGTTATTCTGCGATAAGTGACTGGGGCCGGTCTGTGACATTAATCACCCCTGGTTTTGCAAAGAATAAAACCGGGCCGGAAACCTTTTAGCTCCGAACCCGCAGGCACTGCAACTTGACCAGCTCCCTGTCCCTTTTCCCCGGTTCAAGGTATCCTTAAAATGATCGATTTATTCGTATTTTGGCGGCGCGCTCCAGCGGCTGAAACAAGGCAGTGGTGGGTCGGCTACAAGGGACTGCGGCGCAAGGACCAGGCAGAACACACATGGAACGGCGTAAAGTTGGCATTCTGGGCGCAACCGGTATGGTTGGGCAGCGATTCATTCAATTAATCAGCAATCATCCGTGGTTTGAGATCACCTGGCTGGCGGCCAGCGACCGCTCCGCTGGCAAGACCTACGGCGAGGCCGTCCGCTGGAAGCTGGACACGCCCCTGCCCGCGCACATTGCCGCGATGACGGTTTCGCCCAACCTGCCCGAAGGCGCAGTGGGCGAGCTGCCACGCATTATTTTTGCCGCGCTCGACGCCGACATTGCCCGCGAGCTGGAGCCGAAGTTTGCCGCCGTCGGCTGCGCCGTCATCTCCAATTCCAGCGCCTTCCGCATGGTGGCCGATGTGCCGCTCGTGATCCCGGAGGTCAACGGCGACCATCTGCCGCTGATCGAGCAGCAGAGCTGGCGCAAGCAGAGCGGCGGCTACATTGTGACCAATCCCAACTGCTCGGCCATTGGGCTGGTGCTGGCGCTCAAGCCATTAGAGGAGCGCTTCGGCATCGACAGCCTCTTCGTCACGACGATGCAGGCCGTAAGCGGCGCTGGCTATCCTGGCGTGTCTTCGCTGGACATTCTGGGCAACGTTGTTCCCTTCATCAAAAATGAGGAGGAAAAGATGCAGGAAGAGGTGGGCAAGCTGCTGGGCAGCTACACCGGCAGCGGCGTGCAGATGCTGGACGCAAAAGTGAGCGCCCACTGCAACCGCGTGGCCGTGGAAGATGGCCACACCGAGTGCGTGAGCGTGAAGCTGAAGAAGAAGGCGACACGCGAGGAGATGCTGGCGGCATGGAACGGGTTCCATCCGCTGAAGGGCATGCACCTGCCCACGGCGCCTGTGCAGCCGGTGGAGTTTGACGCGGCGGTGGACCGTCCGCAGCCACGGCTGGACCGCATGCGTGGCCACGGCATGGCGGCCACGGTGGGCCGGTTGCGCGAGTGCGCGCTGCTGGACTGGAAGTTCGTTGTGCTTTCTCACAATACAATTCGCGGCGCGGCTGGCGCGGCCCTGCTGAATGCAGAGCTGCTGGCGGTGCTGGGCAAACTGGACCCGGTGGCAGTACCGGCATGAGTACCATGAGAGAAGACCTGGTAGTAATGAAGTTCGGCGGCACCTCGGTCGAGGATGCGACCGCCATTGACCGTACCTCCAAGATCGTTCGCGGACGCCGCGAGCGCGGGCGCAAGACGATTGTGGTCGTCAGCGCGATGGCCAGGGTGACGGACCAACTGCTGGCTGCAGCCAACGCCGCTGGCCGTGGCGACAAGGCCGGAGCACTGGCCATCAGCGCGCGGCTGCGCACCCGGCATATTGAAACGGCGGCGCAGTTGCTGGAAAATGCGCTGTTTGTCTCCTTCCAGACCTGGCTGGACAGCGAATTTGACTCGCTGGACGACCTGCTGCGCGGCATTGCCGCCGTAGGTGAACTGACGCCCCGCACCAACGATCTGGTGGTGAGCTTTGGCGAGCGCCTGAGCAGCCGCATAGTGGCCGAGGCCTTTGCCCAGCGCGGGCTGAACGGCGCGCATGTAGATGCGCGCACCTGCATTATTACAGACAACCAGCATGGCAAGGCCGTTCCGCAGGAGACCGCCATTGAGGCCAGGCTGGCGGAACTGGTGCTTCCGCTGGTGGAAAAGAACCAGACGCCGGTGATGGGCGGCTTTATCGCCTCCACGGCAGAGGGCGTCACCACCACGCTGGGCCGCGGCGGCAGCGACTACACGGCGGCGCTGGTGGGCGGCGGACTGCATGCCGGAGCCATTGAAATCTGGACGGACGTGAACGGCATTATGACCACCGATCCGCGCGTGTGCCCGGATGCGCTGCGCGTGAAGACCATCAGCTTTGAAGAGGCCGCGGAACTGGCCTACTTCGGCGCGAAGGTGCTGCACCCGGCTACGATTCTGCCCGCCGTGCAGAAGAATATTCCGGTATGGGTGCTGAACTCGAAGAACCCCGGGAATGAAGGCACGCAGATTACGGCGCTTTCGCCGGTGTGCAAGAGCCCGTTCAAGAGCATTGCGACCAAGAAGAAGCTGACCATTATCGATGTAGTGGCCAGCCGCATGCTGATGTCGCATGGCTACCTGAAGGCCGTCTTCGATGTTTTCGACAAGTACAAGTGCCCGGTGGACATGGTTTCCACCAGTGAGGTGAGCATCTCGCTGACGGTGGACTCCAACCAGCAGCTGCCGGAGATTTGCGCCGAGCTGAGCAAGATTGCCGACGTGAAATACGAAGGCCAGAAGGCGCTGGTCTGCCTGGTGGGCGAAGACATTCGCGGGCAGCAGGGCATTGCCGCGCAGGTCTTTGCCGCGGTAAAGCATGTCAACGTCCGCATGATTTCGCAGGGAGCCAGCGAGATCAACATGAGCTTTATGATTGAAGAAAGCGATGTGGACGAGGCAGTGCGCTCGCTGCACAGCCACTTTTTTGCCAATCCGGACCCGGCGGTGTTTGACGTGGAAGCGCGCGTGACGGTCGCAGCCAGGTAAAGCGGAAAAACAGCCAGCCGCTCATGGAACGGGGACGGCTGGCTGCAGTTCGATAGACAGTCGCAGCCGCGGCTGAGTATGGTTAAAGGCGCAGTGCAGGCTGCGCCTTTCTCTTTTTTTTGCAATCCACTCGTCATCCGCTTTTTGTGCTTTGAAACTCTTAACGATGGGACAGTTGTAGACTCGAAATATGCGAATACTGGTGCTGGGACACGGAAAAACAGGGAAGCTGGTAGCAGAAGTTGCCCACGAGCACGGCCACGGCGTGCATGTGCTCGATGCCAAAGAGAACAAAAATGCAGCCGCGCTCACGCCGCCGTTCCTCTCCGGCTTTGACGTGGTCATTGACTTCACCACGCCGGAAGCGGTGATTCCGAACCTGCGCGCCTGCCTGGCTGTGGGGGCCAAAGTGGTGGTGGGCACCACGGGATGGTATTCCCACCTGCCGGACATGCGCGGACTGGCCGAGCGCAAAAGCGCCGGGCTGCTCTACAGCACCAACTTTTCCGTTGGCGTGCAGGTGATGTTCCAACTGGTGGAGCAGATGGGCAAAGCGCTGGAGGGCAAAGGTTATACCTTCCACATTGAAGAGACCCACCACACCGACAAGCTCGACTCGCCTTCCGGTACGGCCATCACCATGCGACAGGTGCTGGCGGCCGCCAGTCCGGAGGTGGGCAGCGTGGCAATCGAGGCCCACCGCGTGGGCGATGCCAGCGGATTGCATGTGCTGGAGGCCCGGTCTGCCGCGGACCGCCTGATGCTGACGCACGAGGCCTTTTCGCGGCGAGGATTTGCCGAAGGCGCGGTGCGCGCGGCAGAATGGCTGGCGGGCAAGTCCGGCTGCTACGAATTTCGTGACGTTTTCGACAAGATGTAGACCTGCCTGGGCGCAGGCCCCGGCAACAGACCCCGGAGTGTTATGAATCTGATGGGATGCGGCACCGCGCTGGTCACTCCGTTTCGGAACGACGGCAGCCTGGACGAGCCGGCGCTGCGTGCGCTGGTGCAATGGCAGATTGAAAGCGGAATCCACTTTTTAATTCCCTGCGGCACCACCGGCGAAGCCGCCACGCTGAGCGACAGCGAGTGGCTGCGCGTGGTGGAGATCACCGTAGAAACGGCTGCCGGGCGGGTTCCGGTCATTGCCGGCTGCACGCACAACGCCACCCACGAAGCAGTTGTGCGGGTGAAGCAGCTTTCGCGGGCGCCGGGTGTTTCCGGCGTTCTGACCGCCAATCCGTATTACAACAAGCCCTCGCAGGAGGGCCAGTACCAGCACTTCAAGGCCATTGCCGAAGCCACGGACCTGCCCGTAATGCTCTACAACATTCCCGGCCGCACGGCGGCCAATCTGGAACCGGCAACCACGGCGCGCCTGGCCAAGATCAAGAACATCTTCGGCATCAAGGAATCGAGCGGAAATCTGGCGCAGATTGCCGAGCTGATCCACTCCGTTCCCAGTGACTTCAAGGTGATTGCCGGAGACGATTATCTGGCCCTGCCGGTCCTGGCCGTGGGTGGCGCGGGACTGGTCTCCGTAGCATCAAATGAGATTCCGGCAGAGATGGCGCGGATGGTGCAGGCAGCAATCGACGGGGACTGGACGACGGCCCGCAGCCTGAATGCGAAATACTTCACGCTGATGCGCGCCAACTTCTGGGACTCCAGCCCGGGGCCGGTGAAGTGCGTGCTCGGCATGATGGGCCGCATTACGGAAAGCTACCGCCTGCCGATGGTTCCCGTTGATGATGCCACACGCGCCCGGCTGAAGGCGCTGGCGCAGGGACTGGGTTTGCTGGCCACGGCCTGAAAACAGCCGGTGACGCAGTTGCCAGTCTGCATCCAATCTTAAGAAAAGAAGTTTTGTTAAGGGCACGGCTTTAGCCGTGCCGATGGGTTGGCAGAATAAACTGAGGGCTTCAGCCCCTGAGGTACGTTTTGCTTCTTCCGGCTACCAATACCTCAGCGGCTAAAGCCGTCTTATTGCCTGGAATCCTGCGGCATGGCTTCAGCCGTGCCCTTAACAAGACATCGATGTCGTACTTGTAACAAAACAATCTGTATATCGCTACTGCACAAATCTGAAAAGAAGACAGGGAACGAACAGTGAGCACATTGCAAAACCTTGAGGAAACGATTGAGCACTGGTTTGCGCAGGGCGCGGCCGCGGCGGGTAACCCGGAAGCGGAGGCCGCATTCCAGCAGCTGCGCAACGCGCTGGAGGCGGGCACGCTGCGTTCGGCAGAGCCCGATGCTGCCACTCCGCTGGGCTGGCGCGTAAATGCCTGGGTCAAGCGCGGCATTCTGCTGGGCTTTCTCCTGGGGCAGATGCGCGAAATGGGCGGCGACGAGTTTTCCTTCATCGACAAGCACACCTATCCGGCGCGGCGCTTTGCCGTGGAAGACGGCGTGCGCATTGTGCCCGGCGGCTCCAGCATCCGCGCTGGCGCGTATGTGGCCAAAGGCGTGGTGGTAATGCCGCCTGCGTATGTGAATCTGGGGGCCTACGTCGATGAAGGCACCATGGTGGACTCGCATGCGCTGGTGGGCAGTTGCGCACAGATTGGCAAGCGCGTGCACCTGAGCGCCGCGGCGCAGATTGGCGGCGTGCTGGAGCCGGTGAACGCCAGCCCGGTGATTATTGAAGACGATGCGCTGGTGGGCGGCAACACCGGCGTTTACGAAGGCACCATTGTGCGCAGGCGCGCCGTGCTGGCCGCCGGTACCGTGCTGACGCGCGGCACTCCGGTGTATGACGTGGTGCGCGGCGAGGTGCTGAAGGCATCGGAAGACCAGCCGCTGGTGATTCCCGAAGGCGCCGTGGTGGTGCCGGGTTCGCGCGCCGTAGGCAAAGGCAAAGGCGCGGAGTGGGGGCTCTCCGTTTACACGCCGGTGATTGTGAAGTATCGCGACGAGAAGACAGAGCTTTCACTCGCGCTGGAAGACCTGCTGCGTTAAGCGGCGCGGCAGCGGTTGCCGCTTAGCAGCCGCTGCCGAAATACGTCCCGATGGGCAGCAGCGCGCCGGGACTCCACTGCATGACCACATAGCTTTTGCTGCCGGTGTCGGACTGTTCCATCAGCAGACGATGCACCACCCGCCGACGGCCCAGCTCGTCCGTAATCTGGTCCACAAAAATATTCAGGATACGGCCGGCGTGATGGCCGGGAGCGTCGAGCGCCGCAACTTGCCCGGATCCGGCCGGAACGCCGGAATCGCTGGTAAAACTCAGTGCAAAATCCGGTGTGAACCAGGCATGGATAAAGTACAGCGCCTGGCCCTGGCTGCGCCATTGCGCACGCACGTAATACCGCACTACTCCCTGGGACGCAGTGCCGGGAGCCACCACCACCTTCTGCACCAGATACACCAGCTTCGCTTTCCCCTGCAACAACGCGGAACTGCCCTGCACCTGTACCAGCGGCGAAGGGTTGGAGTGCTGGTAGATCTGCTGGCGCGAAGTGAGCAGCGTGGCGTAGTTGGTCGCCAGATTGTTGTTCAGCGCCCGCTCCACTTTGGCCCGGTCCGCGGCCGAGAGCGGAAAATCTTTCGCAGTGGACGACAACACCGGCCCCAGCAGAGATTCTGCCGTCTTTGAGCCGGCCGTCTCCGCAGTTGCACCATTTTTAGTGCTTCCTGCCGCAACCGGCGCCTTGCTTGCCAGAAAACCACCCCACGGCCCGGCAGCGGCAGATGTGGCGCTGGCCCGGTAGAGCGGCTGATCCTGCGCTGCTACCGTGGCAATCCCCACCAGCCAGGTGGAATAGCAGGCGGGCAGAAAGGCCAGCGTGCGCAGCGTGGCCTGCACGGTGCGCACACCACCAATCTGAATGCGGAAGTGGTCGCCAAGGCGCGGAGCAGGGGCTCCGTTGACGGGCCAGTCCGCGTACCAGAGCGATTTTTCCGCATCCGTACGCGCCCCGCTCAGGCGGCTGCGCGGCGGCAGCAGGCGAGTCTGCGCGGCTGGCATAGGGTGCGGC
>DZDJ01000027.1:29884-39031 GCA_022736715.1 Edaphobacter aggregans
ATCGCGCGCCCCATCGCAGGAAGGCCCTCGGCTGTGCCCTCATTGCTGAAGAAGATCAGAACCGAGTCCTGCTGATACCGCGCGGCGACAAAAAGATCCGTGCGGTGTATGGGGCGGTCGTACCGCGGCGTCTGCGCCCGGACGGCCCCGCACAGGAGCAGAAACACAAAAACCGGCACGAGCGGCCGCCTCCGGAACAGTTGCAGCAACGTCTGCATATTAAAAATTTACACCGGAGTCTGCGGATAAAAATTTAGAAGGAATCGCATATCAGGAGGCAGCACGAGTGAGTCTCTCCGCGCGGACACGACCGCCCTTGTCCGCGCAAAGCGGCCCAAACAGCGAAGAACCGGAGAAACCGTCGCGCGAATGTGCTAGCATCAGGATTTCATGGCACAAGAGAAACTACAGATTATTCCGCTGGGCGGCCTGGGTGAGTTTGGGATGAACTGCCTGGCGTTGCGCTGGGCAGACGACATTATCGTGATTGACGCTGGACTGATGTTCCCGGAGACCGAACTTCTGGGCGTGGACATCGTGGTTCCAGACATTACCTACCTCCTGGAGAACCGCACCTGCGTGCGTGGCATTGTGCTGACGCACGGCCACGAGGACCACATCGGCGGCCTGCCGTGGATTCTGAGCGAGCTGAACGTGCCCGTCTATGGCACGGAGTTCACGCTGGCCTACGTGGAGGGCAAGCTCGAAGAGCACAAGCTGCTGGACGATACCGAGCTGGTGGAGATTCTGCCGGGCAGCCGCTTCCATCTGGGCCCGTTCACCATCATGCCCATTCGCGTGACGCACAGCCTGGTGGACTGCGTGGCGCTGGCCATTCATACGCCGGTGGGCGTCGTGGTCCACACAAGCGACTTCAAGATCGACCTTTCGCCCACGGATGGCGACAATTTTGACCTGCAAACGTTTGCCGATTACGGCAAGCAGGGCGTGCTGGCGCTGCTGCAGGACTCCACCAACGTGGACCGCCCCGGCTACACGCCCAGCGAAATCTCCGTTCGGCCACGGCTGGACGAGATTTTTTCGCGCACGAAGAAGAAGCTCTTCTTCAGCTGCTTTTCCTCGTCCATCCACCGCATGAAGATTGCCATGGAACTGGCGGCGGCGCATGGCCGCAAGGTGGCCCTGGTGGGCCGTTCCGTGGCCAACTCCAGCGAGATTGCCGAGGACCTTGGTTATCTGAACCTGCCGCCGGGGCTGTTGATCAGCCCGGGGCAGATCAAGGACTACCCCTCGGAGAAGCTCTGCATCCTGATCAGCGGAACGCAGGGCGAGCCGATGTCGGCCCTGAGCCGCGCCGCGGTGGACAACCATAAGCATGCGCGTATTGATCCCGGCGATACGGTGCTGCTCAGCTCGCGCGTTATTCCCGGCAACGAGAAGAGCATCTTCCGCATGATTGACCATCTCCACCGGCGCGAGGCCCAGGTTATTTACGACGACCACGCCTCCGGGCTGATCCATGTGAGCGGCCACGGCAGCCAGGAAGAACTGCGGCTGATGATCAACCTGCTGAAGCCGAAGTTCTTCGTCCCTGTCCACGGAGACTACCGCCATCTGAAGCTGCATACGGAGCTGGCCATGGGAACCGGGATTCCGGAAAAGGCCATCCTGATCGAGGACGGCGAAATTCTGGAGCTGGACCAGGAGTCTGCGCGGAAGAATGGCAAAGTAACGGCGGGACGCGTCTGCATTGATTCCGGCTCGACCTCGGACGTGGTGGAGGACCTGGTCATCCGCGACCGCCGGCACCTGAGCGAGGACGGCTTTGTGCTGCCGATCATTGCCATCAACAAGCTCACGGGGCGCGTGGAAAATATGCCGGAGATCGTCACGCGCGGCTTTGTGGGCGCGGAGCAGGAACTGATGGACGAGGCGCGGAAGATTGTGACCCGGACGCTCGACGAGTCCAGCGCCGAGGAAAAGGCGGACTACGGCGTGATCAAGGAAAAGATTCGTACTGATCTGAAGCGCTATATCCAGAAGAACACCAGCCGGCGGCCGCTGATTATGCCGGTGATTCTGGAAATCTGAGGCCTTCCGTAATTTGCAGCTCCGGCTGCTGATGACCATGAAACCGATCGTGATGCAGACGAGGCAGTCGAGTCTCCAGCCCAAAGTACCCGGGAAGCTCGCACTGCCTTTTCTCTTGCTGCTTGCACTGGTTCTCGCCCTGGCCCTCACTATGGCCCTCACTATGGCCGGATGGCTGCTGTGGCCCACGGTCCGGGCGCATCTGCAAACCGTGGCCGTGTTGGATCTGATGCAGAACAGGCCGGTACCGCAGATTGCCGGCGACTTTGCGGCACAGCCAATCGGCAGCGAAGAGGTGCAGTACAGCACGCCGCATGGCACGCTGCATGGCCGCGTCTATTTTCCGTTGCAGGCTGCGCCTGCGCCGGGCGTGGTGCTGCTGCATGGTATGCACTCCACCGGTATGAACGACGCGCGGCTGATGAGCTTTGCCGGTTCTCTGGCTGCCTGCGGATTGAGCGTGCTGACGCCGGACCTGCCCGCAGTGAAGGACTACCAGGTCAACGAGGCCTCCATTCGCAATATCGGCGACTCCGTGGTGTGGTTTGCGCAACAGGTACATGCTCCGGTGGGCGTCATTGGGCTGAGCTTTTCCGGCGGGCTGGCGCTGCTGGCGGCAACACGCCCCACGTATGCCGCCAGCTTCAAATTTCTGCTCACCGTGGGCGCGTATGACGATCTGGCCCGGGTCTCGCGCTTTTATCTTACGGGCCAGGCGGTGCGGCCGGATGGCTCGGTGGAGCGCCTGACACCGCATGAATATGGCGCTCTGGTGGTGGAGTACGAGCACCTGGAGGAGTTTGTGGCGCCGGCCGATGTTGCTCCTGTTCGCGCCGTGCTGCGCGCGCATCTGGACGAAGACCCGCAGGCGGAAGCCGCCGCGATGGCTGGCCTGACGCCCGCGCAGCAGACCAAGGCGCGGCAGATGATGGACAGCCGCTCACCGGTGACGCTGCAGGAGCTGGCTCAGGTGGAAAAGACCCGCGCAGCGGAGATGGCCGCGCTTTCTCCGCAGGGCAAGCTGGCGCAACTGACGGTGACGGTGTACCTGCTGCATGGCGCGGAAGACAACATTGTTCCTGCGGCGGAGTCGCTGTGGCTGGCCCGGCAGATACCGCGGAAAATGCTGCGTGCGCTGCTCATCAGCCCGATGGTTTCGCATGTAGGCACAGATGGCGAGCGGAGTCCCGGCATAATGGAGGAATGGCGACTGGTCCACTTTCTGGCGCAAGTGATGGAGGCAGCCGGGAGGCACTGACCATGCAGGATTTCCCCCTCATCACGCTCGACGATCTGCAGGCCGCGCAAAGGCGGCTGGCGGGCGTGGTGGTGGCAACGCCGCTGGTGCGCTTTCCGGCCGGGAGCGGGCTTTACCTGAAGACCGAGGGCAACCAGCCCATTGGCAGCTTTAAACTGCGTGGCGCCTACAACAAAGCAGCGCAGTTGACGCCGGAGGAGCTGCGCCGCGGGCTGATCAGCTACTCCAGCGGCAACCATGCGCAGGGCGTGGCCTATGCGGCACGCGCGCTGGGGACGAAGGCCCTTATCGTGATGCCGGCCAGTGCGCCAGCCATCAAGCGCGAGGCCACGGCAGCGCTGGGCGCGGAGATTGTGTTCGTCGGGCCGTCGAGCAAAGAGCGCCAGGCGAAGGCAGAGGAACTGGCGCGTCTGCATGGCTATACCCTGATTCCGCCATATGACGATGCGGCCATCATTGCCGGACAAGGCACCTGCGGACTGGAGATCCTGGAGCAGTTGCCCACGGTGGAACTGGTGCTGGTTCCGGTGAGCGGCGGCGGTCTGCTGAGCGGTGTTGCGGCGGCCATCAAGCTGCAACGGCCAGACGTAAAAGTGATTGGCGTGGAGCCGGAACTGGCGGCCGATGCGCGCGCGAGCCTGCTGAGCGGACACATTGTGGAGTACACTGCGGCGCAAACCGTTGGCACTGTGGCCGACGGCCTGCGGGCGCAGAGCCTTGGACAGATCAACTTTGCCCACATCCGCCGCTATGCCGATGACATTGTGACCGTGAGCGAAGCGGAAATCCACCAGGCCATGCGCGCCGTACTCAAGTCCGCAACTGCTGTTGCCGAACCGAGCGGAGCCGTAGCACTGGCCGCGGCGTTGTTCCATGCGGACGGACTGCCCGCGGCGCGGCAAACGGTTGCCATTGTGAGCGGCAGCAATCTGGATCCGGAGCTGCGCAGGCAACTACTGCAGGATTAAGGCAAAAGCAGCGTTACGGAGGGGTGTAGGCTTTTTGAAGGGAGTTCCCGGCCGCAGCTTCCGGCCGCAGCTTCCGCTTGGTTGCGCCGGCTCAAGTCCTGCGGCTTCGCATTACGCGTTCTCTGCTTTTGCTTTCGGCGGAATTTCCGCAACCGTTCCGCGGCTTCGATTCGTCTGACAAAGGAGAGAAAGAACTATGCAAAGCATTCGATCTGTGGTTCCCGGACTGGCGTTGCTGGTGCTGACTCTGCTGGCGCTGGCGCCGCTGGTGCTGCTGGCTCAGCAGCAAAAAGCGCCTGCCGGATACGACCTCTCCGCCCGCGCCACGGTGATTTACAACACGCAGCTCTACGTGGACCCGGATGAAAATTCGCAGAAGATCACCATCGTCACGCCGGGGCATGAAATTGTCCTCACAGAAGAGAATGGCCAGTGGTTGCGCGTCTTTGCCAATACCGACAGGCAGCAGGTGACGGACGACACACCCGTCTTTGGCGCGGACAATGCACCGCAGCCCGTCTCCGGCTGGATCAGGGCCAAAGGAGTCGTGAGTCCGAAGACGCCGAAGGGCGATGTGATTCTGTACGGCGCGGCGGCCTCGCTGGAGGAGCAGGCGACGGAGCCGAATCCGCCGAAGGGCGCGGCACAATCGGCGCATCTGCTGTACCAGAGCGTCGCCACCTACTTTCCGCAGTCGCCGCTGGCAGCGGAAGCGCAGTGGCGCTCGGCCGACATCGTGTGGCAGTTGCAGCGGGCCGACATTGCCACGCTGCCCTCGGCCCATGCCGAGCAGAGCTATCTGCGCCCGCAGATTGACGAAGGCGCGATGAAGAAGATCATCAAACTGTATCCGGGCTCCAAATGGGCCGCATACGCGGCCTACGATCTGCTGGACAACAAGACCTGCGGCGCATGGCTTGGCCTGCCCAAGTGTCCGGAGATGGAAGCCGATCTTTACCTAAAGTACGCCAACAACTACCCCGAGGGCCCTCTTACAGCCAAGGCGCTGTACCAGGCCGTTTACCGCGAAGGCGTGCTGGTGGACATGTACAAGGCCATTCAAGAGCAGAAAAAGGCCGACGACGCATCGGCCAGCGCCCAGTTAATCGCCAGGCAACTGGAAACAAATTTCCCGAAATCCGACTATGCGGCGCGGGCGGCGACTCTGATATACAAGTTGCAGCAGGCCATCCCGATCTATGGCAGCGACCACTACTAAAAAGAACACGGCAACCAAGCCGGAGGCACATTGAACGATTATCTTCTCTCCGTACTTCTGGGCATCGTGGAAGGACTTACGGAATTTCTGCCGGTCAGCTCGACCGCGCATCTGCGCATTACCGAAGCTCTGCTGCACATCAGCCTGAGCAGCCCATACTGGAAGATGTACACCATCGTCATTCAACTGGGCGCCATTCTGGCCCTGCTGCTGCTGTTCCTGGTGCGCATTGTGGCCTTTGTCCGCACCTTTCCGCACGGAGAAAGCGGCAGTAAACGCTGGTGGAACCATCCGCTGAGCCTGACGATGATGGCCTTCGTCTGTACCGCGGTCCCTTCCCTGCTGCTCATCAAGACCATTGGCAAGAATCTGGAAAACCTGACCGTGATGGCCTGGGCGCTGGTGGGTGGCGGCATCGTCATGTGGGTGGTGGACATTGCCAGCACGCAGCGCGAGTGCTCCACCAGGGACGTGGAACAGATGTCGCTGTCGCAGGCCATCTGGATCGGGCTGTGCCAGGTCACCTCCGCCGTTGTCCCTGGCGTTTCCCGCTCCATGTCGACGATTGCCGCAGGCCAACTGGCGGGCATGACGCGCCCGGCGGCGCTGGAGTTCAGTTTTCTGCTCTCAATTCCTACAATGATTGCCGCCACCGGCTACTCGCTGCTGAAGGCGCTGCGCCCGCACGATCTGCCTGGTGCGGAGGCCATTACGCCGCTGGTGATGACGACGCACGGCTGGATTGTGCTGGCGATTGGCTTTGTAGTTTCCTTCATCGTCGCCTATGCCGTGGTGGAGTGGTTCCTGCGCTGGGTGCGCACGCGTGGATTCACCATCTTTGCCATCTACCGCATCGTCGTCGGCACAGCAATTCTCCTCTGGGGACGGCATCTGCTTTAGTCCGGCTGGCGCAGCCGCGCATCCAGCGAGCCGCCGCCGCCACCGGCAATCAGCAAAAAAATCAGGCAGCAGAACATTGCCAGGTCGGTGCGGGCTTCATGGATGGCTGGCCAGAAACCAGCATGCAGCAGCATAGGAATTTTCGTAGTGCCAATCGCAACAGAGATCACGGCCAACAGTGGAATGGCGGCCAGCCGCGTGAGCAGTCCAAGGACCAGCAGCAGGCCAAAGGTAATCTCCACCACGCCCACAAATGGCGCTGAAAAACTGGGTACGGGAATCCCGATATGAGCAAAGCGTGCCACACCCAGGGTTCCCGGAAACAGAAGCTTCTGCACGCCTTCTGCCCAAAAGACCAGTCCCACCACAAAGCGAACCAGCCCGGCCGATGCCGGTGCTGTTGTTCTGCTGGCCCACTGCAGCCATGGCAATTGCATGTCCTATCTCCCAAAAGCAGCGTTTTTCTTCTGGCCCAGCATTGTAGCGCGACCGCAGACAATTTCGCAGGAGAACCACCAAGCGGCAGAAAAGCCAGCAGGTTGCCATCCTGATTCCCTCTTTTCGCTTTTTCGACGCATGGGGAAGCCCGGTCTGGGATAATCAGAACTGCTCTGGTGTTTCTGGCTTGTTCGAGGCCGTACTGTTGCGTCATGCGCCCAAGGTACGGCCAAGGCAGTTTCGCGCCCTACATGAAGCCAAAACGGATCGTACTTTTTCCCACGCGCAGCCGCCGCCTGAATGAAATTCTCGGGCTGACCGTGCTGGTCTCCGCGGGCCTCCTTCTTCTTGCTCTGGTCAGCTATACGCCGTCTGACCCCTCCTTCAACACCGTAGGCACCTATGGCGCCGGCCGCCCGGCCCATAACTGGACAGGGCTGGCAGGCGCGTATGCAAGCGACGCCATGCTGCAGATGATCGGCGTGGCGGCCTTTCTGCTGCCGCTGGCGCTGGCGGCGCTGGGGCTCACCTGGATGCGCTCGCGCTCTGCCGGGTCGCCGCTGGCCAAGGGTATTGGTCTGGGGCTATGGCTCGTATTTGGCCCGGCCATGTTTGCCCTGCTGCCGGGCCACATGATGTGGCGTGGCGCGATACCGGTGGAAGGACTTTCCGGACGGCTGCTGGCGGACGTGCTCATCCACTTCCTCAACTTTCCCGGAGCCTGTATTGTTACCGGCCTGATGGTGTGCGTGGCGCTGTACCTGGCCACCACATTCAGCTTCAACACGGCGCGGGAGTGGTTTGCCGTCAAATTCGCCTTCCTGTATGCGTGGCGCGACCGCTGGGTGTACTGGCGGCAGTCACGCAGGAACGCTGAGGCCGACAAAGTTATCAGCGCCTACGAAACCAGGCGCGCCAGTGCGCTGGAAAAGGCCCGCCGCGCCGCCGAACGCGCGGAAGCCAAGGCCGCCAAAGAAGAAGCGAAGGCCGCCGGATCTGGGGCCGCCGCAGACGAGCCAACGACTCTGCTGGGAAGCATCTTTGGCCGCTGGGGCAAGCAGCGGAAAGCCGGGCCGGAAGAGGACCTGCCAAAGCGCGCCGAGCTGTATCCGGAGGTGGAACCAGAAGGCAGGCCGGTCTCCGTGTGGCAGCAGATGCCGCGCGCCATGGTCAACACTGCCCCCCCACCTGCCGCTGCTCCAGAACCACCGGCGCCGCAGCCGGAGTACCGCGATCCGGTTCCGGCAAGGCCACCCCAGGCTGAAGTGATGTCCTTTCCGGCAGCAGCACCAGCGCCGGAGCCACCACCGGAAGGGGAAGCGCACGAGATCGCCTTTGCCGAGCGCGCAGACAGCCACCTGAAGACGGTCACGCTGACGCCGAAGAACGTCCACGGCTTCCGCCTGCCGCCCAGTTCACTGCTGCACCGCAGCGACGATCAACAGATCATCCGCGAAGAGGAACTGCGCGAAGAGGCACAGATTCTGGTGCAGAAGTGCGCCGAGTTTGACGTGAACGGGCAGGTGACGCAGATCAACCCCGGCCCGGTGGTGACCACTTTTGAGTTCCGCCCGGAGGCCGGCGTGAAGTACAGCCGCGTCACCGGACTTTCAGACGATCTTTGCCTGGCCATGCGCGCAGAAAGCATCCTGATTGAGCGCATGGCCGGTAAAAGCACCGTGGGCATCCAGGTTCCCAACCGCGAGCGCGAGACCATCTGGCTGCGCGACGTGATTGAGAGCGAAAATTTTGCCCGCGATAAAAGCAGGCTGACGCTGGCGCTGGGCAAGGACATCAACGGCCGCATTGTGACGACCGACCTGTCCTCCATGCCGCATGTGCTCATTGCCGGTTCCACCGGATCGGGTAAGTCGGTGGCGATCAACGCCATGATCATGTCCATCCTGTTCAAGGCCACGCCGGAGCAGGTGCGCATGATCCTGGTGGATCCGAAGCGCGTGGAACTGGGCATGTATGAAGGCATTCCGCACCTCTTTACGCCGATCATCACCGAGCCCAAGCTGGCCGCCAACGCGCTGCGCAATGCCGTGCGCGAGATGGAACGGCGGCTGAAGCTGCTGGCCTCGCGCAGCGTGCGCAACATTGCGCAGTACAACCAGCTCTTCGAGCAGGGCACGCCGAACATGTTCGAGGAGTCGGACGAGCAGGAGCCGCTGCCGTACATCATCATCATCATTGACGAGCTGGCCGACCTGATGATGCTGGACAAGGCCAATGTGGAAGAGTCCATTACGCGGCTGGCGCAGATGGCCCGCGCTGTGGGCATTCACCTGGTGCTGGCCACGCAACGG
>DZDJ01000148.1 GCA_022736715.1 Edaphobacter aggregans
TGATTGCCGCACCGATGCCGAGATAAAACCCAAGCTGCAAAAACCTGTCCGCCTGCTGCTGACTGCCATGAAAACCATGCACCACCCCGCGCAAACCCGGCAGACGCGCCAAGTGCATCGCCAACACATCCTCGCTTTTGTGCGCATGCAGAACCACCGGCAAGTCCATCTCTCTGGCCAGCCTGAGCTGCGGCAACAGCAACGCCTCCTGTTCGGTGCGCGGGGCACGCCCCGCGCCAAAATCCAGCCCACATTCCCCGACAGCCACCGCCCCGCCTCGCCGCAACCACTCCGGCAAACGCGCCAAAGCGCTCGGCTCATGGGCAAACCAGGGATGCAGCCCAAACGCCACCCCCACCTGCGGAAAACGCCGCCGCACACGCAGCAACCGTGGCCAGTCCGCCGCCTCGGCTGCCACGGCCAGCAGTGCGTTCACACCAGCCTCGGCCGCCCGCGCCAACACCGCGCGCTGCATTCCCGTAAAACGTTCATCCGCCAAATGGCAATGACTATCGTAGACTTGCATGGCTTTCCCTCAGAGTCCTCTCCGTACTCTGTGTACTCTGTGGCTCAATGGGCTTTTTGCTACTCCACCAATACACAAACCACCGCACACCATAATGCACGATTTTGCACTCCACCCCCAGCTTGCCGCCGACACCATCGAAATCGGTCAGCTTGCCCTCTGCCGAGTATTGCTCATGAATGATGCCAACTATCCCTGGCTCATTCTTGTACCGCAACGCCCTGGCTTACGTGAAATTTTTGAACTCAGCACCGACGAGCAAACCCAGCTTATCCACGAATCCAGCCGCGTTGCCCGCCTCATGCACGCCCATTTCAAGGCCGATAAAATGAATATCGCCGCGCTTGGCAATATGGTGCCGCAGCTGCATATTCACCACATCGCACGTTATAAAGCCGACCTGGCCTGGCCAGCACCAGTATTCGGCGCGAATCCAGCACGACCTTATCCCAAGGATCTACTGGAACAGCGTTGCAACGAACTCCAAAATCTTCTCATGCCATGAGACGCAATACTCAAGTTTTTAAACTTCGCCCTAGAAAATCGCGGACATGGTCTCGCTGCAACAGTTGATTTAGACTTGCCTAACACCACATGGGGCTTTGGTCTGCTACTCTCAACACGATAAAGCTCCGTCTATACCTGTTTATAGAGCCAGCGCCACATCGCCAATGTGTGTTCGCTGGCATTTTCACTATTGATTTTTCGAGGCAATAACGCATGTCTGACAAGCTAGGCCGATTGACTTGGGTTCAACTTCTTATCCCCCAGGTCGTTCTGATTGCGTTATTCGCTGCGGCTGTATGGATTGCCAGCATCATGTTGCCGCAACAGGACTTTGAGACTTGGACGCGTCCTGTAAATGTACTGTTGGCTTTTGCTGGGCTTGAGGTCATTTTACTCGGCATTCAAGCCCTGTTCTGGGCGGGTCGTTTTCGTACCCTCGGATGCACACTGAACACCATCGCCCTCAAACCCGATGATGAAATCGTGCTTCCATGGCAAGACAAGGTAGGCGAACTCGGCCAACTCGCCAATATTCTGAAACGCCTCCGCAGCGCCGTGCGTAGCAAGGACGCGATGACGCACACCTGCAATGAGACCAAGCGTCAGCTTGAACTTGAAAGCCAGGCACGCATTGACGCAGAGGATGCACAGCAACTCACCGGCACCCTGTTTAATCATGTCCAGGCGGGTGTTTTCTTTTGCAGCCCACAGTGTGTGATTAGCCAAGTCAATCCGGGTTATGTCGCCTTGCTCGGACACACTGCGGATTTCTCGGTCGGGCGGAGCTGGCAAGAGCTTCTTCTGCCTGAGCATACCGAACTGTATCAGCGCATTATGGGAGCGCTGGTCTGTGACGGTCAGTGGGAGGGACACGCAACATTAATGCGCGCCGACAGCAGCCAAATCACCACGCAATTTTCTGCCCGCACCATAATGGACGCGCAGAACCGTACCAAGCAGTTGATGTGCATCATGCAGGACATCAGCGCACAGAAAAAAGCCGAGCATACGCTGACGCAGCTCACCCAATACGACCCGCTCACTGGCTTGCTAAACCGTAGCAGTTTCCTGCAAAAACTTAATGCGGCGCAAGCCAATGTCGGCACGGAGCGTTCGCTCATTCTGTTGCACTTTGGCATTGACCGCCTCAAAACCATCAATGACACCCTTGGACATGCCATGGGCGACCAGGTATTACGCACCATATCCCAACGGGTACGCGCCATTTTGCGTGAGAACGATGTACTGGCACGCCTGTCAGGTGATGAATTTGCCATGCTTTTGCCGGTCAACTATGACATGGCTCGCGCCGCCAGCATGGCACCGGGTCTGAGCGAGAAAGTCCTCAACGTGCTGCGCCAACCGGTTCCGCTTGATGGCGG
>DZDJ01000149.1 GCA_022736715.1 Edaphobacter aggregans
CAAGGCGTGGCGAAACCGGGTCTGCGTAAAAGCCATGCTCCTCTTCAAAAGCGCTCCCAAGGCCTAGATGGGTCGCCATCTCCGAAACGCGCCCAGGATCATCTCGCGGATACAAATCCACATCGATGGATACTGTCATCGATTCAGGAGGGCGCTCAGCGGCCCCCAGAATGGAAAGACTGCCGATGATGACGAAGTGGCTGTGGTTTGTGAGCAGCTTGGCCTGATTGAGCAACAGCTCAATATCTGCACGTTTCATTCCCGCAACAGAAAACCGAACGGTGTGTTTTGGCGTAGGGCCACCATGCCGGGCGCATCGCTTAGCACTTCATTACGAAATGAGGCGGCATCGAGTGCGAGAAGCTGTCGCCAGGCGGCTATGTAATCGCTGCTGCACAGCCCCCTCGACTCCCACAAATCAACCCGGTGAATGGCGCGCAAGCGCGCCTGAGCGCCCAACGCATCATCAGCCAGACGCTCACTGGCGATGCGGTGCAATTCCCAGAGTCTCATGTCACGTCGCACATTTTCAGCTTTAGCGGCCATGTGCTGACGTGCATCCTCCAGGTGGCGGGCACGTTCATCCATGTGGTTGATTTTACTTCCGCTCATCCCACTTCGTGCCAAGTTTTGCGGTCGGTTCCCCGGGCGTTCTTGCATGCGCCGCAGCGGCTGGGCAATCGATCCGTTGACAAAACTTGTTTTTTGCAGGGTCATTTGGTTGACAAATTTGTGACTTTGCAAGGTGCGACCGATTCACCCCAGCTTGCGCGCCAACTTCTCCACCTCGCTGTGGATGGGGCGCTTGAGCATGGAGCATTCACAAACGGGAGACGCACCACTGCGCACCGGGTCCCGATTCCGACCCCTGCTGTGGGATGCTGTAAGCCGTCGCGCCCCGCACGAAAGCCTGCAGATTTTCCTCACTGATGGTTTGTCCGATCACTCGATCTTTCCAGCCCTTCTTGGGCGGCCGTCCCACGCCCAATGCCTCCAGTTGCGGCCTGTTCCATGCGCCAGCCGGCGTCCTGTTCTGCTCAATGAGGTCTTCTGTGATGATCGGCATTGACGTCTCCGAAACGTGGTGGGCGGGGATTTACGCGCGATAGGTGTGACTGAGCAACCGCTGCGCATCGTCAACGCATCCCGTTGATCGCCACCAGCGCCGCGACCTCCTGCTCAAAGTCGGCAGGCAACGCCGCGTAGGGGTCGGGGTTCAGAGGCAGCGTCGTTGAATACACCCAAGCCAGGTTGCGGGCGGACAGCGCAGTCACCTCGGTTGCGTCATTGCTCGATTGCACGGCGATTTCCGCGAACATGGACGCTGGAAAAGACTGCGTCCAGGATGCCTGGGGTGTCGCGTCGACGTTGGTCTGGGTGTCTTCCTCGTCAATGAAAATGTCGGCGGTCTTGTTGGTCGCAAAGGCGCTGTCAAACGACGTCCCTGGGTTAGCCACGATGATCGCGGCGGGGTATAGGCTGCGGATGTAATCGCGGATCGCGGCGTAATACTTCAGGTTGGCCTTGGTGGCACTGGTTGCCATTTCATCGAGAAAAATACCGTCGATGGGGTACCACGAGAAATACCGGGCGATGTCGCGCTCCACGGCGGCCAGCTTGCGATAGCCATAGTTCGTATAGACATAGCCCAGTGTGCTGCCGCCTGACCCATCGAAGACGTTGATTGCCGCGGTGTAACTCGGGTCCGCGGACGTACCAGGCCCGGAATTCGGATTCATCACCGCGATCAGCGGAATCTGGCTGGCCGCCGCCGCCATCCGGTTCCAGTCCGTCTGATCGGTGGACGGATCGAAGTAGGCCGGCACGATCAGGCCCACCTGTGGCAGCGTCTGCGCGCCGGCGGTTGGCAGCAGGGCAGCCGAAGCTGAAATGAACGCAAGGAAGATCGCGCTTACCGCGCGACGCAGAAACTGGATCGACATAACTTACCCCCTATTTACGGAAGATCATAAGGCAAAAGTACGACAAAAGTATGGCAAAAACCGCGCGACTATGACTTTACTTCCGATCGTGCCAAGTTTTGCGGTCGAGTCAGACGTTCTTGCATGCGCCGCAGCGGCTGGGTCTGTCGCTCAAATGATCAGGCCGCATCCAGCATTTCCATGCGTCCCACCGGGACGGTCTCGCCGAAATAGCCCATAGGCCGACTGGTCACGCGTGTCGATCCCACCCCGTAATCATGCCAGGCGTGAACATGCCCATGCACCCAGAGTTCGGGAGCGATCTGATCCATGACCCATTCCGGCCGCTGTTGCGTAGGCGCCATTGAGCGGGTCATTGGCGCGGCCCGGATGTTGCGCATCGAATCAAGCCTTGCTCTCCCACTTCGTGCCAAGTTTGCTTTCATCCTTGCGGTCCGGCCACCAGGCACCCTT
>DZDJ01000150.1 GCA_022736715.1 Edaphobacter aggregans
ACAGCGATATGCGCGACCAAAGCCTGCACTACCAGATGGTCGCCACCCCCTCCCTAGGCAATGTACTGCCCATCGTGGGCACGGTGGCGGGCGGACCGATTATTGGCGGCGCAACCTTTGTGGCACAAAAACTGTTTGAGCTCGCCGGTGGCAGCTTTGTAACCCTGAATTATCACATTGGCGGAACATGGGATAATCCGACGATCGAACGCGGCAAAGCCGCCCCAACCCCCGAAACACCCACCAAAGCAACAGAGCCAACACCACCATGATGCCCCCCATCAAACCCTCTGCCGCCGTCATCCAGATGAAATCGACCCCCGATGTCGTAAGCAATCTGGCTTGGGCGAACGGGCTGCTTGCCCAAGCCGCACGGCGCGGCGCACAACTCGCTGTTCTACCTGAAAATTTCGCCTGCATGACACCTTACACCGAGCAACTGCACGGCATTGCCGAAGACTTCGGCGATGGCATCATTCAAGACGCGCTGGCGCAGATGGCCAAACGGCATGGCCTATGGCTGGTTGGCGGCACCGTGCCCTTGCGTAACGACAATGGCCGCCTGAGCAATGCTTGCCTCGTGTTCGATGATCGCGGGGTATTGCAACGCCGCTACGACAAAATTCACCTGTTTGATGTCAGCGTGCCAGGCGGCGAAACCCATCAAGAATCCGCGCACTTTGCCCCCGGCCATGAGATCGTTGTGATTGACAGCCCCGTCGGGCGGCTGGGTCTTGCCGTGTGCTACGACCTACGCTTTCCCGAACTGTTTCGCCAAATGCTCGCGCAAGATGTCGAGGTCATTGCCCTGCCCGCCGCCTTTACCTACGCCACAGGTCAGGCACATTGGGACGTACTGCTGCGCGCGCGCGCCATTGAAAATCAGTGTTTCGTCCTTGCTGCCGCCCAAGGCGGAGAACATTTTCCCGGTCGCAAAACCTTCGGTCACAGTCAAATCATCGACCCCTGGGGGCGTGTTTTAGCCACCCATGCCCACGGCTGGGGTCTTACGCTAAGCGACATTGACTACGAACAACAACGCGCTTTGCGGACACGTTTCTCGGCGCTAAATCATCGTCACTTGGGGCATTAACATGTAGGCCGGATAAGCGTAGCGCATCCGGCAAGCCTCATCATTCTGCCGGATGCGCTACGCTTATCCGGCCTACAATACTGCTAGAATTCTTCCATGCTTAGCTTCCAATCGTTGATTTTACTCATCGCCCTCGCCAGCGCCGCCATGCTCTCCTGGAACAACTGGCGCGCACGAGAACACGCCGAGCGTCTCGCGCGCGAAACCTGCAAACGCATGGGGCTGCAATTTCTGGACGACAGCGTAGGCATGAAAAACTGGCGCATCGTGCGCGATGCCGACCCGCGCACCGGCCTGCGCACATGGGCGATTCGCCGCGTATTCCAGTTTGAATTCAGTCGCCAGGGCTCGGATCGCTGGCCCGCCGAACTGACGCTACTCAGTGGCCGTTTGCTCGGTGTCGAGTTCAACCTGATGAGTGATACCCCGGCCACCACGCCACCCGTCGTCCCGCGTCAGGACTCGGCACCGCAGCACGACTCAGCCAAAGTCATTCCCTTCAAAAAACCCCCACAACCCTGAGTACCCAACACCAATGAAACGCCTGTTAACCCTCCTTGGCCTGAGTTTTTTCCTCCTCGCCTGCTCCGGCAAACCCAGCGTCAGCGAACTGGAAAAACTCGTCGCCATCGAGCTCAAAGCCAACACCCCGCAAGCCATTTACAACATCGAGAACTTCAAAAAACTCGACGGCATGGCGCAGGATGCTACCCACTACAGCGCCGATGTCAGCTATGAATTGGTGTTTAACAAGGGTCTGCAAGAAATCGCCGCCCAGACACAACAAGCTCCCGGCGGCGCACTGGATAAACTCGGAGCGGGCGTGAATCTGGTCACATTGAGTTTGCTCTACGGCGACTTCAAGGCTGGCGACCGCCTGCCGCGTCAGCAGACCCTAAATTTAGTGAAAAGCGAGAATGGCTGGCGCTTGGCAAGGGAATAAAATTTGAGCCACAGAGAACACAGAGGTTTAGGCCTTATCGTTTACTTCGGTGAGTAAGTGGTTTTGTAGGGCGGATAAGCGCAGCGCATCCGCCTAAGCACGCACCAAGGCATCGGCGGATGCGCTGCGCTTATCCGCCCTACGGTGTGTTGCGCGATTTTTCGTGCCGCAATGCGCCGTTCAGTGAAGCTTTAAACTCACCACTAGCTAAAACACTGCGCCGCCTGCGGAAAGCGCCCGGCGCGCACATCGTCAATAAACGCCGCGATTGCCTGACGCGGCGCACCGTGCGTCTGCGCATAATCAAGCGCAAAACGCGGCGGCTGGGTGCTCAGACCCAGCACATCGGTAA
>DZDJ01000151.1 GCA_022736715.1 Edaphobacter aggregans
CCTTAACGAGATATCAGCACTGAGAGGACATCAATCATGGAAGCCATTCGTACTGTTCAAACCGTAAAAAATGGAGAAGTCCACCTCCTGCTACCCCGGCAATTTTGGGGGCGGGAAGTGGAAGTCATCGTGTTGCCCGCACCCGTACCCGCCCCGCAATCACCGGCTGACAAAAAGGGCCTGCGCGGTTGCCTGAAATCCTATGCCAGGCCTGAGTTGATTGCCCAGGAACAAGATGCCTGGCTCGATGCCGTGGGGGAAAAACATGAGCATCGTTGATGCCAATATCGTTTTGCGCTACCTCCTGGATGACCATTCGGAACTGTCGGCAAAGGCGGCGGATATACTCGAACGGCACTCTGTGACCTTGCCGGTGGAGGTGGGGTGTGAAGTGGTCTATGTGCTGCAAAAGGTCTATGCCGTTGAGCGAAAGGAAATCCAGCAACAACTTGGCGCCCTGCTCAATGAGGGATTGGTGAACATGGACAAGCCAGCGGTTTTCCTCAAGGCGCTCGAATGTTACGGCGACAGCACATTGGACTTTGTGGATACCTTGCTTTGGGCTTATCAAATACTTGATCGGCAGGAAGTCTTCACCTTCGATGGCAAGCTGCTGAAACAGCTTCAACGAGCCGCTGAAAGCAGTGGGCAGACATCATCATGACTGACATAGACCAAAAACAACTGGGCAAAACCCTCTGGAACATCGCCGACCAACTGCGCGGGGCGATGAACGCGGACGACTTTCGCGACTACATGCTCTCCTTCCTCTTCCTGCGCTACCTCTCGGACAATTACGAGACGGCGGCCAAAAAGGAGCTGGGCAAGGATTATCCCACGCTCGACGCGGACGACCGTCGCGTGCCGCTGGCCCTTTGGTATGCCAACAACCCGGACGACATCATCGAGTTCGAAAAACAGATGCGCCGCAAGGTGCACTACGTCATCCAGCCGCCGCACCTCTGGAACAGCATCGCCAACCTGGCCCGCACCCAGAATGGCGAACTGCTGGGCACCTTGCAGGCGGGCTTCAAATACATTGAAAACGAGTCCTTCGAGAGCACCTTCAACGGCCTGTTCTCCGAGATCAACCTCGGCTCGGACAAACTCGGACGCAAGTATGAAGACCGCAACGCCAAGCTCTGCTCCATCATTGCGGAGATCGCCAAAGGACTGGCGGAATTTTCTTCCAACATCGATGCGCTGGGCGATGCCTACGAATACCTGATCGGCCAGTTTGCCGCCGGTTCCGGCAAGAAGGCGGGCGAGTTCTACACCCCGCAGCAGATTTCCGACATCCTCTCCGCCATCGTCACCCTCGACAGCCAGGAACCCGCCACCGGCAAGAAAGAACGCCTCGCCAGCGTCCTCGACTTCGCCTGCGGTTCCGGCTCCCTGCTGCTCAATGTGCGCAAACGCATGGGACCGCACGGCATCGGCAAGATTTACGGGCAGGAAAAGAACATCACCACCTACAACCTCGCCCGCATGAACATGCTGCTGCACGGGGTGAAGGATTCGGAGTTTGAAATCTACCACGGCGACACCCTGACCAACGATTGGGACATTCTGCGCGAGCTGAACCCCGCCAGGAAACCCAGCTTCGACGCCATCGTCGCCAATCCGCCCTTCAGCTACCGCTGGGACCCCACCGAGGCCATGGGTGAAGACGTGCGCTTCAAGAACCACGGCCTGGCCCCCAAATCCGCCGCCGATTTCGCCTTCCTGCTGCACGGCTTCCACTTCCTGAAAGACGAGGGTGTGATGGCCATCATCCTGCCCCACGGCGTGCTTTTCCGGGGCGGCGCCGAAGAACGCATCCGCACCAAGCTGCTCAAGGACGGCCACATCGACACCGTCATCGGCCTGCCCGCGAACCTCTTTTATTCCACCGGCATCCCGGTGTGCATCCTCGTGCTCAAGAAGTGCAAGAAGCCCGACGACGTGCTCTTCATCAACGCCGCCGAACACTTCGTGAAAGGCAAACGCCAGAACCAACTCACGGACGAGCACATCGCCAAGATCATCGAAACCTACAAAACACGCGAGCCGGAGCCCCGCTATTCTCGTCGGGTGGAGATGAAGGAGATTGAGAAGAACGACTACAACCTGAACATCTCCCGCTATATCAGCACGGCGACAGCGGAGGAGGAGATCGATTTACAAGAAGTGAATGCAGAGTTAATCAAGCTGGAACAAGACGTTGAGATAGCACGGGATAAACACAATGCGTTTCTCAAAGAACTTGGATTGCCAGCTTTACCGTGAACATCAAGGTGATTCAATGAGACCGGATAACAACCGCATAAACGCACACATGCTGCCATAGAAAGGAGCACAACATGAAATACAACTACATCGGAAAAAGCGGTCTCCGGGTGTC
>DZDJ01000152.1 GCA_022736715.1 Edaphobacter aggregans
GTCCCACCGCGAGCCAGCAGCACGGCGAGGGCCGCGGCCGTCGTCGTCTTGGCGGTGCCTCCTTTCTGGTTGGTAATGGCGATGATCTTCATTGGCCTCCACGATAATCGGTAACATGCCGCCCTCCATCTGCCAAGCACCTTTTTGCGGTCATTATGGCATTGCCGAAATGCCGGCATTTCTGGCAATCTGGCATTGCGGGCATTTTAGCGAGAAGGGCACGACGGCCGTGTGGATGATCTTTCGGAGTAGCGGGAAACGATGCAGGCAAATACCGGGAAACGAGACAGGATCGTACCGGGAAACGATGCAGCGATCACAGCAATTCCCGGTGTAGGTACTGATTTTGGATGCTTGCTGCCAATGGCATACGGTGGGTGGCGGTCGGTGCCGATCTCCGTGGAGGCGGAGGGAACCTGGCGAGTATGGGCGGGTCGCAAGATGACGTGAGAAGGAGACGACAAGGGCGTTTTTCCACGGCGCGGGCGATCATGCGCGGGGAATCTCCCGTGGAAGACGTTGAACGTTGGTCGTGGGATCGCTTCGTACCAGGTATGTGGTCGCTGCCGCGACCGCAGCAGGAGCGTCAGGAGCTGTCCAGCCCGGGAAGCGGCACCTCTTTGCCAAGATCGTAGAGAATGGCTTCGTAGAGTTGCCGCATCGACTCGATACAGAAATGGCGAAAATGAGAACGGAGATTGTCCCACAACGCCCGCTTGCTTCCCAGCTTCTCCCACACTGCCCCGAACAACGGGCAGCAAAGTTGTTGGGTCTGATCCACGAGAAACGCCAGCATCATCAGCATGGCGAACACCACCGACAGATTCTTCTGCCCGTGCCCGAAGTTGTGCTCGAATTGGTACCCCTGGTTCTTCAGCGTGTTGAAGGTCTCGTTCTCGATCCTCCAACGCGCCCGTCCACCGCGGGCAAACAACCACGCGTTGCGGAGGTTGACGTGCATGTCGGTGATCCACGTGAAGTGCTTCACGCGTTTCCCCTCCGCGTTGTATTCGTTGTACTCCAGAAAGTCCACCCGCAGGTCCGGGTTCGCCTCGTTCAGCGGTACGCTGTACACCCACGACACCTCGGCCGTATTCTTTCCTGCCTTCCGCGAGAGTTTGGGCGAGCGCCCTTGGCGACGAGCTTCCGCCACCTGCTCGAACAAAAACGCATGATCTCCAGGCTTGACGCCCAAAATGAAGTGCATCTCGTTGTCGATCAGGTCGCGGACATGCGGGCCGTTGCTGGCCAGGCCGTCCTCGACGACGATGAACTTCAGGTGCGGATGTTGCCGTCGGATTTTGGGCAGGAGTCGCTTTGCCGCGTTCCGCTCGCAGTCGTTCTTGGCGGCGCCGTCCTGCTTCTGGATCGGCTCGGGCGCCAGGGGGATCACTTCCTTGATGTCGGGATGTACGATCACCGCCCCCAACATCTGGTGTTGGTAGGTCACGCTGCCGTCCTTGTGCTCTTTCACCTGGCACGACTCGCAGTGGATCGTCGGCGAAGAGAAATACCCCGTCCCGTCCAGCGAGAGCAGATAGGCGCCGTTGTAGAAGACGAACGGCTCCAGGGCTTTGCCCCGCTGCAACTGGCGGAAGACGTCGCCGAAGGCAGCCTGCAGACGCTCGGGGTCCACCTGGTCGAGAATCTCTCGCATCTGGGTGTCGCTGGGAATCTGTCCGATACCGTACAACCTCTTCAGGTTCCCGTCGCCACGACGTTCGTCGAAGGCCAACAGCGACGGATCCTTCAGCGAAAACATGGCGAAGGCCGACATCAGGGCGTCGCGCAAGGGAATCGGCGAACCCGGTCGCCGCGGATCGGGGACTCGGGCGAAACGGTCGCCAAGCAAGGCATTGAGGGCATCGGCCGACAAGTGCTTGCGAAACCTCTTCTTGGACTCTGGAGGCGGGGAAAGAACCATGGCGACTCCTTTCGCCAAACGGGACTGCCCTCATGGCGATCCCACGCCCCCATGATAATCGCTTGCGTCGAACGGCAGGAGAGCATCTGCCCATGACAAAACTTTACGAACGCACCCCCTCATGGCCCCCCATTTTTACGGGATTCTCCGTGCCGCCGGGAATTGCTGGCGGAAACGTGCTCGGCGGGGACGTCGGCGGCGAGAGGGCCGGACGCGATGTGCTGCTCCAGCCATCCCACCGCCGTGCGGAAGTCCACGCCGGCCAGGTGCATCACCAAGTCGATCGCCCCGCCGCCGCCCTGGCCTTGGTGCCAGTTCATGAACTTCGACTCCGTGACCGACAGAGGGCCTCGTTCGGTGTGCCATCTGGACCGGTCGTGCCGATCGGGCTTGGCACCGCGGAGGGCCAACACGGTCGGTAGCGGCACCGCGCGAACCACGGCGGCGCGCTGGC
>DZDJ01000153.1 GCA_022736715.1 Edaphobacter aggregans
GCCTTACGCGCGTGGCCATTATCGACTTCGATGTGCATCATGGCGATGGCACCGAAGCGATTGTCGCGGGTGATGAACGCATTCTGTTTTGCTCCAGCTTCCAGCACCCTTTTTACCCCAACAGCGGCATTCCGCCCTTGGCCGCCAACTGCCTGCCCCTTGGCCTGCCCGCAGGCACAGATGGAACGCGCTGGCGCGCCGCCGTAAGTGAGGCATGGTTTGAGCGCATCAAAGCACACGCACCGCAGCTTATCCTGATTTCTGCGGGTTTTGATGGCCACCGCGAAGACGAAATGGCGCACTTTGCCCTTGTCGAAGAGGATTACGCCTGGATCACGCAGGAGCTCATCCAATGCGCCAATCCAAGCGCAAGCGGGCGCATCGTATCCATGCTGGAAGGCGGCTATGAAACGCCCGCACTGGCGCGCAGCGTGTACGCTCACCTGCGTTGCTTGAACGACGATTGAAGCCTCTTACAACCAGCGCATAAAGCCCATTTCATAAGGATGTGTCAGCGCAGGATGCCACGGTGCCAAGCGCAGACGATAGTTTTGCAAGCCCGCCATGCTTGGCTCCAACTGCAACACATACAACTGGCGACCCCGCGCATCAAGCTCGGTCGCTGTGCATAGATAATGTGCGCGCAGTTCAAACTGCCCATTGGCATCCAGCACGCCAAACTGGCATTCCACCCGCACATCCGCCGGCGACAGGCCATCAATATTCACCGCGACACGGATTTCAAGCGACTGCCCCGAAGTCAAATGCGCCGGCGGTACGTCCAGACGCTCCGCCGTAATCTGCTGCCATTTTGCACGCACACGGGCTTTCCAATCGGCTAGCTCACGCGCAAGCACAGCGTGGTCGCCATCCAGCTTACGTCCATTGTGCAAGGCCTTGACATAAAATTCATGCGTATAATCAAGGACTTGTCGCTCGCTATTAAAGCGCGGCAGAATGCTCGCCATGGAAGCCTTGGAACGCTGCACCCACCCACTGGAATAACTACCGCGATCACGAGCAAAATACAGCGGGATGACATCATGGGTCAGCGTCTCGATCAAATCACGAGACTCCTGCGCATTGCGATAATCCGCTGAATACTGCTCACCATGCGGCACGATGCCCCAACCGTTATCCCCCTCAAACCCTTCACCCCACCAGCCATCGAGCACGCTCAGGTTCAGCGCGCCATTCAAACCGGCTTTTTGCCCCGACGTGCCACTGGCCTCCAGCGGGTATTCCGGCGTGTTCAGCCACACATCCACCCCGGTCACCAGTTTACGCGCCAGCTCCATGTCATAGCCTTCAACCAAAAGGACTTTGCCAAGAAACTCAGGGCGCTGTGAAATTTCCCAAATACGGCGGATCAATTCCTGCCCCGGTTCATCGGCAGGATGAGCCTTACCGGCAAAAATAAACACCACCGGGCGCTGCGGATCATTCACCAAACGCGCCAAGGCCTCCAAATCATTAAACACCAGCAGGGCGCGCTTATAAGTGGCAAAGCGGCGCGCAAAGCCGATCACCAACATATCCTGCTCGGACTGGCCAATCCGGCTCAAGGCTTTGTGCAAGGTGGTTTCACTGCGCCCAGTGCGGCGGTATTGCTTGGTGATGCGCGCCGCCACATCATCGAACATTTCGCGCTTGAGTGACTGATGCACACTCCAATAACGCAAATCGGGAATCTGCTCGACCATATGCTCCCAAAAACTGCGGTCACACAGATGCTCATGCCAGTCACGTTGAAGTTGATCGAAAAAGTTTGCCCAATCCCGCGCCAGCCATGTGCCGACATGCACCCCATTGGTGACGTGCGCCATCGGATTTTCCTGGGGTTCAATTTCTGGCCAGTGCGCCCGCTCCATGACGGATGCCACTTCGCCGTGAATTTTGCTCACGCCGTTGTGCAAGCGCGAACCACGCAGCGCCAAGGTGGTCATGTTGAAGTGGGCTGGCGTGTCGGCCAAATCACCCAAGCCCATAAACTCACCGTACCCTAGTCCAAGACTCTTGCGCATATCCGCCAGGTAATATTCAACCAGGCCGACATCAAACACATCATGCCCAGCGGGAACCGGCGTGTGCGTGGTAAATACGGCATTCGCCGCTGTACATTCCAAGGCTTCCTGGAAACTCATGCCCTGCGCCACCCACTCCCGGCAACGCTCCAGCACGATAAACGAAGCATGGCCTTCATTCATATGCCACACATTCGGCTGCAATCCTAGGGCTCGCAGGGCACGCACCCCGCCTATCCCCAATAAAACCTCTTGCTGGATACGCATTTCGCGCCCGCCGCCGTAAAGCTGGTAGGTGATTTTGCGGTCTTCCGCACTATTCCCTTCAATATCGGTATCCAGCAAGA
>DZDJ01000154.1 GCA_022736715.1 Edaphobacter aggregans
GACGATTTGCAACGTGGGCGAGCCGGCTTCCGGCCCACTGAACGTCCGCAGTCCGCAAGCGCGGACCGATCAAGCGGTTTGTTGAAAATCAACAACCTACCATCTGTCCGTGCGGGCTATTGCGGGTTCGTGCGGGTTCGTGCGGAAAGATTCGAACTCCTGCGGGGTCTCGGTGGGGTGGAACCCTGCGCCAAACCTATGTAACTCAGCGCCTTAGAACCGCTGCGAACTCCTGCGGAAAGGTGCGGAATCCAGCCCCATCTGCCAACAATCCTACCAGTTCTGCCCAGCCGAGGTCACCAGCCAAGCGCATCACCCGGGACGCCAGTTCGATTCCCTGTTCGGGAATTGAACCCGCGTCCGCTAAACATCGACGCCGGTAGGACCGGAGGCACCCGACGCGGGTCACGCCAACCGGACCGGCCGTGCAACCTTCGGTCGACGAGCTGAACTTGCGGTCTGCAGGTTTGCTTCCCGGCAGAGAATCCGAAGTATCGCTTGGTCATGGTGAAACGCCCGGAATGCCTCAGTCACAGCGCTGTCCAGGAATGTTGCCGTGGTCTGGCCGTCAGCCGGAGCGGAAACGATGCCATCCGGGATGTCCCTCGACCAGCCCCTGGCAGCCCGGAATCCGCTCACCATGTGCGAGAAGTACGGCCATGCGTGGTCAAGGTGTGCGTCGTCGATGGTGACCATCTTTCCGGTCAACTCGCACTCAACCCGGCTCTGATCGTCGCCGTACTCGGCAAAGGCCTGCTTCTTGGCCAGGATGAGGTCGAGTGCGACCGCCTGCCGGCATGCGTTGTAGAAGTCTTGGGAGCGCCCCTTCGGCTTACCCTTGACCGCATCGATGTACGAGAAGTCGGTTTCAGTGCCGTCCTGCCGAACAATCCAGAACCCCGACGTGCTCCAGCCGGTCCCGGTATTCAAGCGTCGCTCAAAGTGAGCAATCTGGCCGGCACCCTTTGTGGGTTCGCCGACAGCTTCGAGGACCGGATCAAAGCGATCGATGAGCGCTACCAGATCGGTGTGGTCAACGGGGTCGCTGACGCGCTGGCCATCCTGATGCCGGTGCAGCACTGCTTTGAAGTGGTCAAGGGCGCTGCTCTGGGTCCGGAAGCTCCGTGAGCCGATTACGACAGGTTTAGCCATTTCTCATTTCTCCGAGCTCATCAAGTGTCGGCCCGCCGTCGGCCCGCAGATCGACGACGTCCACGCAGTGCCACCCTTTGTGATGCACGCCGGGCTGGTCCCATCGATTTCCACTCATCTCAGCCTCCTGTCAGTAACAAAATGCGATGGACTGATGCGCATCGACAATTGATCGACTTACGATCGTGCAAGGCATATACTACCTGCAAGAGCACTAACTAGCGATCATTAACCCGAAACGGCAGCCAGGATGTCCAACGAACAGCTTGCAGACCTGACCCAGCCCCAGCGTGACCGACTTTCGTTTATCGAGTTGCGCCTGCGCTTTATCGGAGAGATTCGTCGTCAAGACCTGGTGTCGCGTTTTGGCATCCAGGCAGCAGCAGCGACCCGGGACATCGGGATCTACAAGGATCTCGCCCCAGGCAATCTGGACTACGACACCAAGAACAAGGTGTACGGATACGCGGACGTCTTTACGCCCGTCTTCGACTTCCCGGCAGAGCGGGTCTTGGCGTGGCTGTCACAGGGCTTCGGTGATGGGGAGCCTTCCGCCCTCAAGTCCTGGATTACCTGTGAGATCCCCTCCCGGCTCACAAAACCAGGGCTCGACACACTCGCATGCGTCACGCGGGCGATCCACCAGGAGCGCCCGCTGAAGGTCACCTACCACTCCTTGTCGAGTGGCGAGACTGAGCGCGAGATCGTCCCGTTTGCGTTAATTGACAACGGCCTGCGCTGGCATGTCCGCGCCTTCGATCGACGCAGCAAGGATTTCAGGGACTTTGTCATCACGCGCATGCAGCGCACGGCGATGCTGAAAGACCGCGACGTTCTGCCACACGAAAAAAGTGACCAGGACATCCAGTGGACCCGGATCGTGGAACTGGAACTGGTGCCGCACCCCGATCAACCGCGTCCTGAGATCGCGGAGATGGATTACGGCATGACTGGCGGCATGGTGAAGATGAAGCTCCGTGCAGCGACTGCCGGCTACATCTTGCGGAAGTGGAGCGTCGACTGCTCCGCAGATCACGGTCTTCGCGGACCTGAGTACAGGCTTTGGCTCAAGGACCACTTGGCGTTGTACGGCGTAAAAAACGCCGTGCTGGCACCAGGGTATGCGCCCTTGGATGCGGCCCGGGCAGGAGCGGAATGTGACTGAACAATGGCTACCACTGCCGGCGCCGGTCGCGTC
>DZDJ01000009.1:0-37335 GCA_022736715.1 Edaphobacter aggregans
CGCAACCCACCCCGTGCTAGCATGGCCACGTTTGCAGGAGGCGCTCGCATGGCTCCTACACTTGGCAACGGAAAAATCTGTTACGTCGAAATTCCCACCACGGATATTGCACTCTCGGCGGAGTTCTACCAGAAGGTCTTCGGCTGGCATGTCCGGCAGCGCGGCGACGGTGCCACCGCATTTGACGATGGCGTGGGACAGGTGAGCGGCGCCTGGGTGCTGGGGCGTCCGCCTTCGACGCAACCCGGTGTTCTGGTACACATCATGGTCAACAGCGCTGCCGACACCATCGACCGCATCATCGCCAACGGAGGCGAAATCGTGCAGCCCATCGGGGCCGACGCACCGGAGATCACCGCCCGCTTCCGCGACCCCGGCGGCAACATCTTCGGCATTTATCAGGAACCGGCTTAAGCCGTGCCCCACATCTCGCTTTTGAGTGTTCGGTTCCATGACATGCTTTACACCAAGTTTCTGGAGATGCTTTACATTTCCGCGCGAGCGAGAGCCAGCGCGGAGGTGGGATAGCGATGCCTTCGTTTATCGACCGGTTGTTTTGTTAAGGGCACGGCTTAAGCCGTGCCCCACATCTCGCTTTTGAGTGTTCGGTTCCATGACATGCTTTACACCAAGTTTCTGGAGATGCTTTACATTTCCGCGCGAGCGAGAGCCAGCGCGGAGGTGGGATAGCGATGCCTTCGTTTATCGACCGGTTGTTTTGTTAAGGGCACGGCTTAAGCCGTGCCAATCACTCTGAAAATAAAGAGAGGGCTTCAGCCCCTGAGGTACGTTTGTTCAACCTTAGCGGCTAAAGCCGCCATCTTGTTCCGCATTCTGCGGCATGGCTGAAGCCATGCCCTTAACACGGCTCTCCTTCTGCTGGTTCCCGGCATCCATGCTGCCACGGGATTATTCTGTTCACGTCTGTTCTTATGAAGGAGCGCCGCCATGTCCAAAGCCATCGCCCAAACCCGCAAGGAAAAAGACTCTCTCGGATTCGTTGAAGTCCCCGCCGCAGCCTACTATGGCGCGCAGACGGCGCGTGCCGTGGAGAATTACCCGATCAGCGGCATGCGCGCGCATCCGGCGCTCATCCGCGCGGTCGGCATGGTGAAGCGGGCCGCGGCAGAGGCGAACAAAGAGCTTGGGCTGGTCGAAGCCGAGCGCGCCCAGGCCATTGTGCAGGCGGCGCAGGAGGTCATCGACGGCAAGTGGAACGCCGAGTTCGTCGTCGATGTCTTTCAGGCCGGTGCGGGCGTCAGCTTCCACATGAACGCGAACGAGGTCATCGCCAACCGCGCCAATGAAATTCTAGGAGGCACGCTGGGCGAGTATGCGCGGGTGCATCCAAATGACCACGTGAACTATGGCCAGTCCACCAACGACGTCTTCCCCACCAGTATGCGGCTGGCCACGCTGCTGAACCTGGAAGCTCTTTACCCGGTGCTGGATGGCCTGGCCGCCAGCTTTTCATCAAAAGCCAGGGAGTTCCACGACGTGATGAAGTCCGGCCGCACCCACATGCAGGACGCTGTGCCGATGCGGCTCGGCCAGGAATTCGCCGCTTACGGGCTGGCGATGCGCAAAGCTCAGACCAGTATCGAGCACGCAGCCGACTCCCTGCGCGAGCTAGGGCTGGGCGGCTCGGCGGTGGGCACCGGCATCAACACGCATCCGGAGTATCGAGCCAAAGCCATCGCCAATCTTGCGCGCATCTCCGGGCAAAGGCTGACGCCCGCCGAGGACATGCGCTGGGCGATGCAATCGAACGCCTGCATGGCCGAAGTCAGCGCGGCGCTGCGCGGGCTGGCGCTGGAGACGATCCGCATCAGCAATGACCTGCGCCTGCTCTCCTCCGGGCCAAACACCGGATTCGCGGAAATCCACCTGCCCAGCCTGCAGCCGGGTTCGTCCATCATGCCGGGCAAGATCAATCCGGTCATGCCGGAGCTGGCGGCGATGGTGAGCTTTCAGGTGATCGGCAATGACACTGCGGTGGCTTATGCAGTGCAGGCCGGGCAACTGGAGCTGAACGTGATGATGCCCACGATGGCGTACAACGTGCTGCAATCCATCACCATTCTGGCCAACATGCTGCACCAGTTTGATCGCTGTTGCGTTGCGGGCATCACCGCCAACCGGGCCCGCTGCGAGTTCTATGCGCAGAGCTCGGTATCGCTGGCCACCGCGCTGAACCCGTATATCGGCTATGCCAAAGCTGCGGAAATTGTGAAGGAGTCTGTGGCCACGGGCGAAAGCATTATCCAGATCGCGCGGACCAGAAAGCTGCTGAGCGAGGAGCAGATTGCCGGCATTCTGGACCCAGCGCGCATGACCGAGCCACAGTATCCGCTGGAGGCGGCCAAAGATCGGGACAAAAGAAAATAGCAGTTAAAACAGAAGGCCGCATCCGAACGGATGCGGCCTTCTGAACGATTCGCCCCTCGCCGTTACTGGCGGCCGAAGCGATAGACAAAACCGAAGTTGAATCCGCGGTTGTTCTGAATCTGGCCACCGTAGTTGCTGAAGAGATACGTCGGGCTGATGCGCGCGGTGAAGTTGGGGTACAGGTTGTAATCCAGGTTCAGGTTGGCGCTGGCGGAGGCGCGCGTCGACGTGGGCCACATGCCCAGCAGCGGCGCGGCAAACCCCTTGGAGTCGCCGTCAAAGTTGCCCATGGTGGCGCCTGCCAGCACATTTACGCTCGCGGCCAGTTTCTCTGTGCGATAAAAACGCCACTGCGGACCGGCCATGAAGGTGTACTGGCTGATGGTGGGGTTGGAGATGTTGTACTGGTTGTTGTAAAGCTCGGCCGGGCCATAGTGGCCGCGCACGTCCGCCGTAATGCCAAAGAGCGGGCTGAAGTAGCGTGTACCGTTTACCACCCAGTTGCCCTCGTTCATCTTGCGGATGTACTGGCCATCGCGGAAGCGCAGGTAGCCGCCACCCACAAAAATTTCGTACTTGTGGCTGTACGTGTCCTTCACAATAGCGGCAATGCGGCGCTGGCGGTTGATGGAGACACTGCGATGACGGCGCTGCGCCTGCATGGGCTGCGCGGCAACCAGCAGAAAGCAAATGGCGGTAAGCAGTGCGAAAACGACAAACTGGCTACGGACGGACTTGAAACGAACCATCAGAAAAATACCCCTGGCGAATGCAGTTTGATACTGTTGTCTTTAGACGAACCTTGGCGGCCGGTTCAGGCCGCAATCTTTATTAGAACATCCGCAGTGCATCTCTGCGGAGTGAATGTTGGGGGGACATGGCTGCCGCGCGTGCAAAATCTGGAAAAAGTGGTACGGGAAAACTAATTATAGGCTTTCTGCTGGGTCTGCTGGTGCTGCCGTTGACGGCGCTGGCCTGGTTTCAGTTCGGGCATCCGCCGGTAGCAGTGGCCGATGCGCCCTTCCCGTTCGAGGCCAGGATCGTCCAGGTGCCGCTGTATGCGCGTATTGACCGCGAACGGCCAAAATCGCCCCCCTTCGGTATAGATGAAGATGTTTTTGAGTCTGGCGCGCGTATTTTCCGCGCACAATGCGCCGCCTGCCACGGCGTCCCGGGGCAGGACTCCGACTTTGCCCGCCACATGTATCCCCGTGCTCCACAACTGTGGGCCAAACACCGGCATGGCAACGTCGTCGGCGTCAGTAACGATTCTCCGGGCGAAACCTACTGGAAGGTGGCCAACGGCATCCGGCTGAGCGGCATGCCTTCCTACAACCATGTGCTGACCGATACGCAGATGTGGCAGGTGAGCCTGCTGCTGGCCAATGCCAACCAGGAACTGCCCGATCCGGTGATGAAAATCCTGAAGCAGCCGCTGCCGTAAAGCGACAGCTTCCCAGTAGAAAGGCCGCGTCCGGATGGACGCGGCCTGAGCGTGAGGACAAACCCAGTTTTGTTGAAGGGCATTGGGTAGACGAGGGCTTCAGCCCTCGGTGCCATCCATGCTTCCTTTTCCTCGCGGCTTCAGTCTCTGCGGTACATTTTTCTTCTGCGAAATGACTTTGTCAGCCGCCAAAAGGCCGCGTCCTCCAACGACGCGGCCTTTCCGTTTTCCCGGCGCCAATGCCCGGCAGATGCGGCTATTTGAAGGAATACGTCAGCCCGGTTGTGAACTGGAAGCTGTTCTTCTTGAAGCCCGCTCCCGGATTGTTCAGGTAGTTGTCAATGGTGGAAACCGACAGGCTGAAGCTCTTGTACACGGGCACGGCCAGCGTCGCGCTCCCCGCAGCCGCAAAGGCCTGTTCGAAGTTCCACGCTGGACTGAGGGAAAGCTGTTCATTGAACAGCACTTTATGCGGCAGGTGACGAACATAGATTTCCGCAAACGTGGAACCGACCAGGTCCTCGTTGTTCGACGGATCCTGGAACTGCTGCTTCAGGTAGTGCAGATCGCCCTTCATGTCCAGTTGCTGAACAGCATTTTCGATGATTGTGCGGCCCAGACCGATACCGTAGGTCTGGGCGAGGTCGAGGCCCTGCGAGAAGTTGTGGTCGTAGGCCAACTGTCCCAGTGCGTACGTTTTGGTGGAGATGTATTCGTCGCGCTCGCCATCGGCATGGAAGATGCTGGTCTTCACGTCGGCCGTACCCGGCTGGGTCACCTTGCCGTAGGCCTCATTCATGTTGAAGGTGGTCCGGTTGCGGCGCGGCAGCCATTGCACTGTGGGAATGCCGCGCTGCAGGCTCATGGCTCCAGTAAACGTAGTTGAATTCTGCGTGGCCTTCACAATGCTGGATCCCAGCGTGAAGTTGCCGCCCCAGCCATAAAACGGCCCCGGCTTTCTGGCCAGATCGTGGTCGTAAGTAGACTGGCCGATCAGGTAGAGCACATCGCTCTGCGGAACCGTGAGTGGCGAGCCCGCAGGATTTGCCACCGTGACCTTCTTGTCCGCCAGCGTCACCGTGCCCATCTGCACAGTGCCGCGCCGGAAAGGCACGCTTTTGCGGATGACCGCAAAATTTCCCGACGAGCGCAGCTCCTTGATTTTGTCCATGCTGATCGTCAGCTCTCCGGCCATGTCGCTCTTAAACAGCACGCTGTTGCCGGACACGCGCTCCAACAGGCCACTGAGCTGGTCACCGTTGGTGAAGACAATCACGTCCGGCGCTGGTCTGGGTTTGCTGGCGCCGCCGTTGGCCGCACCCTTGCCAGTGGCTGCTATGCCGGAGACATCTTTTGCCGCAGCAGCAGGCGGCAGCGCGCCGGCAATCAGCATTCCGCCAGCCAGGCTGGCGCAGGCGAAGAAAAAGCGCAGTCGGGGAGAGATGGCCCCGGTGGGAATGGGCTGCACGGGCATTGCTGACCTTTCGTTGCCAAAGATTTTTACGGTTGAGTGGTTCCGGTTTTGTACTTCAGAAACTTCGCCATACCTACGGCACACATTCAGCTCTTTTAAGATACCGCAGCTTTGCTCATTGCTGAAAAGACGGACGTTGATTGTTCCATCAGGATGCAATTTCCTGCCGCTATGTTGCCCCCGTGTTGCCGCAAAGATGAAGCCGGGGCAAAATGCAGGGCCGGCTGGAACCATGCCTGCATGCTCCAACCACCTGGGAATTGACCTGCGCCGGCGCCTGGCCCCTCAGGCGCTTTGCGTCTCTGGCAGGCCCGCCTTCAGCCGAATGGCAATCTCCATCTGCGCCAGCAGGGCCTCCAGTTGCGCCGTGGGAATCGCGCCCTGCGCCATCTCCGCCGAGCCGCCGCCACGCACGCCAAAAGCTGCCAGATGTTCGCGCAGCAGGTTGCCGCAGTGGATGGCATCGGGGCTGGCTGCCCGCGCCAGCACCACCGTCGCCGGATCTGCCGCCGTAGACGCGATCAGCGCAACCGTGCGCGGCGCAGCCGACACCAGCCTGGCCGCCAGCAGCCTGGCGTAGACGGCATCGTATACCGGCAGCGTGGCCGAAACATAATGCAGGCCATTGTCCTCCGGATACGCCACCAGCAGCATGGCTGCCTGATAGTTGGCCAGATCTTCCAGCAGCGCCTGACGGCTTTTGGCCGCGCTTCTGGCCTCCGCCATCTGCCGCAACACCAGTTCCGGCAGTTGCTGCGCCGGGGCGGAAAACAGGAGCGCCGTCTGCGCCAACAATTCAAAATCTCTGCGCGCAGTGGCAATGGCGCGCTGCCCGCAGACAAACTCCACGCGAAAGCCCTGGCGCACTTTTTCCACCTTGCGCAGCAGCAGACCGCCAATCTGTCCGGTGGACCGCAGATGCGTGCCGCCACAGGCATTCAGATCAAAGTCGGCGATTTCTACCATCCGGATGCTGCCTTCGCGCTCTGGCAGCTTGCGCAACATACCGCCAGCCAGCAGCGCCTCTGCCTCTGCCCGTGGCACCACGCGAAGCGCGATGGGCCGGTCCTCCGCAATCACACTGTTGGCCAGCCGTTCGGCGCGCACCACATCCTCTGGCGCAAGCTGCTCCACGCCCAGATCAATCGTGGCGCTCTCCGCCCCCAGATGAAACGAAACCGTATGCGCCCGGCAGACGCGCACAAAGGCCGCAGACAGCAGATGCTGCCCGGCGTGCTGCTGCATGTGGTCCAGGCGGCGCTCCCAATCCACCGTTCCGCGCACCACGGTGCCGGTCAGCAGCGGCTTCTGCACCGTATGCCACACTTCGCCGTGCTCGTCCTCTTCCACCGCCAGTACAGGAACCGCCAGCGTCGCGCCGCTTTTTGCCGTGGCCTCCAGCGTGCCCACATCATGAGGCTGGCCGCCGCTGGTGGGGTAAAACGCCGAGCGGTCCAATGCAATCTGCCAGAGCGACTGACCGTTCTCGCGCGAAACTTCGTGGATGTCCGTTACTGCAGCCTCAAACGAGGTCAGCGTCGCGTCGTCGTAATAGAGTCGTACCGTCATAAGGAAAGCCGTTCCGCCAGGCTGCTGCCTGCCTTCACCTGCTTCAGGGTTCTGGTTCAGAGTTCTGGTTCTGCCACCCTGCAGGAGGGTCTGCCTCCGATCATAAACCGCGCAGCGGCATTGCGCTCTACTCCGCCAGCCGATGCGTCGTCCGCTCCCACAGCGTCACCAGCAGCACACCCGCAATGATGAGCGCCACGCACAGCCCCAGCCACAGCCCCAGCGCCCCCAGGTGCAGTCGAAAGGCCAGCAACAGCCCCAGCGGCATACCGATGAGCCAGTAGCCAATGCTGTGCGCAATCAACCCGGAGTGGGTGTTGCCCGCGCCCCGCAAAGCACCGTTGGCTGTAATCTGAATGCCGTCAAACAGCTGGAAGGCCGCAGCCACCAGCAGCAGCGGCACTGCGGCAGCAATCACCGCAGGATCGGGCGAGAAGGCGCGCGCAATCGCGTGCGTCGCCGTCACGTACACCACCGAAGCCGCCAGCATGAATCCGGCTCCCAGCAGAATGCCCGTCCAGCCCGCGTCTGACGCGCCCTGCTTGTCTTTGCGGCCAATGGCCTGCCCTACGCGCACCGCCGTGGCCGCGCTGATGGCAAAGGGCACCATGAAGGTAAAGCTGGCGCAATCCAGCGCGATCTGGTGCCCAGCCAGTTGCAGCGGCCCCAGCACAGCAATGATGGCGGTGACAGCGGCAAAAATGGCAATCTCCACCATGATCTGCCCACCAACCGGCAGCCCCAGCTTGACCAGGCTGCGCAGCCGCGGCCACTCAAAATGCAGCGGCGTCTGCAGCAGACCATAATTCTGCCGCCACTCCGTCACCAGCACCGCCACCACCATGAAAAGCGCCATATAACAGCGCGAAAAGGTGGTTGACCAGCCGGAACCCACCACACCATACGCAGGAATCGTGATCGGCCCAAAGTGGTGGCCAAAGATCAGCACCCAGTCGCCGAAAATGTTGATCAGGTTGGCCGAGATCAACGCAAAGGCAATCGGCCGCACATGGTTGAAAGCCTGCATATAGCGGCGCAGCACAAAGTAGATCAGCAGCGGCGGAGTGCCCCAGTTCAACGCATGCAGAAACGGCACCGCGGCGGCCAGCACGCTCTTGTCCACCGGCATGTGCAGCAGCGCCAGCGGGCAAAGCTCAATCACGCCCATCAGCACCACCGTCAGCATGGCCGTCAACAGCAGGCCATGCACCAGCCAGCGGTTGGCCTCGTCAATGCGCTCGGCTCCAAAAGCCTGGGAAATGTATGTGTCCAGCCCCAGCAGCACACCGCCGATGCCAAAGCCCAGCGTGTTGTAGAGCACCTGCCCCAGCGCGGCGGCACTCAGCGCAATGGCGGAGTTGCGCATGTGGCCCACCATCATCGTGTCCACAATGCCCATCGTCATCCAGCCGAGCTCCGCAAAAATCAGCGGCAGCGCCAAATGCAACATCGGAGAAACTTCATGTCGAATGCTTTGTAGCTTCATACAGAAACGCTTCCTGCACTCCAGGCCATCACGCCTTGTGTTCAATGAGGTTGTTCAGAAAAAAGGACGGGGCAGAACCGCCGCCAACGCTATTGGGGCGAAATGATGCCGCCCACCGGCATGGACCGGGGCAGTTCCATCGACTTTCGCCGCAGCGCCGCCGTCTGCCGCAATGCGGGATTATCGTAGAAGACCAGCAGCGGCCCGCCGCACTGCGGGCACACGCTGTGCCCGGCATCGGCGGCAAACACCGCGCGGCAACGGGCGCATTCCCACTGGGCAATGACTGGCATGAACACGATAGTACCGGAAACCGGCCAGCGGGAGTAGTCACTTTTTTTGCGAAAATCGCGGCCCTAAGGCACTGAAAAGCCGGAGGAAAAGCATCAACGCATGCAACTCCTAAATGTTTAGTTGACGAAGTGTAGGAGTGGGGCATTATTCACTCCAAAGGAAACTATGCAATGCGACACCGCGCACAACTCTTTATTACAATTCTGGCGTTTGCAGCACTCTTAGGATGTCAGGCACGTGCCCAAATTTCACGACCATCTGAATCACAGATCCAGTCTGCATCTGACGCATTCCATGAATACAACTCGGGAAATACTATTGATCAGATACTGCGTACTCTGCATCCCGGTCGTAAGGGCCCTGTAGTTCTGAAGCGAACCTATGATCCTTATGATTCCGGCGAGGTGCTTTCTGATCTCAATCAGTATCCTGATAATCAATCAGGATACTGATGCAGAACTTGTGCAGCGCCCCCTGACGTATTCCCTGGAATGCAGCACTCCCTGCCCTGCCGCAAGGTGGGGGAATTTTTTGCGCCGGGCCCTCCCCGCCGCGAACAACGTAGAATCGATGTATATGCAGAAGCGGGTCCGCATGATTGCCGTGGATATTGACGGCACACTCCTCAACTCCCATGGAACCATCAGCCAGCGCAACCAGGCAGCTTTGCAGGCCGCAGAGGCCGCGGGCATTCAGGTGGTGGTGGCCACCGGGCGGCGGCACAGCTACGCCATGCATGTGCTGCGTCCGCTGGAGTTGCACCAGCACAGCATCGTCATCAGCTCCAACGGCACGGTGACCCGCACCGTCGATGCGGCCCTGCTGGACCGCACGCATCTGCAGACCGAGGCGACCCTGCAACTTTGCGCGCATCTGCGGGAATACCGCAATACGCTGGTGCTCACCTTTGACCGCGTTGGCGCCGATGGCGAGGACGCACGCGGCGCGCTGGTGGTGGAGCATCTGGAAGAGCTGAACGGCAGCATCTCCCGCTGGATGCAGGCCAACGCCCAGTACATTGAGCATGTTCATCCCATCGAACGCGCCCTGCTGGCCGACACGCCCATCCAGGCCATGTTGTGCGGCACCGTGGCGCGCATGCAAATGGCAGAGCAATTGCTGCAACACTTTCAGCAGACGCAAAGTGCGCCTGCCATTGAAGTGCATCGCACGGAATACGCGGAGCGCGATCTGAGCATTGTGGATATTCTGCCTGCGGGTTGCTCAAAAGGCAGGGCTTTGCTTCGATTGGCAGCGGAACGCGGCGTGAACGCAGCCGAGATTATGGCGATTGGCGATAACTGGAACGACCTGTCCATGCTGGAAGCCGCAGGACAGTCTGTCGTGATGGCCAACGCCGCCGCCGGGCTGCAGAAGCTGGCCGCAGACAAGGGCTGGGCAATGACAGCAACGAACGACGAAGATGGGGTGGCGCATGTGGTGGAGCAGGCGCTGCGCGCATGATAAAGTGACCGTAAATGCCTGAAAAACGTAGGGCCGGTACCCATTTCCGCTGTGCCATGCTTGCAGCCCTTGTTGCGGCGGCCAGTGTGTTTGCCGTTTGGCCGCTGCATGCGCTGGAACATGTGACCCTGCGCAATGGCTTCACCATCGACTGCGTGCGCCAGCAACAGATGGGCTCGCGCGTCCGCCTTTATCTGGCCGGACAGAATTTCATTGAAGTGCGCGCGGCAGAGGTTGTCCGCGTGGAGCAATGGCCCGATCCGCCACCGCAGCCCACAGCGTCTGCGGGCAATACCGCCGCGCAGCAGAAGACCGCCGCACCTGCGCATCTCACATTGGCCCAGATGCATCCTTTGCTGGCCGCAGCCGGCACGCAGCACAACATTGATGTGGACCTGCTGTGGAGCATCGTAAAAGCGGAGAGCAACGGCAATGTGCATGCCGTTTCCCGCGCTGGCGCGCAGGGCCTGATGCAGTTGATGCCGCAGACCGCCGCGCAGATGGGTGTGCAAAACAGTTTCCAACCAGCGCAAAACATTGCCGGAGGAGCCGCTTATCTTGACCAGTTGCTGACGCGCTACCATGACAATCTGGTGCTGGCCGTGGCCGCTTACAACGCCGGCCCCGCCGCCGTCGACCGCTGGCATGGCGTGCCGCCGTATCGCGAAACCCGCGCCTATGTGGCGCGCGTCGTGCAGGAGTTTAATCATCGCAAGCGCCTGCAGATGCAAAAGACGCAGCTTGCTGCAAACCGGTAACACCGCAGAGAGGGCCACGGAGAATCGCCAGCATGACAAAGAAGCAATGGATCATCACCATCGTCGTCGCCGTGCTGGTGTCCCTTCTCGGCTGGAAGCTCTATACCGCGCACTTTGACTGGGAGCGCTTCTGGCTCGCCATGCGGCAGGCCAACATGAAGCTGGTCGGCATTGCCGTGCTCATCATCTATTTCAACTATGTGCTGCGCGCCATGCGCTGGGCCATCTTTCTGAAGCCGGTCAAGCAGGTCTCCTGGTGGAAGCTGCTGGGTTCGCAGTTCATCGGCTTTACCGGACTCGCCATCTTTGGCCGCCTTGGCGAACTCATCCGCCCCTACCTGGTGGCGCGGCGCACAGGGCTCACCTTCAGCTCGCAGATTGCCGTCGTCATGGTGGAGCGCATCTTCGACCTTGGCGCATTTGCCATCCTCTTCTCGCTCAACCTGCTGCTGTCGCCGGAGCTCAAGCAGCTTCCGTATCACGAAAAGTTCCATGCCGTCGGCTACGCCATTGCCGCCATCACGGCCGTCATTGTGCTTTTTGTAGTCGCTGTGCGGCTGGCCGGAGGCGTGGTTGCGGCAGCCTGCCGCCGCTTTATCGGCATGATCTCGCAGCCTGCGGGCGCGGCAACGGCAGAGAAGATCATCGCCTTCCGCAACGGGCTGAACACCATTGCCAACTTCCGCGATTTTGTGTGGGCCTCCGTGCTCAGCCTGGTCCTGTGGGGCTCCATCGCCATTGCATACGTGGAAGTGATGCGCGCCTTCCCGGCACCCGTGAATGGCCTCACCATTTCGCATACGCTCATCCTGATGGGCTTCAGCGTCGTCGGCTCCGTTGTGCAGCTGCCGGGCGTAGGCGGAGGCTCGCAGGTAGGCACCATCAGCGCGCTGACGCTGCTCTTCAGCATTCCGGCAGAGCTGGCCTTCAGCGCGGGCATCATGCTGTGGCTGGTGACCTTCATGAGTGTCATCCCGGCCGGACTGATCTTTGCGCAGTTCGAAAAGGTCTCGCTGAAGAAAGTGGTACAGGCCAGCGAGGCCGCGAGCGAAGCCGTCAGCCAGGAAGCACTCTGACACCACTGCGATTTTCCGCAGCATCGCTGTAACAGCGGCACGGCAAAGCACTCCACCTCCACGCAAATAGCATCTTGCCATGCGGCGCGACACAATTTAGCCTCACCGCATGACGGAACCGCAAACGCCGCCTCCCGCTCCACTTCCGCCGCAGCAGATTGCCAGCCTGCTGGCCACTGCTGAAGCTGTGGCCGCCAACGCCTACACACCTTACAGCCACTTCCGCGTCGGCTCTGCCATTTTGCTGGCCGATGGCAACATCTACACCGGTTGCAACGTGGAGAACGCCTCCTATGGCCTGACGAACTGCGCCGAGCGCACGGCCATCTTCAAGGCCATCAGCGAGCGTGGCCCTGGAATTGTTCTGCGCGCCGTTGTGGTCACCAACCTCAACAACGCCGTCAGCATGCCCTGCGGAGCCTGCCGCCAGGTAATTGCCGAATTTGGTGATGCCGATACGTGGATCTACTTTCCCGATGCCGACGGCCTGCGCGCCGTTCCACTGCCCGAACTGCTGCCATTTGCCTTCCAGCTTCGCCACGATTAGGCTTGACGCTTCAGTCTTTGCGCACAAAGGCATTTTTTTTGCATAAACGTGTCCTGACCATGCCAGAACAAACGATTCACATGATTGACCTGATTCGCCGCAAACGCGATGGCGGCGAACTGACGCCCGAAGAAATCCAGTTTCTGGTGGCCGGAGCCGCCAGCCAAAGCATTTCGCAGGCGCAACTGGCCGCCTGGCTGATGGCTGCGTGGATTCGCGGCCTCAGCCGCAATGAACTGCACGCGCTCACCACGGCCATGCGCTTCTCCGGCGAAGTCTTTGATCCAACTCCGCTGGGAAAGACTGCCGTGGACAAGCACTCCACCGGCGGCGTGGGCGACAAGACCTCGTTTCTGGTAGCGCCCATCGCTGCAGCAGCCGGACTGGCCGTTCCCATGATCAGCGGCCGTGCGCTGGGCCACACCGGCGGCACGCTCGACAAACTGGAATCCATTCCCGGTTACCGCACGCTGCTTTCGAGCGAAGAGTTTTCCGCGGTGTTGGAAAAAGCGGGCGCATCCATCATCGGCCAGACGCAGAACCTGGTGCCCGCCGACCGCGTGCTGTACGCGCTGCGCGACCATACCGGCACGGTGGAGTCGCCGTACCTGATCTGCGCCTCCATCATGAGCAAAAAGCTGGCCGCCGGCCTGAATGCTCTGGTGCTCGACGTAAAGACCGGCAGCGGCGCATTTCTGCGCAACTACGCGGACGCGGAATTTCTGGCCCGACTGATGGTGCGCACCGGCGAAGACGCCGGCATACGCATCGCCGCGCTGCTTACCCGCATGGATGAGCCGCTGGGCCGCTTCTCCGGCAACTGGCTGGAGGTGTGGGAGTCCGTCGAACTGCTGCAGAACAAGCGGCACCCCATATCCGCCGATCTGCTGGAACTTTCCCTGGTTCTTGCCGGTTGGATGATCTACCTGGGCGGCAAAGCCGGCAATGCGGAAGCTGGCCGCCAACGCGCAGAAGAGCTTATCGTGAGCGGCGCAGCCTATCAGGTCTTTGAGCAGATGGTGGCCGCGCATGGCGGCGACACCAACCTGTTCCGCAATCCGGCTGCATTCCACAAACCAGCCGGATTGCGTGTGCTCACCGCCAGCCGCGGCGGCTATCTGGCTGCCGTGGACTGCACGCAGGTGGGCTGGGCCGTACAGCGCCTGGGTGCAGGCCGCGAGCAGGTGGGCGGGCCCGTCTCTGCCCATGCCGGGCTGGAAATGCACGTCAAGCTGGGCGCGCGAATACAGGCCGGGGAGCCGCTCTGCACACTGTTTACCGAAGAGCCGCATCGCCTGGACCAGCCGGAGCAGATGCTGCGCGCGGCACTGACCATTGCTGACGAGCCTCCGCAAATCGCGCGGATGATCCGGCAGGTGATCACCAGCAACGACATTCGCAGCGCCGAGCCATGATTTTCTGCTGCTGTTGTTGGCCCTGTTTCCGGTAGACTGCGCACAACGCAGAGAAATACGCTGTAGAATCGAGAGCTCCCGCACCCCATTTCCTTGCTTTGCACTGTCTTGAATTGCCCTTGAATTGCCTTTGAATTGCCTTTGAAGGAGCGCTGCACTTGGGACGATTTACTGGAATCCTCGGACTGGCCGCCATGATTGGCCTCGCCTATGCCTTCTCCACCAATCGCAAGGCCATCCGCTGGCGCACCGTTTTCTGGGGACTGGGACTGCAGATTCTCTTCGCCTTTCTGGTACTCGACTTCAGCGCAGGCCAGCGCTTCATGGCCACTGCCGGCAGTGCAGTCGATCATCTGCTCGGCTACTCCTTCGTCGGCGCGCAGATGGTCTTTGGCGAGCTGGGCCGGCAGCACTCCTCGCTGGGACTCATTTTTGCCTTTCAGGTTCTGCCCACTATCATCTTCATCTCGGCGTTTTTTGCGGTGCTCTATCACCTGGGCATCATGCAGTTCGTCATCCGCTTCTTTGCCAAAATCATGCAGAAGACGCTCAAAGTGAGCGGTGCGGAATCGCTGAACGTGGCCGCCAGCATCTTTATGGGGCAGACCGAAGCACCGCTCACCATCCGCCCGTTCCTGCCCGGAGCCACCACCTCCGAGCTGATGACCATCATGACCAGCGGCATGGCGCATGTCTCCGGCGGCATCATGGCGGCCTATATTTTGTATGGAATTTCCGCCGAGCATCTGCTGGCCGCCGTCATCATGACGGCCCCCGGCACCATCCTGATTGCCAAAATGATGGTCCCGGAAACGGAGACTCCAGCCACGGCAGGCACCGTCCACATGCCGGCCGGAGAAGAGCATAAGCAGGAAAATCTACTCGGCGCCATTGCACGCGGCACCATTGATGGCGGCCAGCTCGCCTTCAACGTCGCCATCATGCTCATCAGCTTTCTGGCGCTGGTGGCGCTGGCCAACGGCATTCTGGGCGGCATCCACAACTGGCTGGCTGTCCATGCCATCCTGGGCCACCATCTGCCATTCCCCTCCAGCATGAACGCCATCCTCGGCTTCTTCTTTGCACCGATTGCCTGGCTCATCGGCATCCCCTGGCACGAAGCGGCCACCGTGGGCAACCTGCTCGGCACCCGCACCATCATCAATGAACTGGTGGCCTACGCCGACCTGGGCAAGCTGAAAGGCCTTCTCTCGCCGCGCAGCTTCACCATTACCACCTTTGCGCTCTGCGGCTTTGCCAATCTGAGCTCCATCGGCATCCAGATTGGCGGCATCAGCGCGCTGGCCCCCAACCGCCGCAATGATCTGGCCAGGCTGGGCCTGCGCGCCATGATCGCCGGCACCATGGCCAACCTGATGTCCGCCTCCATCGTCGGCATTCTGCTGCGCTAAGGAACCTCTGCATGAGACCCTGACCAACAGCCCGCCCGCTTCCGTGCGCGCTCTCGCGGACTGGCAGTGTACGTGTGGAACCTGGAGCCGGTGCTGGCGGGTAAAGCGTCGACCATAACAACGTCGACCACGGATCTTAAGGATGAACACGGATTAAAAAACAGAAATATCAATAATTCAAGGGGCTGTCCTAGATAACTACTTGAGGTAATTTGTAACCCATTCTATTAGTTTGGCTTACCTTGTTTGTCGATATGATTTATGACAACCTGATGTTGCTTATTCACTATTCTTCCAGATACCCACGATGCCAGGAGTGAGCCGATGATACCCAACACCAACGCATAAATGCTGGACATGAAGAAGGCTCCACCTGGATGCCTTTTTATAAAATCCAATATCTGATAATAAAACTGCTTATGTATATTTGAGATTTCTTCTTGTGTTATAGCGATAACGGACTCAGAAACTCTGTCCTCTCTGAGTCTCTCCTTGCACTCATCACAGATGATTGGTTTATCACATGAGATAGCGATTTCAGACTTGACTCCGTGGAAGTCAAAAATGCACCCTCTGGTTTCATCGTGAGTGAAGTTTCCACCATCGTTTGGAGCAGGAATAGTATTTCCTGACCGCTTGTAGCGCAATGTATATGAATAGAGCAACCGAAAGACTGCATTCTCAAGCGGAATATTGTTGCTCCTGAGAATTTCTTTAACTTCGTAAAAGGTAAAAACAATCTTGCCATCACCCAATCGGCGAGAATACCAATTGTCTTCAAGTGGCACGTTAACGATAGCAATCACGAAATCAGCATTATCTATGACTGGCAATTGTGAATTTATTTGATTATCGGAAAACTCCCACGCCGGTCCGTCGGAGTCACATCGAAGAGAATGGTTCTCAAACTCACCAACAATCTCAAAAATCGATGAGGCCCACTGTAAAATTTTTTTGGGCTGAAAGTCCCACGGAAGATGACCAATCGATATGAGCTTTATTCTTACTTTTTCGTCTGGCATCAACTCTCGTCTATCCATGAAATTCTAGCCTTTCTACTGAACAAACTTAACATTCTCGCCATCTGCCGCAACACGATTAATCGTTCCGACTCTTCGCCATCTTCGAGAATGCTGTTCAATAGCTCCACCCCGTAGGCAGTGTCTTTCTGAAACAGCTCGGCCATCGCTTCATCACGTGTTCTATCTCTCACGTTTCTCCATCCATGCGTTTATAAACGAATTTACTGTCAATCAGTTTTTAAATCCGTGGTCATCGGTGTGATCCGTGGTCGGGCTTTTTTCTCCCCAGCCACGCGCGCTTTACTCTTTTCTGTATGTTAGGTTCTTCATGGAGCACAATAGAAGCATGGCAAATGTAACAGGAAGAGTGGCATTGGTTACCGGGGCGTCGCAGGGCATTGGCCGGGCGTGCGCCATTGAGCTGGCAAAGGCTGGCGCGCAGGTGGCGCTGGCGGCGCGGAATGCGGCCAAACTGGCCGAGGTAGCGGCGGAGATTGCCTCCGCTGGCGGCACGGCGGCGCCCTTCGCGCTCGACATCAGCAGCGAGGAGTCCATCAAAGAATGCGCCAAGGCCGTCGTCGCACATTTCGGTAAGATGGAAATTCTGGTGAACAATGCCGGCATCACCCGCGATGGCCTCTCCATGCGCATGAAGCGCAGCGACTGGGACGACGTGCTGACCACCAACCTGACCGGGGCTTTTCTGATGACGCAGGCCGTAATGTCTCCCATGCTGAAAGCCCGCTGGGGCCGCGTGGTGAACATCACCAGCGTGGTGGGCGAAACCGGGCAGGCCGGGCAGGCCAATTACGCCGCCAGCAAGGCCGGGCTCATCGGACTCACCAAGTCGCTGGCCCGCGAACTGGCCAGCCGGTCCATTACCGTCAACGCCGTCGCTCCGGGCTACATTGAAACGCCGATGACCGCCGTGCTCGACGACAAGCAGCGCGAGGCCATGCTGACGCAGGTGCCGCTGGCCCGCCCAGGCACTGACGCGGACATAGCCCACGCCGTCACCTTTCTGGCGTCGGAAGAGGCCAGCTACATCACCGGCCACGTCCTCGACGTGAACGGCGGCATGTACATGGGCTAGCTCCACCCGCTGCGCAGCAAGCCCGACCACGGATCGCACCGAGGAACACGGGTCAAGAACAAATTGATTGAGATAGAAATACGGGCGCCCCGCGTCTGGATTTGTCAAGTTTCTGGAGACGGTTTACGGCGTGCTTCAGGACGTTGCTTTACACATTGGTTTGCGGGTCTGGTTCGCGGGGTCTGGTTCGCCGGTCAATGTGTTGCAGTAGTAGACGAGGTAGCGCTGATCGATCGCATGCCCGCAGTCGGCTACACAGCCATACATCTGGGTACGATGCCCGTCACCATGCAGATACCGCCGATGCACACCGCCGCATCCTGGCCTTCTTTGCCAAAACGCTGCAATAAAGGAACCAGATCAGATACCTGTACCGGGCTGAATTCTTGTTTTCCCGGTATTTCTTCCTTGCATCCGGCAAGGGATCATGTTTACTTAGTTGTTAATGCCGGACGTAGAAATCACAAGTCGAGAGAACAGCAAGCAAATGGAGTCGCCTTCTATGCAGATTGGCACGACGATTCGCAGTTACCGGTTGCAGCGTGGAATGTCCCAGGGGGACATTGAGAAGCGCACAGGCCTGTTGCGCTGCTATTTATCACGCGTTGAGAATGGCCATACCATCCCATCGCTGGAAACGCTGTCCAAGATCGCGGAAGCGCTGGACCTGCCGCTTTCCGAATTCTTTGCAGAAGATACTATCCGCCGCGAAATGAGCCAGATGCACCTGTCAGAAGAGGAAGTGCGCTTCCTGGCCCAGATTCAGCGCTACTCCAGCAACCTGACGGAAACGGACCGCAAGCTGCTGCTGGCCATGGTGCGGAAGTTCGCCTCCACGGCCGTGCAATAGCAGCTATACGCCGTAGAAATTTGCGATTGCAAATCCAAAGAGCGATAGCAGCAGCGCGGCCACGGCAAAGGTGACGTACTGTCGGCGCAGATAGCGCTGGCGGCCTGCAGTCATCTGCGGCAGCAGCGGTACGCCCAGGGCCAGGCCAGAGAGAAATCCGCCCAGGTGGGCCATGTTGTCAATGCGAATGCTGGTGTTGAGCACCATCGTGGAGCCGCCGATCACAAAGTTGAGGATGGCGAACCAGATGACGCTCTTGCGCAGCCGGTGCAGTTCAAACTGCGGAATGGGCAGCTTTTTATTGCTGAGCAGCACGATGAGGATGCCGGCAATGCCAAAGACCGCGCCCGACGCACCCGCGCCCACAATGTAGGGGTTCGCGGCCGTGCTCAGCAGGTTTCCGGCGATGCCGGTCAGCATATAAATGGCCAGCACGCCCAGCGGCCCTATCAGCGGCTCGCCCAGCAGCCCCAGGTTCCACAGACACCACATATTGGTGGCCAGATGCAGCAGGCCAACGTGGACAAACGTGGCCGAGAGCAACCGCCACCATTCGCCGTTGAGCACATTCACGCCACGGTCCGCGCCCCAGCGCAGAATATCCATTGCCGTGGGACTGATGGCGGAAACGCCGCTCAGCACCATGGCGATATACACCAGGCAGTTGATGCCAACCAGAACGTAGGTGGCCGGTGCGTAGGACCAGTGCCATCCGCTGCGCTCGCGCCGTGGAGGTGGCTGGTGCTGATACGGCTGGTAGCCGTGGCCATTTCCGTCGTTTTCACTGACGGGCGGCAGAACCTCTCCCTGCACATAGGGGGTGCGGGCAGTCCTTTGAGGATGTTCTTCTTCCGACTGCCAAGTGGAGTTCATGCGCGGGCCTTGTCTAAGGCTATCGTGCAACCGGCTGGCTGACAAATTCTTTGCTGCAGCAGCGGTGCAAATCCGCCGCGGGCATGACAATCCCCTTCACAGCCTCGTAAAATCTACTTTTCAGCGCATCGCAACGTGAGACTTCAGGCTTTCCCCGAGGCAGCCCCAAAATAACAGCCCCGAAAGAACAAGGAGCAGTTCATTGAGCACAGCAGTAGAACAGGCAAAACAGGTTCGCCGCGCATTACTGAGCGTTACAGACAAGACCGGGCTGGTGGCCTTTGCCCAGGCACTGGCCAGCTTTGGCGTAGAGCTGGTTTCCACCGGCGGCACCGCCAAGGCCCTGCGCGATGCAGGGTTGCAGGTGAAGGACATCAGCGAGCTGACTGGCTTTCCGGAGATGCTCGACGGCCGCGTGAAGACGCTGCACCCCAAAGTCCACGGCGGCATCCTGTACATCCGTGGTAATGCCGAGCATGTAAAAGCCGTGCAGCAGCACCAGATTGAGCCGATCGACATGGTGGTGGTGAACCTGTATGCCTTTGAAAAGACAGCGCAAAAGCCGGGCGCGCACTTTGCCGACATGATTGAGAACATCGACATCGGCGGCCCATCCATGGTGCGCTCGGCGGCCAAGAACTTCGAGGATGTGGCCATCGTAACCAACGTGGCCGACTACACCACACTGGCCGAGGAGTTGCAGTCCACCGGCGGCAAGCTGGGCCGTGCCACCCGCTGGAAGCTCGCCAAGCAGGCTTTTGCTACCACGGCAGCCTACGACACAGCCATTGCCAATACGCTCGAAAAGATTGCCGAACCCGCCGCTGAAGGCGAACCGGCAAAGTTTACCGCTGGCGCTGAGGCGGACTTCCCCGCCGCGCTGCGCATTAACTATCCGCTGGCCAACACGCTCCGCTACGGCGAGAACCCGCACCAGCACGCCGCGCTGTACACCGACGGCACTGGAACCGGCATTGCCGGAGCGCGCCAGTTGCAGGGCAAGGAGCTGAGCTTCAACAATCTGGTGGATCTGGACGCCTGCTGGGAGCTGGCGCAGGAGTTTGACGAGACCGCCGTCGCCATCATCAAGCACACCAACCCCTGCGGCGCGGCCAATGGAGCCACCGTGCTGGAGGCCTACACCAAGGCGCTGGCCGCTGACCCGGTCTCCGCCTTTGGCGGCGTTATCGGCATCAATCGCGAGGTGGACGGCGCGGCAGCCGAGGAGATTGCCCGGCTCTTTGTGGAAGCAATTGTGGCTCCGTCGTTTACTGCGGAAGCCAAGGCCCGCTTTGCGGCGAAAAAGAACCTGCGGCTAGTGGAGATTACCCCGGCGCGGATGGAACGCGTGCTGAAGCAGGTCTCCGGTGGCGCGCTGCTGCAGGATGCCGACCGCGGCCATGTATCCGCAGCAGAGCTGAAGGTGGTCACCAGGCGCCGGCCTACGCCGGAGGAGCTGGCATCGCTGCTCTTCGCCTGGCGCGTCTGCAAGCATGTGAAGTCGAACGCCATTGTGTACGCCCGCGATGGCCAGACGGTGGGCATCGGCGCAGGCCAGATGAGCCGCGTGGATGCAGCCCGTTTTGGCGCCATGAAAGCAGTGTTGCCGCTGGAAGGCTGCGTGGCCGCTTCCGATGCCTTTTTTCCCTTCCCGGACGGACTGGAAGTGGTGGCAAAGGCAGGCGCAACCGCTGTCATCCAGCCCGGCGGATCGGTGCGCGATGATGAAGTGATTACCGCGGCCGATGCCCTGGGCGTTGCGATGGTCTTTACCGGAATGCGCCACTTCCGCCACGGGTAATCCCCGTACAAGACACAGCCACCGCAAGGCAGCGGGCCACACCGGCCGCTGCCTTGTGCCGCTTTCAGAAAGCATCCAACCGGGGCGTACAATCGTCTAAATGGCAGGGCCGATTGCAAATGCGTTGCGGATAGCGCAGAATCGGCCCATATCCAATCCTGAGGGGTTGTGTCCAAAATTTTTTCAAGAAAGCCGGTACTTCGGTCCATGGAAGACGTGGCAGGCGCAGTCAGCACACCAAGGAACCAGCCAGCATCTCCTGCACCAGGCAAGCGCCGCTTTGCCCGGTTCATTTCTTTGTCTGCATCTTTGTCTCTGGCTCTGCTTGCCACCTGCGCAGTCCCGGCCTTTGCCCGGCAAAAGGACGTTGCGGCAGCCACGGCGACGGCACCCGCCGCCACGGTGGATCATGCGGCCTCCTATTATCACTACACGCTGGCGCACATCTACCAGGACATGGCCACCACTTATGGACGGCCGGACTACGCCACGCAGGCCATTGAAGAGTACAAGATGGCGCTGGACAATGATCCGGACTCGGCCTACCTGAAGGATGGACTGGCGGAGTTGTACTACAAGACCGGCCGCATCCGCGATGCAGTGCTGGCCGCCCAGGAGCAGATCAAGGAAAATCCGGACGACCTGAAGGCGCACACTCTGCTGGGCCGAATTTATCTGCGTTCGCTGGGCGATATGCAGAGCGGCACGCAGTCTGGCCAGATGCTGGCGCTGGCCATTCAGGAGTACGAAAAGATTGTGGAGCTGAAGCCGGACAGCATTGAGAATCATCTGCTGCTGGGCCAGCTTTATGCGCTGAATCATGACTCCGCCAAGGCGGAGGAGCAGTTCCAGACTGCGCGGAAGATTGATCCGGCCTCGGAAGACGCCGTGCTGAACCTGGCCCGCCTGTACAGCGACCAGGGCGACATGAAGCGCGCGGCGGAAGTGTTGAATGCCGTACCGGAAAGCGACCGCACGGCCCGGATCGACTATGCGCTGGGCATCAGCTACGACCAGTTGAAGGAGCCGAAGAAGGCCATTGACGCCTACCGCAAAGCGCTGGAGCAGCAACCGGACAATCTGGACGCGCAGCGCGGGCTGGCGCAGGACCTTTTCTACGACGGCCAGTTGAATGAGGCGCTGCAGCAGTATCTGGACATTACGGCGGCCGATCCGCAGGACGCGCAGTCGTTCCTGCGCATGGGCGAAATCGAGCGGCGTGAAGGGAAATACACCGAAGCGCTGGCCTCGGTGAAGAAGGCCCAGTCGCTGGCGCAGAATTCGCTGGAGGCCAGCTACACGGAGGCCTCCATTTATGACTCGATGGGGCGCACGGACGACGCGCTGCAGATTATGAAGAAGCTGGTGGCCAGCAGCACCAGGGCCGACGGCAAATACAGCGACGAGGACAAGAACAACCGCTCCATCTTTCTGAATCGCATGGCCAGCCTTTACCGCGAGCAGGGCAAAACGCAGGACGCCATCGCCACCTACGAACAGATGATCGCCCTGGGCGGCGACTATGTGGTGCGCGGCTATCAGGGCGAGGTGGACACCTACCGCGATGCACACCAGTGGGCGCAGGCCACGGCTGCGGCAGAAGCTGCCGCCAAGGCAGCGCCAGACAATCGCGGCGTAAAGCTGATGCTGGCGGGCCAGCTGGCCGATACCGGCAAAGCGGACGAAGGCATCCAGATAGCGAAGTCGCTGCTGAAGGGCACGCCAGACGACCGCGACGTGGAGATGGTGCTGGCCCAGATTTATACCCGCCTGCGCCGCTACGACGATGCCAGCAAAGAGCTGGACAAGGCGGAGAAGCTGGCCACACAGCAGGACGACAAGCTGTATATCTACTTCCTGCGCGGCACCATTGCCGACCGCCAGAAGAACTACCCGACGGCAGAGGCCGAGTTCCACAAAGTGCTGGCGCTGGATCCGGCCAATGCCATGACGCTCAATTACCTGGGCTACATGTGGGCCGACCGTGGCGTGAATCTGAACCAGGCACTGGAGATGCTGCGCAAGGCCGTGGCGCTGGACCCGCAGAATGGCGCGTATCTGGACTCGCTCGGCTGGGTCTACTTCAAACTGGGCCAGTACACGCTGGCGGAGGCAAACCTGCGCAAGGCCAGCGAGAAGCTCTCTTCGGACCCGACGGTGCATGACCATCTGGGCGAGCTGTACGAGAAGACCGGACGGTTGAAGCTGGCCACTGAGCAGTGGGACAAATCTCTGGCCGAGTTTGCCAACTCGCTTCCGGCAGATGTGGAGCCGAGCGATGTAAGCAAGGTGCAGAAGAAGCTGGAGACCGCCAAGGTGAAGCTGGCGAAGGAAGAGCACGCCAGCATTGCTAAACCCTGACTCGCAAATCCTGACCCGCGAATCCTGATTCCCTGACCTGGTTCCGGCAAACCGCTACAATGGCAGGGATGGCAACTTTCAGTCCTCAGCAACGGAGCGGCGTGGAACTGGCCTGCCTGAAGAGCTGTGCCGTCATCGGCGATGAGCACGATCCGCTGGCGCGGCGCGACTTCCCTGCTCCGCACCGGCCCTACCGCACCGCCTTCCAGCGGGACCGCGACCGCATTGTGCAGGCGCGCGCCTTCCGCCGGCTGGCCGGCAAAACGCAGGTTTTTACCAGCCGGTCTTCGGACCATTTCCGCAGCCGCCTGACGCACACCATGGAAGTGGCGCAGATTGCCCGCAACATCGCCACCGCGCTGGGGCTGAACGAGGACCTGGCAGAGACGCTGGCCCTGGTGCATGACATCGGGCATCCGCCCTTTGGACACGCCGGGGAACGCGCACTGGACAAGTGTCTGCAGCGCCACGGGCTGCGCTTCGACCACAATCTGCACGCCCTGCGTATCGTGGAGCATTTTGAGCTGCGCTATGCGGCGCACCGCGGGCTGAACCTGACGCTGGGCGTGCGCGAAGGCATCATCAAACACTCGCGCGATTATGATGCCGCCAAATATCCGGAGCTGGCGGCCTACTTTCTCCACCAGCGGCCGCCGCTGGAAGCGCAGATCATCGATCTGGCCGACGAAATCGCCTATCTGACGGCGGACCTGGACGATGGCATCGAGTCCGGCATGCTGGAGCTTCCGCATGTGCTGGAGCACATCGCCGTCCTGCGCCGCTGCTACCGCGTGGTGGAAGCGGAGCATGAGGGCGTGGCGGAAAAATTCCTCTTTCATGAGGCGCTGCAACTCATGATGCACGCTCTGGTGGATGACCTGATCCAGCAGACGGCCAGGCTCACCCAGAACGCGGGCATCCATACGCTGGCAGGCGTGCGCCAGCACCCGGTGCGGGTGGCTGTCTTTTCTGCGCAGACAGAAGCCGGGCGCCTGCAGGAGAAGGAATATCTTTACGACTTTCTGTACACCAATGACGAGCTGACGCGCGAGCATGACCGCGCAGAAGAAGTGGTGACCCGGCTCTTCGACTATTGGGTGAACGATCCGTCGCAGCTTCCGTCGGCGCACTTTGCGCAGGTGCAGACCGAAGGCGTGGCCCGCGTGGTGGCCGACTACATTGCCGGCATGACGGACAGCTTTATTCTGGCGCAGTTTGAGGAGAGAAAGCTGTAGCACAGCCTTCTCTCCGGACTGCTGACAAAGTCGCCTGATCAGAAGAAAAGCGTACCTCTGCGGCTGAAGCCACGAGGAAAAAGAAGTATTTGCGGCACCGAGGGCTCAAGCCCTCGGCTACCAGTCATACCCTTGAAACAAAGCACGGTTTGTAATCCCGCGCGAGACAACGCAATGACGCAGCTTTTTCTCTCTCACTTTACCTGATTGCAGATTGTTTATTGCACTTTGCCATGCGGACGCAGCCGCCGCAGCTCCTGCGCACAGGCAATCGCGTTCAGCGCGGTCAGCTTCAGGTTGTCCGCCGCAATCCACAGCCAGAAGCGGGCGGCTTTTTCGCTTCCCGGCGGCTCCGGCCGCATGCGAACCAGAATATCTTCCTGTCCGGCAGCGCTCAGATTGCTGGGAGGATCGGACTCGCCCAGCACAATGTCCACATGCTCGCCCTGCAGCACAGCTTCCACCTGGCTTTCCGCCACGGGCTCTTCCATCTCCACCAGGAGCGCGGCAATGTAGCCGTGGAAGGTGGGCGCATGGGCCAGTTGCAGGGCCAGTTCCGGCAGGCGTCCGCCGGAAATCTCCACATAGTGCCTGCGGATGCGCTCTTCCGTGGCCGCCAGCCGGATTTTGGCCTCTTCGCCCAGTGCCGGCAGCAGGTTGAAGGCCACCTGCGCATCGTACTGCTCACGCGGCAGGTTCTGGAAGGAGAGCAAGGTCACCGTCTGCTGGTGCAGCTCATCCATGGCGGCGCGCCCATACTGCGAGGCCGGTTCCAGCACGGTGGCCGCCACGCTGCGCAGCGGCAGGTTCTCCTGCAGGCGTGCCATGACCAGCGCCAGCAGCAGGGCGGCCGGATGCGCTGGCAGAATGGCCGCCGTCTTCAGGTTCGGCTCTGCAACGGTCAGATGCCCGCCCGGCCTGTCCTTCTGAAAGACTTCCATCACCCACGGAGCACGCACCAGCGTTCCCGCTTCAGCCTCCAGCTCGTAGCTCAGGTCAATCACGCTGGCGCCAGCGCGGACGGCGCTCTGCCAATGCCTGCGCGTCACCTCCGGATGGCTCGCGAAGAAGACAAAGTCCATGTGCTCAAAGGACCTGGGCCCAATGCGCTGGATGAACGTGGCTTCGTCGCCGACGGACTCCAGTTGGCCCATCACCTCTTCGTCATCCATCAGCACAAAATCCGAGGCTGCCAGGGCCGACTCGCCCATCGCCTCATTCAGTTCCTTGCCAGCCAGCGACGATGCGCCGACGATTGCGATCTTATAAGTAGTATTGGGCATCAGGCTGTATTCTACGTTGTTGTATGTGACGAGCCGGAGGCTGCCGCAGAGGGTGGAGAGACGGGAGACGCTCCGGAGCCCGTGTGATGTTTGCGCGACCACGAATACGCCAGCCGGGCAAAAATGCCGGAGAACATGTACGCCATTGCCATCAGCATCAGCGTCACCTGCGAAAACAGGGCGACCAGCGCAATCAGCATCCCAATGGGCACCACGGTGCGGAAGGGACGGCGGCTGGCCAGGTTGATCTCCTTGCCGCTCCAGAAGCGCCAGGTGCTCACCATCAGAAAGCCAACCAGCGCCACCAGCGCCAGCCAGACCAGCGCCAGCCACCAGGCCTGAATCGGGTATCCGTCAAAAAAATGCACCACGGCGGCAATGACGCCAGCCGCTGCGGGGATCGGCATGCCGACAAAATATTTGCGGTCCGGTCGGCCCGGGTTGCGCGGCTGCGGATTCACACTGATGTTGAAGCGCGCCAGGCGGCTGGCTCCGCAGATGAGGAACAGAAAGCAGACAAAGGCCCCCAACTGCACCAGCTTCACTCGCAGGTCGTGGTCCAGCGTGTAGGGCAGCATGCGAAAGCCCCACGCATACGCCAGAATGCTGGGTGCCACGCCAAAAGTGATCACATCGGCCAGGGAATCCAGCTCTTTGCCGAACTCGCTGGTGGTCTTGGTCATGCGGGCAATGCGGCCATCAAGCGCATCAAATGGAATGGCGAAGCCAATCGCCAGCGCTGCGTAGTCAAAATGCCGGGGATCGGCCACCGTACCCTGCAGGCTTTGCGTAATGGCATAGTAGCCCGCCGCAATGTTGCCCGCGGTAAACAGCGAGGGCAGAATGTACATGCCACGGCGCAGCCGCATGCGCCGCTTGTCGGCACTATCCACGGACGGGGTTTCCGCCAGTTCTTCGCGTTCTGCGCTCATCAGGCAATTTCCCTGGCCTTTTCCGGAGTCAGGCCCGTAGCCACCACGGCCGCCAGAACCGTGGAACCGCCACGCACTCTGGTTCCCTTCTTTACCAGCAACTCCGACTCTTCCGGCAGCAGCAGATCCACACGCGAGCCAAACTTAATCAGGCCGATCCGCTGGCCACGCTCCACGTGCTCGCCCGGCTTCACCCGGCACACAATGCGGCGCGCCAGCAACCCGGCAATCTGTTTGAAGGCCACTTCGTATCCCTCGGCCTGCACCACGATCAGGCTCTGCTCATTCAGCGCAGAGGACTCCGGATTCATCGCATTCAGGAACCGGCCTTTGCGATAATCCACCGTCGAAACCGTGCCAGTAATCGGCGAACGGTTCACATGCACATTGAAAACATTCAGGAAAATGCTCATCTTCAGACGAACCCCCTTGGGCGTCTGAATCCAGTCGGCTTCGGTGACCACGCCGTCCGCGGGCGACACGATCAGGCCGGGCTCTGGCGGAATCTTCCGGCTGGGATCACGGAAAAACCACAGAAAAAAGGCCGCCAGCACCAGCGGTGGTGCAACCGTCCACGCTGCGCCAGTGAGATACCATAGAGCCGCCGCCACTGCGGCCAGTCCCAGACCATAAAAGTAACCGTCGCGTACCATCAGTCCCTGATTATACGGCGGCAGGCAACCCCGCGCGGCACAACGCCACGGCAAATGCGCCGGGACATGGCATTGTGCCACCCCGGAGCCGGAAGGCTAAAACATAGAAACCTCAGGCGATCTGCTGCCCGGGGCCGACATCGTACCCAGCGCTTCGCCGCAGCGTTTCCATTTCATCTTTCAGGCGCAGTTTCAGCTTTTTCAGCCGGACTTCCTCCAGCTTTTCTTCTTCGCTCAGCCACGGCCTGGCGAGCAGGGATTCCAGACGTTGCGAGTAGAACCGGTGTTCGGAGCCGAGCCGGTTGAGATGTTCCTGAATCGAGCCGGCCAGATAAGGGTGGTTGGCCTGAACGGATGCGGCGGGCGCTTGGCTTATTGCCTCGTTCATCTTTAGAACCTCCTGGGTGAGGACGTCTATAAGAACTCACAAAAGCTACCATACCGCTGGCGCCTCCGGCAACGCACAATGCTGTGGGAAATATCAGAAAATGCACCCATTTTCATGCAATCGAAACTGAATCTGCCGAAACTGCACTACTCCTGCTGCAACAGCAGCTTCATCAGCAGAGCATCTTCCGGCGGTTGTAGATAATAGCCGCGCCGCAGGGCCGTCCGGCGAAAGCCCGCCTGCTGATAGAGCTGAATTGCCGCCGCGTTGCCGATGCGGACCTCCAGCGCCACTTCCCCCGCTTCGCACTCGCGGCACCAGTCCATGACGGCCTCGCACAACGCCCGGCCGATGCCCTGGCGGCGCGCGCTGCTGGCAACAGCCAGATTTTCCAGCTCCGCGTTGACCTCACCGGCCAGCCGCAGCACCTTGGCTACGGCATAGCCCTGCAGCACGCCGTAGCGCTCTGCCAGCAGAATGCGCCGCTGCACGCTGGACTCCGGAGTGGTCTGCAGCATGGCAACATACTCCTGTTCGGGCCAATGCGCGGCTTCTGCAATGCCGCGCTCCAGCGCGATCACTGCGGGCAGGTCATGCACTGTGGCTGGACGAATGGTGAATCCGAGAATTGGCTGCTGGCTCATACCACTGCTTTGCCGGTGGGGCTGGTCTGTAACTGAGGCCGGGAAAAGATTTCCGCATCGGAGCGGCGCAGGTAATTGGCGTCGAGCAGCGCGACATCGGCAAACTGCCCGGCCACAAAGGCGTCCGTGGCCAGCGCCAGCGCATCGGCAGGCATGGGTGCGGCAATCTGCGTCGGCACGGCTTCGGCCAGGGCAACCGCAACGGCATCCTCGCAGACCACAAGCGGAAATGCCCCTGCGGCGCAGGCGGCCAGCACCTCTTCCCTTTTCCGCAGCGCCTCCTGCTCGCACCTGCGGCCGTGATTGCGATAGCGTCCATAATAAAACTCGCCCCGGCCAGCATCGAGCGCAACGTGCGCCGCTTCCGCAGTTGTCAGCGATGCCAGCACCGCCAACCGCGACAAGGCGATCACCGGCAATCCGGTGGCATCAGCCAGTCCCTTGGCCGCGCTTACGCCCACACGCACGCCGGTAAAGGAGCCCGGCCCATGCACAATCACAATTGCATCCAACTGCGGCAGCGTGAGCCCGGCAGCCGCCAGCGCTTCCCGCACGGCAGGAATCAACCGCACAGAAAAGGTCCGCCCCAGCAGCGGAATGGCCGACACGACGGGCTGCGCCTGCTCCGTATCCGCCAACGCTACGCCACCCTGCGCGCCGCAGCTATCGATGAGCAGCAGCTTCATTCCGTTTGCCCGCCCTCTGCCAGCGCGTCTGCGCACACCTCCAGCAGCACACCGCCGGTACTGGCTGGATGCACAAAAAAGTACCGGTGCCCGCACGCGCCAATGCGAATCTGCCCGCTCACCAGCCGTACATGGGCCGCCTTGAGCCGCGCAAAAGCAGCGCCGATGTCCTGCACATGCACGGCAATGTGATGCAGCCCCTCGCCGCGCCTGGCCAGAAAGCGGCCAATCGTGGAGTCCTCGGCCGTCGGCTCCAACAGTTCAATGCGGCTCTCGCCCAGCGGCAGCATGGCCGTGCGCACCTGCTCGTGCTCCACAGTCTCTTCCTGCTGCACGTGCAGCCCCAGCAGCTCATAAAAACCGCGCGCGGCGGCGATGCTCTTCACCGCTACGCCCAGATGATCCAGACGAATCTGCTGCTGCAGCAACTGAGCTGCCTGCGCCAGCGCTTTGTTGGTCCCGTCCGGCATAGCTTTATTATCCGCCAATTGCTGACCAGGCATTGTCCGCCAATCACTGGCCGCGCGCCGGCAACAGCGACGCCAGCAACTGCGGCACCAGCGTATACGGATTCTCCTGGTGCGCTGCGATGGCGGCGGCATGGGCCTGCAACTCGGACTCACTCAGACCATGCGCCAGCAACTGGCGGAGCATCTCCTGCCGCAGCATCTCCACCAGCCGGCTGCGCCACGCGGCCTGCCGCTTCTGCTGCAAACGCCCGCTGGAGCGTAATGCTTCGGCGCACTGCGCAATCTCCTGCTGCAATGCAGGAATGCCCTGCCCGGTCGTGCCCACGGTGCGCACCACGGCAGGCACCGGAGCATCCGCATGCGCCGCCAGCGACTGCATGGCGCGAATCTCGCGCTCCACGCGGTCTGCGCCCTCACGATCGCTCTTGTTGATGACAAAAATATCGGCGATCTCCATGAGGCCCGCCTTCAGGCTCTGCACATCGTCGCCCATGCCCGGCACCAGAATCACCACAGTAATATCGGCCAGCCGCACAATGTCGACTTCATCCTGGCCGACGCCGACCGTTTCAATCAGAATCTGCTGCCTGCCGCTGGCCTCCATCACCATGCAGACTTCGGCTGTCGTCTTCGCCAGTCCACCCAGAAAGCCGCGCGTGGCCATGCTGCGGATAAAGATGCCCGCATCGGCATAGTGCCCGTTCATGCGAATGCGATCGCCCAGAATAGCACCGCCAGTGTAGGGGCTCGTCGGATCGACGGCAACCACGCCCACCGTCTGCTCTGCCGCGCGCAGATGCCGCGCCAATTGGTCCACCAGCGTGCTTTTGCCAGCGCCGGGCGCGCCGGTAAGGCCAATGCGCAGCGCACTGCCCGTGTAGGGATAGCAGGCCGCCAGCAGGGATGTTGCTTCCGGCGCGGCATCCTCCACCACGGAAATGGCACGTGCCAGTGCCCGCGTGTCTCCGCTGCGAATGCGCTGCAGCAGCGCATTTGCCTGTGCCGCAGCCTGCAATGGAATGCTCGTCGTCATGCCTGCATCGGATGATACCGCGCAGCGCGGCAGAAAAGATACCGCCTTAGCCTTGCGCCAGAATGCGATCGAACAACACACCCAGCACCTGACGCAGGTCCGCTCCGGCAAGACATGCCGAATCGAACATGCTCTCTACCACCAGGCCATTGGCAAGCGCGCTGAGCGATGCACCGATGACGCCGGAGGAAAGCTGCGGCGTGTGGATCGGAACCAGGTCACCGATGAAGTCCCGATACAGCCGCCGCATCTGCCGGTAGGCGCCGATGGCCTTGCGCCGCGCCTCCGGGTTGCGAATGGCAAAGAGTTTAAACTCCAGCATCAGCAGTGCCCAACTGCGGTCTGCCGAGCGGTTGATATAGTGTTCGCGCAGCGCCCGCAGCCGCTCCGGCTCAGTTTCCAGCTTCAGCAGCAGGCCGCGCAGCTCCGCCAGCCGCGCGTGGAACCGCTGTTCCAACAAGGTAAGGAAGAGTGCCTCCTTGCTCTCGAAATTGGCATAGAACGCGCCCCGCGTATAGCCAGCGCGTGTTGCGATCTCTTCAATCGAAGCAGCCACAAAGCCATCTCGTACAAAAATCCGCCCGGCTGCGGCGATCAGCCGCGAGCGCGTGACCTCGGTCCGCACCTGCGGTGCGCGGACGCGGTCTCTCGCAATTGTGGCAGTTCCCATGGATGTTCCTGGAAATCAGTTTACCTCATATACATACATGTATGTATATTTAACTCAACCCGTTCCTCAGGACAGCACCCTCCGTGGCCACAGCCGCTGCTGCACAACAACTCGAAGACGAGCACGCGCTGGAACATGCGGCGTGGAAGCCGCGCTTCAGTCCCTGGGTGATTGCATTTACGGTCACACTGGCCACGTTCATGGAAGCGCTCGACAGCTCGATTGCCAACGTTGCGCTGCCGCACATCGCCGGTTCGCTTTCTGCCAGTGAAGATGAGGCCACCTGGGTGCTGACCTCGTACCTGGTGTCCAACGCTGTGGTGCTGCCCATCAGCGGATGGATCTCCAACCGCATTGGCCGCAAGCGCTTTTACATGAGCTGCGTTGCGCTCTTCACCATCACATCGCTGATGTGCGGCTTTGCGCCGACGCTGGGCATGCTGGTGCTCTTCCGCGTCATTCAGGGCGCGGCCGGCGGTGGACTGCAACCCTCGGAGCGCGCCATTCTGGCAGACACCTTTGCGCCGGAAAAACGCAGCATGGCCTTTGCCATTTACGGCATGGCGGTGGTGCTGGCTCCGGCCATCGGACCCACGCTCGGCGGCTGGATTACGGACAACTATAGCTGGCGCTGGATCTTTTTTCTCAACATCCCGGTCGGCTTTCTTTCCCTGTACTTAACGCAGCGCATTGTGGAAGACCCGCCGTACCTGAAAAAGATGCGCACCCTGGCTGGCAGCATTGACTACTATGGGCTGGGCCTGCTGATCGTCGCCATTGGCGCGCTGCAGATGATGCTGGACAAGGGCCAGGAGGACGACTGGTTCAGCTCACGCTTCATCGTCACCTGCGCCGTGCTGTCGGCCATCGGGCTGGTGCTGTTCCTCTATCGCGAGCTGCACACCGGGCACCCGATCGTGGACCTGCGGCTCTACAAGCTGCGCAACTTCGCCACCACACAGTTTGTGATGCTCATCATCGGCGTTGCGCTTTACTCCACCACCGTGCTGATTCCGCAGTTCCTGCAGGAGCTGATGGGCTACTCCGCAACGCAGGCCGGCATGGCGCTTTCTGCCGGTGGCCTGGTGCTGGTCGTGCTGTTTCCGCTGGCTGGCTGGCTGGGGCAGAAGGTCGACCTGCGGCTGTTGACGATGCTGGGCTTCATCATGCTCACCTTCAGTTTGTATCGCATGACGGACCTCAACCTCGGCATCAGCTTTATGGATGCCGTCAGTTGGCGCGTGGTGATGACGATGGGCATGCCGCTGCTCTTCATCCCCATCAGCGTGATGACCTATGTTGGCGTGCCGCAGCACAAGAACAACGAAATCTCTGGCCTCACTTCGCTGGCGCGCAACGTGGGCGGCAGCATTGGCATTTCGTTTGTGACGACGATGCTGATACGCCGCCAGCAGGCGCACCAGAATTATCTGTCAGCGCACATGACGGACGGCAGCCCGTGGCTGCAACAGCAGATCAACGGCATCGCCTCCACGCTGGAGCAGAGGGCCGCCATGGCCCCGCCGGATGCGGTCTACCATGCGCAGGCGCGCATCTACTCCACCCTGCAACTGCAGGCGCGGGCACTCGCGTATGTGGATGTGATCTGGATACTGGTGGTGATGATGGCCTGCCTGATTCCCGTCGCTTACCTGATGAAGAAACCGCCGAAAGGCAGACGCGCCAGCGCGGATGCGGCGCATTAATTCCCAGGCAACCACCTGGAAACTATGCGGAAAGCTGCACTAACGATTTCAGTGCCGGTGTTGCAGCCACATCTGCCAGCGAAAATTCATTCATTTTTGCGAAGAATGCTTCATAACTCTCATCCAGCGCGTCCTTCAACATGCAACCCACGCGCAAAGGGCAGGGCTGCGTAAAGCAGTCAATCACGTCACCATCTGGTTCCGTTCTGCGCAACACATCACCAAGATGAATTGATTCAGGCGACCGGGCCAGCCGCAGCCCGCCGCCTTTTCCTTTCGTTGTTGCGATCAGGCCATATTGCCCAAGCTGATGCACCACTTTCACCACATGAGGATACGGCACGTTGAAGAGTTCAGACACGGAGCGGGCCGTGACCTTCGCATCCATCGGATGGTCGCGGCTCGCCAGATACATAAGAAGACGAAGACTGATGTCAGAAAACCGTGTCAATTGCATGTGGGTCGATACCGTATTGCTGAATGTATTATCACGCCTTCGCAATCGCCGCCGCAAAGGATGGGTCGGGCGCAAAGACTTCGCTATATCTGCGGTGCAACGGAACGCCGAGTTGATCCAGCACGCGTTCCACCGCATTCATAAAGCCAAGTGGCCCACAGTAGTAGTAATCAGCCCCGCCAGATGGTAAGTGGGGACGCAGCGACTCCAGCGAGATTCTACCCGCTTCATCGTGATGCAGTCCCGGCACATCTTCAGCCCGCACATTTTCGTAGTACACAACGCCCTTGATGTTACTGCTCTTCTTTTCCAGTTCGCGCAGCTCGCCGGCAAAAGCATGATGCTCCCGTCCAAGTGCCGCGTGCACAAACAGCACCAGTCGCTGGCCCTGTTCTGCTAGATGCTGCAGCATACAGATCGTCGGAGTAATGCCCACACCGCCACTCAGTAGAACCAGCGGGTCCGTCCTGCTGTCGTCCAGCACAAAATTCCCAATCGGCATACTTGCCTGCATTACATCGCCTTCTTTCACCGCGTCGTGCAGATAGTTGGAAATCTGACCGTCCGGTGCATCACCCGCATTTCCGCGGGCCGCCTCACGCTTCACACTGATGCGGTAGAACTGACCATTAGGCACATGGGACAGGCTGTATTGCCGAATCTGGTCGTACGCCGATCCGGGAACATGCACCTTCACTCCAAGATATTGCCCGGGCCTGAATGTAGGCAGCGGCTTACCGTCTGCCGGAACCAGATAAAACGAGGTGATGCTTTCGCTCTCCTGCTGCCTGCGTTGCACGGTGAAGGCCTTATGGCCTCTCCAGCCACCTTCCTGTTGTTCGCCTTCGACATGCAGGCTCTCTTCGCGACCAATCATGATTTCCGCAAGCTGACCATACGCTGCAGCCCATGCCTCAATAATTTCCGGCGTTGCCGCCTCGCCGAGCACCGTGCGAATCGCTCCCAGTAAATGCTCTCCCACAATCGGATAGTGCTCCGGCAGCACCTGCAGACTCACATGCTTGTGCGCAATCATGTCCACCATGCCGCCAAGCTGCTCCAGATGATCGATGTGTGCCGCATACGCCAGAATGGACGCAGCTAAACTGCGCGCCTGGCCACCATCTCTTTGATTTGCAGGATTGAATAGATTGAGAAGTTCCGGGTGGGCCTCAAACATCTGGCGGTAAAACGTCTGCGTAATGGCTTCCCCGTGCTGCTGTAAAACCGGGACGGTTGCCTGAACAATTAGCTTGTGTTGAGCGAGCATGAATCCTCCTGTCTTAAATATATATTTAAAATATATATTTAAGACAGGCATCCCATCTATTTCATCATTTCGCCTGAATACAACAGCGCTGAGGCCAAAATTTCTTTATCCATTCAATGCTTCGCGGATGCGTCCTTTGGCCGCCACCAGCTTTGCCTCTGCCGCAGCGCGATGCAGCCCCAGCTTCTGCATCACGATCGCTGTTTTCACCGAACCGGCTTTTTCCAGCAGCGCAGCCGCCGCTGCCTGGTCCACTCCGGTCGCTTCGGCAATAATGCGCTGCGCGCGGTCCACCAGCTTGGCATTCGTCGGCTTCAGGTTCACCATCAGGTTGCCATACACCAGCCCGGTGCGAATCATCACACCTGTGCTGATCATGTTCAGCACCAGCTTGGTGGCCGTGCCTGCCTTCATCCGTGTGGACCCGGTCAGAACCTCCGGGCCAACGGCTGGCGTAATGGCGATCCCGCTGGCGCGCGCCAGTTCGGAATCCGGCACGCAGCTGAGCCCCACCGTAATCGCGCCGAGCGTGCGTGCATACTCCACCGCGCCGAGCACATACGGCGTGCGGCCGCTGGAGGCAATGCCCACCAGCACATCCCCGGCGGTAAAACCATGCGCCTGCAAATCTGCCGCACCCTGTGCGGGATCATCCTCAGCACGTTCCATGGCGTTGCGCAGCGCGTAATCGCCGCCAGCAATAATGCCCTGCACCAGTTCCGGCGCAACGCTGAAGGTTGGCGGGCATTCGGAGGCGTCCAGTACCCCCAGACGGCCCGATGTGCCTGCGCCGATGTAGAAGAGATGGCCGCCCTGCTCCATCTTTTCAACCACCGCATCCACGGCTTTCGCAATGTTCGGGATTTCACGTTCCACCGCCGCTGCGATTTCGCGGTCCGCAGCGTTGATTACCTGCAACATTTCTGCGGTGGAAAGCTGATCGATGTTCGTGGAGGACGTGTTTCTGGTTTCTGTAAGAAGATTCGCTAATTTTGACATATTCAGGACTGCGCATTTCATCGTCGTGCGCACATGTCCTTATCATCCACCAGAACCGGACGCACCTCCAAATCGCTCAGGAAAACTGCTCGATTGGAAGCTGCATCTCGTCTGGCCAAAAAGCTCTATTTGTCCGGGGAATTCAAATCGAGTGGCCCCCGCCTTGCATCCGCTTCGTCGCAATCATGCCAGCCGGGCAACTCCTGCGAACCGGTAATGAGGCGCGCCCCATCCGTGAAGAAGAAGTACGTCCACACCCACTCACGAAAGACCGCAAAACGATTGCGGAAACCGATGAGAAAGAAGATATGCACCACCAGCCACACCACCCATGCCGGCAGTCCGTGCAGGTGCGCCTTGAATGGCCACTCCACTTTGGCCACGGCAGCTTTGCGGCCGATGGTGGCCATGTCGCCCTTATCGAAATAACGAAACGCCGTGCGCGGTTTACCGGCAAGGTCCCGCGCAATCTCTCGCGCGGCATGGTCGCCCATCTGCATGGCAGGCTGCGCCACACCGGGCACCTGTTTGCCATCCTGCTCTACATGCGCAAGATCGCCGCAGACAAAAATCTCCGGATGGCCCTCCGGGTTCAGGTGTGAATCCACCAGCACACAGCCACGCGTGTCCGTTGGCACCTCCAGCAGCTTGCCCAGCGGCGATGCCTGCACACCCGCGGCCCACAGCGTTACCACTGCATTGATGCGCTCCTCGCCGACCATCACATGTCCCGGTTGCACATCGGTCACGTGCGTATTGGTGCGCACTTCCACGCCAAGCTCCGCCAACTGCTCCACGGCCCTGCGCGAGAGGTCCTCCGGATACGCAGCCAGAATGCGCGGCGAGCCCTCCAGAATAGTGACGCGCGCCTTTGCCGGATCGATGTGGCGAAAATCCTTGCGCATATACAGCTTGGCAATATCAGAGATTGCGCCCGCCAGCTCCACACCGGTGGGCCCGCCACCGATCACCACAAAATTCAGCGGAGGGTGCGTGCCGCACTCCAGCATCTGCCGCTCTGCCAGTTCAAAGGCCAGCAGCACGCGGCGGCGAATCTCCGTCGCGTCTTCCACGGTCTTCAATCCCGGCGCGAGCCTGGCCCATTCATTGCGGCCAAAATAAGAATGCGTGGAGCCGGTGGCCACAATCAGATAGTCATACTCGGCAACAGCACCCGAAGCCAGTTGCACCTGCCGGGCCGCTTTGTCGATGCCGATAGCTTCATCCATCAGCACTTCCGTGTTTTTGTTGCCGCTCACAATGCTGCGGATCGGCTGGGCAATGTTGGCCGGCGAAAGCACGGCCAGCGCCACCTGATACAGCAGCGGCTGAAACGTATGATGATTGCGCCGGTCAATCAGCGTGACATCCACTGGCAGTTTTGCCAGCCCCTGCGCTGCGTGGATTCCGGCAAAACCGCCGCCCAGAATCACCACCCGCTTGCGCCCGCCAGTTCTGCTCACAACAGCAGCCGCCATACGCACCCCATCTTCGCCTATACCCTATCAGATGCACCGGCCTGTACTGTGGTCACATTAAGCGCTGTGGTCACATTAAGCGCTGCGGTCACATTAAGCGCTGC
>DZDJ01000009.1:37435-61285 GCA_022736715.1 Edaphobacter aggregans
GGTCACATTAAGCGCTGCGGTCACATTAAGCGCTGCCGTCACATTTATGGATGTTTCTGCAACGTCACCTCCACCAGACCGCTTGTCTCCGCCGTGGCAACGATGGTGGTGATCTCTGCGCGATTGGCCATCTGCAACGGTGGAATGGACACCTCGCCATTGGCGCCGGATGTCAGCGACACCTTCGTCTGCGACAACAATGCAGGCCGCGGACAGCGCCCATGTGCAGGACACGGCGCCTGCCAGCCGGTGACGGTCTGGTGAATCTGCACAGAGACGCCAGGCACAGCATGGCCCGCGCCATCCGTCACCTCCAGCACAACCGGCGCGAGTGCCGCCGTGTAGGCAATGGACTGTTCTCCACCGCTCACCACCACCAGTTGCGCGGTGCTGCCGGTTGCTGCGGTAGAAGCGTCATACATCAGCGCACTCTGCATAGTGCTGCTGCCGCCGGTTGCCGGGTCTGTCACCGTCACATCCACAGCCGTGCCCTGCGCCATACCCGGTAACGCGCTCAGCGGCGGCATTTGCACCTGCAGCGCAGTTGCACTGGAGGACACCACCGTGGCCGCCACCCCATCCACGGCAACCACATCGCCTGTGCGAAATCCCATGCCGCTGATCCTCCCCTCGCCGCCGCTCACGTCCAGCACAGCCGGCGAAACGTGGTCCGCGTACAGCACCTGCGCGCGATAGGCAAAATCCGGACGGCCATCGCCGCGCTGATCGGCAATCGCAAAGCGCACCTCTTCCCCAACCGAGGTCTGCGCTGCAAGAATCGTGCTGCCAGGCCTCAACCCGTTGAAGGCCGCCTGTTCGAGCGCAGGCGCAGAGCCCAGCGCATCACTCGAATTCCAGATGCCGATCACCGGCATGGCCTTGCTGGTGGTGGCATTGCCCTGCTCGTCGAGCGCGGTTGCTTCCACTGCGAACGAATGGTTGGCCTTCACATACAACTCATACCAGCCCGTGTGTCCATAGCCGGAGATGCGTCCGTTCCACCATCCGCGCTGCGGCACCACTGCCGGGCTGGCCTCGGAGCCATCATCGCCGCTGTGCGCGTCAGTGGCCGCTCCAGTCGCAACCGCATTCGCGCCACTGGTTCTGCCAGCATTGAATGCCCAGGTAACAACCGGAGCAATCGTCCCAGAGGGCGTCACTACATTCAGCGAATCCGGCCCGATTGAGTATGCACCTACATACAAAGGATTGATCGGCTCAAAAGTGATGTAGAAAAACTCAGAATTGTAATTGACCGCATTCTGTATCTCTACGCCACGCAGATCGTATACGCCTTCCTGCGACACACTGGGCGAGCCAAACTCATTGAAGCGGTTCCCTGATGCGTCAACATACCCGGTCACCGGATTGCCGCTGTCGCCAGGATAGGTGTATCCCGAAACCGAGGAGAGCAGCTCATCCGGGAAAACGAAGATTGGCGCTGTGAAAGGTTGATAGTGGTGCATCACCACATTCACATCCTGCATCGGCTGCCCGTTAGGGAACTTCACCGTACCAGACAGCCCAGAAACTACCTGCGCCGTGATCTGCTTGTCTGGAAACTGCGCCTGGTTGGCGCTCGTCACCGGATACATTCGGCCCAGCGCGGCGCGATCGTCCATCCGCAACTGAAATGGATTCGCCATGCACTGGTACGTGTAGGGCCCGCACAAAATATCGATCGGATGCATCAGCGGCCAGGCCTCTTCCTGCACCAGCACCGGCGGCGGATTCTGCGTGAACACGTTGTCATTCAACTGCGACCACGCCAGCCCCAGCACGCGGCCAAAGGCGCGCTCCAGTTGATACTGCATCTGCTGCAACTGCTGTGGCGTGCCTGTGCAGCGGCCATTCAGAATAATCACGGCATGTACGATCACTCCGGTGGTGGAAATGTTGTCAACGCTCTCCGTCACGCCATTTTGCCGACACGCATTGGGGCCGCTCGCGCCCTGCCCCAGCAGCATGTCCGTGATCGAACCATCCTCGTCGTAAACAACCGCCAGCGGCTTGCTGGTGTCAGTGCTCTGCGCATCGTCCGGAAAAACAATGCCATTGGCGCCCACGCTCACATCGTTGCCGTTCACATCTTCGTCGAGTGTGCCCGCCGCAGAAAGATTCACTCCTGCAGTCGCAACACCATTCCACGGCGCAGCCGCGGCCGCCACCATTGCATTCGCGGCTGCATTGTCCACCGAGGCGCTCAGGTCTCCCTGATCGGTGTAGTACGGCACCTGCCCGTTGGCCCACACCACTACAATGCCCGACCGGCTGAAGTAGCTGCTTCCCGTCACCCAGCGCGGGCCGCCCGCATGCGCCACCGCCACTGCCGCCAGCAGCCACGCAAGCACGGCACATCGCAGCAACCTACTGCCAGTCATCCTGCCCTGCCGCCAGTGCATGCAACACTTCCATGAAATTCTGCGAATCGACTTTGGGTTGGTCCAGCACCGCCGGAGCAATTCCCTCCTGCTGCAACATCCGCACCGCTGGCGAAGGCGCTGCTTCCGCGACGGATGCTGCGCCGGGCAATCCGGTTGCGGATGCGGAACGAAGGACCGGCACCGGCCGCGGCAAGCTGAACGTCGGACGCAGCACCTGCGTTTGCAGCCAGCGCAGATCCACCTGTTCCGCACTGCCTTTGCCCAGCAACGGCAGCACGCCAGCCATGCCGTTCACGGCAGAACTCACGCCCGCCTGGCTGGGCGGATAGAACATCCACACCGCTCGCTCGCCCACCCAGTAGCGCTGCGGCTGATTGCGCCACAGACCGGCCCACTGCCGCAGCACATACTGCCTGCCTGCCGTGCAGCCGCGAATCGCCTGTTCCACCTGAAATGTGATCTCTACCCAGCCGCCCGCCGTTGCGCCATCCCCTTGCGAAATTACCGGCCCGGGAAGCAGCATGGAGTGCACCGCATCTCTGCTGGAGCTGCTATTTGCCGCGGAAATCGCATGGGCGGCAGAAGTTGTACGGATGGACACAACCACGCCGGTAAAGATGACCCCGGCCTGCGCCGTCATCTGCGCCAGCGCATCTACCGTGATGCGCGGCGGCTGCGGAACCGCGGACAATATGCTGGCGCTCTGCGCCTGCGCGGAAGCCGCTCCCCAAAGCAGCGCCGCAGCGACCAGCCATCCTGCGATGGAATCGCGCTGCGCGTTGCCCCTCTGCCAAACATCTGTCGCCATGCTCTTTCTTTCGTCCGGGCATGGCCGTTGCATCAGAATGCGACAGTAAATTTGTGCAGGATTTCGACACGGCAGGCTCCCGTTTTGGGAAGCCCGCCATGACCATGGTTCCAGTATTCCGATCTTCCGACGTTCAGCGCGAGGCTAAATCTCGGGGTGGAAGCTAAATCTCCGGATAAAAGTCGAAAAACGCATCAATGCTCTGCTTCAGTTGCGCCTCAATCTGCTCGCGGCTGCCCTCCAGCACGTGCATCGTCACCTGCGCCTGCTTGCCATTGCGCAGCACCACCGGCGCTTCGCCCACTTCCGCCACCTCATCCGCAGGCAGCAACCGCATTCCATACACCAACGTCAGATTTGCCATACGCTTGATTGTAGAGCCTGCTCCGGCAGCCCTGGCGTGCTGTGAATCCTGCACACGGCAGTTACAATCCAATGAGAAGACAGTTTCTTCCGCGCTGTCCTGGGAGCGCACCCTGCGGCGGGCGGTCCAACAGATTTTTGTCACAGAAATTTCCAAAGAGCGTTGCCCATAAACCTTATGTCAGATTCGATTCGCGACACAGTCATCCTTGGCTCCGGCTGCGCCGGACTCACCGCTGCCATCTACACCGCCCGCGCCAACTTCAAGCCGCTCGTGCTGGAAGGCCACGAGCCGGGCGGGCAACTCTCCATCACCACGCTGGTGGAAAACTTCCCCGGCTGGCCGGAAGGCATTCAGGGGCCGCAACTGATTGAAAACATGAAGCAGCAAGCCACGCGCTTTGGCGCCGAGCTGCAGATGGGGCATCTGGTCTCGGCCGATCTTTCCAAGCATCCGTATGAGCTGAACCTGGGCAAGGAGACCATCCGCACCCGCACGCTGATTGTTGCCAGCGGAGCCAGTGCGCGCTGGCTGGGGCTGCCGTCCGAACAGGCGCTCATTGGCCACGGTGTCAGCTCCTGCGCCACCTGCGATGGCTTTTTCTTCACCGGCAAAGAGGTTGCCGTTATCGGCGGCGGCGACTCCGCCATGGAAGAAGCGCTCTTCCTGACGCGCTTTGCCACCAAGGTGCACCTCATTCACCGCCGCGAGCATTTCCGCGCCTCCAAGATCATGCTGGACCGCGCCATTGCGCATCCCAAGATCGAGCTGCTGACCAATACCGTGGTGGAAGAAGTGCTGGGCGTGGAGGAAAAAGAGGTAAAAGGCCTGCGCCTGCACAACACCAGAACCAGGGAGCAATGCACCCTGCCGCTGGCCGGCATGTTCCTTGGCATTGGCCATGAACCCAACGCCCGGATGTTTGCCGGGCAGATGGATCTGGACGAGGACGGCTACATCAAGACAACCAATAACGTCTTTACCACGCTGCACGGCAAGATCATTCCCGGCGTCTTTGCCTGCGGCGATGTGCAGGACCGACGCTACCGCCAGGCCATTACGGCGGCCGGTTCCGGCTGCATGGCCGCGCTGGAAGTGGAAAAGTACATGGAAGAGCACGGACACTGAGGCTTGCGCGGCTCCTTGGCGACAAAATCAGGGGGCCGCAGCACTAAATAAAACGCAGGCGCCGCCAGTGCAGCCGAAACCAGGCACGGCCGCGGCGCACGCCACGGTGAAATTTCTGGTGCATGGCCTGGCGCTGTTCTTCATTCTCCGCCAGCAGCGCAATGCCCACCAGCAGCAGGGGAATGCCCGGCAGAATCGGCAACAGTAGTCCCATCACCCCAACGGAGATGCAGGCATAGCCGGAGAATTTGCGAACTACTTTTCGTTTCATGCGTGTCCGCTCCTGGCAAATTCCAACCCCTTTTGCTGCATTTGACTCGCCAACCCGTAAAAGTGATCCAAATTTATGGCTGAAAGCATCCAAAAGCGCATCGTATCCGGCAGAAAATTGCCACCGGAAGGCTTTCCGGCCGATCGCCCTCCCACAAACGCCCGCATTTCAAGTAAGCTGCTTTGTTCGCCGGGAAGCGGCTTTCTGCGTTCCCTGCGAAAGGAGCCTTATGCCTGGACCCCGCTATTTCTCCGGATTTGGCAATGAATGCGCCACAGAGGCCGCTGCCGGCGCTCTGCCCGTTGGCCAGAATGCGCCGCAACGCTCTGCGCTGGGGCTTTACACCGAACAGCTCAGCGGCAGCCCGTTTACCGCGCCGCGAGCCACTAATCGCCGCACCTGGACCTATCGCATTCGCCCTTCCGTCACGCATAAACCCTTTGCCCGCATTGCCAACGGAATGCTGCGCAGCACGCCCTTCAGCGAAGTGGAGACCACCCCCAACCAGCTCCGCTGGGATCCGCTGCCGATTCCCGACAAACCCACAGACTTCATCGACGGGCTGACCACCCTGGCGGGCAATGGCAGCGTAGAAACCCACTCCGGCGTGGCCATCCACATCTACGCCGCCAACCAGTCCATGACCGACCGCTTCTTCTACTCCGCCGATGGCGAACTGCTGATCGTTCCGCAACTGGGCGCGCTCACGCTGCACACGGAACTGGGTCTGCTGGAACTCACACCGGGGGAGATCGGCGTAGTGCCGCGCGGCATCAAGTTCCGCGCAGTGCTGCCGGGCGGGCCTGGGCGCGGATACATCTGCGAAAACCACGGCGCCAGCTTCCGCCTGCCCGATCTTGGCCCGATCGGCGCCAACGGGCTGGCGAACCCGCGCGATTTTCTGACTCCGGCAGCCAGCTACGAGGACCGCGAAGGCGACTTCCAGATTGTGGCCAAATTTCAGGGCAACCTGTGGGCTGCAAAGATTGACCACTCTCCGCTGGACGTGGTGGCCTGGCATGGCAACTATGCGCCATGCAAATATGATCTTGCTCGCTTCAACTGCATCAACACGGTCAGCTTCGATCATCCGGACCCCTCCATTTACACCGTGCTCACCTCGCCGAGTGAAATTCCCGGCACGGCCAATGTTGACTTTGCGATCTTTCCCCCGCGCTGGATGGTGGCCGAGCACACCTTTCGCCCGCCGTGGTTCCACCGCAACTTTATGAATGAGTTCATGGGCCTGATCTATGGCGAATACGATGCCAAGGCTGAAGGCTTTGTTCCTGGTGGAGCCAGCCTGCACAACTGCATGAGCGGCCATGGCCCGGACGCCGAGACCTTTGCCAGGGCCAGCACCGCCGAACTGAAGCCGGTTTACCTGAAGGACACACTCGCCTTTATGTTTGAGACGCGCTTCGTCTGCAAGCCGACAAAATTTGCCATGGAAACCGCGGCCCGCCAGCATGAGTACTACACCTGCTGGCAGAACTTGAAAAAACACTTCCCCGGCCGATAAGGAACCAATGAGCCTGTATCCGCTGAATGAAACCCATGACGCCAGCCGCAAAAGCTGGGTGGCCACGGCCAATTTGCCGGGCTGCGACTTTCCGTTGCAGAACCTGCCCTTTGGCGTCTTTCGCCCCAGGTCGGACTGGCGCTCCAAGGTGGGCATTGCCATTGGCGATGCCGTGCTGGACGTGAGCGGCTGTCTGCTCTCTGGTCTTTTTTCCGGCGACGCCGCCGTTGCCGCTGAAACCTGTAGCCGGCATACGCTGAATGAGCTGATGGCGCTGGGCGCGCAATACTGGTCGGCCCTGCGGGCGCGGGTTTTTGCGCTGCTGGCCGAGGGCGCGAGCGAACGCGGCACGGTGGAGCGGCATCTGCTGGCCATGCAGGATGTGGAGATGCGACTGCCCGCAGCCATCGGCAACTACACGGACTTTTACGCCTCGCTGCACCACGCGCGGAATGTCGGCAGCCTGTTTCGCCCGGCGAATCCGCTGCTGCCAAACTATAAGTATCTGCCGATTGCATATCATGGCCGCGCGTCGTCGCTGGTGGTCGACGGCACGCCCGTGCGCCGCCCGCACGGCCAGATCAAACTACAGGAAGACCAGCCGCCGGAGCTGCTGCCCACGCGGCAACTGGACTACGAGGTCGAGCTGGGCATTTTTGTCGGCCCCGGCCAGCCGCTGGGCGAGCCCGTTCCGATTGAATCCGCGCCGGAACGTCTCTTCGGCATCTGCCTGCTGAATGACTGGTCGGCACGCGACATGCAAACGTGGGAATATCAGCCGCTGGGGCCATTTCTGGCCAAGAACTTCGCCACCAGCCTTTCTCCGTGGGTGGTCACGCTGGAAGCGCTGGCGCCGTTTCGCATTGCCGCGGCGGCACGCGAGCCGGGCGATCCGCCGGTTTTGCCCTATCTTTATGCGGCGGAAGATCGCGAGCAGGGTGGGCTGGAGGTGGCACTGGAAGTTCTGTTGCAAACCGCGCAAATGCGGGAACAAGAGATGCCGGCGCATCGGCTGAGCCTGGGCAATGCCCGCGATCTTTACTGGACGCCGGCGCAGATGCTCGCCCACCACACCAGCAACGGCTGCAATCTGCAGCCCGGCGATCTGCTGGGCACGGGGACCATCTCCGGCCCGGCCAAAGAAAATCGCGGCTGCCTGTTGGAGATGACTGTGCGTGGCCGCGAACCCGTCCAGCTCCCCACAGGCGAAACCCGCAGCTTTCTGGAAGATGGCGACGAGGTAACGCTGCGTGGCTGGTGTGAGCGGCCAGGCTTTGTCCGCATCGGACTGGGAGGCTGCACGGGCCGTGTTCTGGGCGGACGCTGACCACGGCAATCCTCGCAGCGTCCTGAATTTGGTTATTCTGAAGTCCCCTGCATTACCGGCCCAGGTTCGGTTCTGCTTTTAAATCCTGTACTCCGGAGGCGCTTCTGGCACAAATTGCAGATTCACGTGCAGGCCATGCAAAAATCCCCCCAGCGTGGCTTGTCGGCATGGCCATCTTTCCCTTTGGCCTCGTCATTGGATTCACCATCACGGCACTTCCGTTTCTGCTCACCAATCTGGGCATTCCGCTCTATCAGGTGGCTGGCATCAGCGCCACCGTCATGTCGCCCACCTTCTGGGGATTTTTGCTGCAACCGTTGATGGACACCGGCCTTTCACGCCGCGCCTATTGCTGGATCACCACGCTGAGCGCTGCCACCTGCATGGGAACGGCGCTGGTGATGTTGTCGCCCGCGCATCTGCATCTCGCCACAGCGCTGCTGCTGTTCGGTGAACTTTCCATGGTGCTCTTCGGCGGTGCGGTCAGTGGCTGGACAGCGCAGTTCACGCCGGACCATATTCGCGGCTCCGTCAGTGGCTGGACCAACGTGGCCAACCTGGGAGGCGGCGCGCTGGGTTCGCTGGCCGTCATGGCGCTGGTTCCGCACGTCGCCCTGCGCTGGCTGGGGCTCGGACTCGGAATCTGCATCGCGCTCGGTTCTGTTCCGATGCTCTTCTTTCCGGAGCCAAGCCGTTCGTCCTTCCACTTCCGCCAGATTTTTACCGATGCCATGAAGACCACCTGGAGGGCCTCGAAATCACGCGAGTGCCTGGTGGGCTTCGCCCTGTTTCTGGCCCCGGCCAGCGCGGAAGCGGCCATCAACCTGTTTTCCGGTATGGGCAAGGACTTCCATACCAGCGAGCACGTTGTGGTGTGGGTGACGGGAGCAGGCTGTGCCATCAGCGCCTCCATCGGCGCGCTGCTGGGCGGCCATCTTGCCGACCGCATCTCCCGTGGCATCCTCTATGTGTGCGCAGGCATCGCCACCAGTTTTGTTACGTTGACGCTCGCCTTTGTGGCGCATACGCCCACTGCCTTTCTCTTCGGCGCGCTCGTCTACAACGGCTTCACCGGCATCTGCTATGCGGCCTTCAATGCGCTGGGCTATCAACTGGTGGGCCAGAAGAGCGCTGTGGCCAGCACGCAACTGGGCCTGTTCTCCGCAGCCACCAATGCGGCCATTGTTTACATGACGTGGGCCGACGGGCAGGGCTACAAACACTTCGGCCTGCGCGGCCTGCTGCTGACGGATGGCCTTGCCAGCCTCATCTCCGGCACGCTGCTGCTTGTGCTGCTGGGCAGATTCCTGCTGCGAAAAGCGCAACCAGCAGGCGAAGAACTGCACCCTCCCTTCACACGCGCAGAAGAAATGCTGCTTCTGGAGAAAGCGGACTGACGCAATTGTTTCCGTGCAGCTACAAAGAATTCCGGGAGTACAACCTGCACTCCCGGAAAGAACCAGCAATCCGGCGCGGCCATCGTAGGATCAAAATTCTTCGTGGAAGGCCACTTCGCCCGTGACAGCCACCTGATAAGCCGAGACGCGGCGCTCAAAGAAGTTGGTCAGCTCCTGCACATCCTGCAGTTCCATGAACGGAAATGGATTTTTTGAGCCGAAGACAGGCTTCATCCCCAGCCGTTGCAGACGCGCGTCCGCCACATACTGCAGATACTCGCGCATGTCGCGCAGTGAAAGCCCGGCGACGCCGCCGGACAACAGGTCCTCGGCAAACTGCGTCTCGCAGTCCACGGCCTCGGTCAGCATCTGCACCACATCGCGCTCCAGTTGCGCGTCAAACAGCTCCGGCTTCTGCGTGCGCACGGTGTTCACCACCTCAAAAGCAAACTCCAGATGGCAGCTCTCGTCGCGGAAGACCCAGTTGGTGCCCGCCGCCAACCCATGCAACAGCCCGCGCGAACGCAGGAAGTAGACATAGGCAAACGCGGCAAAGAAGAACAACCCTTCAATCGCGCCGGCAAAGCAGATCAGGTTCAGCAGAAACTGCCGCTGCTCCTCCTCTGTGCGCAGTTCATCCAGCTTCTGGATGGAGTCCATCCATTTCATGCAGAACTGCGCCTTCTTTGCGATGGAAGGAATGTTCTCCACGGCGGCAAAGGCTGCGGCGCGCTCGTCGGGGTCGGTCACGTAGTTGTCCAGCAGCGTGAGGTAGAACTGTACGTGCACGGCCTCTTCAAACAACTGCCGGGAAAGATACAGCCGCGCCTCCGGCGAGTTGACGTGCTTATACAGGTTGAGCACCAGGTTGTTGGAGACGATTGCGTCGCCGGTGGCGAAAAAAGCCACCAGCCGCCGGATCAGATGCACCTCGGCAGGCGTCAACCGCGAGCGCAGATCGACGAGGTCCGTGGAGAAGTCCACCTCCTCCACCGTCCAGGTGTTGCGGATGCCGTCCTTGAACATCTCAAAGAAGATGGGGAACTGCATGGGCCGCAGCGTAAGGCAGAGGCCGGGATCGAGAATGAAAGCAGGAACCTGAGTGGACATTGTTAGGAATCTCCTTGTTACTGGCAGGCCTCGCAGGCCTCCGGGTTGTCGAGCGAGCAGGCCACGGCCGCCGCTGCGGGTTGCGTGGCCTTCTGCACGGTGGTCTTGGCAATGCGGGTGGCGGGGCGCGAGCGCAGATAATACGTCGTCTTGATGCCGCGCTTCCATGCGTACATATACATGGAGCTGAGCCGGCCGATGTTCGGCGACTCGGCAAACAGGTTCAGCGACTGGCTCTGGTCGATCCATGCAGAGCGCTCGGCGGCCATATCAATCAGCGCGCGCATGGGCTGCTCCCACACAGTGCGATACAGCAGCCGCACCTCTTCAGACAGCTCCACAATCGACTGCACGGAGCCTTCGGCCAGCTTGATGCGGGCGCGCATCTCCTCCGTCCACAGGCCGCGCTGCTTCAGCTCCGCCACCAGGTAGCGGTTGATCTGCATGAACTCGCCCGAAAGCGTTTCGCGCTTGAAGAGATTCGACACCTGGGGCTCAATACATTCATAGCAGCCCACGATGGAGGCAATCGTCGCCGTGGGCGCAACGGCAATCAGCAGTGAGTTGCGCAGCCCCACCTGCCGGATACGCTGCCGCAGCGCATCCCAGCGCGCAGGATCGCCCGGCGTCACACCCCACAGGTCAAACTGAAGCACGCCCTGCGCGGCGCGGGTTTCCGCAAAGGCCGGGTGCGCTCCATGCTTTTCCGCAAGATCGCAGGAGGCCACCAGCGCGTGATAGTAAATCTCCTCCTGAATGCGCGTGGAGAGCGTGCGTGCCTCCGGCGAATCGAAGGACAGGCCAAGCTGGAAGAAAACATCCTGCAGCCCCATCACCCCCAGCCCCACCGGACGCCAGCGGCTGTTGGCCACTGCTGCCTGCGGCACTGGATAAAAGTTGATGTCGATCACGCGGTCCAGCATGGGAACCGCCGTGCGCACGGTGGCCGCCAGCTTGTCAAAATCAAAACGCCCTTCGATTACATGACGCGCCAGGTTGACGGAGCCCAGGTTGCACACCGCCGTCTCTGCCGAAGACGTGACCTCCGTAATCTCCGTGCACAGATTCGACAGATGCACCACATTGCCGGGCCTGCCGGTCTGGTTGCACTTCAGGTTGGTCGCGTCCTTGAAGACCATCCACCCGTTGCCGGTCTCCGCCAGCGTGCGCATCATGCGCGCATACAGGTCCCGCGCCTGCACCTGCCTGCTGTAAAGCTGCTGCGCTTCGGCCTCCAAATAGGCCTTATCGAACTCTTCACCATACAGATCCGGCAGGTGCGGAACCTCTTTGGAATCGAAGAGCGACCAGACACCATCCTCTTCCACGCGGCGCATGAAGAGGTCGGGAATCCAGTTGGCCAGATTCAGGTTGTAGGTGCGCCGCGCCGCATCGCCGGTGTTGTCGCGCATCTCCAGAAACTGCTCCACGTCGGCGTGCCACGGCTCCAGATACACGCAGCACGCGCCTTTGCGCTTGCCGCCCTGGTTCACCGCAGCCACGGAAGCGTCCAGCGTGCGCAGCCACGGAACAATGCCATTGGACAAGCCATTGGTCGCACGAATCAGGGAGCCCTCCGAACGCACCCGGTGAAAGGCCAGCCCGATGCCGCCGGAAAACTTTGACAGCAGCGCCACCTGCTTGTACGTGTCGTAGATCGAGTCCAGCGAGTCCTGCGGCGAGTCAATCAGATAGCAGGACGACATCTGCGCATGACGCGTGCCGGAGTTGAACAATGTTGGCGAGCTGGGTAGATAGTCCTGCGCGGCCATCAACTGATAAAACGCAATCGCCTCGCCCACCTGCATCGCCAGCCCGCAGGCCACGCGCAAAAAGAAATACTGCGGCGTTTCAATCACCTGCCGCGTAATGGGATGCCGCAGCAGATAGCGGTCATACACCGTGCGCAGACCAAAGTATTCAAAGCGGTCCGAGAAGCGGTCGTCGATGGCGTTGTTCAGCTTGCGCGCATTCGCAACCACAAACTCATGGGTTGCGGCCGAACCCAGCCCTTCGCGCTGCGCCAGTTCCACCGACTGCGAAAAGGAGTAGATGTTCTGCCCGGCAACCTCCTTCGTAATCGTCGCCAGCAGCAGCCGCGCCGCCAGCCGCGAGTACTCCGGCTCTTCGGCAATCAGCGATGCGGCCGTCTGAATGGAAATCGCATCCAGCTCGCGCGTGGTGGCGCCATCGTACAAACCGCCGATGGTTTTGCTGGCAACGCGGATCGCGTCCACCTGCGCCAGCCCGTTGCAGCACCGCTGCACCGCACGCACAATCTTGTTCACGTCCACCGGCTCCAGCGAACCGTTGCGCTTGCGCACCTGCATCTGGGGAGTGTGTTCCGGCAAAGGGAAATCAGGGTTCAGCTCTGCGAGCGTGGTTTGCAGAACGGCCATAGGGGGAACCTTTCCGGCCCACGAGGAAACCAAACGGAAAATGGCGGAAAAATGGAATACGGCGCGCCATTGCCCGGCCTTCCCCTCGAAGGCGTATGGGATTCATGCCCGTTGTGGGCATGCTTCTCGGCAGGTCTTCGGACTTGCAGGCTTGTCTTTCCTACTGGCTCCCGCTTCCCAATCTGTGGCCAGATCAGTGCTTTCCCTGGAGCGTTCGTTCCTGCTTACCGCTGCGGGGCAGTTCCGGATTCACACCGGATTCCCTTTTCAGCCAGCTCCCATGGAAGCTGGCACCGCGAAGTAAAACTACTCTATCGTGGGCATTCTTCCGGGTCAACACAATATGTAGTGGTCGATGTGGAAATCCGCCGCATCGCCTGCATTGGCGCGGCATTTGTTCGAGCAATGCGGAAGCAGGGCAGCCAGGGCCGGTTTTTCCGCAGGGGCGGGCTATTGGATAATCAGAAAATGCAAGAATCCCTGAAAGTAAAACTGCTGCATCCTGATGCAAAGCTGCCCACCGTCGCCCATGCCGGAAGCGACCTCGGCTTTGACCTCTACGCGGTGGAAGACGTTGTGCTGGAACCGGGCGTTCCGGTCAAAGTGCGCACCGGCATTGCCATTGAAGGACCGGCAGGCATCGGCTTCATCCTGGGCGACCGCTCGTCGATGGCCTCCAAGGGCATCACCTACATGGGCGGCCGCATCGATGCCGGATACCGCGGCGAACTGCTGGTCTGCCTGGTCAACGTGAACCAGCCAACGTACACGCTGCAAACCACCACCAACAGCAACGGCGCCATTACCGATGTAGCTCTCGCAAAGAACGACGTCAGCATCGCCATCCGCAAAGGCGACAAGATCGTGCAAATGTCTCCCCTGCACGCCATGACGCACTGGACGATCGAAGCAGCCGACGAACTGGCCACCTCCGCGCGCAACACCAAAGGCTTCGGCTCCAGCGGCAACTGAGGCCTGGCCATTGTATTTTCTATGGGTAAAAGGGGCGGAAAATGGTCGGGGCGGAGGGATTTGAACCCCCGACCCTCTGCTCCCAAAGCAGATGCGCTACCAGACTGCGCTACGCCCCGACTGCTTACGATTCTATCGTAATTTGTTGCCGCTGGTTGCGGCGGCGGGCAATTCTCTCAGCGGGCAAAATGGTGGCGCAGCCACTCCACCATCCACAGCAGCACCAGCACCGGCGCCAGCAACAGCAGGGCCAGAGTGAGCATCAGCAGTGAGAGAAAAATCCAGTCGCGCCAGGTGTGTTTTCTGGGTTCGGCCAGGTGGCGCGTGAGCAAAGCGTAGTTGCGGCGGTTCGCCTTCCAGGCAATGTCGAACGCATCGCCCAGCAGCGGAATGGAGCCGATGAGCACATCCATGGCGAGGTTGGCCAGCATCCGCAGCAGAGCAACGTAGGGAATGCCGCGAATCCAGCCGGCCAGTACGATGACGCAACTGGCAATGCCGGTAATCACATCGCCGATGCCCGGAACCAGCCCGATGATGCCATCCAGGCCAAAGCGAATGCCCGTGCCGGGAATGCGGAACCAGTCGTCCAGCACATGCGCCAGCAGGTCGAGCGATTCGTTGTCCAGCGCGCGCGCACCGCGCCGGAAGCGCGGCCGCAAGACCTGCGGCTGGGGCATATCGGATTGAGAGATGCGCGCCATTTACGAACAGGAAGTCAGTTTTCTATAGGTCGCAGCCCAACCTGCCGCCGGGACCTCACCCAAACGGCCCGCCAGATGCTACAATCAGAGTCTATACGGCGGCTATAGTTCAGTGGCAGAACGCCGGTCTGTGGATCCGGATGTCGTGGGTTCAATCCCCACTAGCCGCCCCAATCAATCAATAGCTTACAGACCAATTCGGGCTCAGATAAAGCCCAGCTTCATATAGCGCGCAAGCGCAGCCACAAAACGCAGTTGCAGTTCCGGGGAATTGCAGTTCCAAGTAACTACAGTTCCAGATAATTCGATTTTCATCTGCATCTATGTCCACTCCCGCGCCTTCCAGCCCGGCTCCTCTTGAAAATCAACATAGTCCTTCCGCCAGCACCCGTGACACGGAATTCGGGGACACGGAATTCGTGTGTACGGAGTTCGCTCCGCGGCGCTTTCTGCGTAATGGGCATCTGCAGACAATTGCGGGCAATTTTCTGCCGCGCAGCAATGCTCTGCCAGAGCCGGAGGCGCACATTGTGCAGGTGGCTCCGGCCACGGCCACACGCGCTGCCTGCCATGTGCTGTGCCATACGCACTGGCAGCCGAAAGAGGTGCGCCGCAACCGGCTGACGGTGTTGCTGCTGCACGGGCTGGAGGGTTCGTCCAACTCGCAGTATGTGATTGGCAATGCCAACAAGCTGTGGCGGGCCGGGGCCAACATCATCCGCATGAACATGCGCAACTGCAATGGCACGGAGCATCTGTCGCCATCGCTCTACCACTCCGGCATGTCGGGGGATGTGCGTGCCGTGGCCGGGCATTTTGTGCAGGCGCAGCAGTTGGAGTCGCTGGCGCTGGTGGGCTATTCGATGGGCGGCAACCTGGTGATGAAGATGGCGGGCGAAGTGACGCCTGCCGGGATGCCGCAACTGAAGGCCGTGGTTGGCGTATCACCCGCAGTGGATCTTGGCCCCTCCGCCGATGCGCTGCACGAGCGGCAGAACCGGCTGTATGAACGAAGGTTCGTGCGCGAACTCGTAAAGCGCTATCGACGCAAGGCTGCGCTTTTCCCGCACATCTATTCGACGGAACGCGCATCGCAGGTCCGCTCCATCCGCGAGTTTGACGAGTATCTGATGACGCCGCACGAGGGCTTTGCCGGGGCTGACGATTACTACCATCGCGCAGCGGCGGCCCGCGTGGTGGACCGCATTGCCGTGCCCGCGCTGGTGCTGCACGCGCTGGACGATCCCTTTATCCGCATGACGGCGGAGACGCGCGAAAAACTGGTTGCCAACCCCAACATTGCTCTGGTGGAAACGCAGCACGGCGGCCATTGCGCCTTTCTCGCAACACCCAATCCGACACAGAACAACGATGGCTACTGGGCAGAGACAACGCTGCTCCGCTTCCTGCTGGCCACAGTGAACCAATAAGCATGTACTCGGACTGGTCAGTCGAACTCGGCGCCGATGCACCTACGCTCGCTGTCCCCTGGCAGGACGCCGCGGGGCTGCTTGCATTTGTGGATTTGCGCGCGCACCCGGAGCAGGTGACACTGTTGCCGGAAGCGGAGCAGCATCCCGTGCTGGCGCAGGCCCTGCTGGCGCTGAACGAGGCCCGCTCCGGCGTGACCACGGCCAAGTGCGACGTATGGCAACTGGATGCGGAGGATGTCGCCTCCTGCGCCGACCTGCTGGACTTGCTGCAAACTCCGGACCATCCCCACTTCGGCTTCGGCTCCTACATCGATGTCTTCTTCCGGCAGGAGGACATTTTCTCCTCCTATGAGGAACATCTGGAAATTCTGCCTGCAATTGCGCGTGCCGCCGCTACGCTGGATCTGCCCGAGTGCACGATGGAGCTGGTATTGCGCCCCTGCCTGCTGGGTACGGAGCATCCGCTGGCCGGATTTTCCATCACGGTCTACGCCTATGGTGTTGGCACTACGGCGGATGCGGCATACCGCAACTGGGGCAATGCTCTGGCCAACCTCACCAGCCTGCTGCTGCGCATTGCCTGAAGACCGCAACACCCCCTGCAATTCACAGAAAATTCTCCCTTTTCCACTTGCCAGCATGGCCGGTTTGAAGAACGATGATCTTCGGAGGGAAAACCGATGGCATTCGATATGGGGAACATCCTCGGAGAAGTGAAGGAAGAGCTGGAGCAGAAGGCATCTGAAATTGCTGGAGAAAAGCTGGGCGCAAACGCGGCACCCATTGCCAGCAAGCTGGCTGGAGAAGCAGTGGACTCGGTCGCAGAGCGCTACGGCATTCACCTGCAGGATGCCGCCCCGGCAGCCGATGCTGCGCAGACGGCCGATGCCTCTGCTGACACCGGCACGGATGCGGACACCGACAAAGCCAACTCGTAACCGGCACTTCCAGTTGCGAATTCTCCAAGGGGCTGTTCGCTCGGCACGTAGTTGACGCTACAATCAACTACAGGCGGGCGAGTAGCTCAATTGGATAGAGCACCGGCCTTCTAAGCCGGTGGTTACAGGTTCGATCCCTGTCTCGCCTACCATCCTTGCGCACCCGGTTCCGGCTCATTTTCCAGACATCTGCAACCCCAGCGCCTGCGCGATTGCCATATCGGCAACCGGCAAACCGTTCTGCTCCTTCACCAGACCAAAGTCGCCCTTGTAGTTCCACATGGCCCAGCCGATGTGCAGCGCTTCCATGCTGCTGCGCACATCGTGAATCCAGCGGGCGCGCGAGTCTGCCGGGGCCGCATCGCGGTAGGCGCCAAACTCATTGCAGATCAACGGCACATGATGCGCCGCAGCCCAGTCTGCCGCAAAGGCAAGCCGGCCCTGAATGCCCGTGCGGTTCCAGCCGCCGATGGCATAAAGATACAGATTGTACCGGGCCAGCGCGTCGGGAACACGTGCCAGGGCGGCGCGAATCGTCTCTGCCGTGGCAGGATAAGGAATGTCCTTGTAGTACAACCAGTCGCTGTGGCCCCAGGTGGCGCTCTGGTGGGTAAACTGGTACGGCTCGTAGTAGTGGAAGTTGTAAATCACGTTGGGATCGCTTACCGTCTCCAGCCCCAGCAAGTCCTCCAGCCCGGACCATCGCCCGGCTGTGGCAATGATGGTGTGTTGCTGGTCCTCCTGCCGGATCGCGTAGACAACCTGCGCCTGAATGCCCATCCAGCGATACGGGTCCTGCACCTCCGGCTCATTCATCAACTCCAGAAAAATATGGTCCGGATCGTGACCGGCAAAGTGCTGTGCCAGCGTGCGCCACAGCAGAACAAAAGCATCCACGCCGCGCTGTGTCTGCAGGGCCTGCTTGTATTCGTCGTCGGGAAAGACGGTAATCATCACCGCAAGATGCGCAGCGCGAATCTCCTCCACCGCGTTGTCCAGCAACTGCAGGTTTGCGGCGGCATCGTGCGCAGGCACGCCATGCTGCATCAGCAGCCGCGGGTCCACCGGCAGCCGCACATACTGCAGGCCAAGCTGATGGATCAGCGCCAGGTCCTGGGCTGTAATGAAACTTTGCAGGTGCTGGGCAGAAAGGTCGCCCGTGCCGCCAAACCACCCGAAAAGGTTGATGCCGCGTTGCAGTTCCGCTGCTCTGGTAAACGCTGCACTGCGGCCACGGGCAGCGCTCTGCGCATGCAGAAACGGAGCACTGACAAGAAAGAACAGAACCGGAAGCAAAATAACTGCGCTGCCTTTGCGCTGTAACACGCTCATAGAATCACCTGCCACGGGTAAGATGATCGAACTCAGCAAAAAACGCTGGCCGGACCCCGGCAGCTTTTTCGCAGCATCCGGGTCAGCATAAACAATTTCAAATGGGAATAGTAATACATCCTTGCGACATTGTGCTTTGCAGACTGAACCTGCCACCAGAATCTACATCCAGTGTGGGCAAAAAACAAGGCTGCGAAGCGTGCCTGCCGAAGTGCCGGATCCGCGTCCATACCGGCCCCGAAAGCAAAAGCAGAGGGAGTGCAACACGAAGCCGCAGGCCCTGAGCCGGCGCGACCAACTGGGAGCGGCCGCCGGGCACTCCCTTCAAAAGCCTGCATCTCCCGATAACTCTGCTTTTGCCTTATAGCGGTTTTCCAGTCGGCGCAGAGGGAACGTGATGCCCTGGAATGGCTTTCCCTCAAGAAAAAGCCGTCCTGCATGTCCCCGGGAGCTCCACGCAGGCTGGAGGACCTCATCAGGCCTCCAGAAGAACATCTTCCGGCTGCAGCCTGGCCTGTTGCCCGAAACCACGATCTCCGGTGGCATGACGCAGGGCGGCCAGCCCGATGAAGGTCAGCCCCAGCCCACAGACGCCATTCCACTGCCAGCGCTCCCAGGCAATAGTGGAGAGCGCCGACCCGACCGAAGCACCGCTGAAATACACCGTCATATAGACCGTATTGATGCGGCTGCGCGCCGACGGCACCAGCCCAAAGATGCGCGTCTGGTTGGCGAGCTGGTTCATCTGCGCGCCGCCGTCCATCAGAACCACGCCCAGCACCAGCCCCAGCATGTGATACCCCAGCACCCACAGCACCACAAACGAAACCGCCAGCGTGCTGAGCGCAATGGTGAGCACAAAGCGCGAGCCATACTTGTCAGAGAGCCGCCCGGCAACCGGCGCCGTCAGCGCACCCGTGGCTCCCAGAATGCCGAAACTGCCCGCTACGCCAGCGCCCATATGATAGTGACTGCTGCCCAGCAGAAAGACCAGCGTCGTCCAGAAGCAACTGAAGGCCGCAAACACCAGCGCACCCAGTACGCAGGACTCGCGCAGAACCGGCTGCTCGCGGAAGAGCGTCCACAGCGAACGAAGCGCCTCGCCATACTTCACCGGATGCGTTGGCGGCAGCTTGGGCATCACCCTCCACAGCAACGGCACAAAGGCGGCGTTCATGACGGCAGCAATCAGAAAGACCGTCTTCCACCCGCCCAGACTGCTGACCCATCCGGCAAAGGTGCGCGCCAGCAGAATGCCCAGCAGCAGGCCCGTCATCACAATGCCAATCGCATGGCCACGCCGCGTGTCATCCACCAGGTCCGGCGCAATTGGCAGCGCAATGTGCGTCACAGAAGCTAGGCAGCCCACCAGCACACTGGCCGCAATCAGCAGGCTGAGCTTCGGCGCCAGCGCCGCCAGCAGCAGCGCCAGCGCGACCGCGCCAAACATGCGGATCATCAACATGCGCCGTTCCAGCACATCGCCCAGCGGCACAAAAAACAGCAGCCCCAGAGCATAGCCAACCTGCGTCGCCACGGCCACAAAGCCCACATCGGCAGCGGTGGCGTGATAGGTTTTACCCATTTCCACCAGCAGCGGCTGGTTGTAGTAGATGCTGGAAACTCCGATGCTACAAATCAGCCCAAGAAACGGCAGCAGGCCACGGCGGGGGGCAATGCCAGCGGCTGACGACGGCAGTTCAACATTCATATTGTTTGTCTGGGTGTCCAAACATCCAGTGTAGAACTTGCCCGTCCACTTTGCAGAGAGCTACATGCTTCCAAGAACCAATTTGCTGATGGTTGCCAGCTGCATGAAGGAGGTCCCTTCATAAATTTTGCCGATCTTGGCGTCCCGGTACAGTTTTTCCACAGGGTAGTCCTTCACAAAGCCAGACCCGCCAAAAACCTCCACCGCCTTGCTGGCAACGCTCTCCGCCGCCTGCGACGCCAGATACTTGCACATGGCCGCTTCCTTTAGAAACGGCAGCCGCGCATCCTTCAGCCGCGCTGCGTTGTAAACCATCAGCCGCGACGACTCCACCTCAATCGCCATTTCGGCCAACTGGAACTGCATGGCCTGAAAATCGGCGATTGGCCGGCCAAACTGCTTGCGCTCCTTCGCATACTTCGCCGCGTGCCCCCAGGCTCCGGCAGCCAGCCCCAGCATCTGCGCGCCAATGCCGATGCGGCCTTCGTTCAGCGTCTCAATCGCAATCTTGTAGCCTTTGCCCACCTCGCCCAGCACGTTGGCCACCGGCACTTTGCAGTGGTCAAAGATCAGCTCGCAGGTGCTCGATGCGCGAATGCCGAGCTTGTCCTCTTTTTTGCCCAGCGAAAAACCGGAAAAGCCCTTTTCCACCAGAAATGCCGTGATGCCTTTGTACCCGGCCGCAGCGTCCACCGTGGCAAACACCACAAACAGCCCCGCTTCCCTGGCATTCGTAATCCACAGCTTCTGCCCCTGCAACACATAGTGGTCGCCCTGCAGCTCTGCGCGCGTCTGCAAAGCAAAGGCATCGGAGCCGGAGCCAGCCTCACTCAGCGCATACGCACCCACCGTGTCCGCCGCCAGCCGTGGCAGATACCGCTTTTTCTGCTCCTCGGTCGCCCAGCGCAGCAGCGCATTCACCACCAGCGTGTTCTGCACATCCACCAGCACGCCCACGGCCGGATCCACGGCAGAGATGGTCTCCACCGCCAGCACAGCATCAAAAAAACTGCCGCCCGCGCCGCCGTACTCCACCGGAACCTCAATGCCCATCAGTCCCAGCTCAAAAAGCTGCCGCAGCAGCGCCGGCTCCAACTGCTGCTCCTCGTCCATGCGCCGCACCAGCGGAGCAATGCGCTCCTGCGCAAACGTGCGCACGCTGTCGCGGAACAACTGCTCGTCCTCCGTCAGTCGCGTTAAAGGAGCCGGAACCGGCGCATGCAGCAGAGCTTCAGACATAGGTACCTCGCACAGCACATACTGGGGATGAAAACAGAGGAGTGTAGCATCTGCGCCGGCGGAAAAGGAAATCAGCTGGCGGCAATGCGGGGGCTGCGCCCGCGGCGGCTGATGATGGAAAGCCGCTCCATGCTCAGAATTTTGCGGGCCTGTCCGCGTGCATGGTTGGCCCAGGGGCCAATGGGGTCCAGCTTGGCGTAGGCCATCCAATGACGCAAAGCGCGGCGGCGCTCGCCCAGGCGCTCATAGGCCAGCGCAAGGTTGTAATGCGCGTCCGCGTACTGCGGAACCAGATGGACCGCCTTCTGATACGCGTCGATCGCCTCCGGCATGCGCTGCAACTCGTCCAGCACGTTGCCCAGATCAAAGAAAGCCAGCGCATACTCCGGGTCCGCCTCCGTCGCGCGGCGATACAGCTCCTCCGCTTTGGCAAACTGGTGCTGGTTGTAGTGGATGGTTCCCAGGTTGATGCACGCCGGGGCATGACGGGGATGCACCTGCAGAATCTGCTCATAGAGCAGCACCGCATCCGGAATCGTCGACAGTTTTTCTTCCAGTTGCACGGCCCGCAGAAACAGTTCCTGCGCTTCCGCCTCACGCGCCATCTGCGAACCGGCATTGTCGCCCACCACACGCAACTGCCCCTGCGCAGGCGGATCAAAGTCCAGCATCAACTGCTGCGACACTGGATCCACCAGCCTGCCGCTGTACCGAAACGCCAGCCGCGAGCCATTGCGCACGGCACTGGCCTCCAGCAGCGGATTGTGCATGCCAGAGACGCGCTGCATGGCCGTTACCGAGGCACGAATGCGCGCAGCCGAAACCCGCGTGGCCCGCAGCTCCCGCAGCTTCCGCAACTGCACCAGATCTTCAAAGGAATAATCGAGCGATAGGGGAGTACGCATGGCCACCAGCCCGATGCGCTCCCAACCCTGCAACTGCCGTGCCTGAAGATGCAGGATACGAAGCACATCCTGACGGGTGAAACGGGTCACTGGTGTGGACTCGATTGTCACTGTCACCGTCATCTCACTCTGTCTGTGAGTATGCGGAGTCTTTTGTCCAGGAGCAAGAGAAATTCATGAGGATTCTGTAAAAAGCCGTGGATAAACCGTCCCAAACCACGGTTTCCGCCGCCGCAACACCGGCAACAGGCCGATTATGCGTTCTCTTCGGTGTCGGCAGCGCCGGAGCGGGCGGCCACCAGAGCCGGGGCGATTACCATTGCGACGAAGGCCAGAGCGATGAGCAGATCATGCATTGAAGTGTTTTCCTTTTCCTTCGGAAGGCTCTCGGCCCTCCTCACATCCTTAGAATCTCTCCTTTTGCCTGAAACGAACATTCCACTTCCGCTGCTTCCTCCGAACCTTCGCGTCATCTACCTCTGACACCTTCGCGGTACTACCAGTTGCATCCGGAAAAGCAGACAGCGCAAAGCCCGCGCCGTAAACAGAAAAATCAGAAGGAATGGCGAAAATGAGGAGACCAGCGTGGAGCTGGATAAATTAAATCCGATTACGACAAAATTTACGACATTGCAGAAAGGAAACCCGCAAAGCAAGCCGCAAGCGATTGAAAACATGGAGCCGACGATCGGACTTGAACCGATGACCTGCTGATTACGAATCAGCTGCTCTACCAACTGAGCTACGTCGGCCTGTTATGACGCTTTTTCATTCTAACTTTGCCGCGGCATGGCGTAAAGCCGCGACGGCACCAAAGTTGTGGACTTCAGCGCCGCTTCCTGCGGAAGACTTACGGCGCCGTCAGAAATTTTCCGCTGCATGTTCTGCCAGAGGCTTGCAGCGGCGCTGCATCCCCATGCTCCACGGTGACGCCGTTCCGCATCACCTCCGTCCTGTGGCCGTATCACACAAACAACCGTGCATTACGCAGACAGAACCGCACAGAAGGCGGCAAGGACTGGTTTGTCCACTTTCCGCCGATCCTGTGCGGTTCCTGCTACTGTGCTGAGCCCCAACCAGAGGACAACAACCGTAAAAGAGCGCTTCCTTCGAAGATAAGGTGCATCTTCCCGCCTCCCATCCCGCCTTGCCAAAGTAACAGCCGCACCAAAACAGCAACCGCAAAGGACAGATGGAAAGCTATGGTCAGATCAATTGTTTGGTTATGCGTTCTCTTCGGTGTCTGCGGCGCCGGAGCGGGCGGCCACCAGAGCCGGGGCGATTACCATTGCGACGAAGGCCAGAGCGATGAGCAGATCATGCATTGAAGTGTTTTCCTTTTCCTTCGGAAGGCTCTCGGCCCTCCTCACATCCTTAGAATCTCTCCTTTTGCCTGAAACGAACATTCCACTTCCGCTGCTTCCTCCGAACCTTCGCGTCATCTACCTCTGACACCTTCGCGGTACTACCAGTTGCGTGTGCGGAAATTGCGCGGAAGGCGCTGGCTTTTGCGCCTGACAGCACCTGCCGGGCAGGCAAAAAGAACCGCCCGGCAACAGGCGCATTAAAGCGAAAAGGCCACCCGGCAACAGGGCGGCCTTTTCTTTAGGGAGAACAGTTCCAACGGAGGCAAAGCCATCAGAACTTTCTGGCGAAATAGTATGTTTGACCAGAAGGGGTGTCAAGGCAATTTCCTGGGAATTGTAAGCTGTTTATAATCAATGGGTTAATAGTTACATAGTTAGTTAACAGTGAACCATCTTCTTCGCTTTTTGTTTGCCTGAAGAGGTTCGCTCGCTGCATAACTCAGTGCTGTTTCAGCCGGTTACCTTTCTGGCTGCACCACAAATGGTTCAAACGCAGCTCTGCTTGCCGGCCTGGGTCACTGCCTGGGTCACTGCCTGGG
>DZDJ01000009.1:61385-91388 GCA_022736715.1 Edaphobacter aggregans
GCCTGGGTCACTGCCTGGGTCACTGCCTGGGGTATTGCTTCGGGCTATTGTTTTGGATCATCATCCCGCAGGTTAAGCCGGATGAATTCCATATCGCTGACCGAGGAGAGCGGCTTGCCGCGCAGTTTGCGATAGAGCACCCGTCCGCCCCCCAGAAAAAGCCCGGTCAGTAGCGCAGCCAGGGCAATAATGCCGACTAGGATGAAGATATTCAGGTACAGGCGCGCCGCTTTGTAGACTTCGCTGACCGGAGTCTGGTCGTTCCAGACGACATCGGCCTGGTAGTTGACCTGGTTGCGCAGGCGCAGAGCTGCGTCCTGCGGGAAATTGCCCGAGGTGAGAACCACCAGCGGCCCGCTGCGGCGCACTCCAACGGCCACAGGGACGCTCTGAGCGAGCGCCGCCGGCCAGTTGGCCTGTGGGGTATTCCCGGCCCTCAGCAGGGCCTCTATCGCCTTGCTGCGCTCTTCAGCCATCTGTGGCGTGGGGTAACTGAGGATGGTGAGGGTGCCATCACCATCGCGCGAGCTGTAGCGGGCAGAAACGGCCTCGGCTCCGCGGTCAAAGTCCACCAGCGAGGCTGGCAGCACGCCGCCGGACTGCGCATAGGCCAGCGGGCCAATGGCATAGCGGATGGTGGTGCGGTCAATACCGGCACGCGGCAGATAGGCCGGCAGGGTCGGGGGCACGCCACGGCCGTTGCCCAGCGGGCTGGGCAGATTCTGCGCCAGCTCGCGCAACTGCGCGGCAGACATCGCCGTCAGGTGGTCAAACTGCGCCTCCACCAGGTCGGTTCCCTTCCAGAAAAGCACATGGCTGCCATCAAAACCGGCATTGGTGCCAATCTCCTGCGGCGTCATATCCGGGCGCAGATAGTAGGTGTAGGCCCCATAGGCCCCGGTGGCATCGGCAAACTGGATGGCGCGCAGGCTGAGCGTGCCGTCGGGCTGGGTATAACTGGCTGCGGCATAGCGCTGGAAGCCATATTCCCGCAGCACGGCCGCATTGGCCGCGTCGGCGCTGGCCGCGTCGGTGCTCACCGTGGGCGCGCCTGCCTGCTGCCATCCGCCAAAGGCCACCGGTAACAACGGCGGCGCAGCGGCAGAGGCTGGCGTCGGCGGCGCAGCGGCAACGGGCAATGCCATGCCCAGCAAAAGCACTGGCAAAACTGTGGAAATTCGCAATCGGGCAGGACAACGCATAGCTGATTAGAAGGTACCACCGGGGCACTCTCCTATGTATGCCAGACAGTGTATGCCGGAACGGTACGCACCATCCATCTCAGGGACCCTGCATCTGGCCACCATTTACCATGTTTTTGGCCACGGGTTACCACCGTGGGGGTCACGGCTTACCGCTTTTTCCGCTGTCCGCTGTTCTCTGCCAGGCGGATGTCGTTGCCGCCATTGACGCCGCTGATGTATTCAGCGATGCCACGGTACAGCGCCACCGCAATGCGCTGGCGATAGGCCGGCTGGCGCAGGTTCCTGGCCGAATGGGGATTGGTGAGGAAGGAGATTTCCGCCAGAACCGACGGCATGTTGGCCCCGATCAGCACCACGAACGGCGCCTGCTTCACGCCACGGTTCTTAAGACCGGAGTTCCCTTTTTTCAGACCATCGTACAGTGACTGCTGCACATCGGAGGCGAACTCGTGCGACTCCTCCAGCTTGTCCGACAAGGTGATCTTCTTCACCAGGTCCGAAAGCTGGTGGATGGATGCGTCCGAGGCAGCATTCTCGCGCGCAGCCACCTGCAGCGCATCCGGCTGCGAGGTGAAGTTCAGAAAATAAGTCTCCACGCCGCGTACATCCGGTTCCGGGCTGGAGTTGGCGTGGATGGAAATAAACAGGTCGGCATGCTCGCGATTGGCAATGGCCGTGCGCTCTTCCAGCGGAATAAAGGTGTCATCGCTGCGGGTAAAGATTACCTGTTCCCCCAGCCGCTGCTGCAACAGTTTGCCCAAGCGCAGCGCCACGTCCAGCACCACATTTTTCTCTTCCAGTCCTCCAGGACCCAGCGTGCCGGAGTCATGGCCGCCGTGGCCAGGGTCAATCACGATGCGGCCAATCTTCAGTCCCAGGGTGCGCACCAGCGAGCGTTGCCCGGTCGCCATGGGATCGGAGACGGGCACGGGTGCAGCCGGCGTTGCATTTTTACCGTGCCTTGTCTGCAGCGTGGTGTTGTTTACGGTCGGCATGGGCTGTGTGAGCGGCGGCAAATCCGCTGCCGCGGCGCCCGGCAGAGCAGGCCGCTCCAGCATGGCCACATTCGCCGGCTGCGCACTGCCGGATGGGTTGCGCACGGTGGGGTCCTGCGGCAGCTTGTCCAACGCATTGCTGCGTGCTGCGCTGGAATTTCCATCAGCCGAAGTTGCCGCAGGCCCGGTAAATCCCGCATTCTGCATCACAGCGCCGTCAACCGGCGCCGCATTTTGCGTGGGCACAGAGCGGGCCTGCGTCAGGGTGGTCTGGCTGGCTTGCGGACGAACCGGCGTTGCCCTGCTCACGCTGCCCGTTGGCGGCTGCGGATGCGCCGACGGCTGTACCGGCACCGGCACCATCCCCTTGGCGTGAATATCAATAATGAGCCGGTCAGGGTTCGCCATCACAAACACGGAGTAGTCCGTATTCGGACCCACGTCAAAGACGACGCGCGTCACGTTGGGTTGGAACTGTGCCGGACGAATCCGCTTCAGAAAGCCCTCATCGCGCACGTTGATGACCTTGCCAAAGAGCGAATGCGCCAGCCGCGTGTTTTTCAGGTCGAAGTAGAAGCGGTCCGGGTTGGGGATGTGCCCCACCCCATACTGCACCGGCGCTCCCAGATCAAAGACCACGCGGGTGTAATTGCTGGTGGACCAGTAGCGGATGCGCGTCAGGTGTGTTGGCGGCCCATTGGAGTTGACCCTGCGCGGCTCTGCAATGGGCGTGGCCGGGGACTGCATAGCGAGGCTGTCGCCGGGCGCGGCCTGCTGTGTGGTGTCTGCCACGGCGCGCGAAACGGCGCGGTGGGCTGGCTTGTCGACCACGGTCTTCTGCGCGACGGTGGTTGTCTGCCGCAGATTCGCCTTGGCTTCGCTGGCCTGCGCGCTGCTGGGATAGCGCTGCATCAGCTCACCATACTTTTCCTTGGCCGCCGTCGGATCGCGCAGGTCCATCTGCTCAATCTGCGCCTCGGCCAGCAATGCGCTGATGCGGTAGGAGGAAGCAGGATACTGCCTGCGCAGAAATTCATACTGCGCCACGGCATCGCGCAGCGACTTCTCACTGTGCAGCACGCGGCCCTGCTCGGCCAGCAGCCCGGCCACGGCATAAATGCTGTCGTCGGCACGCGCCGCAGCGGGATTTGCGTGGTAGACCTGACGAAAGGCATCCATCACGCGCGTGTAGTCGGCGCGGGTGCGCTCCGACTCCGGCTTGCTCTCCAGCGCGTTGTACAGGCGCATGGCATGGTCGTATCCGGATGCGTGCGAGGCCGCCCGGCTGCTATGGTGCCGCGTGGCGGCAACGGACGGCAAGACAGAGCACAGCAGCGCGGCGAGCAAAACTGGCTGCACCAGCACATACGTGCACCGTTGCCCGCGCTGTGGAGAAGTGAAAGGCATCGGGTGCAAACACGGAGACGACAAGCCTCGAGCACCTCCATTGTATCGGCAGTAGTTGCCGCAACCAACTGGAAGATAAAGGACGTACTCCGTGGGTAAACCCCAAAACCAGCGGGCCGCCGGAACCGGGGCCACAACCGGCGGGTGGAAGCCGGGCGCCGACCCAGGATTCCACCCCGCTCCTGGCGTCATACCGAGGCAGGCACAGCGGGTCAAAAACCCCGTGCTGGGCCCCCTTGTGCCTGCTGGGACTCCCGTAGATGCTGGCCGGTTGCGTTCGGGGCGGCAATTTCCCGGAAAACTTCGCCGAAAACTGTTCAGAGTCAGTCCTGCGCCGCCCATCTACGGACTCTTCGCCGCTCCCGGAATGACGGCCTTCATGTGGCAGAAGGCGTGTGGCAGAAGGCGTGTGGCGTAATCCCGCGCCTCAATTTTCAGACGTGGGAACCCCTGCATCACGGCCAACTATGCGAGGAACGAGCCCACGACCTCCGCCGCCGACCGCAGCGCCGCATCGAGCTGTGAAGCGTCCTTGCCACCGGCTTCTGCCAGGTCAGGCCGTCCGCCGCCGCCGCCGCCCACCCTCTGCGCCAGCACGCCGACCACCTTGCCGGCCTGCACCTTGCCCGTCAGGTCTTTGGTGACGCCCACAATCAGCGAAACTTTACCCTCTTCGCCCGCAGCGCCCAGTACCACCACGCCGGAGCCGAGCTTTGTCCGCAGATTGTCCACCAGGGTGCGCATCTGGCCGCGGTCAAGCGCATCCACGCGCTGCGCCAGCACCTTGATGCCTTTTACCTCGACGGCATTCTCCGCAGCCGAGGCCATCGACGACGAAGCCGACCTCATGCGCGCCTCGTCCAGCTCGCGCTTCAGCCGCTTCAGCTCCTCTTCCTGCGCTTCCAGCTTGCGCCGCAGCGCCTCGGCCGGAGCAAGCTCGCGGGCCCCGGCAAACTGCTCCGCCAGCCGCGCCACTGCATAATCACGCCGGAACTCGCGCAGCGAGCCAATGCCGCTCACCGCCTCAATGCGCCGGACGCCGGAGGAGACACTGCCCTCGCCCAGCAATTTAACCAGGCCGATTTCGCCCGTCGCGCCCATGTGCGTGCCGCCGCACAGCTCGGTGGAAAAGCTGCCGATCCTGACCACGCGCACCCTGTCGCCGTACTTCTCGCCAAAGAGCGCCATCGCGCCCAGCTCGTTCACGGCCACGTCGATGGGCACATCTTCCAGAGTTTCCACCTTTTCGTTGCGCAGCACTTCCTGGTTTACGAGGTCTTCAATCTCCTGCAACTCCTCGTCGGCCACAGCAGTAAAGTGGGAGAAGTCAAAACGCAGCTTTGCAGGATCGTTCAGCGACCCGGCCTGCTTCACATGCTTACCCAGCACTTCGCGCAGCGCCGCGTGCAGTAGATGCGTGCCCGTGTGGTTGCGCATGGTGGCTGTGCGGATGTCGCCGTTCACCACCGTGTCCACCACATCGCCCACACGGATGGGCAGCCGCGCCGTCACCTTGTGCGCAAAAACGCCCTGTACCGGCTTGTTGCAGCCATGCACCTCGGCCACCACGGCGTTGTGATCCTCAGAGTAGAGCCAGCCCACATCGCCCACCTGCCCGCCGGACTCGGCATAGAAGCTGGTGTGGTCCAGCACCACCTCGGCCTGCTCGCCCGCCTTCACCTCCGGCACGCCAACGCCGTCCTTCACCAGCGCCAGCACCTTGCATCCGGTGGACTGCAACTGCGCGTAGCCCTCGAAAACCGTCTTCGGCAACTCACGATACACCGGGCTGGCCGACTTCTGCGATCCACCCTTCCACGAGGCTCGCGCACGGGCCTGTTCTTCTTCCTTGGCTTTCTCGAAGCCGGCCATGTCGAAGGCGATGCCCGCGTCGCGGGCCGCGTCGACCATGAAGTCGAGGGGGAGGCCATAGGTTTCGTAGAGATGGAAGGCAATCATCCCATCCAACACAGGCGAAACTGGCGGAGGTGGGTTGATTACTCCTTCATGGTGATACTTGCCGCTGACATTAATTTCATATTCATTCTTGGCCGCCAAAATGCAATCTTCAAGCCGCTTGTATCCGGTGTCGAGCACTCGTGCAAACTGCTGCTCTTCAGCCAGCACAACCTTCGCAACCTGATCCGCCGTTTCCTTCAACTCCGGATAAGCCACACCCATCTCATCCCGCACGGCATACACCATCTGGTGCATGAAGGGCTTTTCCTGCCCCAGCAAACGGCCATGCCGAATACCGCGACGGAGAATTTTGCGCAGCACGTAGCCGCGCCCTTCATTGGCAGGCAGTACACCATCGGAGATCAGAAACGTCGCCGCGCGGGCATGGTCTGCGATAATCCTCAAACTTGCATCATTTAACGAATCGCCTTGCCCCAGCTTGATGCCAGTTAACTCTCCCGCACGCGCAATCAGCGGCGTAAACAAATCCGTATCAAAGTTTGAGAGCACACCCTGCAACACCGCCGCAATGCGCTCCAGGCCCATGCCTGTGTCGATAGAGGGCTTGGGCAGCGGCGTCAGCGTGGCATCCCCGGTCTTGGGATCGATGGTGCGGTCGAACTGCATGAAGACCAGATTCCAGACCTCCACGTAGCGCTGGTCGTCGAACGGAAACGGGCGGTCCTCGCCCGGATTTTCGGCCGCTTCCAGCCCAAGGTCGTAAAAGATTTCGCTGCACGGGCCGCAGGGGCCGGTGTCGCCCATCTGCCAGAAGTTGTCCTTCATGCCCATCTCGAAGATGCGCTCTTTGGGCACGCCGGCTTCCATCCAGAACTGCTCGGCCTCGTCGTCGCGGGCCACGCCGTTTTCGCCCTTGAAGATGGTGACGTAGAGCTTGTCCCTGGAAATGGCGAACCACTCCGGCGAGGTGAGCAGCTCCCAGGCATAGGCGATGGCCTCGCGCTTGAAGTAGTCGCCGAAGCTGAAGTTGCCCAGCATCTCAAAGAAGGTGTGGTGGCGGCGCGTGAAGCCCACGTTTTCCAGATCGTTGTGCTTGCCGCCCGCGCGGACGCACTTCTGCGAGGTGGTGGCGCGGCTATAGTCGCGCTTTTCCAGGCCAAGGAAGGCGTCCTTAAACTGGTTCATGCCCGCGTTGGTGAACAGCAGCGTGGGATCGTTGGCCGGAACCAGCGAAGCGGAATGCACGCGGCGGTGTCCCTTCGACTCAAAAAACTCCAGAAACCTCTTGCGAATATCGGAACCTGACAGGGATTGCATACCCCTTGAGTTTAGCAGCGCAGGCGGGGTATGCGCTGCGGCGGCCCTGCTTCAATATCCGGAGATTTCTGGCAGGTTCCAGTGCCGCCAGACGCTCACCATACGCAGGCCATCCAGATGTGTTTGCGCTGGCCGGCAACATCCACGCGGCCGGACCAGTCCACCGCAATGATGCGGTCCAGCTCATGCCCGCCCGCCTGCTTCATCCCTAGTCGGCGTCTTCCGGCTCGTCGTTTTCATCGGAAAGATGCTCCAGCGCGGCCAGCGCCTCGTCGTCCACATGCCAGGCGCGCAGCACTTTAAAGACCGTCCCCGTGCTGAAGCCAGCGCGAACCAGCATGCGCATGGCGCGGGCCGTCTCCTTTTCATTCGCAGGCTGCTTCAAGCGTTTCCGAGCGATGAAGCGGCGCGCCAGCTCGGCCTCATTCACGTCTTCGTAGGCGGTGTCGAGCGTTTTGACGACAAGGCCCTTCTCTACACCGTGGCGAATCAAATCCTGCTGCACGCGGCGCTTGCCGAACTTCTCATTCTCCTGCCGCATGCGGGTGTAGTCGGCAGCATAGCGGGCATCACTGAGATACTTCTGTTCCTGCAGCCGGGCCACCACTGCATTCATTTTCGCGTCGCCATGCGCGCCCGCTTCCACGCGTGTGCGCATCAGCCGCTTTAACTCCGCAACCGTGCGCATTTTGCGCGCCAGAGCGTTCACGGCATAGTCATACAGGGCCGTCTCGCCGAGCGGCTCCTTCATGCGGAATTTCTTTGCAAAGGCCATCGTAGCTAGTTTGCCGGAGACGGCGCAGCAGCGCCACTCGTGTGCTGGCCTGCCGGTTGATTTGCAGATTGCACTGTGTGTTGGCCCGTATATTGGTCCACCCAGCCGTTCACCGTTTTGTACCAGAGCTGGCTGTTCTGCGGCCTCAGCACAAAGTGGCCTTCGTCCGGGAAGTAGAGCATTTTGCTGGGAACGCCCAGCCGTTGCAGCGTGGTGAAAAGCTGGAAGCCCTCTGAGACATCCAGCCGATAGTCATGCTGGCTGTGCACCACCAGCGTGGGTGTTTTGAAGTTTTTTGCATAGAGCGCGGGCGACCATCTGCGATACGGGTCCTCTCTGGCTGGCTTGCCGTAATGGTCCCACGGTTTGCCCTTGAACTCCCACTCGTTGAACCACAGCTCATCCGTGGAGCCATACGCGGACTCCGGATCGAACATGCCATCGTGCGTCACAATGCAGCGGAAGCGGTCTGTGTGGCCCAGAATCCAGTTGGCCATGTAGCCGCCATAGCTTGCGCCCAGAGCGCACTCGCGAGTCTTGTCGATAAACGGATAGTGCAACTCGGCGTGCGTCAGCCCACGCATCAGGTCAATATAGGGGCGTCCGCCCCAGTCGCCATTCACACCATCAATAAACGCCTGGCCATAGCCTGTAGAACCGCGCGGGTTCACCATGATGACGACGTAGCCACTCGCAGCGAACAGCTCGGCATTCCAGCGATAGCTCCAACTGTTGTTCCACGCGCCCTGCGGACCACCGTGGATCAAAAACTTCACCGGGTACTTCTTCGACGCGTCGAATGCAGGAGGCTTAAGCAGAAAGCCCTCGACGCGCACCCGGCCTGAGCCATAGAACCAGAAGGGCTGCATCCGCGGCAGATCGAGCCCTGCCAGCACCGCATCATTCAGATGCGTCAGCTTTGTGGTCTGCATGTACTGGATGGTGCTGTCCGGATACGTCGGTTCGCTGGGACCGCCTTTTCTGCGCGCTGCCTGAATCGCGCCCGCCGTCTTCACCACCTTCGTCAGTGAAATGGCCTCGATCGCCGCTGGCCCCCGCACGCTCGACCGCGCAGCAATCAGCAGCTTGCCATCCGGTGAAGGGACCAATTGGCTGTACTCGCCAGACCCGGTCAGTTGCGCAAAAAGATGCCCATCCAGCGCCACCTGAAAGACCGGCTCTTCCCCAAAATTGCCCGACGCCAGATAAATCGATTTCGAGTCCGGCGCCCAGACGAATTCATCCACCCAGCGATCGAACTTCGGCAGCAGCTCACGCGTCGCTTTTGTTGCGCGGTCGTAAAGCATCAACCGGAAGCGGTCACTCTCATACCCGGCGCGGGCCTGCGAGCGGAATGCGATATATCGCCCATCCGGCGAATACTCCGGCTCATCGTCGCTGCCGAGGCTGGTGGAAACCTTCACCGGCCTCGCATTCGGATCGTCCAGCCGTAGCGTGAATACATCGTTGTTCGTACTAATGGCGGGCACAGGATCCAGATTCACCGTGTAGGCCAGCTCTTTGCCGTCGGGAGAAATGCTGTAGTCCTGCGGGCCGCCCAGCGAAAATGGGGGCGCTTCGTGGTCGCCAATGTTGCTGGCCGGCGTCAGGTCGCGCGGTGTCCCTCCGCTTGCCGAAACCAGGAACATGTGGCTGCGCTTGTCGCCGGTAAAGACATTCCAGTGGCGGTACAGCAGATGCGTAAAGACACGCGCCTTCACCTGCGACCCGGCCGCTTCTGCATCGCGCCTGCGGTTGCAGGCATCGTTTGCGCAGTCCGGATATACCTTCGAAAGAAAAAGAATGTTTTTTCCGTCCGGAGACCAGATGGCTCCATCGGCCCCCGTACTGATGCCCGTCAGCTTGTTGGCCACGCCCAGAGTGCCGTTTGCTTCATTGAAGCTGGCCAGATAAATCTGCGCGCTGCCATCGCGCGCACTTACAAACAGCACCTGCTTGCCATCCGGAGAAAAGCGGCCGTTGCTTTCTCCCTCCATGGAAAAGGTCACCTGCTTTGCATCGCCGCCGGTGGCGGGCGCCACCCACAGGTGCGAAATGCGTGAGTTCTTTTCCAAATCCACATCCACGGCAGAAAACAGCACCCATTGGCTGCTGGGGGAAATCTGCGGACCGCCGATGCGCTTCAGCTGCATCATGTCCGCGAAGGTGATGGGGCGCTTTGCCTGGGCTGCGGCCGGCAGAGCCAGCCAACAGGCTGTCAACAGCAGAGGAAGTATGTTTCGGCGTGGCATGGTTTCTCCTTGCAGGCACAACGCATCCCGCTATGCGCTGCGTTCCTTCAACACGGGCTTGCCCTTGTCGCTCCACTCCACATGACCCATCGGGATGTGATGGTCATGCGTGAACAGCACCAGCCATTTTTCCGGGACGGCCTGCTGGTAAAAGCGCTTGCGCTGCTCGATGACCGTAAGCGGATACAGATCGTATCCCATGCACCACGTCACATCCAGATGCGCACTGGTCGGAATCAGGTCGCTGATGTAGCAGGCATGCTGCCCGGCAGACTCCACATGCACGGCCATCAACTGCGCCGTATGCCCGGGATACACCTCCACGGCAATCCCCGGCGCAAGCTGCTGCTTCTGGCCGGCAGCCGTCTCCAGCAGCGTCATCTGCCCACTTTCCACCAGCGGATCGTAATTCTGGCTCAGGTAGCTGACGCGGTCGCGCTCCAGTTGCAGATGCCCATGCTCCACCTCCCCGCGATGCGCAAAGTAGCGCGCGTTGGGAAAGGTCGGCGTCACCTTGCCATCGGCCTGCAGCGTCGTGTTCCATCCGCAATGGTCAAAGTGCAGGTGCGTGTTGATGACGATGTCCACCTCTTCCGGCTTTACCCCTGCGGCCGCCAGCGATTGCGGCAGCAGCATCTGGTTGCCAAAAATGGCGCGCATCTTCTCATTGTGTTTATTGCCGATGCCGGTCTCGATCGCCACCGTATGCTTGCCGGTGCGTACGATTACCGTATTCAGCCCCAGCAGAATGCAGTTGTCCTCATCCGCCGGAGCGCGCTTCTGCCACAGCGCCTTGGGCACCACGCCAAACATGGCGCCGCCGTCCAGCAGATAGGTGCCGTCCGTGCAGACTGTCAGCTCAAAGTCGCCCAGCGTAGTCCGCCCGCGGACCAGTTCCGCATCATTCACTTGTGCAGCAGGGTGCATCCTTCATCCTTTTCGGAACTTCGTTGTTCCCGGCGCTACTTCACGTACATCTCAAACTGCTTCAGAATGCGGTTGAACAACTCCGTGGGTGCCGTGTAACCGGCAATGGAATGCGTTTTGCGCGGGAAGATCTGCAGATCATACGGCACACCCGCATCGATGAACTTCTGAATCATCTGCACGGAATTCAGAATGTGTACATTGTCATCGCCCGTGCCATGCGCAATCAGCAGGCGCCCTTTCAGATTCGCCGCAAAGTTCACATCAGAGCCCTGCTTGTAGGCCTCCGCGTCGTCGCCCGGCGTGCCCATATAGCGCTCCGTGTAGATGGAGTCGTAGTTTTTCCAGTCCGTCACCGGAGCCACGGAAACACCAGCCTTGAAGCGGTCCGAATGCGTCATGGCATAGAGCGTAAAGTGGCCACCCCAGCTCCATCCCCACCAGCCCAGGCGATCTGGATTCAACTGCGGATATTTGGCCAGCACTTCATCCAGCGCCGCCAGCTGGTCCTGCAACTGGATGGGGCCGAAGTTGTGATACGCAAACTGCTCAAAGTCGCGGCCGCGCCCGCCCATGCCGCGGTTGTCCACATGCAGCACGGCAAAGCCATGCTGCGCCAGCAACTGATCGAAGAGGAGGGCCGAGCCGCCCCACTTGTCCGCCACCAGTTGCGCATGTGTGCCGCCATACGGGTTCAGAATGAGCGGCACCGTTGCCGTGGCCGCCGTGCCTTCCGGCAACGTGAGCGAACCATATAGCAGAGTCCCGTCCCTGGCCTTCAGATCCAGAATCACCGGCGGATTCAGCTTGTATGCGGGGTCCAGCGGATGCGACTTCCAGAAAGCCCTGCATTCTCCATCGACCACGCACAGGCTGGCCACCGGCGGGTGCAGTGTCGAAGAGCTGATGTCCGAAAAATGCTTGCTGTCTGGCGACATCACAACCTCATGCGTGCCCACCGTGTGCGTCAACTGGCGTTTGTCCCTGCCGTCCAGCCGCACGCTCCAGAGCTGCTCCTGCAGCGGATCGCCTTCGCTGGAAATGTAGAAGACCGTCTGCTTTGCTTCGTCCACGCCAGCAATGCCAGCGACTTCGTAGTCGCCCGGCGTCAGCCTGGCCAGTTGTGCCACCTCATTCGCCAGCGGCTTCTTCTCGTTGTAGCCATACAAATACAGATGCGTGTGACCGTCCTGCCAGTTCAACTTCAGGAAGCGGCCATTCTGCAAAAACTGAATGTCGTAGTTCGTGTCCAGATACTTCGCATCCGTCTCCGTATACACCTTCTGCACCACGCCACTGTTCACATCGGCAAAGTACAGATCCAGTTCCTTCTGGCTGCGCTTCAACACCTCCACATAGACTGTGTTCCGGTCCAGCCAGCCAAAGCGCGGAATATAGTCGTTGTGCGCGCTGAAGTCCGGAATGTTGACCCAGCTGGTTCTGCCACTGTGCACACTCACCACGCCGACGCGCACATCCGGATTGTTGTCGCCGGGCTGCGGATAGCGCTGCAACTCCACCGTGGCGTGTGTCGGAATCCAGTCCGTAATCGGATACTGCGGCACTGCCGTCTCATCCATCTGCAGGTAGGCAATCTTCGACGAGTCCGGAGACCAGAAGTAGTTGCTGCGCACATCCAGCTCTTCCAGATACACCCAGTCCACTTCGCCATTCAGCACCGCATTCGAGTCGGTCTTTGTCAGCGGCGGCTGCGTTGTGCTGTTCAGCGCGTGCACATACAGATTGTGGTCGCGGATGTACGACACAGACTTCGCATCCGGAGAAAACTTCGGGTCGTCGCCACTGCCCGATCCGGTGGAGGCAATCTGGATGCCGGTGCCGTTGTCGATGTTGTAAATCCAGAGCTGACCGGTAGTATCGAGCAGCAGATGATGCGAATCGTCGGCCCAGATGTAGCTGGGCAGATCGTAACGCGAGCGATGGTCGCGGTCCTGCTCGCTGAGGTGCCCGCCGGAAAGCCCGGCCACGCGGTTGTGGCTCACCAGCACGCTGGCTTTCCCGGTCAGCGCATCCACCCGCACAATGTCGTCCGCCTCGCCAATCTGGTTGTCTGGCGCAATAAATGTGAGCCAGCGGCTGTCCGGGCTCCAGACCGGGCCCTTCACCGGATCACCCGTCGGCCCGCCATTGCGAAAAATGTCCTCCACCGTCCACTGCTTTCCGTTCGCAGGCGGTTGCGCAAAGGCGGCGGCGATGGTGGCAGGCAGAAGAGCGGAAAGCAGCAGGACAAGAAGTGGACGCTTCAGTGTGCGTTTCAAGGCGCATCTCCGCAGAAGGAATTCAGAATGCAGAAGATGCAGTGTATCAGGAGCCGTTCCATCTCCTGAAAAATCAGTGCATGGCCACTTCGCCCGCCGGGCTGCGGCGCTTTTTCATCAGGAAGACCAGCGGAATCATCAAGGCGCATCCGGTTGCCAGCACCGCAATAATGTCCAGATACGCCAGCATGGCGGACTGCGCATGCATCTGCTGGTAAATATTCGCCTCGGCCAGCGACGTGGCCTGTTGCGGACTGGAAGTCAGACCGCCGCTGGTCATGAAATATTGCTTCAGCGCAGCAACGCGCTGCTGGAAGGCAGGGTCGCTGGGCGTCAGGTGCGAGACCATGTTCACTTCATGCGCCTGCTCCCGGCGCGCCAGCATGGTGGCCACAAACGAAGTACCCACACTGCCCCCAATATTGCGCGCCAGATTCGTCAGCCCGGAGACATCGTTGTTCTGCGAGCGCGGAATGTCCGTATAGGAGACCGTGTTGATGGGAACAAACAGAAACGCCAGCCCGGAGGCCTGAAAGACGCGCAGCAGCATGATGTATTCATAGCTGACGCCCAGATTGAGCGTGTGCATCAGCGCCAGCGCCGCTGCGCTGATGAAAAAGCCATAGGCAATCAGATAGCGGGGATCGACCTTCCCTACCAGAAAACCCACCAGCGGCATCATCACCATCACCATTACGCCACCCGGCGAAATCACCAGCCCGGCCAGCTCTGCCGTATAGCCCAGCAGCGTCTGCACAAATTGCGGAATCAGCACCGTGGTGCCATACAAAGCAAAGCCCAGCACAAACATCAGCGTGAACGACACGGCAAAGGTTTTGTTCAGGAAGAGCTTCAGGTTCAGGATCGGCTTTTTGCCTTGCCGCAACTGCACAATTTCCCATACGAGCAACGAAACCAGCGCAGTGACGCAGAGGATTGTGAAGGCAGTGATGATATGCGAGCCGAACCAGTCGTCCTCCTGGCCTTTGTCCAGAATGAACTCCAGCGAACCAAAGCCCAGCGCCAGCAGCGCGAATCCAAAGTAGTCCAGATTCAGCCCGCGCTTCTGCATCTGCACCACTTCGCGCTTTACATGCGGCGGGTCTTCCACCAGGCGCGAGGTTAAAAACAGCGAGAGGATGGCCACGGGAACATTGATGAAGAATATCCAGCGCCAGTCGTAGTTGTCCGTAATCCAGCCGCCCAGCGTGGGTCCGATGGCGGGGGCAAAGACCACCGCCATGCCGTAAAGCGCAAAGGCCTGCCCGCGCTTTTTCGGTTCGAACGTGTCGGCCAGAATCGCCTGCTCACTGGGAGCGAGCCCGCCGCCGCCTGCGCCCTGCAAGACGCGGAAAAAGACCAGCAGCGGCAGCGATGGAGCCAGTCCGCACAGCATGGAGCTGATGCCGAAGAGCACCACGCAGATCATATAGAAGCGCTTGCGGCCAATAAACGTCGTCAGATAAGCGCTGGCCGGCAGAATGATGGCATTCGACACCAGATACGAGGTCAGCACCCAGGTGGCTTCGTCCTGCGATGCCCCCAGCCCGCCGGCAATGTGCGGCAGCGCCACGTTGGCGATCGACGTGTCCAGCACTTCCATGAACGTGGCCAGCGTTACCGTAAGGGCAATGACCCAGGGATTGGCGCGCGGCTTCCAGGCAGCGTCGGCGCGCTCCTGGGCGGCTAATTCGTTTGCAGGTTCAGTCATGCGTACTGTCTTAGAGTCCGTTTACACTCTCAGGGATGCAGCCATTTTGCGTCCAATACCGGCTCTGTTGATGCTGATAGCCGGAGCGTCTTACCGCTGCTGATCCCTGCCCGGTTTTTTTGAGAATGCACGATTCCATTTCGGTTAATTTTTCGTTGCGAGTAGAGTGGTGGTGAGGGACCGATGCACATCGACGTGGAAAAGCTGATTCTGCTGCAGAAGACGGACCAGGAAATGGCGCGCCTCACCGCGGAGATTGCCGCGCTGCCAAAACATCTGGCCGCAATAGAAGCGCGCCTGACCACAGCACGCAATACCGTGCAGGAGGCAGTGGCTGCGCTGAAGACGGAAGAGGCCCAACGCCGCGCACTGGAGTCGGACGTGCGCGACCAGCAGCAGAAGATTGGCAAATACCGGCAGCAGATCGACAGCGTGAAGACGAACGAGCAATACAAAGCGTTGCAGCATGAAGTGAGCTTTGCCGAGTCCGAAATCCGCCGCCTGGAAGATGTCGAACTGGAGAGCATGGAGCGCAGCGAGCAGCAGGAAGCAGCGCGCGCCGCTGCCGCCGCCGAGCTGGAAGCCCAGAGCAGACTGATCGAGCGCGAAAAAGAAAAAGCGCGCGAAACCACCACCTGCAGCGAGGCCGGACTCACACGATTGCAAGCCGAACGCCTTGCCGTGCGCAGCGACATCAGCGAGCCCATGCTGGCCACTTATGACCGCGCCAGCAAGACCCGCGGCAGTGGCGTGGCCGAAGGCATTGACCAGAAGTGCAGCGCCTGCCAGATGCTGGTGCGCCCGCAGAAATGGAATGAACTGCGCGACGGCGCCGTGGTCACCTGCGAGTCCTGTAGCCGCATTCTGTACTACGACCACACCGGCCGCCTGCCGCAGGTTGCCACGGCGGAAAAGAAGAAGTCGGCCCCGGCAGCCAGTTCTGAGCAGAAGAGCGCCGGGGCGACCTCCTGACCATCGTCTAACGCTGTTGCCTGCTTTTTCGCAGCGCCGGATTGTTCTTTTTGGGAAGCGCGTCTGGTATCCATAGATGTATGAAGAGAATTGCCGTGGATATGGACGACGTGCTGGCGGACACAATGACCGCCTATCTGGAGCTGTACAACCAGGAACACAACGAGACGATCAGCAAAACGGATCTGCACGGAAAAGCCATCTGGGATGTGATCCCCTCCGACCGCTTTCAGAAGGTTGCCGGCTATCTGCGGACAGCGCATTTTTTTGACGATCTGCCCGTTATGCAGGACAGCCAGGAAGTGCTGCGGCGGCTCAGCGGGCACTATGAAGTCTTCATCGCCACGGCGGCCATGGAGTTTCCCAACTCCTTCAGCTCCAAATACCGCTGGCTGCAGCAGCATTTTCCGTTCATTTCTCCACTGAACGTGGTCTATTGCGGCGACAAAAGCATCCTGAATGCGGACTATCTGGTCGACGACACTCCGCGCCACTTCCTGCGCTTTGCCGGCGAAGGCATCCTCTTCAGCTCGCCGCACAATCTGCTGGTGAACAGCTATCGCCGCGTGAACAACTGGCGCGAAGTGGAGTCCTTGTTTCTGCCGGATGGAAAGCCGCTGTAAGCAGCGGCGGCTGTAGCAGCATTATTCAGGATTGTTGGTTTCTTTGAGCGTGGCTGGCTCGGCTGTGGTGTAGCGCACCGGACGGCTCACCGTCCGCGCCTTCTGCGGCTTCGGGGTCAGGCTCAGAAATTCATTTTTGAAGCGCGCCCAGAAGTCCTTCTTCGTCTTCGGCATGCCCAGCCCGAACCACACCAGCAGCGACATCACCATCACAATATGCGCCAGAACCGACAAGACGCCTGCTACTTCCACCACCATATCCACCCGCCCTCAACTGGTCAAAACAAGCTCACTTCTCAGAACTGCAAATGACTGCCGCAAATCATCCGCCATTCGCAGACAACTCCTCTATTTTCTATGATTTTTACGGCAATCGCAGGGCAGCACGCGCAGAAAACCGCAGGAAACGGCAAGCCCGGTAATCGCAGGCGCCGCGGCATCCACCGCCCGTTCCGGCAACCCCACTCAGGCCCCTCTGCGCCAGTCGGAGGGATTTACTCCCACCAACCGCTTGAAGGTCCGCGAAAAATGGCTGACGCTGGGAAAACCCATCAGTGCGGCCACCTCCGCCACATTCTGTTGTGGCGCGCGCAGCAGGCTTTTGGCCTTCTGCATGCGCAACTGCAACTGGTATTGATGCGGCGGCAGCCCCGTGCTCTGCCGGAAAGAACGCGCGAAGTGGAACTCGCTCAGCCCGGCCACTTCCGCCAGGTCCGCCAGCCGCAGACTCGTCTGGCAGCGCTCTTCCATGTATTCCAGAATGCGTTTCAGCCTGGCCCCGGCAATGCCACCGCGGGCCATTGCACCGTGGGCCTGCGCATTGCCGTATTTGCGCACCAGCGCCAGCGAAAGCGACATCCCCAGCAGATCGCCGTAGAGCGCACCCATCGTCCAGCCGGCCTCCATTTCGCGGGCGATTTCTGTCAGCAGCAGCTCCAGTTGCAGATCGCGGAAACCCCAGCGGCTGTCCAGCGGAATGGCCCCTCTGCCATCCAACTCCAGCAGCGCCCGTTCCAGCAATGTGGGATCGATCGATACCAGCACCCGCAGCGACGCCCCACTCCAGCGCAACCCGTGGCTGGAGCCGGGCGTCACCAGAATCAGTGCGCCAGTCTGGGTGCTTTGCCGTCCGGTTTTGCCGTGGGAGTGCCACTCCATCTCCACCGGGCCGCTGGTCTGCATGTGCAGGCAATAGCTGGCATGCTCATGCTCAGGAATTTCAATGGCCCCAACACAGTGCTTCTCGACTGCCAGCCCTTTCCAGGGAGAAAAGCGGCTGTCGGCCAGCGGGCGGCCAGGAATCAGCGGAACCAGTTTATCTTTCATCACCACGGAGATGCGGTGCATGGGCGTCAACCTCGAACACTACCATGGTATCGCGCCTGCCCGCTTTACAGGGCAATGATGCGCGCAGGGGGCTACACCACTGGCTTCGGCCTGGGCGCTCCAGCCGTCCGCGGCGCATCCGGCACCCGCGGTGCCGCTCCGGCAGCCGACGTCCGTCCCGCACCCGCCATCGCCGATCCCATCGGACGCAGGTGCATGGCCGGCTGTGCCTGCTGCTGGTGCATCGTCACCAGAATGGCCCTAGCAGCGCCCTTGCCCACACAGCGATAGCTGTGCGGGGTGCTGGCGTCGAAATACACCCCGTCTCCGGCGCTCACCGCGTGCGTCTGGTCGCCGTGCTGGATCTCCAGTTCGCCCTCCAGCATGTAGAGGAACTCATACCCCGGATGCACATGCGGCCGGATCTCCTGCCCTTTTTTCACCGGAACAAACTCGGCCAGGTATGGATCCACCTGTCGGTCCGGCACCATGTAGCCCAGATTTTCAAAGTAATAAGTAGGGTCGTCCACCCCGGTCTGCGGCAGGCGGATGCGCTCCTTCCTGCGGTGCACGCGGAAGAGCGAGTGGGGTTCGGGCTCAAAGAAATACGAAAGATCCTTGCCGAAGACCATGGCAATGCGCGCCAGATTGCGCAGCGTCGGCACTACCCGGCCCGTTTCCAGTTGCGAGAGAAAACTTGCCGACAAGCCTGCGTGGCGGCCCAGCTCCACCAGTCCCATGGACTTCTTCAGGCGAAGCCGCTTGATGCGCTCGCCGATGCGCTTTTCCGCAATGAAGTTTTCAGCCGTTTCCGGGTCGATGTTGCTTAGATTCGGATTCTGTAGATTCATGATTACCCTCCGGGGAAACCAGCGATCCAGGTTCCAATCTTTTACTATTATAAAACCAGATTGAAGCAACATCAATAAAATGACGCCGCGATCGCCTACGATAGCACCATCGGGATTGCCCCATCCCAACTGGAGCAATCTGAAAGCCATTCTTACTGGAAGAACGTCATTCGCATCCAGAGAACAAAGGAGATCACTCCATGCGGATTTTGTTGAGCGGAGCAAGTGGCCTGGTAGGAACAGCTTTGCGCGGGGCGCTGGAATCGGCCCCGACGCCGACCAGCGCGACAGTCGTCTCGCTGGTGCGCCGCGCCCCGGCCGCGGGAGAAGCAGCGCTGCAATGGGACCCTTATGCAGCAGACCCGCTGCCAAATGCCCCCAGTCTGGAAGGATTTACCGCGGCCATTCACCTTTCCGGAGAAAACCTGAGCGCCGGGCGCTGGACGGCCGCACGGAAGGCGCGCTTTCGCAGCAGCCGCGTGACAACCACCGAACGGCTCGCGCAGCTGCTGGCACAGTGCTCCGCCCCGCCGCGAGTATTGGTATGTGCTTCTGCTATAGGAATTTACGGCTGCCGCGGAGACGAAGTGCTCACCGAGGATTCCGCCGCTGGCAACGGCTTTTTGCCGGAGCTTTGCCGCGACTGGGAAGCCGCCACGCGCATCGCCGAACAGGTCGGCATCCGCGTCGTGCATCTGCGCTTTGGCGTGATCCTGAGCCTGCACGGGGGCGCGCTGGCCCACATGCTGCCAATCTTCCGCGCCGGACTGGGTGGGCGGCTGGGCCAGGGCCGACAATGGATGAGCTGGATTTCCCTGCCGGATGTCGTCGGCCTGATTCAGTTTGCGCTACGGCAGGAGTCGCTGTGCGGTGCCGTAAATGCCGTTGCGCCAGATGCAGTGACCAACGCGGAGTTCACCCGCACGATGAGCCGCGTGCTGCACCGGCCGGCCCTGCTGCCTGCCCCTGCGCTGGCGCTGCGCCTGGCCTTTGGAGAAATGGCGCAGTCCACCATCTTGTGCAGTGCGCGGGTGCAACCGTCGCGGCTGCTGCAGGCCGGGTTCCGCTTTGCGCATCCACAGTTGGAGGCTGCGCTACGCGCTGTACTGGAAGAGTAAAGTGCAACAAAGCACAGCATCTCTGCTACGCTGATACGGATATGCTGATGCACCGGAACAAGATGACGTCCAGAAGACTGCTCCGGGCCGTTCTTCTGGCGGAACTGGCTTTGTTGCCGGTAGCCCTGACCGGATGCGGCAATGTTGGCATGCCCCAGCCGCCGTCGCTCAAGCTTCCCACACCGGTCAAAGACCTTGCAGCCGAACGAGCAGGCAGTATAGTGCAACTGCACTGGACCATGCCCAAAGAAACCACCGATGGCCTTGCACTGAAGGGGACGCAGACGGTCAAAGTCTGCCGCAGCGTTGGCGCACCGACGGTAAAAGAGCACTGCGACAAGGTCGCCACATTCAGCGCCGCACCAAATACAACGGCCAGCGCGCAGGACACCCTGCCTGCGGCACTTACTTCGGGCGAGGCGCACCTGCTGACCTATCGTGTTGAAGTGCTGAATGCCGAGCGCCGCAGTGCGGGGCTCTCGAATAGGGCCTTTGTGGCTGGAGGAGCAGCTCCGGCGATGATCAACGCCTTTTCCGCCACCACCACGCAGCAGGGCGTGATGCTGCGCTGGCAGGCGGCCAGCAAAGGCACTACTACGCAATTACTGGTAACGCGAGAGCTGCTGGAAAAACCGGCCGCTGAACATGCAGCCAGGAAGGACTCCCAACTCAACAGCAGGAACGTGGAGCCTGTAAAGCAACTGCTGCGCATTGCCGTGCCGGATGGCAACGACCCCGGGCAGGCGCTGGATGTAAATGCCCGCTTTGGCAGCACTTATCGCTACACCATCCAACGCGTGGAGCAGTTGACCGTTGGCAGCCAGCAGGTGGAGCTGCGTGGTCCGCTCAGCAGTCCTGTGACGCTGGCCGTGCAGGACACCTTTCCGCCCGCAGCGCCGACTGGACTGGACGCGGTGCTGGTTCCTGCTGCGGCAGGCAGCGCCGGTAATTCCTCTGCCTATTCGGTGGATATGTCCTGGACGCCCAACACTGAGCCCGATCTGGCCGGTTATCTGGTCTACCGGCAGGATGAAACCAGCAACAACGCGCCTGTGCCGCTGAACAGCAGGGCCACACTGGCCGTTGCTCCCACTTTTCAGGATGCAGCCGTTCAGCCGGGCCACCGCTATGCGTACCGCATCAGCGCCGTGGACCAGGCGGGCAATGAAAGCGGGCACTCCACGCCGGTCGAGCTGGCGGTTCCCCCGGCCCAATAGCGCAAAAACCAATGGCAGAAGAGCAAAGGCCCTCCTGCCATTCCTGTCTTACGATTGCCGCTTAACGAGCAGCAACGGCCGATTCGCTCAACTGGGCCAGACGATCTGCCAGCAGCTTCTCCAGGTTTTCCAGCGCCGCGCTGAAGCCCTTGATGCCTTCGCTCAGCTTGTCGGAGGCCATCTTGTCCTCGGCGTGCATCTTGTCGAAGGTCGCCTTGTCGATGGTGATCTTCTCGATGACGAGGCTCCTGGCCTTCGCGGCATCCAGCTTCAACGGCAGCTCGCCCTGCGCGGCATCCAGCTCAGCCAGCAGTTGCGGAGAGATGGTGAGCAGATCGCAGCCGGCCAGCTCTGTGATTTCGCCAATGTTACGGAAGCTGGCGCCCATCACCTGTGTCTTGTAGCCGAATTTCTTGAAATAGTTGTAGATCATGGTGACGGACTGGACGCCGGGGTCTTCCGCACCGACGTAGTCCTTGCCTGTGTCCTTCTTGTACCAGTCCAGAATGCGGCCAACGAAGGGCGAAATCAGGGTGACGCCCGCCTCAGCGCAGGCAATGGCCTGGTGAACGCCGAAAAGCAGGGTCAGATTGCAGTGAATGCCTTCCTTTTCCAGCACTTCCGCCGCGCGGATACCTTCCCAGGTGGAAGCAATCTTGATCAGCACGCGCTCACGCGAGATGCCGACCTTGTCGTACTGGTCAATGATCCAGTGGGCCTTGGCAATGGTGCCCTCCGTGTCATAGGACAAACGGGCATCCACTTCCGTGGAGACGCGGCCCGGAACAATGGCCAGAATCTTCTTGCCGAACTCGACAGCCAGGCGCTCAAAGGCCAGCGTGGCCACGTCGGAGTCCTTCGCCTCCGCACCGAGTTCCTTCCTGGCATCCAGCAGCACGTTGTCCACAATCGACTGATACTGCGGCATTTGCGCAGCAGTGGTGATCAAAGACGGGTTGGTGGTGCTGTCCTGCGGCTTGAAGCGCTCCATCGCCTGCATATCGCCGGTGTCGGCCACTACGACCGTTACTGCCCGAAGCTGTTCCAGTAAGCTCTTTGACATTTGTTTTCCTTTTCCGTGCGCAGCAGCGCCAGACTTCTCGTGCTCGCGATCTCTCCTGGTTCTTTAGAGACTCCCTACCCTTACTTATAGTTTGCCTCTGTCGGGAATTTCCTGCAATAGTGTCGGGACTGCATTTCTGTGGTTCCTTTCGTGTCCGCCTTTGGTCACGGAAGTGCTTGCGCTCCTGCCAGAGGAGTGCCAGCAAAGATGCGTGGTCACTACATTCGCACTTGTCATCTGGCGTTAACTCCGTAAAGTACCAGGTAATCCTGTACGCGGGCCGCGTTCGTGACAGCCCCCGTGCAGGAAAGAACTACAGTAAGGCTACAGGCCATACGGGGGGGGACGTTATGGTGCCAGAGTCGGGCTCGTTGCGGCAGATGTTTCATGAGGTCGTAAGAAATTGCTACACGGAAGGCATCGGAATCGATGATGTGGAGGTTTCCGCTTACGTTGCCGATGTGCTCACCGAATTCAGCTCTGCGGAGAAGGTGTACTGCATTCGCAATCTACAGGGACGCACGCTGACAACTGTGGATGAAATGATGGCGGCGTCTGACCCGGTCTTTGGGCTGGCCTACTCGTTTGACCGCGAACGCGAGGTGCGCAAGCACATTGGCGATTACGCACTTTTCGTCGCCGGACTTTTTCCGGAAGCAGCCCATCCGGGCCGCTTTGCCAGAAAAGAAGGCCTGCTGGAACTGGTGCGCGCAGGCAAGGAGAGCTACCACATCGTTTCGCAGTTCAACCTGTTTGAGTATGCCAACGAAGCTCCGCTCTTTGAGAAGCTCACCGAGCAGTTCGAGGGCTGCATCTACGGCCTGAACCTGGTGCGCGTGGAGCTGGACCGGCGCAGGAAGTCCATTGCTTCGCCGGAAGAACCGCGTCTGCTGATGTAACAGTTGCAACTCTGTGCTCGGCACGCAGGCTGTTGCATATAGCCGATGGTTCCGCCGGCGCTGAAGCGGTTCAACTGAGCAATAAATGCCTTTTCTGCGTCCGGGCACCTAACTTTTCATGCAGATTCCGAGTCCATCCACCATATCCGTTCTTTTTTGAAAGCAAGTGGTTGTTGCGGCGGTGCGATAGGCTGGTAAATTTCCGGACCCCGGGGAGTGATGTGCGCATGTCGGTTTCGATTGTCTCTGTCACCAGCGCGACTCTCCTGCTGCTGGCTTCTCCCGCGCTGTTGGCACAATCGCAAAAGCAGGCAGCCCTGCCGGATTGCCCTTCTCCGGCCTTGTCGGCCTTGCCCAATCAGCAACCCCACCATTCCGGCGCATTGCCGGAGGGCACGGAGACTGCTCCCACCTACGACTTTCACAAACCAGCCTCCAACCTGCACCGGACCATTTCGCCCTGGCAAACGGCTCCGCCGCTCACCTGGCAGAACAAGTTCCACATGGTTGCCAAAACCGAGCTTTCGCCCTATGGCTCCATCACGGCCTTCCGCGCCGCCATTTACGAACAGATGGTGGGCGGTGACCCCAAATATGGCCCCGGAGCGGATGCCTTTGGCAAGCGGCTGGGGGTGGCTTATCTGCGACAGGGCACGCAGCGCTTCCTGTCAGACGGTGTGATGGCCTCGCTGCTGCATGAAGACCCTCGCTATTACCGGCAGGCGACTGGCAGCATTCCTTCGCGGCTGTGGCATGCCGTAAGCCGGACTTTTGTCACGAAAACCGACGCCGGCGCCACCACCTTCAACTATTCCGCCTGGCTGGGACGCGCCGAAGCCGCAGGACTCACTGCAACCTACTACCCGGAGGCCAGCAGCGAAGGCCACGATGTGCTGACCACCTTCCGGTCGTCCATCATCGGTATGATGGCCAGCGACACCATCCGCGAGTTCTGGCCCACGTGGCGCTCCGTGCTGCACCCCAAAGAGCAGCCCAAAGGACTGGCTCCGCAATAGCACCATGCCCATCGCCCATCGCAGATTCCCCCGATGGGCATGGCGGGAGCGCATGATTGCAGCACAGAACAATCAACTGTTACAGGATGTAGCGCGACAGGCCCTGGTCTTTCACGATAGAGGCCACCTGCTGGAGAAGGCTTGGAGCCTGCAATCAGGGCAATCTGACTGACGAAGTTTTAGCGCAATACATAACGTCGTAGTGATTGCGCTGGCCGTTCAATCATATAACGAGAGAACAAACATACCAGTACAGTAATAGCAATCACTACCACTGCACGAAGTATTAGAGCTGCAACATCTCCAGGCTGCAAGCTACCACACCAGTGATCATAGAGGCGAATGATGTAAAGATGCGTTATGTAAAAGCAATAGCTGATATCCCCAAAGAAAATCATTACCGGATTTCGAAATCCCGATAACAGTTTGGATTTAGGGTGCGTCAGGGCATATGCAATGCATCCGTAACTAAGAAGGGATATACCAGACAGAAACAGGGCCTCTGCAATCAGTTCGGTTGCCGAAAAATGCGCCGCGATAACACATGTCGTGACAATCGTGAATCCCAACAACGCTGCCCATCGCCCGGTCTTGTTCCACCAGCGTGTTGCAACTTCTCGATCTTCCTGGAATCCCAGCAGATAATTCTGACAGGCCAGGACAGCACCCATTGTCAGGCCATCGCAGCGAAATGGTGTTGGCCAGAAATTGTGATGGCGGACAGCAACAGCTGCGAGCCTCAGCAAAGGTCCAAGAAAACAGAACAGAAGTGCAGACCGATATAGCAGCTCTGGGCTCATGCGCCGCACGAACTGTGGCCAACAGAGATAGAACTGCTCCTCAATAGCGAGCGTCCAAAACGGCCCGTCTGCTACAACATGGAAAACATTCGCAAAATTAGAAATAAACAACAGACTGAGAACAACATAGGGACGTGCATCAGGGAGAATCCAAGCAAGTAACCCCAAAACAATCAGATAAAGCGGCAAAATGCGAAGCGTACGCTTCCAGTAAAAATTATGAAAATAATTCGGGCTCTCTCGATCTAATAAAAGAAGAGAAGTAATCAAGAATCCGGACAGTACAAAGAATATATCTACGCCGAATGCGCCATATTTGCTGACGTCATATGTCCATTGAACCGGGCGTTGCCAAAGCAGTGGATTAATCGAGGTTGCGACGAGATGGTGAAAAGCAACACACAATGCGGCAAGTCCACGCAAGCCATCCAATTCCGCAACGTGGACAAATTTCTTCCTGATTTTGGCAACTGTCACAACCATAAGATCTGTTCAGGCGGTACGTAAAATTGAGTTAGATGCTAACGGGTGAACTTCTATAGACGGCGCAGCCCTTAAATATGTGCGGCATTGGATGCAGAACCGATTGCTCTATATAAGAGATTTCTCTGGCACTATCATTGCACACCTTCAAGGGATTGGCTCCATTTTGGGGGGCAATGCTGTCCGATCTTTGCTGAAACTTAAGGCCCTCAGAGTTTACAGAATGTAGCGCGACAGGTCCTGGTCTTTCACGATGGAGGCCACCTGCTGGCGCACGTATTCGGAATCCACCACGATCACCTTCTCTATGCCCGCTTCCGTGGTGCGATCGACCACCGGCAATGGGGATGGCTTGGCGGCGTCGGCGGTTGCGGCAATCTGCTCCACAACACCTTCTGCACCGGCTGAGGGTTTCACGTTTTTGAACAGATCCGGCGCCTGGAAGCTGATCTCGTCCAGCACGCGCTCCATGATGGTGTGCAGCCGCCGCGCGCCGATATTTTCCGTGGTCTCATTCACCTTGAAGGCGAACTGCGCCATCTCTTCCAGCGCCGTTGGCGTGAACTCCAGCTTGATGCCTTCGGTTTCCAGCAGCGCCGTGGACTGCTTCACCAGCGACGACTTCGGCTCCGTAAGTATGCGTATAAAGTCGCCCACCGTGAGCGATTGCAGCTCCACGCGGATCGGGAAGCGGCCCTGCAGTTCCGGAATCAGATCGCTGGGTTTGGAAACATGAAATGCGCCCGCGGCAATGAACAGGATGTGGTCCGTGGAAACCATGCCATAGCGCGTGTTGACCGTAGTGCCCTCGACGATCGGCAGAATATCGCGCTGCACGCCTTCGCGGGAAACATCCGGCCCGTGGCCGCCTTCGCGCCCGGCAATCTTGTCGATTTCATCCAGAAAAACGATGCCTGAGTTCTCCACGCGCTCCACCGCCTGCCGCGTCACCTGGTCCATGTCGATCAGCCGTTGCTCTTCTTCCTGCACCAGGTAATCGAAGGCCTCGCCGATCTTCATCTTGCGCTTTTTCGTGCGCTGGCCGAAGAGGCTGGGCAGCATGTCCTTCAGGTTGATGTCCATCTCCTCAATGCCCTGGTTGGAGATGATCTCAAAGCTGGGCGCATTGCGCTCGCGTACGTCAATCTCCACCATACGGTCGTCGAGACGGCCTTCGCGGAACTGCTGGCGCAGTTTTTCCCGCGTGCGCTGCTGCGAATCGTTGCCCGCCGTCGAGTGCGGCGCAGCCGCTGCAGACGCCAGCGGAAGGCTGATGACATTGCTCTCCGTCGCCTCGCCCGCAGCGGGTGCAGGCGGGGCCACCGGCGTGGGCGGCAGCAGCAGGTCGAGCAGACGCTCCTCGGCATTCAGCTCGGCCTTGTCTTCCACCTCTTCCAGCTTTTCTTCGCGCACCATGTCAATGGCAAACTCCACCAGGTCGCGCACCATCGATTCCACATCGCGGCCCACGTAGCCAACCTCCGTAAATTTGGAGGCCTCCACCTTCAGGAACGGCGAATTGGTCAGCTTGGCCAGCCGCCGCGCAATCTCGGTCTTGCCCACGCCCGTCGGCCCGATCATGATGATGTTCTTCGGCATGATTTCGTCGGCCAGCTCCGGCGACAGCTTCTGGCGGCGCATCCGGTTGCGCAGCGCAATGGCCACGGCACGCTTGGCCGCATGCTGGCCCACAACGTACTTGTCCAGCTCGGCAACAATCTCGCGCGGTGTCATTTCATCCAGCGCGAGCGCCTGGTCTTCTGCGGCTCCGGGTAAATAAATGGCCATGGAAACTTGCTCCTTTTACGCGGCCGGCGCAGGCAGCGCGGCACGCTGGCAACAGGCCCTGCGGCCTATGCCTTCAATTCTTCAATCGTGATCTGGTCGTTGGTGTAGATGCAAATCTGCCCGGCAATTTTCAACGACTTTTCGGCAACGTCGCGGGCGGAAAGCCCGGTGTTCTCCATCAAGGCGCGCGCAGAGGCCAGCGCGTAGGAGCCGCCACTGCCAATGGTGGCAATCCCCTCGTCCGGCTCAATCACATCGCCCGCACCGCTCAGCAGAAAGGTGCGCGTCGTATCGGCCACAATCAGCAGCGCTTCCAGCGAGCGCAGCATCTTGTCCGTACGCCAGTCCTTGGCCAGTTCCACGGCCGAGCGCTCCAGATTGCCGCCGAACTGCTCCAGCTTCGACTCAAAGCGGCTGAACAGGGAAAACGCATCTGCTGTGGACCCGGCAAAACCGGCCAGCACTTTTTCCTGGTACAGGCGGCGGATCTTTTTGGCCGAGTGCTTGATGACGCTTTCGCCCAGGGTCACTTGTCCATCAGCGGCCATCACCACACTGCCATTGCGCCGCACGCAAATGACGGTGGTGGAGCGGATGCGCGGGCGCTGCGGGTTGCCCTGGCCCGGGGCCGAAGACTGGTCAGAAGTAGCGGAGGAGCGGCGGGCTTTCGCCTGCGAAGGCATCGATGAATACGGCATGGTCGTCAACCTCAAGTATAGCGCAGCGGCCTGCAGGCGACGCGGTCTGACCCTCCGGCAGGCATTCAACGCAAGATCACGATTTTCGGCTATTCTGCGAATAGCCTCTTCGTTTTCCGATACAGAAAGAGTGCCGTGAGTGTTTCCCTGTGATTCGCAATCATTTGCTGCAAAGCCTTGGTCATCGCACTCCTCAACAGATCGGCGTGGTCGCGCTGGCCGTGGCCGTAACGGCTGCTGCTGTCTGGCTGGTTGCGCGCAGCCGCCGGGTGCCCGCAGCGGAAATCGAGCGGCGCAGGCGCCTGTATCTGATAAAAGAAGGCCGCCTGATTGACGGCACCGTGACCGAAGTGGCTGACGTGGACGCCGAAACCTGCAGCCAGCCGGAAGACATGCAACTGCTGCTCTACCGCTATGAGATTGCCGGCGTCACCTACGAGTGCGCCCAGGACGTTACCCACCTGCGCGAGTACGTGGACCTGCAAAACTGCCGCATCGACCTGCCAGTCTCCATCCGCTACGACGCCCGCAACCCAGCCAACAGCATTGTGGTGTCAGAAACCTGGAGCGGCCTGCGTATTGGCCGCATTGGGCCGGGATAAGCTGATCGGCCCCGTTATTCCTGATCCAGTAGAGATGTTATAGCGGTTCTCCAGTTTTCGTGGAGTTTCCAGGAATATGCAGGACGGCTTTTTCTTGAGAAAAAAGCCATTTCAGGGCATCATATTCCCTCTACACCAACTGGAAAACCGCTATAGTCTTCGGCCCGCAACAGGGAGCCTACGCGGTCTCGGAGGGTTTGACGGCGTAGACCTTGACGCTCGCCGCCGCCGCATTGACGTCATACCTGGAGAGCAGGTCAGTCAGGTCTTGATGCAGACTCGCTGGTGTATCTGTTGAACAGCAGGATGCAGCGTTCCCGGAATCCATCGAGGGCGAGCAGCAGCCAGCTTGGTTCTCGACTTTGGCATAAGCATTCAGATTTGCGCCGCTGTCCACGATCTTGACGTGTTCGAACCCAGCAGCAAGCAACCCATCCCGGTAGTCATTGATGAGAATCGCGCCGCCGATGCAGCCGACGTAGGCCGCCATGCTGGCCGCCACCTCAGGCGGCAGTTCGCTCTTCAGAGCAATATCGCTCACTGCCAGACGGCCACCCGGTTTCAGCACTCGCGCAATTTCTCTGAAAACGGCAGGCTTGTCGGGAGCGAGGTTGATGACACAGTTGCTGATGACGCAATCAACTGAGGCATCAGGAAGCGGAATCTTATCGATGGTCGATAGATGGAACTCGACATTCTTATAGCCGCCTGAGAGAGCGTTCGTGCGGGCCCGCTCGATCATTGCCGGGGTCATATCGATGCCGATGGCCTTGCCTTCCGGTCCGACCAGCGGAGAAGCGAGAAATACATCCAGGCCGCCACCGGAGCCGAGATCGACCACAATCTCACCCGGACGAATGGATGCGATTGCGGTGGGGTTTCCGCAAGAGAGACCCATGTTGGCCTCGGCCGGGATCGAGGTCAGCTCCTCAGCGCTGTAGCCAAAAGCCTGGGCGACAGCCGTTACACCTGCGTCATCGCTGGACAGCGAACTCTCTGCCACTGCTCCATACTTCGACTTCACCGATTCAAGTAGCTGCTCTGCCATGATGTCCTCCAGACATATCCGTCAAGGCGACTATATTTCTTTTCTACACATCCGTCAATGCGAATATAATTCCGGCATGGCAGCGAAACAAGCATTCAATATCGAGCGGTTCTTTCAGGCACTTGGCGACAATACTCGCCTCCGATTGCTCAATCTGATGGGCGATCAGAAAGTTTGCGTCTGCTACTTCGTCCAGATTCTGGGTCAATCCCAACCAAAGATCTCTCGTCACCTTGCATATCTGCGCAGTGTCGGCCTCGTCAGTACGCGGCTAGCCTCGTACTGACTGCAACCTATAGCGGTTTTCCAGTTTTCGTGGAGTTTCCAGAAATATGCAGGATGGCTTTTTCTTGAGAAAAAAGCCCTTTCAGGACATCACGTTCCCTCTACACCAACTGGAAAACCGCTATAGTTGCGGAAGTCAATATAATCGCCTCATGGATAGTCATTTATTTGTTGACTATCCATGTGAAGTAAGCGGGGATGCGACTGCCTTGGGCACGGGGGGCCGCAGATAAATTTGCGTCCTCGATTCCGATGTGCAGACAAAATTCCTCAGCCGCCCACTGCAAAACCGCGCAACACTCGATGCAACCTCCTTATAACCCAATGAAATCAAGCCTGTTTGACCCTACGGCCAACGGATTGTTACTATCAGTATGCGGGGTGGAGCAGTCCGGTAGCTCGTTGGGCTCATAACCCAAAGGTCGT
>DZDJ01000155.1 GCA_022736715.1 Edaphobacter aggregans
TGCGCAGGCCGTTTTGCAGCTCGACCGTGTATTTCGACGGCGGCTTGCCCTTGGCATCGAAGTGCTTCGACGGATCTGCGGTGACGATCGCGCCACCGCCGGAAGCAAAAGCGGGGATGGCGAATCCTGACATGATGACGATGGCCAGGGTCAGTGAGTGCTTTGTTTTCATAGGGTGATTTCCTTGAAAGGTTAGCTTGTGATTGTTGAGTTCAGGAAGTCTATCACCACCTCGGCCTACTCCTGCGTAGGTCATTAATCGGCTACCGACGAACCGGCTGCGCTTCCGGGAACTTCCAGCTGAGGTCGAGGATTTCCTGGCAGTGCCGGTGCCGCTACACCTAATAGACCCAGCCGACAGCCGCGACCAAGCAGCTGGGCGTGTCCTTTGCGCAGTCGCCAAACTGGATCGTGTACGAGCCGTCCGCGCAACTGTCTGGCGAACTGGAATGCCATCTCTCGCAGGTACGGATTTATTCGCATCTACCTCCCCCTTGCGTGTTCAACATCAGCTGCTGGTATGGATCGCCCCCTGCGCTACGTACTGGTAGTCGTCGCACGGAAATGCGCCGGGACTAGATCAGTATTTTCAAAATCGACTTCAGGACGGTTTTCAGCGGCAGATCAATCGCGGCAAGCACGATCATCGGCAGCAGGGCTGCGCCCACGAGCGGTATCAGCGAACCCATGGTCAACGGCAACGGGCGGATTTTTGCGATCAGTTCGTATGGCGCTGCGGTGTCGGCGATCGGGCCGAGTTCGGGCGCGTCGAGGATCGGATCGTCCACAGCCGGTTTGCCGTCGATCCACTTTTCGCGAACCAGCCGGCCGTGACGGCCGATCAGGTCGCCGTAATCGAGCATGGCCTGCTTTTTCGTGCGGAGCATCAAGCCGAGAAAAGAGACGAACGGCGCGACGCAAAGCAGCGGCAGGATCACGACAAAGGCGATGATCTCGACACGCAGCGAGGCAATGGCGACATCGTGGTACACGGTCTGGTGCGCCCAGCCGGAGGCAAAAACGGCAGAAATCCCCAGCACGAAGGGGACGAACATGAGCGGAATCCTGGCCATGAAGCCCAGCCCGGCGCAGCGATCCGGGTGCGTCGGCACCAGCGACAATTCCAGTCCGGCAATCCGCTTGAACAGGATGAACAGCAGCACCAGCCGCCACAGCCAGGCCAGCAGCAGCGTCAGGAAAATGGTGCGCCCGACGTACAGATACCACCAAGCACCGAAACCCAGTCCGGCGCTGCCCGGCTGCGCCTGGCTGTCCATCTGTGCGTTAGCCCAGGCCAGTTCATGTGGCACCTCGTTTGGTATTGAGAGCAAAAAGAACGAGGCCAGTACGGCGAACATGGCGATCCACGGCAGCACCGAGTCGCGCAGCCGGGCGATGTCGCCCAGCACCGAACGCAAGCGATCCAGTTGCGCAGGCGGAACGATGCCGGAACTGACCAGGCGCGGCAGCAGGGTCGTCAGTGTACTGTGCATCATGCCTTCGCCGATGATGAACAAGGGCACCGCCAGCAGCAATCGGGCATTGATCCCGAAGTGGGCAAGCAGCGGTTCGCCGCCAGCGACCGGCAGAAAACACCCCTGCAGCAGTGCCCAGACTGCGATCGGCAGCCACGCCAGCAGCGACCAGAACAGGGCGCGGCGGACGATGCCCAGCCCCTGTTCAGGAATCAGTCCGATCTTGCGCTGCAGGCGAAACAGCAGATCGCCGCGTATCAGCGATACGCCCCATGGGTTGTCTCCAGTCTGGTTCATCCTTGCATTCTCTCGTTTAGTTTGCTTGCACTGTCCGGGCTGCAGCCCGTACGTTGCGTATTAAATCGGGAACAGAAACTTCACCGTAAAGTTGAACGTCAACTTGGGCGCGTCATAGTCGTCGGCGAAGTTGTGTTCGTAGGACCCCGTAAACTGCACCGGCAGTTGGCCAAATTTCACCAGCTTGGCCAGCTTCATGCCCAACGGCAGCGCCGTCCAGTCGTCGCGCTCCCAGTCGTACACCAGGTTCATCTCGGAGGTGCCGACCGACCATTTGTCGGGCAGCGAGATATTCAGAATCGGCTGGATGATGCTGACGTTCACATCCTGCCTGCCGCTGCCGGCACCGGCTGCGCTAGCAGCCTGTCGGACTTGAGACCCGCCATCGTGAAAAAGGCTGCCAACGAAAGGGAGGATTTAAACTTCATCTGGCAATCTCCTGTGAGGATTGAATGTTGGCTGGCACCGCACCCAAAGCCCGATTCGATCCGTCGGCGTTGGGTAACGATCACTCCACGCGCTCGATATCCGCGAG
>DZDJ01000156.1 GCA_022736715.1 Edaphobacter aggregans
CCCGGGTCAAAATTGAATCGGCACGGTGGGTCAAAATTCCATCGGCACGAACAATTGGTTCACCCCAAGGATTGGGGCGATGTCGCGGCTGCTGTAGCCTTGCGCAGCCATCAGGCGAGCGCTGGCCCGGGCGGCCTCGCCGGCCGCCCGCCGTGCAAGGCCAGAGGCCTGCCCACGGGCGGCCTGCAGCTTGCTAAACTGGGCGTCGCTTGCGGCCAGGTCAAACCGCCGGCACGTCCACTTTGCAATGCTTTTGGCGATGTGCCAGACCTCCGTTCCGTCCATCTGGGGCAAAAATTCGGCGTTGCGTGTGAGCGCCCGGCTGTTCAAATGGCTTTGCCAAGCCACGAAATTTCTAATGTCGAGCTTATAGTGCCTGATCTGCTGGTATGCGTACTTTCGCAGAAAGTCAAACAACGTCACGTTGCGTCTGAGCCCGATCTCGCGCGTGGCAAGAGCATGGCGCGGGTGAGGAAAGTGTTTTTCGATTCCCGGCAAGTGTGCGGCAAGCTCGGACAGAGAGTAGCCTTGCTGCGGCCCGCGGAGGCATTCCCAATCCGGGTGCATGGGATTTTTGGTCAGCAGCCCGGCAAAGCCTGGGTCGGCCTGCAGCCGCTGGTGCATCATGCTCTCGATTGCGGAGAGGTAACGAAGCGGCTGCAGGCGCATATCTGGAGAGTCGATGAGAACTGGCGCCGACAATCTCCAGGCCAGATGCGCATGGCCGTTTTCTAGGTTGACAACGGTACAAGAAGGCGGTGGCAATCCTGCCGCTTCCCAGGACATGGCCGCGTCGGGCCGGTCGATGTCGAAGATTGACCACACGCGAAAGCAAGGGCGGTTCACCTGAATATAGCGCCGTGTCAGCGCAGTGGACAGGCCCCTAATCTGTGTGCCAGATTCAAAGTTATCGGTGCAATAAGGCCTTTTTGGCAGCAGATCGGCGCTGGGAAAAAGGAAGGGCTATCCATTTAGCTCCACAACGGCAACTGCGGCGACCCGTGGGCAGCGTCACTGCGGGGGGTCGCTAGCGGCGAGATGCCTAGACGGCGGAAAGTGGCTGCGAGGGCCGCCGGCACGGACTGCTGGGCCCGTTTCCGCGCCGATCTGTGGCATCGGCCGTGGAGCTAAATGGATAGCCCGTGAAAAAGGCCAGGATCAAGCTGCGCCGCCGGCGAGGAGGAGTGGGGTGCAGGGAGGCAAGCCCGGCGAGGTGCTGTGGCTGGCGTCGATGTGAGCGGGTTTGACTGCGCCTGCAGGATGGCAAGCCGCCCGCCGATTTGCTGGACCAAGCCGAGCCTGGTTGGTTCTGACAGGCCGCGGTAATGGCTTTGCTCTAAGTGATGTGTGAGCGCCTGCCTCAGCCGCCTGAGCCGTTCGATACCTTTCTGTCCTGCGCTTTGCCCGATGAGATCTTTAAGATCGTTTTCGAGCAGTTCCATGTCCAGCACGGTGGTGCTCATGACGCCACCTCTTCTTTAAAGAGATCGCCCTGCACCATTTCGCACATGTCCATCACCTCCGTGGGGTGCGCGGTGATTTCGGTAATCCCATTTTCCATCGCCCAAATAAAATTCTTTTGCAGCCCTTCAATTTGAAATTGAAGTCTTTCCATTGCTCCTTTTTTTATATAAAATGCCTGCCGCCGACGCACCCCCGATTTTTGCGCCAAATAATCGCAAGATTGCGAGCACAATTCATCGAGCCGCCCCTGAACTTCCTCAGCCATTTTAATAATTTCCGAGCCTTTTCCTGTCGCACTAAATTCCAGGATGTCGCGGCACGACATAATGGAGCCAGGGTCGGTTGAATAATCGATTTCCTCGATTTCCGCGCAGCCAGCCTCGCCAGAGGCCACCGCCACGCCTGTGGCCAGCCGGGCGACCCTCTTATTATTGGAGCGCCCGCTTAGAATATGCGAGCCATTATCCCTGCGGATCTTCGCTCGAACCGCAGCCGCGCCCCGCTCAGCACTAAATTCCGGATGCTCGGAGATAATATCGAAGATTACAGAGGCGCTTTCCTCGATATTTCCACCCAGAATTTTGTGGACGGCCCGCCCGAGCGGGCAAAACGCGGCGAGGAGTTGATGCATTGTGATTCCTTTAAGAGAGAGGCAGCCCGGGAAATCCGGAACGACACGCAGGCGGTTTTCGTTCCGAACCAACCGCGTGGGGCTGACGCAAAATGCGCCACACCTATCTCTTTCTAGAAATCAAAAAAACAGGTTGAAAAATAATTTACTGACCTTGCCCGCGGAAAACGTATCCCTTGCTGAGTGATTCAATCCAAGCAAGG
>DZDJ01000157.1 GCA_022736715.1 Edaphobacter aggregans
ACAAGAGAAAAAAGGAAAATCAGGTCAAAAAACATGCTCGCGTCCTTGAGTGATAATTGGCAAAGGTTGCCACGCAAATAGACAAAAATCCAAGCACCCAGGCCCGCCCATCAGCGGGTCTTTTGTTTGGTTGATTATACTCATTGCTCGCTGTGCGGTCGGATCATGCAGCCCGGCCTTCACATGCGCATGCGCATGTGCGTGTGCACGGGCGCGTGTGCAAGGACGGCATCTTGACACGACATGCATGCGTGACTAACCTCGATCTTGCAAAAAGCCTAGCTGGGGGCCTGTACTCAGCGTCGACACCACAGCGTGTCAAACCAGCGGTCATCCGCGCACGCAAAACCACCTCGCGTGGTCAACCCGCCGCAAGGCAAGAATCAGGACACAGGGCCGCGAGCCTCAGTCCTAAGGCCGTCCATACTGGACGCGCCAACAACCCGCCGTTCCGGGAGCACCAATCTGCGCGCTTCCCGGACGGGGGAGGTGTGCATGCACGTCCGTGGAGGACACCATGAAGCACCTGATCTTTGTTCTGAGCATCCTCACCCTTGGCCTGACAGGCTGCGCAGGCACCCCTGTGGGTGGTCGCGACTACCACACCAACCAAGTCCGTTCCGTTGGGACGGTTCAGGAAGGCGTGGTACTTGCTATTCGCCCCGTGGTTATCCATGAGGCCCCTGGCGCGTTCGGCGGAAGCAACTACCTCGGCAGCACCATCGGTGCCGCCGTCGGTGGCTTGCTGGCCGCACAGGTCACGAACGGCAACGCCCGTTATGTGGCAGGAACCATAGGAGCAGCCCTTGGTGGGGTTGCCGGATCCTATGCCGGGAGCTACGCGGCCAAGCAAGGCGGCGTGGAACTCGACATCCGCCTTGCCACTGGCGAGCGCATCATCGCCACCCAAGGCGCAGATGAGCTCTTCCAGGTAGGTCAGCGTGTTCGCGTCACCCAGATGGGCGGCGCGTATCGCGTGACAGCGTGAGGGGAAAGTGAGATGAAGCACAAGCGCACCTTCACCTTGCGCGGCCGGCTGTGGGCCGACCCGGAGCAAGTCTCATCCAACATCGTCAAGCTCCCTGTAGTCGTTAACGAACGCTACAAGGACAGCAGCGGCGAGTGGAAGGAAAAATCCGAGTGGTTCAAGCCTGTTGCCTTTGGGAAGCAGGCCGAACTGGCCCTGGCCTACCTTCGCAAGGGGACGGCCATTGAGATCCAAGGGGAGCTGCAGAACCGCTCGTACGAAAAAGACGGGCAGAAGCACTACACCATGGACCTCGTGGTCGAAGAGTTCACTCCCATCGTGGAGATGAAGCTCAGTGAAACTCAAGAAAGCCGACAACCGGCGGCCCCAAGGGAAGAAGAACAACCCAGTCGTCCCGCAAGGGCGATCGAGGGAGGGCGCAACCGTGCACCGGCAAGCGCCGACCCCCCGCTGGGCATGCGGTTCTAAACAGACGACCTGAGCGCTCCTAACACGAGAGCTTAACCACCGATCTCCCGCGGGGAACACGTTTCCCTTGAAGGGTCGTGTCTCCTGCGGGTTCACAACCCGCCCCTGACCGGGGCTCACCAGAGAGTTCCCATAGGGGAGTTTTCCGGGATCCCCGGTTTGGGGCTCTTCATCAGGAGTCACAAAATGAAAAACTCGCTTGAACCACAAGCCGCCTGGCGCGGATGCTCATACTTCGTCGATGACGTTGGATACGAGCGGATGTGCCAAGGGAGCGGATCATGAGCCATCTCAAAGACTTCCTGCTGGTGATATGGGGATGGCTTACCACTCCCATGCCTATCGCGGCAGACACCGAGCTGGAGTGGGCTGATCGCCCGAGTTCAGAACGAACGACAGACGACACCACCTGCAAGGGCGACGTGAACAGCATCGCCTGCCAGATCGAGTACGGAGACGAGCTCGACGCCTGGCACCAGCGGGATCGCAATCCTCTGGATGATGAAAACGAGAAGTTCGAGCCATGGAAATGAAGACCATCTCCTGGCCAGCCCTTCGCTTCCCACCCATCAACCTCTGAAACGCACTGCTGCTGCGGTCGCCATGGGGCGGACACGGGAACCAACAAAGGCAAGCCCGCGGGTCAAACCCAGGGCCGCGCCTCACGCTGTCATGAACCGCCTGCTGACGGGCGATGATGGCGGCACAGACACCCGCCCGGCCTTGTGCCGGGTGCGTGTCCATATCGAACAGCATCAGCCAAGACAGGTGGTGTTCGACATGGACACATGCAGCAAACCGGCGACCTACCGGATCTGCCGTGCGCCACAAC
>DZDJ01000158.1 GCA_022736715.1 Edaphobacter aggregans
CCGCGCGTTCCAGTCCGAGCAGACGCATGCAGATCGAAACCAAGCTGCCCGCGGTTCGTATGCGCCGACCACGGCGACGTGCCCTGCGGTTCAGACCACGTCGTCTGAGGAGTACTACAGTGTCGTTGCCTCCAACGTGACCGCAACGACGTATACCCTCACTGCCACTGCAGTGGGAGCGCAAGCTCAGGATACCGGCTGCGCGACGCTCAGCCTCGACCAGGCCGGCAACAAGAACTCGACCGGCGGCAGCGCCAACTGCTGGGGAGGCTGAGGGTTGAACCGACCAGGTGTTGTTGCTGCGATTGCTCGCAGCAATTCAAATCGGCCAGTTTGGCCCACTTGATAGGATCGGAGGAGATGGACCTGCCCACGAGAGGGATCACCCCTTAACACCCTGAATGCTGGAGTTCATCATGAAAATGCGTCATCACTTACTCGTCCTGTCGTGCATCGCGGCACTGACTCTGGCGGCGCAACCCGTACTTGCGGGTAACGATGGTTCTGCTTCCGGCTCCGCCAATGCCGGTTCGACGGTTTCAACACAACTGGCCTCGCGCTATGCAAACTTCGCCGGCTCGCAGGACAACGCTACGTCGTTGATCACCGGTCTGCGTTCCGGCACGCCGTTCACGCTCATCTCGACCGACACCACCGGCACAACTGCGCAGACGACGATCACGCCGGCAACCGGTTCACTGGGCTACGGCGAGGTCAATACGGCACTGGCATTGGCCCAGGCCGAGCTCACCAAGTACGGCATCACCGACCCGACGCCGCAACAGATCGAGACCGCGCTTGATGGCGGTACGCTGACCACGTCGACGGGCGGCGTTGTCACCTTGAGCGGTGTGCTCAGTATGCGCCAGTCAGGCGAAGGCTGGGGTCAGATCGCCAATAGCTTGGGTTATCGGCTCGGTAATCTCGTCAGCGCATCGGAAACCAGTCATGGCCAAGCTGGCATGCATGCGGGTGCTTCTGCCGGAATGGGCATAAGCAATGACCAGACGGGCGTGACGGCATCCGCCAATGCGGCAGCCAACGCATCATTACACGCCAATCTTCCGGCGCGAGTCGACCTTCCCCAGCGTCCAAACATCCCGGCCGTGGTTCGCCCAAATCTGCCAATCCACCCGGGGCCCGGCGGTGGTTGAACGTTGCGCGTATACAAGTATCGACTAGGCTACTGCAGGGCGGTCTCGCGCCCGCCCTGCATCCCAAAAACCAGGAGCATTCCGATGAACTCAGCAGACGCATTGCGTTCTGTTGCCTCTGGTATTGCGCTTGCGATTGCGGCGATCCCGGCGGCATGGGCAGCAGGCAATACCAACTCGTTTTACGCCACGCTCGGCGCTGACTACAGCAGCGGCACATACGGGCAGTCCAGCAGCACGACGATCTGGGACGTGCCGCTGAGCGCTGGCTACGATAGCCGCCTCTGGTCTTTTCGCGTCACCCTGCCTTATCTCCACGTGTCCGGCCCGCCGAACGTGATCCCTGGAATTGGCGCGATCCGCAACAACAACCCGATCGGCCGCGGGCTTGGGCGATTGTTGCATGGGACTGGCGTGACGCCACCGGCGCAAACGGTCACGAGCACGTCAGGGACTGCGTCGGGCATCGGTGACGTGGTGGCGCAGGCGACCTTTCATGCAATTCGTGACAACGCTTCGCAATTCGAACTGGACGTCACCGGACGCATCGAGTTCGGCACGGCCAGCGCCAACAAGGGACTTGGCACGGGCCAGAACGATTACGGTGCCGAAGTGAACGCCTACAAGGGATTCGGTTCGGCCTGGACACTGTTCGGAGGTCTGGGCTACACCAGCCTTGGCAGCTCGACCTACATCCAACTGCGGAATGTCTGGTCGGCCAACGCGGGTGTCAATTACGCCATGGATGCATCTGACAGCGCAGGTATTTTTCTGTTTTTTCAGCAGCGTCCATCCATTTATGGGTACAGCAGGCAGGAAGCGACGTTCTACTACAACCACAAGATCAATCGAACTTGGACCCTGCAGGGTTACTTCCTTGGTGGATTTGCCAAAGGAAGCCCCGATTACGGCCTTGGTGCAAGTGCTCGTTATTCGTTTTGATCTTCGCTGTGGGCTCCACGCCAGCGGTTGACCGCCGGCGTGGATCTCACATGTCTGTCGGCCCGTCATTGGGCGAGGGCCGCATCCGCACCGCGTGCTAGCATCCGCGCACACTGCGCGGAGCTCATGAATGTTCATCGAAACCAAGCTGCCCGCGGTGGGCACCACCATTTTCACGGTGATGAGCCAGC
>DZDJ01000159.1 GCA_022736715.1 Edaphobacter aggregans
GCCAGCGGGTCGCCCCCGGTGGCGGCTTTGGCAATGGCTTCTAGCAGGGCGGTGCGTTCCAGTGCGTTGGATTCACCAAAGGCGGCGCGCACGCTGTCCGTGCGGTCTCGTAGCAATCCGGCGGCGTTGCGGATATACGTCCGCTGTGTGCGGTCAGCTTGGCCGTTGGCCTTGGCAACCATGCCGCGTATCACTTGCCCTTCCTCGTGCTTGATTTTCAGCTTTTGCGCAACCTGCCGGGCATCTTCGGCGCTTGGCGGCCATAGCACATAGGCGGCGCGGCAACTGCCCACTAGCGCACCCGCCCCCCGGATAGCTTCGGCGGCATCTAGGGCGGTCGTAATCTTGGAGGCGGCTCCCTTTGCAAAGTGGTGCAAGGCTAAAACGGTCGCCCCCGCCTTGCGGGCAAGTTGCACAAGCTCGTTCATAACCGCTTGCGCGTTGCTGTTGTCGTTCAGGTCTGCCGGGGTTAATGCTTGTAAAGTGTCCACCACGACAAGGCGCACATCATCAAGCGCATTGATTTCACTAACCAAGTCTTGCCATGCGGCGCTGGGGTGCAGGGTCTTCACGCCAGGCACTTGTTCAACAATGCCGAAGTGTCCACCCTCCAGGTCGGGAAGGCTCACAACGTGCAGCCGTTCGGGGTGGGGTTTGCCGGGGTTCAGCGCATCAAGGCGGCGGTGCAGCTCGCCTAGGTCATCCTCGGCACTGATATAAACGGCGCGGCCATGTGCCATCACACGCCCCCCGAATGCGTAGGGCATGGCATCTAGCCAATGGTCGGGCTTGTCGGCAACCTGCAAGGCAAGCTCAAGGCTCAGGAATGACTTGCCTATGCCCGGCGGACTGGCAAGCAAGGCCACGACACCACGCGGAAACACGCCTTCAACAAGCCATTGCACGGGCGGCGGCTGCCCCACAAACAGGCGGGCGGCGGTCATCTTGGCAAGGCCGAATCTGGGGGGCGCGGCTGGGGCTTGCCCAAGGGCTTGGCGCACGGCATCAAGACCATGCACGGCGGCTAGGTCGTTGAAGTCGCTGCCCGGCTCATTTGCGCCAAAGGTAGGAAACACGGCGCGGCCTCCAATAAGCTTGGCGGCGGCTTCGGCTTGGGTGCGTCCGGGGTTGCCTTCGGTGTGGCGGTCATCATCCCCGGCAATAACGATTGCCTTGTCTGGATGGGCGGCGCGAATGTCACGCGCAACGGCTTCAAGGTTTCCGGCATTGAAGCAACAACACACGGCGCAATCTGGCAAGGCTTCGGCAACGCTCCCGGCGGTGGCATAGCCTTCAGCCAGTATCAGCGGCGCGGCTTCCTTAGCCTGTTCTGGCGCACGCAACCAATACCGCCCGGCCTTCGTTGGCGCTCCCGGATAAAAGCGCTTATCGCTGCCCTCCGTAGGTTTTATGGGTTCAATCCGTTGCACGCTCACAACCTGCCCGGCATTGTCAAAGACTGGCACAAGCAAGCGGCCTTCCTTGTCAGTACGCGCCCCATGTGTGGCTCTCAGTCCCTTGCGTGTCATGTAGCCATGCCCAAGGTTTGCGGGGTTGCCGTCCTCCCATGCTTGGCGAGCGTGTGCGCTTGCGGCGGCCTGTTCGGTCTTGCGTACCTGTTCAGCTTGGCGGCGGCTTTCATCCACTTTGCGGCGGCGGGCTTCAACTTCGGTGGCGGATAGCTTGCGGCCATCGTCAAAAAACACATGACCGCTTGCCCCGGTTCGCCAGTCCCCGAAGGCGGCTCCCTCGCCATCGTCAAAGGGTCGAACCCATCCCGCCTTGTCTCCGGCCTTACCGTTGCCACTGAAGCGCACAAGCTCCCCCGGTGTGAGTGGCGGCATTCGGTCGGGCGCAGCAATCCCGGCGGCGGTCATTGCGTCGTAAATTTTAGAGGTGTCCATGCTCACCCCATTAAAAGGCGCTTTGCGCTTCGAGGTAGTTCGAGCTTTCCAATGTCCAAGCCGGTTTCTAGGAAGTAATGCCCGATATTCCCCTTTCCGCGCAACTCGGTAATGATTGGCCAGCCGTGTTTTTTGCGCAGGACATGAATAATCCCAGATAATCGCCAGCCTTGGCATTCCATAAACTCGGTGGCGTGGTTAATGGTTCGGCCTTCGAGTAATGCCTTGCACGCCCAAGCAATTTGCGGCGCACTTGAATACATATTGTCTGTGGTATGCTTCGCGTCACCTGCCACGGTAACGCCCTGATTCATCGGGGTGTTCTTCATTTATGCGCCTCCGGCTTGCGGTAGGCGGCTAGGCGCTCCAATGAATCAC
>DZDJ01000160.1 GCA_022736715.1 Edaphobacter aggregans
AGTAAGGCGTGTCGGAGTTCGGGGTGACGAACTGCGTGTCCTGCGGCGTCGCGACCCGCGCCGAGTGACCGATGCTGTTGAACGGCGCCTTGAAGTCAGGGCCCCCGCGGTCCACCGCCTGCTTGTAGAGCGTCTCGTAGCCGGCCACGATCGGGAAGCCGTAGATGAACGCCTGTTTGGCAACCGCGCCTGCCGACTGCGTCTGTGCGCTTGCATGCGAAACGGCGACAACGGTGGCGATCACCATGATGGCCGACCTCACGAACAGTCCGAGATTCATAAGTGTCTCCTCAAGTATCACCGCCCAGAGGCGCGATTGTTCGAGCCGGCTAATGTTTTGAGCTAACTGGCGGGTAAGAGCAGAGCGAAGCGGTGCTCTTGCCCGTCCGGGTTGAGCGATTTGTTAGCCATTCAAGGGGTCAGCGGCTTGATAACCTCCTCGCCCTTCATCGATAGGGTGACGATGTCCTTGGCATCGAGATTCATCTTCATCAGGTCCACCATCCGGATCTGGCTGCTCTCGTAAGTACGAAAGTAGAACCGCTTCGCCCTGAGGTCGCTGGCACTCGTCCAGATCGTATAGTCGGCGAGGATATTGCCGTGCTCATCTTTCTCGCGTTCGCGGGCAGCACCCTTTGGAATATCGAATTGGTTCAGGACGTGGAATGCCTCTAGAACCGCAGTATCCGCATTCTTTGGCTTAAACACCGACTGACTGAATGCGACCGCACGAACGAAGCGCGATGGCGGCGTGAAGTCTCCCGGTAGCCCGAGCATCCCCGAACCTTGGCCGAGCGGCTGGAGCGTGACAGCCCCCAGTATTGTCGGGGGTGCGTTGGTCCTTGAGAAGTTGACATAGTTGCGCAGATTGGTCATATGCCAATCGAACGCCGGCGAGTTTGTCAATACGCCCAGCGGGTTGTCATGGACGTTGAGTTTTCCGCCGACATACTCGATCACGATGCTCTTGCCGGCGGCGTCCTGCACGATGAAGTGAGCCTCCGGAGCGAAGCCCCAGGGTCCGAACACGACGGCAGGGACGACGACCTTGCCGATGTTGGCCTTCACCTCTTCAACGCTGGCGAAGTTTTCCAGCATCCAGGAACCCAGTTCCCATGGGGCCATGGTTTTGCCCGCATCGGACGGGGTGTAGGGCATGTATCCAGCGGAGGTCGGGAAGTAGAACAGCCCCATGGACAGACCTTTTTCATTCACGCCGTCGAACATGACCGGCAGACCCACGCCGTTGGCGCCGACGCTGGCATACTTCGCCGTCCACTGGATCCCTTCTTTGCCGTCGGGCGTGCTTCCGCTCCGTGCATAGCCGCGCGGGATCATAATCACGTCGGAGTGAATATCGATGGCGAACTCCATCGTTCGAGCGCGAACGACGGTGCCGTCTGCGGCTGTCAGGGCGATGCCAGTGCAAGCCTGTGCCGACGGCATCGAGCCGCTCAGGAGCAACGCGCCGGCGATGGCGGAAGAAACGAGTTTGCGGATTGCTGTGGAGTGAATCATCGGTGTTTTTCCTTTCTCATTCAGTTGGTGGCAAGGGAGACGCTTGGGATGGCTAATGTGTAGCTAAGGGGCGCGCCGAAGGCGTGTCCCAGCGACCGAAGGGAGCGAACTTGAGCGTAGGGTTAGAAGCCATCTTCTTCCATTGATTTAAGGTGCTGAGCGGCAGCCGAAGCTGCTGGATCAGTTGCGTCAGAGGATACGCACTAAGCATTACAGTTTGCTTACTGAGCAGACGTATGTGCAGTGGGTTAGAAGATACATCCATTTCCATGATCTGCAACACCCTTCCGCCTTGGGCAAGGATGCAGTCGAGGCTTTTCTGACATTGTCGGCGCTGCTGTTTTTGTACAAGGAGGTGTTGGGGGTTAACCTTCCATGGATGGCGGAGGTTACGCGAGCCAAGAAGCCTGCCAGGTTGCCGACGGTGTTGACTCAGGATGAGGTTCGCCGGTTGTTGAAGTAGGTGGATGACCCGCTGATGAATCTGATCGTCAGCTTGCTGTATGGCACGGGGATGCGTTTGTTGGATTGTCTGCGCTTACGTGTGAAGGATGTCGAACTTGAGCGCGGTGAGGTTACGGTGCGAGAGGGCATGGGTGGCAAGGATCGGGTGACGATGCTTCCGCGAAGTGTTGCGCAGGGATTGAAGACGCATCTTGAGGTGGTGAAGGCGGCTGGATATGCCGGGATTGTGAAGCCTGTCAGCCCGCATACCTTGCGCCATTCCTTTGCCACGCATCTGCTGGAAGGTGGTTATGACAT
>DZDJ01000161.1:0-1062 GCA_022736715.1 Edaphobacter aggregans
TGGCGGGCCTCTCAGCGGCAGAAGAAAAGATCATTCGCCGTTGGTTGGTGCGCATCGCTGACACCCATTAATGATCTGCAGCCTTGTTGCGGAAAGCATCGTCATGTTTCGGCGCTCACCGAAGCATGGGCTGCGTGCTGCGCTCACAATCACGCTCCAGCAAGCCGCAACATCGGAAACTGATCATGACCCAGGACATCGACATCGCCCGCATCGCCGCGTTGGTGGGCGAGCCCGCACGCGCGGCCCTGCTGCTGGCGCTGGGCGATGGCGGTCGAATTTCCTGGTCGAGCAGGGTCTGGCCGAGCGACGCGGACAGCACGTGATTCTGGCGCGCAATCTGTTGGCCACCTTGCGCGGGCGCGAGATTGACGCAACAGCCAAGACCATCGCGGCTGAAACCGGCTTGGCATATCGCACCGTAGCCGACGGCGAACGCGTGACCGGCACCTACCGCCGCAACGTGCAACTCGCCAGCGGGCGCTACGCGATACTGGACGACGGCATGGGCTTCAGCTTGGTGCCGTGGAAGCCGGTGATCGAGCAGCGGCTGGGGCAGCAGGTCTCCGCTACGGTGCGCGGCGGTGGGGTGTCTTGGGAAATTGGGCGGCAGCGCGGGCCATCTGTGGGATGACAGTCTATGGATCGCTTGCTCCATCTGGCGATTGTCAGGATGGTCTCAAGCAACTCGTCCCGGGCTTGCTCGTCGGCAACTATCTGAGCTTCGCCCTGGATGGTCAGCTCCATGAGCTTGCCAAAGGGCTGAGCGGCCCATCGGGCTTGGCAGTCTCCCTTAGCGTTATTTGCGCTGCCTCCTGCGATGACGATTTGGCGTGGCTTCAGAGGCGCCCGCAGCGCTGTTCACGCTCTGTCGACGTGGCCCCCAACCTCAGGAGGTCGGCGGCATTTACCCGACCGTATTGAACGACGCGACGACGTCGATAAGCTGTTGCCTGACCCAAACATGGGCAGGGTCGCCGTGGAAGCGCTCATGCCAGATCATGGCTGGCGACAAGGGCGCAACCTGTAGCGGCAGATCCAGGAGTGCGAGCGGAAGCCTTT
>DZDJ01000161.1:1162-2278 GCA_022736715.1 Edaphobacter aggregans
GGCCATCCTGTGCGCATCGTGGTGCGCGACCCGGCCAAGGGCCAGCCGTGGGCCGAACGTGGCGCAGAGGTTACCCTGGCCGACCTGACAGACCTGACCTCGATGACCAGGGCGCTCAGTCAGGTCCAGGGCGCCTATGTCGTCAGTCCGCAGCACTACAACCGTGAAGACCTTTTCGAGAGGGCAGGCTTGATTGCCGATATCACGGCGCGCGCCGCAGTTGCGGCGGAAGTGCCCAGACTTGTGGCCCTTTCCTCGGTGGGCGCCGACCGTGAAAGCGGAACGGGGTGGATCAGGATGAACCGCATGTTCGAGCAGCGTTTGACCGAAGCCGGTGTGTCCACCATCTTCCTGCGCGCGGCCTATTTCATGGAGAACTGGATGCCGATGGTCGGACAGGCCATGCGCGGCGGCACTCTGCCGACGTTTCTGGCACCACCACAGCGTCCTCTCCCGATGGTGGCGACTGTGGATGTCGGTAGCACCGCAGCTACTTTGCTGCAAGAAGAAAGGACGGGGACCTGCGTCGTCACTCTCTCGGGGCCCAAAGACTACGCCCCGAACGATGTCGCCGCCATCGTTTCAGCCACGCTCGAGAAGCCTGTCGACGTGGCAGTCCTGCCGGAAGCAGAGTGGCCGAAAGCGCTGGCGGATGCCCATTTCTCAAAGGCCGCCCTTGCTGGTTTCACCGAAATGACCCGTGGCCTCAATTGCTCGCATATCGACATCAAGAGCGATCCCGGCGCGGTCGAATGGGCAGGAACGACTACGCTCGAACGAGTCATCGTCGAACTGGCACAGCGTCAGCGCTAAAGGCCAGCAGGCGTTATTCGACTTCGCTAAACGGCTAAGAGGCCGACCAGGGCCAACTCTCCCCCGCCATATAGCGAACACATCGTTGGGATTGAAATGTACGTCGCTGCTTGGGCTCTTGCCCATTTATCCAACTGGTGAGTGGCAACGTCTTGGGGGCATTTCCTTCAATCTTCGTAGTTGCCTCAACTCTGACAAAGAGATGAAGACGTGGAGCTTCGAAACCTGCGCTACTTCCGGGAGAACTCTGCCTTCGCGCAGAAGCAGCGTTTCATCGTGCGCGAGGAGCGCAGCTTCGTGTCG
>DZDJ01000028.1 GCA_022736715.1 Edaphobacter aggregans
TTCGTCCACGCCGGATGCAGAAAAGCATACAGATAATCCAAAAGATCGGTGCGCAATCGGTGTAATTGGTGGTCAATGCTTTTAAATCCGCGTGTCTCCGTGCAATCCGTGGTCGGTTTTTGGATGCTTATTAGAATCGGTGGTTGCCTTTCCCGGCAGGCTGGCTTGGTAAAATGGCAAAGTGAAGAAGTCTGCCGCAAATACGCCTGCCTCTGCTGTGTTGGAGGCCACTCCCGCTGCCCGGCCGAAGGTTGGTTTTGTTTCCCTTGGCTGCCCTAAAAACCTTGTCGACAGCGAAGTGATGATGGGGCTGCTGCATCGCGCCGGAGCGGAACTGACGCCCAGCGCCGAGGACGCCGAAATTCTGGTGGTGAACACCTGCAGCTTCATCGACTCGGCCAAGCAGGAGTCGGTAAACACCATCCTGGAAATGGCGCAGCATAAAAAGGCGGGCAAAGCGCAGCGGTTGATTGTGGCGGGCTGCCTGGTGGAGCGTTACCGCAACGAAATCCAGAAGAACATTCCGGAAGTGGACGCCGTGGTGGGCACGGGCGAGTTGGATGCGATTCTGACAGCCGCCGGTCTGACACCAGCACCCGCGCAGACAAATTCGCCGTTCAACATTCTTACCGGCGATGCGCTGGCCGAGCGTGCGCCAAGCGCGGTACATAAGCATTCACGCCCGGAGGGCGACCTGCGCGAGGAGCAAGGGAGATTTAGCCGCGAGCACTGGGACGGCGCGATTGCCAGCCTGCCGAATTATCTGTACGACGAGTCGACGCCGCGCATTCTGGCCACACCGAAGTCGTCGGCGTATATCAAGATTGCCGAGGGCTGCGACCATCCATGCAGCTTCTGCATTATTCCGCAACTGCGGGGCAAGTTCCGCTCGCGGCGGTTTGAGTCCGTTGTGGCTGAGGCGCAGCAGTTGGTGGCGCAGGGTGTGCGCGAGATTACGCTGATCGGGCAGGACACCACCTGCTATGGCGAGGACCTGGGCCTGAAGGATGGGCTGGCCATGCTGCTGGACCGGCTGGCCCAGATTGAAGGACTGAAGTGGCTGCGCTTTCTGTATGCGTATCCAAACAAGATTACGACCGGGCTGCTGGAGACGATCGCCAGGCACGACAACATTGCCAAGTATCTGGACGTGCCGTTGCAACATGCCTCCCCTGCGATGCTGAAGCGGATGAAGCGCGGCGGCAATGGCGACATCTTTTTGAAGACGATTGCCAAGGCGCGCAGCATTGTGCCGGACCTGGTGGTGCGGACCTCGTTCATCGTTGGTTTTCCGGGCGAGACGGAGGAGGAATACAAGGAGTTGGAGGCCTTTATCCGCGAGGCCAGGATTGATTGGCTGGGCGTCTTCAGTTACTCCGATGAAGAGGGCGCGAAGGCATTTGACCTGGAAGCCAAGGTGCCGAAGCGCACGATTGAAGCCCGCCGCCGCAAGTTGATGAAGGTGCAGCAGACGATCAGCAAACGGGCGAAGGCGGCATGGGTGGGCCGCGAGATGGATTTGCTGGTGGAAGGCGAGTCGGAAGAGACGCCACTGCTGTGGGAGGGCCGCACGCTGCTGCATGCGCCGGAGATTGATGGCAAGGTGTTCATCAATGACTTTGGCCCGCATGAAACGCTGGTGCCGGGGACGTTCTATCGCTGCGAGATTACGGAATCGCATGAGTACGATCTGGTGGCGCGGATCATCGAGTAAAGAAAAATCTTTATAACAAACACAGAGAGCGCGGACAACAGCCGCGCTCTCTGTGTTTTGGAAACAGTATCTCAGGGGCGAAAGCCCTTTGAGCTTGCTGCGATCTTCGGCACGGCTGAAGCCGTGCCCTTAAGCAAAACAGCTACTTCAGATTGATTCTCTTCGCCAGCGGCAGACTTTGTGAAGAGCCTCCCACCATGAAGGTATAGCTGCCGGGAACGAGCTTCCAGCTGTCGCTGGCTTCGTTATAGATCGACAGATACAGCGGATCGATGGTGACTGTCACCTGCTTGCTTTCGCCGGCCTTCAGCGGCACCTTGCTCCAGCCGACCAGGCGCTTCGGCGGTTCGTCCGCGCTGGCGGGCAGCGCAGCATAGACTTCAGCAACCTCTGCGCCGTCGCGGCTGCCGGTGTTTTTGAGCGTGAAGGTGACGGAGGTTTCCGCACCCGGCTGAACCTTCAGACCAGAGTAGTTGTAAGTGGTGTAGGAAAGCCCAAAGCCGAAGGGGAACAACACGGGCCTCTTTTCCGCGTCATACCACTTGTAGCCAACCTTGAGGCCCTCGTCGTAGTGCACGGCAAATGTGGGCCTGGCTTCGCCGGTGCGCATGACAGCGGCAGTTCCCTGTGTACCGGGAGGCGGCGTGACCAGATGCGGATGCGGCAGGTCGGCAACGCTGAGCGGGAAGGTCATGGGCAGCTTGGCGCTGGGGTTCACCTTGCCGAAGAGGATGTCGGCCACGGCATCGGCGCCTTTGCTGCCGGCATACCAGGCCTCCACCACGCCGGCGACTTTGTTGAGCCACGGCATGGTGACGGCGGTGCCGCTCTCCAGCACAACGATGGTGTGCGGATTGGCGGCGGCCACCTGCTCGATGAGCGCGTCCTGATTATCGGGCAAGGAAAGGCTGGGCAGATCCATGCCCTCGCTTTCCCACTGATAGGCAAAGATGATGGCCACGTCGGATCTGCGTGCCAGCGCAGCCGCCGAGGCGGGGTTGGCGCCGGAGTCAAACTGCACGCTGGCCTGCGGAGCCTGCGCCTCAACCGCCTTCAACGGCGATGTGGGGAACCAGACCTGCGCATGCCACGGCGTGGGCCTGCCGCCTTCGGGGTCCACCTGTGCGGAGCCGCCGCCGGAGATCATGCCGAAATCCGCATGAGGGCCGATGATGGCGATGGAGTGCAGCCTGGCGGCATCGAGCGGCAGGATGTCACCGTTGTTCTTCAGCAGGACCGTGCTCTGCTCGGCAATAGTGCGGGAGATGGCGAAGCCCTTGTCCACGTTGACAACGCTCTTCTGCACCGGGTAATCCACGATGCCCGCGGCGAACTCCGAACGCAGGATGCGGCGCACGTGGTCATCCAGTTCGGACATGGGAACCTTGCCGGACTGCACTGCCTCTTTCAACTTGGCGCCGTAGAAGTCGTCCATCGGCTGCTCGTTGTCGAGGCCAGCAGCGGATGCCTTGACGGTGCTGTGCGTACCGCCCCAGTCAGAAAGCACAAAGCCCTTGAACTTCCAGTCCTTCTTGAGAACATCTGTCAGCAGATATTTATTTTCGCAGGCGAAGTCGCCGTTGACGGCGTTGTAGGAGCACATGACCGCCGCAGGGTCGCCCACCTGGATGCCAATCTGGAAGGCCAGCAGATCGCTTTCACGCATGGCGCGCTTGCTGATGATGGAGTCCACCTCACCGCGTCCGCTCTCCTGATCGTTGAGGGCGTAGTGCTTGATGTCACCAATGACGTGCTGTGCCTGCTCGCAGCGGATGCGGTTGCCGACCATGGTGCCGGCCAGAACCGGGTCTTCTCCCATGTACTCAAAGGTGCGGCCGTTGCGGGGCTCGCGGGTCAGGTTCACTCCGCCGCCGAGTGACATGTTGTAGCCCTGCGCGCGCAGTTCCCGGCCGATCAAAGCACCGTATTCGCAGGCAGCATGTGGGTCCCAGCTGGCGGCCGAGGCCAGGTTCGACGGCAATGCGGTGGAATAACGGCCGTTTTCCGCGCTGTTGCGCACGCCATAGGCCGCGTCGCTCATCTGAATGATGGGGATGCCCAGCCGGGGAATGCCCAGTACAAACCCGGCTCCGCCGTTGCCCAGATACGCATTCGGACGCGGCGCACCCCAGCCGGGCATGCCGTTGCCGTGCATCAGGTCAATTTTTTCGTCGAGCGTCATCTGCTGAAGCACCATGTCGGCGCGCTCGCCGGGGGACAGGTTTTTATTCATCCAGGGAGAGCTTAGTTCCTCGGTATCTGATTGATTATGCAGATGATGCGCCAGCGCGGCGGGCAAAAGCGTGGCAAAGCCAAGGGCCGCAACTAGGAACGGACGCAGGCAATGAGGTTTATTCATACGAGTTTCTGACCTTCCTAAATCGATTTACTTTGGGCAATCCATCATATATCGAACAAACTGGACCTGACCGCAAAAAAAATTACGGTTCTTCTGCGCTTCCCATTCAACCATAGAATAGACAAACGTTTTTCTACCATTTCAACAAGAGGAGGCAGGGCCAGCACTGCACAGCTGGCCTGCGAGCTTTTACAATCAGGGTGATGCCAAAGTCTGCCAAGCCGAAGGCCCTGCGTTGTCCGACCTGCCGCGCTATTGTGTTGCCGCAGGATGCGGACCTCCCTTTCTGCAGCGACCGCTGCCGCCGCATTGACCTGGGCAAATGGGCCAGCGGCGCTTACAAGATCAGTTCGCCCATTCTGGACCCGGAAGTGCTGGAAGGACTGGCGGAGGGACACAGGGCGGGCCGGACGGGACTCTCCAGCGAGGACGAAGACGAACGTGGCTGAGCAAGCGAAGCGAACCAAATGGGCATGGGTACTGGGAACATTTTTTGGCGCGGGGCTGATGAAGCCCGGGCCGGGAACCTATGGCTCAGTGGCGGCCATGCTGCTGTGGCTGGCGGCGGCGCACCTGCTGCACCCCTCGCCACTGCAACTGGCAGTGGGCACGGCGGTTGCGGCGCTGCTGGGCACGCTGACCGGCATTCCGGCCAGCAGCATTGTGGAGCGCGAAAGCGGCCGCGAAGACCCGCAGCACGTGGTGCTGGATGAAGCGGTGGGCCAGTGGATTGCCCTGATTGCGATTCCGGCGGACTGGCCCCATGCGGTGATCAGCCTGCTGCTTTTCCGGCTCTTCGATATCCTGAAGCCTCCGCCTGCCCGGCAACTGGACCAGATGCACGGCGGCGCCGGCATTATGCTGGACGATGTGGCCGCGGGCGTCTACGCGCTGATCGTAGCGCAGGTGCTGCTGCACTGGACCCGCTTCTAAACTCCCGGAAAAGCCGACCACGGATTGCGCGGATGTTCGCGGATTAAAAAAGACAAAGACAACCACCGATTACACAGATGACCACCGATCCTTTTTGATTTCTGATTTCTGTTCTTTCGCTCGTTCCGGACCTGCAATTTTCTGGGGAATATTTCCCCGAAATGATCAGTGTGCATCGGTGTAATCGGTGGTTGTCTTTTTAATCCGCGGACATCCGCGCAATTCGTGGTCGCACGTGGCTTTTTGCAAATGCCTTTAGAATGGAGGTGGCGGCGAAAGATGCAGTTTCTCAAGATCAACTCGAAGCACGGGGCACAGCAGGTGGAGCCGAAGCTGGAAGCAATTTTTCCGGATGCGGCGTTGCCGGGTGGTGAAGTGGATGTGGTGGGCAGTGGCCTGGGGCCGCAGGCGATAGCCGAGGACGTGGTTGCAATTCCGCGGGCCACAATTGGCGATGTGCCCAGTCCGGTAGTGATGAGCCGAGACCGCCGGTTGACGCTGCGTGTGCCGGAAGGCGCGATTTCCGGCCCGGTGACGGTGCGGCGCAATGGCAGCCACAGTAATCATCTGCCGCTGCGGGTGGCCGTTCCGCTGGCGGAAAATCTGCATCCGGTGACGAATCCGGTGGTGGACGAGGATGGAAATCTTTACACCACGTTTTCCGGATCGCGCGGGCAGGAGGTGCCGGTTTCGATCTTCCGCATTGACCGCGACTACCAGATGCGCCCGTTTGTGCGCGGACTGATGAATGCCACCGGACTGGCGCTGGATCGCGAGGGCCATCTGTACGCTTCGTCGCGTGCGGAAGGCACGGTATACCGCATTTCTCCGGATGGCGCGATGAGCACCTATGCCGAGGGCATGGGCACGGCCACGGGAATTGCCTTTGATGGCGAAGGCAACCTGTTTGTGGGCGACCGCAGCGGCACGATCTTCAAGATTGCGCGCGACCGGCAGATTTTTGTGTACGCGACGCTGGAGCCCAGCGTGTCCGCGTATCACCTGGCCTTCAATGATGCCGGCACCCTGTTTGTGACCGGGCCGACAACCTCCAGCAATGAGGCAATTTACGCAATAGACAGTAATGGCGACTCCACCGTGTTTTACCGCGGACTGGGACGTCCGCAGGGGCTGGCGCTGGATACGGCTGGCAACCTGTACGTAGCGGCCTCGCTGCATGGCCAGCGCGGAGTGGTGCGCATTACGCCGGAAAAAGAGGCGTCGCTGATTCTGGCCGGGTCCGATCTGGTAGGGCTTTGCTTTATGGAAGATGGTTGCGCGGCCATTGCCACGCGCAATGCCATTTATCATGTTTCTTTGGACATTGAAGGCCGACCGCTGATCTAGCTCCCCCCACAGCGCGCGTCTTCAGCGTTACAGGAATCCATGAACTGTGAAATTATTGCCATCGGCTCAGAGATGCTGACGCCGCACCGGCAGGACACAAACTCACTCTACCTGACCAGCCGACTGAATGCGCTGGGCGTCCCGGTTGCCTTCAAAACCATTCTGGGAGATAAGCGCCAGCATCTGGTGGATGCTGCGCGGATTGCGCTTTCCCGCGCCGACATTGTGGTTTTTTCCGGCGGGCTGGGGCCAACGGAAGACGACCTGACGCGCGAAGCTGTGGCCGAGGCGCTGGGGCGCACCATCGAGCGCAATGCGGACGTGCTGGCCGGGTTGCATGCCCGCTTTGCCACGCGCCGCATGACCATGCCGGAGAACAATGCGCGGCAGGCCGATGTGATTGCAGGAGCCGAGATTCTGCCCAACGCCAAAGGAACCGCTCCGGGTCAATGGATTGACACGGTACATGAAGGCCTCCGCAAGCTGGTGCTGCTGCTGCCGGGCCCGCCGGGCGAGATCAAGCCGATGTTTGACGAGCAGTGTGTGCCACGGTTGAAGGCAGCGCTGCCGGAGCGCTACATTGCCCGCCGGACGCTGCGGCTGGCGATGATTCCGGAGTCGCAGGCAGATGCGCGCACGGCGCCGATCTACAAGCAGTACAACGATGTGGAAACGACGATTCTGGCCCACTTTGGCGAGATCCAGTTTCATTTGCATACAGAGCAGACTTCGCTGAGCATGGCGCAGGAGCGGGTGGATGAACTGGCAGGCAGGATTGAGGAGGAGTTGGAAGAGTTTCTGTACTCCTCGCAGGGCGAATCGCTGGAAGAGATTGTGCTGTTGCTGCTGGATATGCGCGGGCTGACGCTGGCTGTGGCGGAGAGCTGCACGGGCGGCATGTTGTCGCAACGGCTGACGAGCGTGAGCGGCAGTTCGCGGTCCTTTCTGGGGGGCGCAGTGGTGTATTCCAACCAATTGAAAACGGCCTTTGCCGATGTGCCGCCGGAGATGATCGAGCAGCATGGCGCGGTAAGCAGGCAGGTAGCGCAAGCGCTGGCGGAAGGCATTCGCAAACGCACGGGAGCCACTCTGGGGGTGGGCATTACCGGAGTCGCCGGGCCAACGGGCGGCACACCGGAAAAACCGGTGGGGCTGGTGTACCTTGCGCTGAGCGACGGCAGGCAGACGGAAGTGAAGGAGGTCCGCACCAGTGGTGACCGGGAGCGCATCCGCTACTATGCCAGCCAGCAGGCGCTGGACATGCTGCGCCGCAAGCTGCAGGTGTAACCGGAAATGGTCATCCACTGCGTTACACTCATATTCGGCCACTCATGGTAGAAACGTACGTCATTGTCGCATCTGTTGCTTATCTGCTGGGCTCCATTCCTTTTGGATATTTGCTGGTTCGCATCTTTCGCAATGAGGACATCCGCTCGAAGGGCAGCGGAAATATTGGTGCCACCAACGTGATCCGCAGCGGGGCCAGATGGTTGGGCGTGGCAACACTGCTGCTGGATGCGGGCAAGGGATATGCGGCCGTGGTGCTGGCTTCGCGGCCGGCAATGGACGCAGCGCATCCGCTGGATGCGGCGGCGCTGGCAGCGGCCTTTGCTGCGGTGGGCCATGTTTTCCCGGTCTGGCTGGGCTTCAAGGGCGGCAAGGGAGTGGCGACGGGGCTGGGCGTATTTCTTGCGCTGGAACCCAGGGCCACGCTGCTGGCAATTGGCGTATTCGTGGTGGTGCTTGTGCTAACACGCTATGTTTCGCTGGCGTCAGTTCTTTCTGCTGCGAGCTTCCCGGTTTTTGGACTGTACGTGGTCCATACGGAGCGTACGCCACTGCTGGTTGCAGGCATGGTGGCGGTGCCGCTGCTGATTATTGCGAAGCACCATCAAAATATCCGCAGGCTGCTGAACGGTACGGAATACCGCGTTGGCAGCAAAAAGAACGAGCAGACGGAGCAGAGCGTATGAGCCGGATTGCAGTGCTGGGCGCCGGAGCCTGGGGAACTGCACTGGCGTTGTCGCTGGTGCGGTGCGGGAACCATCAGATTTATCTTTGGTCACATTCGCAGCGGGTGGCGGAGGAGATACATCGCACCGGGCAGAATGCAACGTATCTGCCGGGCTTCGTGCTGCCGCTGCATACGCCGGGAGGCGGAATCCACGTGACGGGCAGTTTGCATGAAGCGGTGGCCGCGTGCGACATACTGCTGCTGGTAACGCCGTCGGAGCATCTGCGCACCACGATGGAGCATCTGCTGCCATCGCTGCGGCCAGGACACGCAGTCCTGAGCGCGACCAAGGGCATTGAGGACCATACGTATCTGCGTATGACGGAAGTGATTGCGGAGGTGACGGCATCGCGACAGCCGCGTCCGCGCTATGGCGTGATCAGCGGCCCTTCGTTTGCGCAGGAAGTTGCTGCCGGAATGCCGACGGCGATCACGGTTGCGTCGGCCGATCGTACATTTGCGCAGCAGATTCAGTGCGATTTCTCCAACTCTGTGCTGCGGCTGTATACGAATGAAGACGTGATCGGCGTGGAGATTGGCGGCGCGCTGAAGAATGTGATTGCGATTTCGTCTGGCGTAGTAGCTGGCCTGGGGCTGGGACACAACAGCGCCGCAGCGCTGATTACGCGCGGCATTGCCGAGATTACGCGGCTGGCGGTGGCCTGCGGCGGACGCAAGGAAACGCTGGCCGGGCTGACAGGGATTGGCGACCTGGTACTGACCTGCACCGGGTCTCTTTCACGCAACCGCATGGTGGGCATGGAACTGGGCAAGGGCCGCAAGCTGCCGGAGATTCTGGCCGGGCTGCACGGCAAGGTGGCCGAGGGCGTTCGCACGACAACGGCGGCGCTGGGCCTGGCGCAGCGCCATGGCGTGGAAATGCCGATTACGGAGCAGATGGCGGCAATTCTTTATGAGGGCAAGTCACCGAAGGACGCGATTCGTGACCTGATGGCGCGTCCTGGGCGGAACGAGTCGGACAGCCAATAGATTGCTACACTTGAAACAGAGAAATTGCTATGGTCTTTTCCTTGTTTGGCGGCCGCAATAAAGCGGAGACGCCGGTAAATCCACAGTCCGAAGATGCGGAACCGCAAAAGAGTGGCTTTTTTGAGCGGATGAAGCAGGCCGTCTCGCGCACGCGCGAGAACCTGAATGAACGCATTGACAGTGTGCTGGCGCTGACGCGCACCGTGGACGAGTCCACCTTTGAAGACCTGGAAGCGGTGCTGCTGGCTTCCGACATTGGATTGACGACCACGACCGAAATTCTGGGTGCGTTGCGGCAACAGGCGCTGCGGAAAAACATGCAGGATGGCGCGGAACTAAAGCAACTTTTGAAGGCAGAACTGAAGACGATTCTGTCCTCTGTGGACACACCCTATTCTCCGCCAGCTGCTGGGCCGGAGATCATCATGATGGTGGGCGTGAACGGAACGGGCAAGACCACGACCACTGGCAAGCTGGCTGCGCATTTCCGCGAACAGGGCAAGGGCGTGCTGCTGTGCGCGGCGGACACCTTTCGCGCGGCGGCCATTGAGCAGCTGGAGGTCTGGGGACAACGCAGCGGCGTGGAGATCATCAAAACGCGCCAGGGCGGCGACCCTTCGGCGGCGCTGTTTGACGCGTTGCAGGCGGCAAAGGCGCGCAGCGTAGATGTGCTGATTGTGGATACGGCGGGCCGACTGCACACGAAAGGCAATCTGATGGCGGAGCTGGACAAGATGCGCCGCACGACGCAGCGCTTCCAGGCGGATGCGCCGCACCAGACCTTCCTGGTGATGGATGCGACCACAGGGCAGAACGGATTGCAGCAGGCGAGGCTGTTTACGGAGTCGGCTGGTGTGACTGGCATTGTGCTGACGAAACTGGATGGCACGGCCAAGGGTGGCATTGTGATTGCCATTGCACGCGAGCTGAAGCTGCCGGTGCGCTACGTGGGCGTGGGTGAAAAGATGGAGGACCTGCTGCCGTTTGACAGCTCGGCCTTTGTGGACTCGTTGATGGGCTGATGGCCTGATGGAAGGACAGAAGGATGAGCACGATGCCGGACGCGCCGACAGCCTGCCAGCGGCAGGATGAAGATTGGATGCGGCTTGCGCTGGAGCAGGCACAGCGGTCGGTGGGTCTGGCTTCTCCGAATCCTGCAGTGGGCTGCGTGATTGTGCAGCAGGAGCAGATCGTCGGCGCAGGATTCCACATCTACGACCAGCGCGACCATGCGGAAATTATTGCGCTAAAGCAGGCAGGCGAGGCTGCGCGAGGAGCTACTGCCTACGTGACGCTGGAGCCATGCAGCCACCAGGGGCGCACCGGGCCGTGCGCCGACGCGCTGATCGGCGCAGGAATAGGCCGCGTGGTGGCAGCCACGCTGGACGCGAATCCCGTGGTGAGCGGCAATGGCATTGCCAAACTGAATCGCGCAGGGATTGCCACCACGGTTGGCATTTGCCAGCAGCAGGCGCGAGCGCTGAATGATGGCTTTGCGAAATTCATCCGCACAGGTTTGCCGTTTGTGACACTGAAGGCGGCGATGTCCCTGGATGGAAAGATTGCTCCGGCACCGCACACACGCACAGCCAAAGCGCCGTTCTGGCTGACGGGGACGAAAGCGCGTGCGCATGTGCAGGCGCTGCGTCATGCGGCGGATGCCGTGGTGACAGGGATCGGCACGGTGCTGGCGGATGACCCTGCACTGACCGATCGCACAGCACTGCCGCGCCGGCGGCGCTTGCTGCGTGTGGTGCTGGATTCACAGTTGCGCATGCCGCTGGAGGCGCAGCTCGTGGTAAGCGCGCAGGAGGACGTGCTGGTCTTTTGCGCACCGCAGGCCTCTCCCCAGAAGAAAGCAGCGTTGACGGCGAAGGGTGTTCGCGTAGAGGCGTTGCCCACGGAAGCCGACGCGTCACGCATTGATTTGCAGAAAGTGCTGGCACGGCTGGGCGAGTTGCAGATGCTGAGCGTGCTGCTGGAGGGCGGCTCTGCGCTGAATGGCGCTGCGCTGCGCCAGCAACACGTCGACAAGCTGGTGCTCTTCTATGCCGAAACGGAATTGGGAGCCGATGGCGTCCCCTTTGCGGAAGGGATAGCATCGCCATATCCGATGCAGCAGGGCCTGCAACAGCTTGAGAATCGCCAATTCGACAGCGACGCCTGCGTGAGCGGATATCTGCGCGACCCCTGGGATGCTGTTGCATCCAACAGCTAAGCTCTATGATTTTTGTTTGCGGGGACTGCCTCTGCCGCGCAAAGGATGACGCCATGTTTACCGGACTGATTGAATCGACTGGAACCATTCTCTCGCTTACACCAACGCAGGGAGCGTTGCGCATCACGGTGGCCGCGCCTGCGCTGGCGGCCAGGCTGCGCACGGGCGACAGCATTGCCGTAAGCGGTGTGTGTCTGACGGCGCTGGACATTGATCCGGTGGCCCATCCGCCGCGGTTCTCCGCCGATCTGGCAGCGGAGACGGTTGCGCGCACGTCGCTCTCACGGCTGAAGGCAGGGGCCGTCGTAAATCTGGAACTGCCCACGCCTGCGGGCACGCCGCTGGGAGGGCATATTGTGCAGGGCCATGTGGATGGCGTAGGTGGCGTGCTTTCGCTGGAGCCGGTGGACGCAAAGGCGAACCGCGACCAGACGGACTGGTGGCTGAAGATTGCGATTCCGCAGGCGATTGCTCCCTATGTGGTGGAGAAAGGCTCGATCACGGTGGAGGGCATCAGCCTGACGGTGGCGCAGCTAAGCGGCAACGAAGTGACGGTTGCAATTCTGCCGCACACGTATGCGGTGACCAATCTGCATGTGTTGCATGCAGGCAGCGAAGTCAACCTGGAAGCGGATGTGCTTGCGAAGTATGCCGAGCGGCTGCTTGCGGCAAAAGCACAGCAGGGCGAACTCACGCTGGAGTCCCTGATCGCCAATGGATACTGAGCCAGCGGCCAGTGCGGAATCATTGGCCCGCGGGACAGTTACGGTTGGGCATTGCGAAGATCTAAAGGACCCGGTGGCCGATGGAGATGACCTCCGGGTGCCTGGTTCCCGGCCGCGCTGGCTCAAGGCCTGCGGCTCCGTCTTACACTTTCTCAGCCTTTGCTTTAACTCGTGCATAAAAGAGAGCGGCGCCAGCAAGCACATCTTCTGGCGCTGCCGTTTTTATGTTCAGAAACTAACTATTATGACTTATTGCGCTTTGCCAACTGCATTGTCCTTGTAGGCCTTCTGCAGAACATAGAAGGCCATCTTCTTTTTCCCCTGGTCGGAAATGAGCCCTTTGCGGTTGAAGCCGTCCTGAATACCAGGAAGTACGCGGCGGGGGGAACGGAAATCCATCAGTACCCACGGGCTCATGCCGCGCAACTGTGGAATGTGGTTCAGCATTACGATCTGATGGCGATACAGGTCCGCCTGATACTCCTCGGTCCACATCTGCGTTTTTGGGCCATGCAGTCCAGCGACAGCGCCACCGCCCAGTTCGCTCATAATCAGCGGCTTCTGATAAGCGATCTTCCATACGGTATTATCTGCATCGGCAGGTTTATATCCGTACCAGCCGATATACTCATTCGTTCCGATCACATCCAGGGCCTGCCCCAGCGGGTCATCCACAATCTCCGTCATGCCCTGGGTACGAACCAGCAAAGCCGCAGTCACCAGTCGCGTGGGGTCGAGGCGATGCGCATCGGCAACCAGCGTCTCCAGAAACTTCGTCCGCACAGGATTATTCGGCGTCTCATTCGCAACCGACCACAGAATCACTGATGCCTTGTCACGGTCACGGCGGATCATCTCATGCAACTGCTGTTCGCATTTTGCCAGGACGGCGGGATTGTCAAACTCGATGGCCCAGTAGGTTGGGATTTCCGACCAGACCAGAATGCCCATGCGATCGGCCAGGCGTGTCATTCGCTGGTCGTGCGGATAGTGCGCCAGGCGCACGTAATTAGCGCCAAGTTCATGCGCCCACCCCAGCAGCGTCTGCACATCCTGCTCGCTCCAGGCACGGCCTGTGCGGTAAGGAGCCTCGGCATGAATGCTGACGCCGTGCAAAAAAATTGGCTTGCCATTCAGGAGAATCTCCGTACCGCGCACGTCGATAGTGCGAAATCCCATGTCATCTTCCAGCGAGTCGTTTCCGCTCCGGATCAGAACGCGATACAGCTTCGGGTGCGATGGAGACCAGAGTTCTAGCCCGGCTGCCTGCAAATGAAATTCGGCGCGGCCATCTGCACTCACCTGCGCAGTTGTCTGCACCTTCACTTCCGGAATACTGACGGTGACCGATGCCCCGGCAGGCGCATCCACCACATGCACCCAGCCATCGATCTGCGTTGTTGTGCCTCGGCGAAGATGCAGATCGTAGTCATCTACAAACTGCTCTGGGACGGAAACCAGGGAGACGTCCCGCGTCAGGCCGCCATAATTCCACCAGTCCGTTTGCAGCGTTGGAACGCCATCGGCAAGCCGCGTGCTGTCGACTGCTATCACAACAAAGTTCTTGCCATCCTTCAGCACGTTGGTAACTTCGCAATCAAATGGCGTAAACCCGCCCTCGTGCTCGCAGACCTTCTTCGTATTCACCCAGACATAGGAGCGGTAGTTGGCGGCCCCAATATGCAGAAAGACATGCGTGCCCGGCCTGGCGTGATACGTGAAGTCCTTCTCATACCAGACCGGCCCTTCATAGTACAGCAGCGAGGGACGCTGCGTGTTCCAGTCGCCGGGAACTTTGAGGGTCGGCGATGTCGCAAAGTTGTAGTCGGCAGGAGCATCCGGCTTTGGCGTCGCATTCATAAAATATCCATCTGTGGTGCGCAGCTTGCCGTGAAAACCATACAAACCCGAACCATACGGATCAATGATGCTGTGCCATTCGCCGTCCAAGCTCATTGCCGGACGATGATCCACATCCACCAGCAATGTCGGCTGCTTTTCCTGTGCATATGCTGCAGGAATACAGGCTGTCATCAGCAGGAAGGCCAGCATTGAAGCCGCAAATTGCCGCACCAGACGCGGCCGGACAAAACAGGACAAGGACAAGCGCATCAAAGTCTCCCAGATTCAAGATCTTTTAAATTGACAAAGGGGAAGAGAGCAGGATTTCTTCCGCTAACAACTCTACTGGAAAACGGCGAAGAGGGGAACCAGACAGGTACGATGGTTTCAAAAGCAGCGGTTACAGGAGGTACAGAAGGTAGACCACCAACCCCGGGGAGGCCTCCGGAACTGATGGTCCGTCCTTCCATCGTTGCATACGGCGGCGGAAGCTACAGCAAGGGTCCAGGGTCACTGGTATTGCCTTGTTGCAGCTCAAGATGCCCAGCAAAGCGGCGTAGAAACTCCTGTCCGCCTGGCAGGGTGATAGTGATGTCATACCATCCGGCACTGCCCTCGACACTCCAGGCGTCCTGCTGCTGCGCCCCGGGTGCAACCCTATATGTGCGAGCGGAATCCTTGCTATAAGCATTTACAACACGCAATGTCCGGGCAGCACTGCCCTCATTTTTCAGCAGAAGCTGCACCTTCGCTTCCTGTGCATTCATCTGGATGCCCACCTCGCAGAAATTCACTGCTGCAACATCGGCGCCGCCCTGGAACTCGCACAGGTGCCCATTTGGACCGTACACAGAAAGGCGATACGCATTCGGTTCCTGTGGAATGGTCCAGTAATCAGAAATTTCATCTCCGGCGGCAACCGCGTATCTGCGTGGCGGATCGTCAGGCCTGTTCCGGTTGTAGACATAAAACGCGGCGCCTGCACTTCCCCTGTTCGCAAAGTCGATCCAGAAGCGGCGCTGAGCGGCATCAACCCGGCCAGAGGTATGCAGATTGTATGGCAGTCGGCGCGCCGACCGCGTTCCCTGCTCCTGCACAGGCATCGCCTGCTTCTCCGGAACATGATATGGCCGATGCAATGATGCGATAGGTTTCGGCACGGTGAATTGCGCAGGCGGTGTATCGTGTGCAGCAGAAAAATCGAAGGCCGCAGTCAGATCTCCGCAAATGGAGCGCCGCCACTGGCTGATGTTGGGCTCCTGCACGCCAAAGCGAGTTTCCAGAAACTGCAGCACCGAAGTGTGATCAAAAACCTGCGAACAGACCCAACCGCCCTTCGTCCATGGAGAAACAATCAGCATAGGCACGCGCGGGCCAAGGCCAATGGGTTGCAAACCTCCCGGATCCGCGCCGGGAACCAGTGGGTGCTTCTCGTGCGGATAGTGGTCCAGATCCAGAAATTCATTCTGTAGGCTCTCTGCAAGGTTTTTTGAAACCAGGCCATCTGCATTCTGCTGATTATTCAGTGGCGGCATTGGCGGCACTACATGATCGAAGAGCCCGTCATTCTCATCGTAGTTGATGATGAAAACCGTCTTACTCCATACCTCAGGATTTTCCGTCAATGCTTCCAGCACAAGGTTGATGAAGTAGGCCCCATCCGTCGGCGAGGCCTCCGGGTGCTCACAGTATTTGTACGGCGCTACAATCCATGAAACCTGTGGAAGACGCCCCTGCATCACATCGTCGCTAAAATCGCGCAGTGTGTGGTTGGAGACACCATTTTTCACCAGTGAACTTTCTGGGGAAGCGCCTTCCTCTACCTGGTACTGCGCAAAGAACTCCAGCGAGTTGTCTGTGTAGTTATCAGTCGGTGTGCCAGGAACGCCTGTGCCGCCCTGATACAGCCGCCAACTGATTTTGTTCGCTTCCAGCCGCTCAGGATAGGTTGTCCATGTATATCCGTTTGTTTTTGCGCGCTCCCAGAGGCCAGGGCCATTTGGCTTTCTACCAAGCACATTGCGCGGGTCATTCGTGCCAGACCAAAGATAAATGCGATTGGGGGCCGTATCTGCATGGACTGAACAGAAACAGGAATCACACACAGTAAAAGCATCCGCCAGGGCATAGTGAAAGCTGACGTCTTCCCGTTTCAGATGCCCCATGGTCAGCACGTCCTGCTTTTGCTCGACCCACTGATTGTAGAGGCCCCCGTTCCATGCCAGGTGACCACTGCTCCAGCCATGATCCGTCCCAGCCTGATACTCCGTTGTCTCACGAGGGTTGATGTAAAAGGGCAATACATAGGAGGCGTCCGCCGCGAGGCCGCGCGAGTGATAATGCCCAGTTTTGGTCGAGGCAGTTGGCTGATACCAGACAGGCTTGCCATTGGGGAGCAGTGCCGGACGTGGATCGCCAAAACCGCGCACCCCTCGCAGTGACCCAAAATAGTGGTCGAAGGAGCGATTTTCCTGCATCAGAATCACAACGTGCTGCACATCCTGAATGGTGCCGGTTGCCCGATGCGCAGGAATGGCAAGCGCCTTGCGAATGCTGCCCGGCATCAGCGACATACCCAATGCCGCTCCGGTTGCTCCTGCCGTGATACGGAGAAAGTCCCTCCGGCTCTTCACACTCTTTTTTCCCATAAAAATCTCTCCAACTCCCCACGAACAATTTGCACGCAACTCAAAAATTTTACGCAAAAAAGAAATACAGGAACTGCGCGGTCAACCAGCAGCGAACTGGTGGTCACGTTCTGCGCAGAAATACCATCGACCGTTGTCTCCGGCTGCGACCGAAGACGATGCTGAATAGAGAAGCCGGCTACAGTCACAGGAGCGCCGGGCAGAACAGCACCGAGCGCATACTTCACCGTACCTCCCAATGAGCCCTGGGTTGACCATGCGCAAGCCGCCGCGTTGCCAGCAACAGGATGCAAATAAGTACTGGAGTAACTTCCCTGAGGCGCATCCTCCCTCCTGTCGTTTGAGCAGCAAAAGAACAATCCACTGTTTTATTGGAATTGTGGCCTTTACCTGAAAGAAGGATAGCCAGCGCACTTTGTGGCCGTTATCAAAAATCGGAAAAATTCGGTGAATTGTTTGTAAATGTGGAGGGGGCGCTACCGCCTTGCGTTGCGCAAACGGAGCGACTCGGATGGCAGTTCGCCGAACATTCGCTTGTAATCACAGGAGAACTGGCTCAGATGCCAGAAGCCCCACTCGCAGGCGGCCTCTTGTACAGAAGTGAATGGAGAAGCACTATCTCGCAATGCACGGCGAACACCATTCAGGCGCAGAACTCGCAAATAAGCCCCGGGGCTCATTCCCACAACCTGCTGAAAAGCATTTTGGAGTGTACGGCGACTCACAAAAAAATTGCGGCATATGTCAGGAATAGAAATTGCCGCATCATGATGGTCCAGCAACTGCTCTCTAATTTTACTAACCAGTGCATGACGGCTGCTCAATGCGGTGTCCTCAGGCTGCATCAGCATGAATGGTCTGCACAGCTCAGTCAGCATCTGCATCACGGAGTTGCGAATCGCGTTGCGGCTGGCGGCGTGCAGCATCAACTCTGGCGTAGCAGCCACTTCATCCAGAATCTGGCGCAGCAACCATTGTGCCCGGGAGCGCATTTCAGGCTGCGTGTGCAGCAATTCCTGGCTGGAAAGAACCGAGGGGGGCTCAATCCCTTCTGTTGCGTGGATATACTCAGTCAGTTCCTTCTGTTGTACAACGATTCCGAGAATCTGGAAGCGATTTGGAGTTAATAGCTCGAACTCCGCTCCGCCTGGCCGCACCGCAATGCTGTCCCCTGCAAATGCAGCCCCACCGATCCTGACGGAAGCCCCCTGATGCAGTGGGATGCCAAACCACCAGGAGCCCGGCCACACCTCACAAGTCTGACGTACGGTATGGCTGGTGGTCTCGCAAAAGACCTGTAGCCCGTCCAACCACAGTTCCGTAATGCTGCCGGAGAACCGCCCCGGCGTCAACTGGTCGTAGAGCTGCTTCCATGCTGTCAGATTCGCTGCGTGGTCATCGGCATCCATAGCAATGTGAGTGCTGAACCCCGCCAGGTCACAGTCATTGTAAGCAGAGGTACACGAGGGAAGTTCGCTTTTGGGCATTGGCGCACCGTCTCTCTCTTATAGAAAAGATATGCGGCAAACAGGGTGAGAAGCATTGCAGAGAAATTAATTTAGCAATCAGAATTTATCGAGATTTTCTGAAAATATCGTAAGATGAACCATCCACTGATGATTTTCCCGTTGCCAGACACCGCACAATGTAAATCAACCAGCTTTTGCCATTTTCTGATAACGGTCGCACCAAGCAACCTCCTATTCTGAAGCAGGAGAACACATGGAGCAATCCGCACAGCTGAAAACTACATTGAATACATGGCAGCTGTGGGGTATTGCTGTTGGCCTGGTAATATCGGGAGAGTACTTTGGCTGGAGCTATGGCTGGGCCAGCGCCGGCACTCTTGGATTTTTACTTACCTCTGCATTTGTAGCCACCATGTATGTGGCCTTCATCTTCAGCTTCACCGAGCTGACAACATCGATTCCCAACGCCGGCGGGCCGTTCGCCTACGCCTTGCGCGCGCTGGGACCAACCGGCGCCTACCTTGCCGGAGCAGCAACCCTGGTCGAGTTTGTTTTTGCGCCTCCGGCGATTGCACTGGCCATTGGTGCCTATCTGCATGTTCAGTTTGCAGCGCTCAACCCGCGCAATGCTGCGCTGATCGCTTATCTCGTCTTTATGACGCTGAACATTGTTGGCGTGCAGATCGCAGCCAGCTTTGAGCTTGTAGTCACGATTCTCGCCATCATCGAGCTCCTCGTCTTCATGGCCGTTGTTGCTCCGGGGTTTCAACTGCATCATTTTCTGTACAAGGGATGGGCTGGAGCAGATCACTATACTCCTGCCGCATGGCATGGCATGTTTGCGGCGATTCCTTTTGCAATCTGGTTTTTTCTTGCAATTGAAGGCGTTGCCATGGCTGCGGAAGAAGCTAAGGAACCAAAACGGTCCATTCCGATTGCCTACATCACTGGCACTGGAACTCTCTTGCTGCTTGCGTTAGGAGTGATGCTGTTTGCCGGCTCTGTTGGCGACTGGACGCGTCTGGCAAATATCAACGATCCGCTGCCGCAAGCGATGAAGATTGTAGTTGGGGAACGCAGCGGATGGCTGCACATGCTGGTTTGGCTCGGACTGTTTGGATTAATAGCCTCGTTCCATGGAATTATTCTTGGCTATTCCAGACAGATTTTTGCGCTGGCGCGTGCTGGTTTTCTGCCTTCGATTCTTAGCAGGATTCATCCACGGTTCCAGACACCCTACTTTGCAATCATTGCTGGCGGTGTTGTGGGCATCGCAGCCATCTATAGCGATCAATGGATCCACTTTGGCGGGCAGCCACTGACGGCTAATATCGTAACGATGTCTGTTCTGGGTGCAATTGTGATGTACATCGTCAGTATGATCTCGCTGTTCGTTCTTCGCAGGCGTGAACCGGATTTACCACGACCTTTCCGCGCGATTGGCTATCCGTGGCTACCGATATGGGCCTTATTTTGCGCCATCATATGCATGATCTGTCTGGTTTACTACAATCGAGTTGTCTCTCTGTTTTTTGCAGTGCTGCTGGCAGTTGGCTATTTTTACTTTCAAATGACTTCGGCTTCGAGGGTGTCAGTTCAGGCCCAGGACAGCGTGACGGAACTCCCCTGATTTTTTGAACGGCGACTATGGGTTTTGCGCATACGATCAACGGTCATACTTACCGTTTCGATGATTTAAAAACGCTGTTGGCGAAAGCGACCCCGGCCCGCTCTGGCGATGTGCTGGCAGGGATTGCGGCCGAAACGGAGCAGGAGCGCATGGCCGCCCGCATGGCTCTTGCTGATGTCCCTTTGCGTCATTTTCTTAGTGAAGCCGTAGTTCCCTATGAGGACGATGAAGTCACGCGCCTGATTCTGGATTCGCATGATCCCCGGCAATTTGCTGCGGTTGCGCACCTCACCGTGGGCGGGTTTCGAGACTGGTTGCTTGCCACCGAGCAAACGGCAGAAGTGTTGAACAAATTATGTAATGGCATCACGCCAGAAATGGCAGCCGCAGTGTCCAAGATCATGCGCAATCAGGACCTGATTCTGGTTGCCAGAAAATGCAGCGTTGTAACTCGCTTTCGCAATACGATCGGGCTTCGCGGCCACATGTCTGTCCGGCTGCAGCCCAACCATCCAACCGACGACGCCAAAGGGATTTTGGCCGCAGTCATTGATGGATTGTTGTATGGTTGCGGAGATGCAGTCATCGGCATCAATCCTGCCAGCGACCATCTTCCTACCCACATTCAACTGCTGAAAATGCTGGACGAGCTTCGCTTGCGATTTGAGATGCCCGTGCAGAGCTGCATCCTGACCCACGTTACCACCACGCTGCATGCAATTGAGCAAGGCGCCCCGGTTGATCTTGTCTTCCAGTCTGTTGCGGGAACACAAAAGGCCAATGAGAATTTTGGCATTCACCTGGGCCTGCTGCAGGAAGCACAGGACGCTGCTCTTTCTCTGCATCGCGGAACTGTTGGCGACAACGTGATGTACTTTGAAACGGGCCAGGGCAGCGCCCTTTCCGCTGAAGCGCATTTCGGCGTTGACCAGCAGACCTGCGAAGCGCGCGCCTATGCTGTTGCGCGCAATTTTGCGCCACTGCTCGCTAACAGCGTTGTGGGATTCATCGGGCCGGAATATCTCTACAATGGAAAACAGATACTGCGCGCAGGACTGGAAGATCATTTCTGCGGCAAGCTACTGGGTCTGCCCATGGGCTGCGACATCTGTTACACGAACCATGCAGATGCCGACCAGAATGATATGGACTCCCTGCTGACCCTGCTTGGCGTGGCGGGCGCGAACTTCATCATGGGTGTTCCCGGAGCGGACGACATCATGCTGGGCTATCAGAGCACCTCTTTTCACGATGCTCTTTACATCCGCGAAGTGCTGGGCCTGAAGCGGGCACCGGAATTTGAGGCATGGCTGCAACGGGTGGGCATTACTGACGCGAATGGAAAATTATCCGCTTCAGGCTCTATGATGAATTTGTTGCCAGCGTCAATTTCTCAGTTCTGAAGATACATGCCGAGCACTTCCATCCAGCACGATTCGTGGTTTGGCCTTACGCGCTTCACCAGTGCCAGAATTGCACTTGGGCGTGTTGGTCACAGCCTGCCCACGGAAACAGTGCTTGCATTTGACTGCGCCCATGCGCTGGCGCGCGATGCAATCTTTCAGCCCCTGAACACTCAGCAACTGTTGCAGAAACTTAAGTTGGCCGACTTCCCTGCAATGCACGTGGCCAGCCAGATCACGGGCCGGCAGCAATATCTTTTACGGCCTGATCTTGGGCGAAAACTGCATCCTCAATACAGGACATTGCTCACAGCCGATTCGCCACCACCCAGCCGGTTGACGATAGTGCTTGCCGATGGCCTTTCCGCGTTGGCTGTGGCCCGTCATGCGCTGCCGGTGCTGCAAATGTTTCGCGCTATCTCGCAATCTGCATGGGAGCTGGACACCATCATCCTGGCCACGCAGGCGCGCGTTGCGCTTGCAGATGAGATTGCCGCATTGCGCGGAGCTGTGGCCTGCGCCATTTTTATCGGTGAAAGACCCGGACTGAGCACCGCAGACAGCATGGGGATCTACGTAACCTATGAGCCGCGCATCGGCCGGACGGATGCGGAGCGGAACTGTATTTCCAACATTCACGCCGCTGGCCTGCAATATGAGGAAGCGGCCCAAAAGCTGACCTGCCTTCTCCGCTGCGCCCGCCTACTGGGAAAATCCGGCATTGCGCTGAAGGATACGGCGATGCGAAAAGCGGAAGGCATTTCCGTTCTTCCGCAGGAGTAGCACCGCACATAGGACACTTTCCGCTGGCACACCGTTTTTTCCGGAACCCGCTCCTGCTGATACTCTGATAGTGGAGTTCCCGTATTCAGCAATGAACGAAACGATTCTGATCCACTTCTCCGGGAAGGACAAACCCGGCATCATAGCGGTGCTCACTGGCATCCTGGCACGGCTCGATGCACGCATTCTCGATATTGGCCAGGCTGTGGTGCATGAAACACTGGCCCTCGGCCTGCTGGTGGAAATCCCCACAAATAATGACTTTGCGCCATTCAAGGAGGCGATCTGCGCCGAGGCGAACAAGATCGGTCTGCTGGTGCGGTTTACCCCGATCTCGGCAGAGCAGTTGCAGCACTGGATTGGTCTACAGGGAAAAGACAGGTTCATCGTCACCATTTTGGGGCGCGAGATTACAGCGCAGCAGCTGACGCATGTCAGCGCAATCCTTGACGCACAGAATCTCAATATCAATCGCATCGAACGCCTGTCCGGACGTATGTCGCTGGCCAGGCACGGCAGCAAAGCCAACGCCTGTGTTGAGCTGCGCGCCAGCGGGCAGGTGAAGGCGGAAAGCGAAATGCGCGCCGCATTTCTTGCGGCGGCACAGGACCTGAGTATCGACATCGCTTTTCAGCGCGAAAGCATCTATCGCCGCAATCGGCGCCTGTTTGCATTTGATATGGATTCGACACTGATCCAGGGAGAGGTGATCGACGAGCTGGCAAAAATGGCTGGTGTGGCCGATCAGGTGGTCAAGATTACGGAATCGGCAATGCGCGGCGAGATCGCATTCAAAGAGAGCTTTACCCAACGTGTCGGCCTGCTGCGAGGACTGCCGGAGGCCCGCGTTAAAGAACTGCTGGGGCGCATTCCACTGGTCGATGGCGCAGAACGCCTGGTCCGCACGCTCAAAATGCTCGGCTATAAAACTGCAATCCTTTCCGGAGGATTTTCCTTCTTTGCGCATCACCTGCAACAGCAGCTCGGCATTGATTATGTTTTTGCCAATGAACTGGACATTGCTGATGGTGTAGTAACAGGAAACATCAAATCAGAGATCGTCGATGGAGCCAGAAAGGCCACGCTGCTGCAGGAACTTGCAGCACAGGAAAAAATTTCGCTGGAACAGGTGGTCGCCGTAGGCGATGGCGCAAATGACCTTCCCATGCTCGGCATTGCAGGCATGGGCATTGCATTCCATGCAAAGCCACTGGTTCGCCAAAGCGCCGATCATGCGCTTTCCTGTCTGGGGCTGGACAGTCTGCTTTATTTGATCGGCGTTCGCGACCGCGACCTGCAAACGATGCCGAAGCCTGTAAACCTGCCTTAAACCAGGACACATTTGCGGCAAAGGTTGTGCTCTGCCGCAAATGCGCGTCTTCAGAAATTTTCTTCCACGACAACTTCCTCTACTTCTTTCCCGCTCGCCGCCTCCGGTTCTGCCGTGGTATATAAAGCACTCCAGCGATAACCAGCCGAGGCAGCGGCTTCCGTCGCCTGCTGAACAGACTGGAACAGTGCAGCCGCCTTTTCGAGATTGAAAGTTGTAGCCTGCAGCAGAAGCATCCAATCTGGCAACGTCCTCCACCAAAGCAGTTCTTCATACGCTTCCTGCCAGAAGTACGAAGCGCCCTCTGACTCATGCAGCCCGGTCAGCCAGCGTATATCCGGATCGTCCCAGCAGGTCTGCGGCAATCGTTGCATTCCTGCCAGGAGCGATGCTTTGTCGGACGCCATCTCGAGCAGCGCAATGCGAATGCGCGCTGCGGACTGCCAGCCTGCTTCCTTTTCCATGCCCTGCGCCATCAGTATCTCGGCAAAAACACGGCGCAGGCGCAGCATGTCAAAAAAATTCGCCGACTCATGACTGTGCAGTTTCTTTGACATGTCGTCGGCAATGCTGCGCAACAGGCACCAGCCAAGAATGGGTGTCCAGATTGCTGCCGCATCCTGCTTGCGGCTGCCATCCGGCAGAACCGCTCTCGCAGCCGGAGACCACTCCACTTTAAATCGGCCCGGCAATTGCGGCAGTTCGCTGGCCGCAATGAGATATTTTTTCAGCGACTCGATTGCTTCCGACAGGTTCAACTGTGCATTGCCAATCTCCTGCTGCAATGCAGGTATGCGAAAGGCCCGATTGACCTCCCGATAAAAAACAGACGCTTTCTCCAGAAAGAGCGCATTCCATTCTCTTCGCTCTTCTGCCAGCGACTTTTTGCCGTTGCGCAACGCGAATGCCGGTCCTGCTTCAGAGTCACTCAGCAACTCCGCAAACCGGCGAACGGTTGCCGTGTCCAGCACACGCTGCAAGGCGCTGTATACCGGGCGCAACTGCAGATCCAGCAAGGCCTCCTGCAAATCCGGCACACCACGGCCGTGCAGTTCGTCCTGCAACCTGTCCCAGGGATGCTCTTCATCGGGGCGCAGTTCCTGCCAATCCAGAAATACGCTGCACTGGTACGCACACAGATCCAGGGACAGGCCGTGATGATCCAGACCAGACGAACGGTGCAGGTACTGCAAGCCACTGTGGTAATCGCGATAGCTGATCAGTGTTTTCGGGTCCGTCGGCAATTGCAAGGCCTCCCGCAGGGAGCTGCGCCGCAGGCCGCCACCGGTCTTATCAAAATACGCAGCAGAATGATGAATGCAGCCGCGCGTCTGCCCATAGCGATTGTGATAAATCACCAGCGCCCGCTGATCGTGCAAAGTGTTGGAGTAGGCAAAGACATTCTCGTCCACCGTACCGTCTTCGCGCCAGAAATCGTACAGAACAAAATGACTGCTTTCGGCAAAGAGCGGTCTCCGCTTGAGCAACGGAGCAATCAGTTGTTGATGCCGCGCCACCAGTGCCGGATTGGGGCTCTCCTCATATCGCGGCCAGCGATACTCCATGCCGTATTTCTCAGTAAAGGCCTCAATCTGGCCATGGCCAAACATCGGCAAACCTGGCAAGGTAGCCAGCAGAGTGCAAACACCGAAATATTTGTCCCCCGTACCAAACTGGTCGATTGCGGTGCGCTCATCCGGGTTGCTCATAAAGTTGACGTAGCGCTTCAGAATATCCGGGTCAAACTCCAGCGTATTTTTAAGCACCAGCCGATACTTTGCATTGTCTTCGTCACGCAGCATGTGCATGAAGGCGCTGTTGTACACACGATGCATTCCAAGCGTGCGCACGAAGTATCCTTCCATCAGCCAGAAGGCCTCCGCCAGCAGCAGCGTGTTCGGCACCTCGGCAGCAACGCGGTCCACCACTTCACGCCAGAATTCCTGTGGAATCAGCGCATCAAACTCCGCCTGCGTCATGCTTGCTTCCGCGCGAGACGGAATTGCTCCGCCGCTGCCTGGCAATGGAAACCAAAGCCGCTGAATATGCCGCCGCGCCAGCGTCATGGCCGCATCAAAACGGATGATGGGAAACAGGCGCGCGACGTGCAGAATGGTCTGGACCACCTGCTCGCGCACCTCCGCCTTCAGGTAGTTCAACTGCGCCGTGTCATTCCAGGGAAAGCTGGTTCCATCGTTGCCGTGATAGATATAGTCGATGTGGCCGGTCTGCGTGTCGCGCCGGCGAAAGACCACCGCAGCATCGCTCTGCTCGTAGTAATGATCTTCAATCTTGATTTCCACCCGCGCATCGCTGGAAAGATTCGGCCCATCGAAACGATACGCAGGATAAGGGCAGTCCTGCCGCGACAAAAACCACTCCGGATGCTCAATCACCCAGGCCGAATCAATGCCCATATGGTTGGGGACCATGTCGCTGGCCAACCGGATTCCGCGCGCAGCCGCCCGGTTACGCAGATTGCCGTAGGCCATTTCACCACCAAGATCCTGCGAAATCTCATAGCTGGCCAGCGAATAAGCGGAGGCAACTGCATCGGGCTGTCCGCACAAACGCTTGATGGTTTTGGAGGCGCGGCTTCTTTCCCAGATGCCAATCAACCAGAGCGCATTGAGTCCACGCGAAGCCAGCAGGTCCAACTCTTCATCAGGAATTTGATCGAGCCGCTCGATGGCTCTTGCATATTGGCGGGAGAGCTGCGCCAGCCATACATAGGTGCTCTTCGCAATCATCACAACAGACGGCATCCAGTGCAGATCATGACTGAAGCGCTCGTATTCGTGGTCAAGCGCCGCATAGGAGGGCACCTCTGCGTGTTTTGCAAACATATCGTGCGGATGCCGCTGCCGCGCCGCCGACGGCGGGTGAAAACGCATCCAGATGGCGAGATCTTCTTCCTGCAACACATCCACCGCCAGCAGAACGCGCCGCAGACCGTCTCCCAGCAACTCGCCCCAGTTCTGGCGAATAAACGCAAGCTGCCCACTCAGCGAATCCGGCGCAGCCAGTATGGGCGCGCGCAACAGATCGAGTAAGGTCGCCGGCTGCTTGCCTGGAACGGCGATCAAAGGAACGCTGGAAAAATATTCTGTCAGCGAGGCCGTCACCTTGGCATAGACAGAGGCATTGGCCAGGCGGCTGTCATCGAACAGTTCTTTAAATGGAGCAAAAGCGGGATTCGTATTCGCCAGCCATAGCAGCAACAACTCTTCCAGCGCCACTTCGCGATGCGCCATGCCCCCGGTCGATTGCCGCAGCCAGCCAGCCACCGTCTGCCGTCCGCGATAGATGGCGACATTCGGAAACTCCTCCACAAACGCGTGCAGCAGATGGCGCATATTGCCGCGCCCTGCGCGCGACTCAAACCAGGCCAGCGCCTTGCCCATCACGTCAGGGTCGCAATGGCTGCGGTAATGCGCAATCAGTGCGTGGCTCACTTCATCAATCAGCCCCATTGCAAACAGCGCGCCCGGGTTGACCGCCTTCGCCGGATCGTTTGCCGTCCCACGCACCTGATTGATGCGGTCTGCAAGCTCGCGGCTTAAAGAAACATCCCCAAAGATCACGTTGCCAGCAAAGTTGAACAGAACATCTTTTACCTGATAACGATCGCGCGCCCTCCGCGATATATGAAACTCCATCATGCTGCAATCCTTCCCTGCTTTGGTACGTTCGCAAAACGCCAGGACACACCCGGAGGGTCGTCCTTCACACGGCCCATTTACAAAATGCGCTGCAGCGCGTGCAGACTCTGGTTCCGCTGCAACGGCGTGGAAAGCACAACGCTGGTTGTGGGGACACCATACGGCAGCAATTTCTCAATCAGTTCCTCCAACTGCCCAATCGAAGTAAGGTGCACCTTCAGCAGAAAAGCGTCGCCACCCGTCAGGTGATGGCACTCCTGCACCGCATCCAGTGCGGGAAGGTACTTCAAAAATGGCCGGTAACGAGTGCCTTCGCAAGTGAGCCGAATGAAAGCGACTACGCCCAAACCGAGCGCTGCCAGATTCACAGTGGCGTGATACCCCTGAATCAGCTCCAGACTTTCCAACTGGCGCACACGCTCGGCCGTTGCCGAAGGGGAAAGCCCAACCTTTCGTCCCAGTTCGGCAAAGGAAATCCGCGCTTCCATCGCCAGTTCCTGCAGGATTTTTTTGTCGATTGCATCCACTTCCATGGAATCCTCTCCCACCGGTCCTGCCACCTGCACCTCTGCATATGGCAACAGGTGTTTCCACGGATCATACGGCATTCAGCAGCGGATCATCCAGTCGCAGGCCATCCCTGGTGAAGATTTTATTGGCAGCGCCGCTGAAACACCACAGACTGCCGCCGCATGCGCGCACTCCGCCGTCCTCTTGCTGGCGTGATGCTGGTCACTGCAATGCCGGCGCTGAATGCCACACCATGGCAGCAACAAACCGGCCCGCACACCTCTTCTTCAATACCGCGACTGCGGGCCGGAACGTGTCCCAGGAGGTTCCCCTATGCAGGTAAAAGTAGTAATGAGCAAAGCCGTTTTCTGCTGTACACCAAAGGACTCCGCACAGCATGCGGCCAACCTGATGAAACAACATAATGTGGGCGCAATTCCAGTTGTTAACGACTGCACGGTCAGGGGCCTTGTCGGCATCATCACCGATCGTGACTTGTCGAACAAGGTTGTGGCGGAAGGGCGTTCGGCAAAAGAGCTGAGAGTTGGCGACCTGATGACAAAGTCTCCCACCACCTGCTCGCCAGCGGACACGCTGGAAAAGTGTGAGCGGCTGATGTCTGTTCAACAGGTGCGGCGCGTCCCTGTCGTCGATGCAAAGGGAATTTGCCTCGGCATGATCGCGCAGGCTGACATTGCATTGCACGATACGGCAAACCACATCTCCAAAACACTGGCTGCCATCTCCAAACCTTCAAAGAGCCCACAACGGCCGCACATCTCAGCCGCATAAACCGCTGCTGGGTTGGCCGCCAGCATGCGCTTCCACAAGAACACAAAGCAGCCAGTTCTCCAGCAAAGCACCTCTGGAAAGCTGGCTGCTTGTTTTCAGACCGCTTTTACTTCAATGCTCTTCGGTGGCGCTGCTTTCGGCAGCGTCAACTGTAATATGCCATTTGCCAGATGTGCCGCGACTTTTTCCGGCGCAATCAGACTCGGCAACTCCACGCGGCGGCAGAACTCATTGGCAGAAACCTCGCTATAGCGAACTTCCTTGCCTTCTTTCACTTCCTTCTCCTTCCCTGACTTGCCGTGGATGTAGATGGCGTTGCTTTCCGCCTGCACTTCGATCTCTTTTGCTTCAAATCCCGGGACTTCAGCGCGAAGCATGTAATTGTCCCTGGACTCGCTGATTTCGATGGGAACCTGTTTCAGGACTTCCGACTCTGCGCGGAACCAGTCGTCCGCGTCCCAGCCATTTGTTCCTCCGCGTTGCTGGAAGAAGGCAAAGGCGCGATCAGAGATTTTGCGGTTGAAAGCTTCCATATCCTCAAACAGGCTGCGAACCTGGGGAAAGGCAAGCATTGTTCTGCTGGTAGAGATGGGTCGCGTTGCTAATACGGTAGACATGGTTTTACTCCTGGAAGGGGATAATGCGCGATTAGCGCTTTTCCAGCACGCTAGGCGCACGCACACGCAGCCGCAGTGATTCGGCTCACAGGGAGAAGCACGTTTTATCAGTCACTTAAATCCGGCACGTTGCGGTCAGCAGAAATATGCACGCTTTTGCGGGGAGGACTGTCTTCGCAAAAATACCGCGTCGGCAATTTCTTTACCGGCCTCTGCACGCAAATGCGCTTCATTTTTGCCATACTCATGCTTTTCGTAGACCGTGAAAGATGCAGTTGTTTAATCTGTAAACGAAAGATTTTACCGGCTATCCACCTGATTTTCCCCAGATTAACCAGTGATTCTATATTCCAGTTCCCGCCCGGATTCTCTACCATCCCTTTTATGGTTACCTTGGATGGCGCTCACCTGACTCTGGAAGATGTAGTTGCTGTGGCGTATCAGCAGGAAGATGTGCAGCTTGCGAAGACCGCCATAGAACGCATGCACCGCTCACGCGAACGCGTTGAGCGGGCGATACAGGACCCTGCACCGGTTTATGCGCTCAACACCGGGGTTGGCCTGCTGGCCGACGTTCGGCTCAGCAGCGCTGAGATTGAGACCATGCAGCTCAACCTGGTCCGCTCGCATTGCTGCGGAGTAGGGGAACCGTTGCCCACAGCCGTCGTACGCGGCATGATGCTCATCCGCGCCAACGTGCTGGCCAAAGGACTCTCCGGCATTCGTCCGGTTGTCGCGCAACGCATCTGCGACCTGCTGCACCACCACATTACCCCGATTGTTCCGTCGCGCGGCAGCGTGGGAGCCAGCGGCGATCTGGCTCCGCTGGCTCATATGGCGCTGGTGTTGATTGGCGAAGGGCAGGCTGCACACCAGGGAGAAATTCTGCCTGGCTCCGTGTGCCTGCAGCGTGCCGGCCTGCAACCGCTGCAACTGCTGGGCAAGGAAGGCATCTCACTGCTGAACGGAACGCAGGCCATGCTTTCCATTGGATGCCTGCAACTGGCCGCAATGGAAACGCTCTTCTACTCTGCGCAAACCACCGCTGCGCTCACAATGGAAGCACTGCGTGGCACCTCGGCAGCGCTCGATCCGCGCCTGCATGAGGCACGTCCGCATCCTGGCCAGATGCACAGTGCGAATCATCTGCTTTCCCTGCTCACAGCCAGCCCGATTCCGCGCACACAGGGGACCACCAGCCGCATTCAGGACGCCTATTGTCTGCGCTGCATTCCGCAGGTGCATGGAGCCATGTGGGATGTGCTGGCAGAGGCCCGGCGCGTCTTCTCCATTGAACTGAACAGCGCCACCGACAACCCGCTCGTCTTTGAAAATGCCATCGTCTCCGGTGGCAACTTCCATGGTGCTCCGCTGGCGCTGGCGCTGGATTCGCTGGCGATTGCTCTATATCAGCTCGTGGGCATCTCCGAACGCCGCACGGAGCGGCTGCTGAATCCCACGCTGAACGAAGGACTGCCTGCATTTCTGGCATCGTCGCCGGGAATCGAATCTGGCCTGATGATGGCGCAGGTGACCGCCGCTGCGCTGGTCGCCGAACTGCGCGTACTGGCAACGCCAGCCTCCATTGGCTCCATTCCCACCAGCGGCAATCAGGAAGATTTTGTCAGCATGGGCATGACCGCTGCGCTCAAGCTGCAACAGGGCGTCGCACTGGCGCGCATGGTGATTGCCATTGAACTGCTTGCTGCCGCGCGCGCACTGGACCTGCGCGGAGACACCAGCACGCCTGCGCTGGAGGCCGTTCGCCAGCACTTTCGCCAGGCCGTGCCTGCGTGGACAAAGGACTGCGCGCTCTCGGTCTGGATGGAAAAGGCCGCCGAGTTTCTGCTGCAGGGCCATCTGCATCCGGCAGGTTCGCATCTGGGACCAAGCATCTGGCACTCTGTTGCCTGATGCCGGACGCTCCCCCAACACCGCAATGCGCAGACAGTCTTTATAGCCGCCTGCGCTCCACTCCATGCAGATGACCACGCACAGCCATCACCGGACACTTTGCGTGCTGGATCGTACTGGTCAGCGTGCCCCACGGAGCATGATCGGCCAGCGGCCCTTTTTCCGCCACACCCAGCAGGATCAGGTCCGCGTTTTCCACTTCCGCAAGCCGCGTCACCTGCCGCGTATCTTCGCTGAACTCCACGCGCGTCTTCACCCGGCACCAGTCTTCCACATCCTCCGGCAGCAGCTCCCACAGGCGCGACTGCAGTCCTTCGCGCACCACTTCCTCGGCCTCGCCGTTGCGGTGTGGCGGCGCCAGGTGCAGCAACGTCAGCTCAGCATTCATCTCTTCCGCCAGGGCAGCCGCATACTGCGCGGGACGAAACGCATCGCTGGAGAAATCCGTAGCAAACACAATGGACCGGCACTGCCATTTGCCCGGCTTGTAGTGTGGCCCTGTCACCATCACCGGGCAATCCGTCCGCCGCAAAATCGACTCCGCCACCGAGCCCAGGGCCAGCTTCTCAATCCCGCTGGCCCCGTGCGATCCGGCCACAATCAGCCCCACACGCTCCTGTTCCACCACTTCATTGATCAGTTCGATCAGCGGGCGGGCCTCCACAATCTCCTCATGCTGCACATGATTGGCTGCGGTACATTCCTGCGCCTCCTGTTGCAGCCGGGTTCTGGCAACATCCGAACGAAGCAAGGGATATTCCGGCACGCTGATCAGCGTATCTGCGGTAAGCGCAACCGGAGTAACAGAGTGCACCAGCAGCAGCTTGCTGTTGAAATAAGCAGCCAGTTCCGACGCCAGATGCTGCGCATTGCGGGAGTGGCGCGAGAAGTCAGTGGCAACCAGAATTTTATTGAGCCGCAAGCGTGTCGTTCCCAGATGCAGCTCGCCGCCTTCAGCCTGACCATACGGTTCCATACGGGCTCCTTGTAGCCTCTTATAACCGGAGCCGCTCGCAGCGAACTTCGCTCCACCGCGTACCGCGGCAGCCCAAGTAAAGCCAGTTTAGGAGCAGTCCCGCGCTCCGGATGTGATTTTCATCACGCTACAGACGGGCTGAAAATCCGGCAGGTGCTGCAATTCTGTGCATCCTCCGCCTGGGTTGCGCAACACCTAGCGCAGCTTCAGCGTAGTCAAGGCAAACAGAGCGAAGACCAGCGCGCCAATCCAGAAGCGCGCAATCACCTTCGACTCTGACCAGCCAAGCAATTCAAAATGATGGTGCAGCGGCGCCATTTTGAAGATGCGCTTGCCGTGGCGCAGTTTGTAACTGCCCACCTGCAAAATCACGCTCAGCGCCTCCAGCACAAAGATGCCGCCAATAAACGGCAGCAGCAGCTCCTGCTTGATGATGATGGCCACCGTGCCAATGGCCCCGCCCAGCGCCAGCGAGCCCACATCGCCCATAAAAATCTCCGCCGGGTGCGCGTTGTACCAGAGGAAGCCTATACTGGCCCCGACCATCGCTCCGCAAAAGATGGTCAATTCGCTGACCAGCGGCATGCGCTGCAGTTCCAGGTAATCGGCAAAGACCACGTTGCCGCTGACGTAGGTGAGCACGGTCAGCGCGCCGGCTGCGATGATCGTGCAGCCAATCGCCAGGCCGTCCAACCCATCCGTCAGGTTCACCGCATTGCTGGAGCCTACGATCACCGTAACCACAAAGGCCATGAACGGCAGAAAGGCCAGCGGCCAGAGATGCGGCGAGTGCAATAGCGAGTCAATCACCAGGTCCGGCCGGAAGCGCTTGAAGAACGGCACAATCAGATGCGTGGAGTAGCTTCCCTGCCACTGCAACACCACCAGCGCAATCGCAATCACCGTGCTGGCCAGAATCTGGTAAGCCATCTTGGCGCGCGCCGTCAGACCCAGGTTCCGGCGATGCACCACCTTGATGTAGTCATCAGCAAAACCAATGGCGCCAAAGGCCACCGTGGAAAAAATGGCCAGCCACACCATGGGATTCGACAAGTCTGACCAGAGCAGCGTGGGCACCAGAATGGAGATGCAGATCAGCACGCCGCCCATAGTGGGCGTGCCTGCCTTCTTTTGATGCGCCTTGGGTCCTTCTTCGCGGATGTACTGGCCGATCTGGAACTCACGCAGCCTTTCGATCACGTAAGGCCCAATCAGCAGACCGATCAGCAGAGCGGTCAGGCTGGCAAAGGCCGTCCGGAACGTAAGGTAACGGAAGATACGGAACAGCTTGAAGTAAGGAAACAGCTTTTGGTAAAGCAGCCAGTAGAGCAAACTTCCTCCGCGCGGTCACAAGTGTGGATGTCCTTATCCTAGCAAGGAATCCCCACAGGCAGCCCACCGGTTGCAGCAAGAAAAATGAGGTATTTTACCCGGTCAGGCCACCTCAAAACGGTCGCCCCGCGCAGGGCAGTGCACTTCCAGCCCATAGCGCTGTTCGATTTCTGCCTGCAGCACCTGTTGCGCATCCGGCTCGCCGTGAACCAGAAAAACCTTCTTCAGCCCCTTGGCAATTGGCTCCATCCAACGGAGCAGCTCCTGCTGGTCAGCATGACCACTCAGTTCTCCAATGGCATCCACCTCTGCGCGCAGGCGCATTGGTTCGCCAAAGATCTTCACCTCCGGCTGCCGCTCCACCAGCTTCCGGCCCAGCGTATTCATCGCCTGGTAGCCGGTAATCAGTACCAGATTGCGCGGGTCTTCAATGCTGTTCTTCAGATGGTGCAGCACCCGTCCGGCCTCGCACATGCCCGATGCGGAGATCACCACATAGGGCATCTTCAATTCATTCAACGCTTTACTTTCTTCCACGCTGCGCACATAACGCAACCGGCTCCAGCCAAAGGCGTCCTTGCCGTTGCTATAAAACTCGCAGGCCTCGCGGTCCCAGTCCTCCGTATGCTTGCGGAAAACGTCCGTCACGTTCACAGCCAGCGGGCTGTCCACAAACATGGGAACATCGGGGACCAGCTTTTCTTCAATCAACTGGTGCAACAGCAGCACCACCTGCTGCGTGCGCCCCACGGCAAAGGCCGGCATCACAATATGTCCGCCACGGCCCACCGTCCGGTTCACCAGCGCGGCCAGCTTCTGCTTGACCGGCCCAATCGGCTGATGCAGCCGGTTGCCGTAGGTGCTTTCCATGATCAGATAATCGGCGGCCGGGGCCTCGTCCGGATTCTGGATGATCGGCAAGTGCTTCCGCCCCACATCGCCGGAAAACAGCAGCCGGACACGCTGCCCACGCTCCATGGCATCCACCAGCACACAGCCCGAACCCAGCATGTGGCCAGCGTTGGAATACGTCACCTGAAAGCCCTCCTCCTTTGCAGACCCGGCCAGCAGTTGCGGCTCATGCAGCTTGACCGGCTGCATCTGCTGCACGGCCTGCGCCGCGTCCTCCTGCGTGTAGAGCGGCTCTACCGGCTCCTCGCCCGGCTCCATACCAATCGACTTCCGGCGTCCGCGCCTGCGCGTCAGGAACTCGGCATCATATTCCTGGATGTGCGCGCTGTCCTTCAGCATGGGATCGCATAAATCGATGGTCGCTGGAGTGGCATAGATGGGCCCGCGATACCCCTGCTTCGCCAGCGAAGGCAGATTGCCGCTGTGATCGATATGCGCATGTGACAACACCACAGCGCTCAACTGCTCCGGCGGCAGCGCCAGATGCGTGTTGATGGCAACTGCTTCGCGGCGGTGCCCCTGAAAGAGCCCGCAATCCAGCAGAATATTGCGCCCGGCGCATTCCAGATGATGAGATGAGCCTGTAACTGTTTGCGCCGCGCCCCAGAAATGTAATCGCAATGCCACGAAGCCTCCTTGTGTCGCCGTCGCCAGCGAAAAATAAGACTAAATGCACACTGCGCAAAAGGACAAATCTGGTACCTGATTTTGCAACAGAACAAAAATCTGCACCTGGCGGGAACCGCAAGGCAAAAGACGCCGTACTCACCCTGCAGGATGTTCTGCGCGGATTACAGAGCACCTACAATCCGCTTATGGCGGTTCCCCGGTTTTCGCGGAGTTTCCAGGGACATGCAGGATGGTTTTTTAAGGAAAAAGCCATTTCCGGGCATCACGTTCCCTCTACACCAACTGGAAAAACGCTATAGCATTTTCACGGCCCTTGATTGCACCATGACAAGCAGACTTCAGCAGGAAATCCAACAAAGCAGGCCATTCGCTTCCATTGAAGCCGAGGCCCTGCTGGAAGAGGTGCGGTGTGCGATCGGTAATGCCATACCGATCGCATGATCCGTCGGCGAACGAAATGCTTCCCTACATCCTGGCTGGCAGCGTGGAGGGCGGCTGTATACCGCCAAACTCCTCTGCAGAATTGTCTGGCGCGTACTTCTTCAACAACTGATGATGCAGGCAATAAAGCGCCAGTTCCAGACGGTCAGAAACTCCCAGCTTGTCATACACCTTGCGCAGATAATTCTTGATGACCTGCTCCGTGGTGCCAATCTGGTAAGCGATCTCTTTGTTGCGCATGCCACGCGTAATGCAGCCAATGATTGCCAGCTCTTTTTCTGACAGCTTCGGCTGCACACGCGGGTTGGTCAGCGTATTTGCCTGCGAGCGATATGCTTCAATTACCCAGTTCACTGACTGGTTGTCGATCCAGGTCTCTCCGGCGGCAATCTTGCGGATACACTTCACCAGCAGATCCGGAGAAATCGAACGCGGAATCACCCCGCGCACGCCGCGCCGGTACAACTCCACCGTATTGGCCTCGTCCGTTTCCACCACCTGTACAATCAGCTTCGCGTCCGGCGCACGGCGCACCAGCTCTGGAATGGCGTCCGTTGTGCCCGAAATCAGGCTCCCCTCAATCAGCACAACGTCCGTTGGATAGCGCTGCAAAGCCGCCTGCAGGTTTTCCAGCGTTTCTGCCTGCGCCACCACCCGGATATCGTCTTCCAGCGCGAAGACCTTGCGCATACCAACCCGGTAAATTGCCTGCGAATCCGCCAGTAAGACCCGGATCGCGTGCAGCGGCTCTGAAGTGGCCATCCTTGCATCCCCAGTGTTTGTCCCCCCAGTCAGCATTTCCGCCTGTGGAACATCGAGTTTTGGTCGATGAGAGGTACTCATAATGTTTGTGCCTTAAAAAAATACTCGTCGATCACAGCCGCAGCGCGGATGTACGATCCATTCCGCTCGCTGCGCACCACACGTCCAAGACAGTTCACCACCACATCTGCATCGGCACCAAGCACCGCAGCGGGCATGGCCAGCGTGAACTCAATCTTTGTGTCCGGATCCAGAAAACGGTCCGTCAAAAAGAGCAGTCCACTCGCAGAAATATTCTCTGTGGTCGCCTTCACTTCCCCTTGAGGCGTCTGCAACCGTAAATCGAGTTGGATTGGAAAGCGAACCGCTGTCCTCACCGGATGCGCATGCTGTTGGGCAATGAGCCGCTCGTCGTCTGCTATATTTACTTTAGAGTTACTAAACACGGTTACCTTCCAGGAACAGAATAGACCAAGTCACCAACATATGCGCTGCTAACATTACTATTTTTTTTGACCGCACCGCACAGAATCTCCAGAATATCCAAGGAAATCTGCTCTTTTTGACATCAGTCCCGAATCCACAGAAGGTTACCGTAGTTACCTATTTCCGAGAGCGAACCCAATAACTTTAGTAGATAGAAGAGATGCATAGCAGATCGCTGAAAACTGGGCCACTTGTCTGGGAAAACGAAGGTCTGATATCCAGAAAATTCCTCAAATGGGAAGGACAGGAAAATATAGGCAGAAAAAGAGATAGCGGCTCCAGAACAAGTGCAGCGTCCTGGAGCTGTTTGGGGGATTACATTCGAAAGTAATTGGTTACACAATTGAGATGGCAGGCAAAGGATTGGCGGCCACGAATGCCTGTATCTCGGCAATCTCAGAAGAACTCAGCCGGAAAGCGCCCGCGCCAATGATGCCTTCCACCTGTTTTGCATTCCGTCCACCTACAATCGCGCCGGTAATGGCCGACAGCCGCAGCGTCCACGCGATCGCCACCTCGCCCGGCGAGCGGCCATGCTGCTTGCCAACCTCTGCCAGCAGGGCCACCAGCTTCAGATTGCGCGAGAGGCGCGGCTCCTGAAAGTCCTTGTTGCCGCGGCGCCAGTCATCCGCTGGCAGATTCGCAATCCTCTCTGCGGTCATCGCTCCGGTCAGCAACCCGGACTGCATCGGCGAATAGTTGATGACGCCAATGCCCTGTTGTTCGCAAAAAGGCAGAATCTCTTCCTCCACCGCGTTGTTGATCAGCGAGTATGGCGGCTGCAGCGAGGTGACCGGGGCAATCTTCTGCGCGCGCTTCAACTGTTCCACGTTGAAGTTCGACACGCCGATCCAACGGACCTTGCCCTGCTTCTGCAGATCGGCCATCGTCGCCCAGCCTTCTTCGATTTCCTCCTCAGGAAACGGCCAGTGAATCTGGTAGAGATCGATTACACCCAGATCCAGGCGGCGCAGGCTGTCCTCCACCTCGCGGCGAATCTCCTTCATGCTGCGCGTAATCTCGCGCTTTTCATTCCACACCAGCTCGCACTTGGTAAAAACATAGGGCTTGTTGTGCATCCCTTTCAGCGCCCTGCCCACCACTTCTTCCGAGTGCCCCAGCCCATAAACCGCGGCCGTATCAATCCAGTTCATGCCCAGGTCAATGGCGCGGTGAATGGCCGCAACCGAGTCCGCATCCTCCTGCGGTCCCCAGGAAAACTGCCAGTCGCCGCCGCCAATGGCCCAGGCGCCAAAGCCGATCGGCGTAATCTGTAAATCCGAGTTGCCAAGCTGCCGTGTCT
>DZDJ01000162.1 GCA_022736715.1 Edaphobacter aggregans
CCAGCGTGATTTGCGCGCCACCTTGCAGCAACAAGGGCAGGGCAGCCACATCATCTAACGACTGCCCAGCCTGCGCTTTAATCATCAACGGAATGCGCCGCGCCTCCTGCTGGATTTCGCCCACCTGCACGCCATCGAATTGCGTACGCAACAACGTTGCCACCTCGTCCACATTCAGCCCAAGGCGATTAAGCTCGGCACGATCCAGCACCACATCCAGATAACGCACCCCTTCGGCCTGGGTGGTGAACACATCTTCCGCCCCCGGAATACCTTCCAGAACCTTGGCAATCGCCGCTGCCTTCTCGTTCAGCACCTGCAAATCCGCGCCGAACAAACGCACCGCCACATCACCGCGCACGCCGATAATCATCTCGGATACGCGCATCTCAATCGGCTGGGTAAAGGCATAGCCCACCCCCGGAAATGACGCATCCAACACCGCACGAATGCGATCCATCAACGCATCCTTATCCGCCACCTGCCACTCTGCGCGCGGCTTGAGCACCAAGAAGCTATCGGTCTGGTTCAGTCCCATCGGGTCGAGTCCCAGCTCGTCGCTGCCCGCACGCGCAATAATCGAGGTGATTTCCGGTATTTCGGCCATTAAAGCCCGCTGCACGCGCAAATCCAGCGCCAGCGAAGCTTCAAGATCAATCGACGGCGGCGTTTCCAGTTGCACAATCATCGAGCCTTCATCCATGGTCGGCATAAAGGTCTTGCCCGCCTGACCCAGCGCCCACACGGCTGCCGCCACCATCAGCAGCACCGTCACCATCAGCACCCGCGCATGTGCCAGCGACCAGCGCAACGCGGGCGTATGCAGTCGATGCAACTGGCGTACTAGCCAGGAATCGCCATGTGCGCCAGATGTAGGTGCGAATTTATTCGCACTCATCACGCCACTGTGCGAATTTGTCGCACCTACGTTCTGCCCCTTCTCCCTGCGCTTCTGGATGCTCTCCGCAGATTCCAACACATACGTCGCCACCACCGGAATCAACGTCAACGACAACAACAACGCCGCCGCCAGCGCCAGAATAATTGTCACCGCCACCGGACTGAACAACTTGCCCTCCAACCCCTGCAAGGTCAAAAGCGGCAAAAACACCGTGGCAATAATCAGCATCCCCGTCGCCACCGGTGCCGCCATCTCATGCGTCGCCTCGCGCACCACGTCCTGCAATGTGCGCCCATCATGCACCGCCAGCCGCGCCACAATGTTCTCCACCACCACCACGGCGGCATCCACCAGCATCCCCAGCGCAATCGCCAAGCCGCCAAGACTCATCAGATTCGCTGTCATCTCCAGTTGGCGCATCCACATAAACGTTATCAGCGCCGCCATCGGCAACACCAGCGCCACCACCAGGGAGGCGCGCAGCTCGCCCAAAAACAGCAGCAACAGCACTAAAACAATCACCACCGCCTCCAGCAGCGCCTTGCTCACCGAAGCAATCGCCGCACTGGTCAGCTCGCTGCGGTCATAAAACACCTGAATCGTCACACCTGCGGGCAGACTGGACTCCAACTCCGCCAGACGCGCACGCACCCCGGCAATCGTCTTGCGACTATCCTCGCCACGCAGCCCCAACACCAGCCCTTGCACCGTCTCGCCCTGACCGTCACGCACCACACCGCCTTGGCGGGTGACGCTACCCATGCGCACCTCGGCCACCTGATCCAGACGCAGCGTATCGCCCCCGACTGTATTTCCACTGGCACTCGGCACGCGCAAACCGGCCACATCCTCCAGCGAGGTCAAACGTCCGACCACCCGCACCAGCAAAGCCTCCTCGCCCGCGCGCATCCTTCCTGCGCCATCGTCGCGATTATTCGCCTCCAACGTGCTGCGCAGCGCCTCCAGCGTCACCCCGCGCGCCGCCATGCGCACGGCATCCGGTGCCACTTCAAAGGTACTCACCCGCCCGCCCAGCGCATTCACATCCGCCACCCCTGGCACCGTGCGCAACGCCGGACGAATCACCCAATCCAGCACGGCGCGCCGCTCCTCCAGCGGCAAATCGCCTTCCAGCGTGAACATAAACATCTCGCCCAGCGGCGTGGTAATCGGCGCCAGCCCACCCTCGATGCCCGCAGGCAGATTCGGCATCGCGCCCGCCAGACGCTCACTCACCTGCTGCCGCGCCCAATAAATATCCGTGCCATCCGCAAAATCCAGCGTAATGTCCACCAGCCCGTACTTGGAGGTTGAACGCAGCATCA
>DZDJ01000163.1 GCA_022736715.1 Edaphobacter aggregans
ACAAGACCGAATCCTCTTCGGTTATGGCATCACATTTCCTGCGCGATCTGCAGAGTCATCCGCCACGCCGACTAGGCAATGAGCGCGCGATGGTTCGGGAGAACCTCGATGCCATCATCCCCGCCGCTGCCGGACGGGTCAAAGAGACGCCTCAGATCGCAACGGTCAAGGCGCCAGCCAAGGCGTCCAAGTCGACTGCCGCATCGCATCGGCCCAAAGCGGATCGAACCCTGTGGATTGTTGCGGCGATACTTGGGTCGCTCTCCCTGAGCGCCGTCGGACTCATTGCCTGGATTCTGCGCAGCGCCTCCGCCAGCACCTTCTGGGGTGGAGTTGGTTTCACCGCGCTCCTTTTTGGCGGGGCTGTGATCGTGAGTCTGTGGGGCGCGAAAAACTCGGTCGCAATCGACCCTATGGCTATGCCGCAGTCAGATATGGATGAAGAACCGCGCGGCTTCCGTTTTATTTCACTCGATTACTCGCTTGAAGACAAGCTATTGTCTGACGACTAACCTCAAGGCATCACATTGGGGACATTGGTCTCCATAGGTTTTCCGGCTTGCTCCATGATGGAGTTGGCGGTCGATTTCAGCGCTGAAACAACCTGTTCACTGGCCCCTGGCGTCTTGGCGTAGGTGTAAAGCGCCTGCGCTACATCGACCGCCGCATCGGCATTCATGGCCACATTGGCCACTTCGATCACAGCGCCGATCGGCGCTCCAATCCCCGTGGCGCCAGCGCCGGCAGCGACCGCAGTGCCAGCCGCAGTCTTGGCGGCGAACTTCTCTCCGGCGTTCAACACAGCCTGCTGTGCCTCTCTCAGGACGGTTTCATCTGCGACGCTCAAGGCGGCTCTTGCTCCGGCCGCTCCTGCGGCACGTTTTTCGGCCAATGATTCTGCGCCGGTAGCGACCGTTTCTGCGGGCTGAACAGGATTTGCCGCGTCACGTGCAGCTTGCTGAGCGGCCGTGTAATCCTTCGGCGGGCTACCCGGAGCATCTGGCGTTGCTCCAGGGGCGCCATCTGTGGGCGGCCCATTCGTAGTGGATGGTTCGGCCGAACCAGATCCCGGTGGCGTCTCCGCTCCAGGGGTTGGTTTGTCTGGAGCGCCAGAGGGCGGATCTCCACCGTCAGGCCCACCACCGCCGGGTTTCTTGCCCAGGTTTTCTGCCAACGCTTTTGCCGCGAAGTGTTTTCCAACGCCTTGAGCTGCGCCGCCAAAAGCGTTGGCCACGCCCAACATGGCAAGAACTTCGCCAGGGGTTGCGTTGCTGAGCGTGTGCATCCCGGGCGCATTGTTGACGGCGGCCATGCGCTGCTGGAAGTCGGCCCCGCCCTTGACATCATCGGCGTGATCGGCCTGGATTTTGCCCTGTGCTTTGGCCGCAAACGCATGGGGGTCCGTTGTGAGTGGTGTCTCTGTGATGGTCGGCACATTTTGATTCGCGGCACCAGAAGCCAAACTCCCATTGGCGGTTTTTTCTGCGTGCTTCGCGTGCTGAGCAGCAGGCTCCAACATCCCTTTCGCGTCATTGACCCGCCCTTGCGTGGTCTTGATTTGATGTTGAGCGCCCTGTTGAACAGCACCCATACCCTTCAGCCCAGGCCCCATGTCGCCGTAAATCTGGCTGGCAATGCCCAGCCCGGTTTCAGGGTTCATCATCCCGATCTTGGTTAACGCTGCGGCTTCCAACGCTTCCCCATGTAGGCCGCGCTGCCCAAGTTGTTCTTCGGCCTGTTGCAATGCCACGACCGCCTCATGTCCTCCAGCTTGGCTCGCCATTTTCTGTGCCGCATGGCGGGTCAATGGCGTGCCGATGTCAGCAAAGTGACTGGCGATCGAGTTCTGATCCACCTTGGCGTTGCCACCAACGCTCCGCACCGAGGATGCTTGCTGCTCCACTTTTGCCGCATGAGCCACGGCATTCTGTGCGGTGACATCGGCACGCTGAGCATCACTGACCGACTGATCCACCTTGTTCGATTCATCTTGCGAGATGGCCTTGCCGTTCTCATGTGACACACTTGAGACGAATTTCGCGGCCTCGCCGGACGACAAGGTATTCGCCCATCCCTGGACATCTTTGTCCTGGATGCCTTTTTTGAAGTCGTCGCGTGCCTGCCCTTTAAGTCCCCCGATGACGCTGCCCAATACGCCCTGTACCGGCTCGGATTATCTGGACACGGTTTTGCAACTCAAGCCGCCTTTCG
>DZDJ01000164.1 GCA_022736715.1 Edaphobacter aggregans
AAACGTAAACGTCAAAACAACCACATCTTTACCTGGTCAGGGAATTTTTCGATGGTAGATGCCTGGAGGGCACCGCCATGCGAAGAACGAAGGAAGAGTGGGCTGGCATCGTCAGGAGCCATGCCGAAAGCGGCCTGAGCGTACATCAATACTGTCTGGCCGAACGGGTCGGAGAGCAGAGTCTGCGGAACTGGATACGGCGACTTGAAGGAACATCGAAATGTACGTCGCACCATGCGGCCGGCGGATTTGTCGAGATACTGTCGGACAGAGGCACTCCAGCGCGTCGAACAGCAGAAGACGCGCCAGGCATGGCAACCACTGAAGCCTGTGGGGTGACAATCCGTTTTCCCGGCGGTATCAGCGTTGATGTGAAACCCGGGGTCGACAAGGCAACCCTTGAACTGGTTCTCGATCTATTAGGTACTCCCCGATGACCGTTGATCTTGAGCGGGTCAGAATCTTTGTGCGGCCTGGTGTCACGGACATGCGGAAGCAGATAAACGGTCTGGCGGTCATAGCTGAAGCTGAAATGCAGCTGCCACCATTTTCCGGCAACCTGTTCCTGTTCTGTGGCCGCACCCGGAATGTACTGAAGGTCCTGTATTGGGACCGTAACGGTTTCTGCCTGTGGATGAAGCGCCTTGAGAAGGACCGCTTTCCCTGGCCATCTGGCGATGCCGATGCCAGAGAAATAGATCGGGATCAGATACTCCTGTTGCTGCGGGGCATCGACTTCTGGCACGAGCACCACAGCCTGCGGTATACAACTGTGTTATAAGTTAATGACATTGCAAGTCGTTTCGTGGTAGTATCTTGTATGGATACCACCACCAACGGAACGGCTGCGGGCGCCTACGGAATACAGCTTCCGACAGACCTGGATTCGGCCAACAAAGAAATCATTTCCCTGCGCGTCGAGAACACCGACCTCAAGCGCCTTACCGAAGAGCAGAAGGAACAGATCCGGATACTCAAGGCCCGTGAGTATGGCCGCAGCACCGAGAAGCGTACAATAGAAGATATCCGTCAGGGCAAGCTCTTCGACGAGGCAGAGCTGCACGCCACGGAGCCACCCGAAGTTATAGAAACAGTCCGTATCACAAAGACAGTCTACCAGCGCAGGAAGCGCGGCCGTACCCCGATATCGCCGAAGCTCGCCCGGCTCGAAGTGGTGGTCGACCTGGGAGGAGCCGAGCGGGCCTCGGTACCCGAAGGGTACGAACTGGTGCGGATCGGCGAGGAAACGAGCGAGCAGGTCCACGAGATTCCACAGAAGTATGTGGTAATAAAAACCATACGGCCCCGGTATATCGTAAAGCCGGTGCGTGGAAGCGGGCTTGCGACGCCGGACGGTCCGCCACGCATGCTCATTGCCCCGGTTCCTGCCCGTATATTGCCGCGCAGCATCGCTACGCCGTCGCTTCTGGCCTCGGTGCTGACCGGCAAGTTCTGCGACGCGTTGCCATTCTACCGCCAGGAAAAGATGTTCCGCCGGTTTGGCCTTGAGATAAGCAGGCAGGACATGGCCAACTGGACCATTGCCGTATCCACCAGACTGGACAGTTATATCGAGCTGCTCAAGGCCGAGCTGCTGTCTGCCCCCGCGCTTCATTGTGACGAAACATATTTTCAGGTCATGCATGAGGATGAACGGGCCAATACGACGAAGTCCTATATGTGGGTCATGACCGGCGGCGCTTCTGGCCGACGGGTTGTACTGTACCGCTACCATGCCACGAGGGAAGCCGACTTCATATCCAAATTTCTGGCGTCATATTCAGGCTTTCTGCAGACCGACGGCTACGCCGGCTACAATGCCATAGGCGATAAGGAGGGCATTGTTCACGTGGCATGCTGGGCGCATGCCCGTCGGCGTTTTGTCGAAGCCTTCGAAGCCGCGCAGCGGAAAGGCTCCGCCGGCGAGGCCATCAAGAAAATAGGCATGATGTACCACCACGAGAAAGAGTTGCGGCAAAAATACTTTGGCCAAGGCGGTAGCGGTGACAAAGATGCCTTTGTCGCGGAACGGCGGGCACTGGTGGTGCCGGTGCTGGATGACCTCAAGGTCTGGCTGGAAGCAAAGGCTCAGGAAATCCTGCCCAAAAGCGCGCTTGGCAATGCCGTGTCGTATGCTCTGGGCCTGTGGTCCATGCTTGTCCGCTACCTTGACAGCCCGGACCTTACCCCCGACAACAACGA
>DZDJ01000029.1 GCA_022736715.1 Edaphobacter aggregans
GAGTTTCTCGTGCGCCCGTCTTCCCGCCCCTGACTGCTGCTCCTGCTTAGAGCGGTTTTCCAGTTGGTATAGAGGGGACGTGATGCCATGAAATGGCTTTTTTCTCAAGAAAAAGCCGTCCTGCATGTTCTTTGAAACTCCACGAAAACTGGAGAACCGCTCTAGAGCGGGAGCACTTTTCTCGCCCACGCATTATAAAAGGGCGCCCGACGGGCTAAACACAAGCACACTGCTGGAGCGCAGTGTGCCTTCTGATTCCTGAGGCCTACTTGTAGCGGGTTTCCAGAATGGTCCTGGAAACGGCGTCCAGAATGCCGTTCAGGAACTGTACGGATTCCGGTGCGGCGTAGCGGCGGGCAATCTCCAGCGCTTCATTGATGATGATGGGCGCCGGAGTGGCCGGGAAGCCGAGCATTTCGCCCACGGCGGTGCGCAGCAGGTTGCGGTCCACGCAGGCCATGCGCTCCAGCCGCCAGTTTTTGGCGTGCTTCTCAATGAGGGCGTCGATTTCTTCCTGCCGTTCAGTGGCGACGCGGAACAGGTCTTCGGCAAAGCCACGGGTCTCGTCGTCCACGTCGTCGCGGGAGTTCCAGAAGACTTTGTAGACGTGCTCCGGGGTCTGTTTGCCAAGGTCGGCCTGGAAGAGCATCTGCATTACGAGTTCGCGCGATTTGCGCCGGGTTCCCATGTCAGGCCTGCTCCCCGGCTGCAATTTTCCGTTGGATGGAGACCATCTCGATGGCGGCGATGGCGGCCTCGAACCCCTTGTTGCCGGCCTTGACGCCAGCGCGGTCGAGCGCCTGCTCCAGCGTTTCGCAGGTAAGTACGCCAAAGGCATGCGGGATGCCGGTTTCCTGCTGCGACTGTCCGATACCGCGAGAAACCTCGTTGTAGATGGCCTCGTAGTGGGCCGTTTCGCCGCGCAGCAGGCAGCCGAGCGTGAGGATGGCGTCGTACTTTTTGCTTTCGGCCAGGGTGCGGGCGGCAGAGGGAATCTCCCATGCGCCGGGTACGCGGACGATCTGGATGCCCTGCCGGGCAGCGCCGCTGCGGTGCAGGCCGTCGAGCGAGCCCTGCAGCAGGCGGTCTGTGATGACGGCGTTCCAGCGCGCTACGACGATGGCGAAGCGCATGCCTGAGGCAGAGAGGTCGCCCTCAATGGCGACAGGCCTGCCGTGCAGCGGGTTTTCCGACTCCCAGAAGCCGTAAACCGTGCCGGGAATGGGTTCGACGGTGAAGAGGCGCGAGTTCCAGTGCGTCTCGGAAACAGCAGAGAGCCGTTTGGAGGCTTCGGCTTCGCTGAAGGTCTTTGTCAGCCAGCTTTTGGCGACCGCATGGACGGCGTCGAGTTGCGTAACTTCCACCAGAATCTGCGGCGTAGCGGGCCGCTGGCCCTGCACGAATTCCAGATTGCCGAGCGGCGCCAGAAACGGTGCGCCCTCACTTTTGCCGTCGCTCCAGCCTTTGCCGGGTTCAAAACCGATGGCCGCAAAAAAACTCTTCAACTGGTCGAACTCTGCTTCCGAGCTGGCGGCTTTCACCAGCGTCATTCCCTTGATCATGTTTTGATTGTATCGTTTCCGGCGGCCTGTAATGCGGCTGCCGCCACACCCGACATTGGATTCCTGATACACTCACCCGTTCCGCTTTAGTTTTTCTTTCTGGAAACTGGTTTGCAGGAAAGGGCTGAATGACATACGAGAATCTGCGCTGTGAGGTGCGTGGCCCGGTGGCCACGGTAACGCTGGACCGCCCCAAGGTGCTGAATGCGCTGAATGCGGCCACGATTGGTGAATTGCATGCAGTGTTCACCGCGCTGGCGGCGGACGAAGCTGTGCGCGCCATTCTGCTGACGGGCGCGGGCGAAAAGGCCTTTGCTGCCGGGGCAGACATCAACGAGCTGGCTACGGTCAACGGCATGGCCGGTAAGGAACTGGCGCTGCGCGGGCAAGCGGCGTTCAGCCTGATGGAGAACTGCGGCAAGCCGGTGATTGCCTGCATCAACGGGTTTGCGCTGGGCGGCGGCTGTGAACTGGCGCTGGCCTGCACGCTGCGCCTGGCCAGCGAAACAGCGCGCCTTGGCCAGCCAGAGGTAAAGCTGGGGCTGATTCCCGGCTACGGCGGCAGCCAGCGGTTGCCGCGGCTGGTGGGCAAGGGGGCGGCGCTGCAACTGATTCTGACAGGGGACATGATCTCCGCGCAGGAGGCGCTGCGGATCGGGCTGGTGAATGAGGTGCTGCCAGCGGACAAGCTGCTGGCGCGTGGCGAGGAGATGGCGCAGAGCATTGCCTCGGTTGCGCCGCTGGCGGTAAAGCACTGCCTGGAGGCGGTGAACCGCGGGTATGACCTGCCGCTCGACGAGGCGCTGTATCTGGAGGCGTCGCTATTTGGGCTTTGCTGCGGCACGGAGGACAAGGCCGAGGGGACAGAGGCGTTTCTCGCCAAGCGGAAACCAGAATGGAACGGGCGCTGAGGTGCGCTCTCGCTTGTCCGGGCTGTTCGTTCTCTTTCGGGGTGTCCAGAGGGGATATTTCTCGCTTCAGATTGGTGGCGCGAGACGACTGCTGGCAGCAGACGAATTGCTGATCTCAGACGAAAACTGCCTGGCGTAAGCTGATTTTTACTTGTAGATCGCGGATCAATGGGTGGTTTGGCGATTTAGTATCTATCCCAGATGCATCCCTGACGAGAACGGCGTTTATCGTTACTAATCCAATTTGCGATGACAAGTTCTTAAACGCTTCCGCTTCCGAAGTTGCCAGTGACCACAGACAGCCATTCTTCGAACTCGTCGACGCCAAATTTGTTTTTTGCGTAGTTGCACCCTAGATGGGTGATGTGCAAATTCTCGCCACGATAGTCTCCTCTCGTGCTGTCGATCCGATCAGGAGAAGGCTGTAGAAGTCCGGGAAGAGCGGGCATCGGTACGGGGCGCTGACAGAGACCACAGAACCCCTTCTGCTCTTCCCACTTTTTAAAGATCAGCTCCATCGTTTCCGTTCGCGGCCCGGCTTCACGATTCGGATTTAGGCGAATTGATGTAGACCCGCTCGCTCTCGCGCGCTGCTCAATTAAGTCCGCCATTCTGTAGACTTCCTGCTTCAATTCTCTTGGCGCATCCAAAAGCCGCGTGCGGGCTTCCGCCTTCACCGCAATAGCTTGCTTCTTCAGAGCAATCTCAGTGAGTTTCAGATTTTGGATCGACTCGCGCTCTTCAGCGTCCAGTTGAACGAAGCTTCCGAAGTTTTCTGGGCTGCCGAGCTTGCTGTAAGTGTGTGGAGCGTAATCATAGATTGAGGGGAGACCACTTATCGCCCACGCCTTAGTGATCGCAAATGCATACATCCAGCGGTCCCCGAAGTCCTTTTGCGACTGTGTCCAGCTTTCCTCCGGGATGAGGTCACGGGTCTTAAACTCCCCTCTGAGATCCATCGATACCAACGAAAGCAGTCGGCTTCGATGTGAGGGATCGGGCGTGTTGATACTACTCGTTGTGCCAACATAGATCACAAAGTCCCGAGCTGGATCATAGATGCTCCGCATCCGTCGGCCTACGGCCTGCTTTGAGAAAGATACAGCTGGCCAGTCGTCAGAGGCTGGACCCCATTCAGACTTCAAGAAGAACTTGCTTTCGGAACTAACGACCTCTTTCAGGAGCATACTGCCAATTATGCCAGAGCTACCTCGCCGTCCAAGTCGCCGAGCTGTGCCCGCGTGTTGCGAGCGTTTCGCTTAGCATCGACGCCTTAGCAATTTAGGTAACGACAAGTCGGCTTGGGTTGACTAATCAACCGCTCAGCTATCGACTTCAGGCCAAATCACTCATTCACTCTGGCCTGTGGCCGTTCTTTGCGACAGGCTCAGGATCGCCCCTGGCCTCTGGCGGGAACGGCTTTTCTGCCGAGGCGCACCGTGCAAGGCGGGAATGGGCCAGTTCCGGAATGCGTGGCAAAGGCCGCTGAAAAATATAGGGTTGCGATGGTTGAGAAAATGTACGGTGGAGGCCGCAGAAAACCGCAGCCGGAACCGGGCTTTGCTTGATATTCTAGGACTCGTGCGCGGCAAACTTTCTCAACTGGCTCTCGGTCTTGGTGGTTGTGGGCTGGCCCTCGCGCTGGGGGGGTGCAAGCATGTACCGGCCTTTCCGGAGCCGGGCCAGTTTGTGAAGCAGCATCACGCGGAGATGGATACGGCGCGCCAGCAACTGGAGTTGATTCCGCCGCCGTCGAAGAGTCGTTACCTGGCGGTCAGCACGCTTTCCAGTTGGGAGAATCCCTTTATCACCGTGCAGCAGGACATGCTGGTGCTGCACGTGTTGCAGCCGGACGCCAATCCCAGCACCTTCGACCAGGGTGGTTTGTTGCGGCCGGTTTCGGCGCGGCGGCAGGACCTGGATCTTCTCCTGGGCGACCTGCCGCAGGCGCTGGCTGCGATTCCGGAAGAGGCCTGGCCGTATGGCCGCGTGGTGGCGGTGGAAGAGGTACACAACATTCCCAAAAATCAGGAGCCGGGGGTGCGTCGCAATGTGGAAGCGACCATCAAGGTGTTGAACGAGCTCGGCGTGGTGGTGGATGAGTGGCCGGAGCCGAACGTAAATTCCATGCACTGATGCGTGGGAGAATTAGGCTGCGTGGGAGAAATAAGCCGCAGCGGGAGAAATAGGCTGCGTGGGGCAAATAAGCCGCAGCGACCCAGGGCTGCGGCAGCCTGTACCTGATAAGATGAGCACAATCCTGTAGCAAACGAATCCAGCAATACCATAGCCAACGCTCGAATATGACGACACCACTGCACACCACTGCGCTCGCCGTCTTTTGCTTCTTTTTCCTTCTGGTCACCTTTGCCGGGTTCTGGGCCATTCGCTGGCGCAGAGCACCGGACCAGGAGGCACAGCACAGCCTGGAGGAGTGGGGACTGGCTGGCCGCCGCTTTGGCACGCTCATCACCTGGTTTCTGGTGGGGGGCGACCTGTACACGGCGTACACGGTGATTGCCGTTCCGGCGCTGTTGTATGGCGTGGGCGCCTTTGGATTTTTTGCCGTGCCGTATGCCACGATTGCGTATCCGTACATGATGCTGGTGCTGCCGCGCATCTGGAAGGTGAGCCACAAGCATGGCTACGTGACGTTTGCCGACTTTGTGCGCGGGCGCTATGGCAACCGCTGGCTGACGCTGGCGATTGCTGTGACCGGCATTCTGGCGCTGATGCCGTATATCGCGTTGCAGATTGTGGGCCTGCAGGCGGCGATTGCCGTGATGGGCATTCATGGCGAGTGGCCGCTGATTGCCGCGTTTCTGGTGCTGGCGGCCTACACCTACTCCAGCGGGCTGCGCGCTCCGGCAATGATTGCCATCGTCAAGGACGTCATGCTGTACATCATGGTGCTGGCCGGGGTGCTGATATTGCCGTATAAAGCGGGCGGATATGCGCACATCTTTCATGCAGCGGCGGCTGCGCTGGCGACGCACCATCCGGCTGGTTCGCTGCTGCTGCATCCGCCGCAGTTCATGGCCTACTCCACGCTGGCGATCGGCTCGGCGATTGCGCTGATGCTGTATCCGCATACGGCGACGGGCGTGCTGAGCGCATCGAGCGGGAACGTGATTCGCCGCAATGCCGCGTTGCTGCCGGCGTACAGCTTTCTGCTGGGGTTGATTGCGCTGCTGGGATATGTGGCGCTGGCGCTGGGCGTCCAGACAAAGGACACGAGCAGCGTGGTGCCGCTGCTGTTTCTGCATTCCTTCCCGGAATGGTTCGGCGGCTTTTGCCTGGCGGCGATCGGCATTGGCGCGCTGGTGCCTGCGGCGATCATGTCCATTGCCGCGGCCAACCTGTTTACGCGCAATGTGTGGGGCGAGCTGGCGAGCAGGCCGATGACGCCGCGGGAGGAGTCTTCCATGGCGAAGGTGGTGTCGCTGGTGGTGAAGGTGGGCGCGCTGGCCTTCATTCTGCTGCTGCCGACGCAGTATGCCATTCAACTGCAACTGCTGGGCGGCATCTGGATTGCGCAGCTATTTCCGTCAGTGGTGTGCGGCGTGTACACGCGCTGGTTCCATCCGTATGCGCTGGTGGCCGGATGGGCGGCCGGAATGTACAGCGGCACGGCGATGGCGGCGGCGCTGCACCTGAAAAGCTCCGTGTATCCGCTGCATCTGTTTGGGCATGTGTATGCGATGTACGCCGCGGTGCCTGCGCTGGTGCTGAATCTGCTGGTGGCCGGGCTGCTGACGCCGCTTTTCCATCGGATGAAGTTGTCAGCAGGCAGTGATCAGACGAGTGCGGAAGATTATGCAGGGTGAGACTGGTTCCCGGTCTCAAAGGCGGGAACCGGGGCACATGCTTGTACTATCCAGAAACTAGAGCGGTTTTCCAGTTTTCGTGGAGTTTCAAAGAATGTGCAGGATGGCTTTTTCTTGAGAAAAAAGCCATTTCAGGGCATCACGTTCCCTCTACACCAACTGGAAAACCGCTATAAGGCAAAGCAGAGTTGCTGTGAGGTGTGCGCTTTTTTGAAGGGAGTTCCCGCCCGCCGCTCCCTGTTGGCCGCGCCGGCTCAAGGCCCGCGGCTTCGTCTTACACCATCTCTGCCTTTGCTTTGGAGCAAGCAGGAGCCGGCCAACTCCGTGGTCGTCCGTGGAAACCGGTGGTCAGGCCGTTGTCTTTACTGCACGTAGCAACAACCACCACTCACGGAGTAGGATGGCCCTATGCAGCCGCTGGACGAATTGCTGAAGCAGGCGGAGGTCGCGCATGGGCATCTATGCGCCGGGCAGGTGCTGGGCGTGCGCATGGCCATGCTGGGGTGCTCGCGGCTGGGCATCGACGAGCCGCATGGCAAGGACCGCAAGCGGCTGGTCACGTTTGTGGAGATTGACCGCTGCGCCACCGATGCCATCGGCGTGGTCACGGGCTGCCGGCTGGGCAAGCGGGCGCTCAAGTTCCGCGACTGGGGCAAGATGGCGGCCACCTTCATCGACCTGCAGACGAACCGCGCCATCCGTATTGCGGCCAAAGAGTCCTCCAGGGCCCGCGCAAAGGAGCTGTATCCTCACATTGAACAGCGGAACCAACAGCAGATGCTGGCATATCGTGAGATGCCGGACGCGGAGCTGTTCGACGAAGTGTGGGTGCGTGTGGAGCTGCCGCCCAGGGAGTTTCCCGGTTACAAAGGCGAGCGCATTGCCTGCGCCGAATGTGGCGAAGGCATCCATTACAACCGCCACATCGTGCGCGAAGGGCGCATCCTTTGCCGAGCCTGCGCCGAGCCGGAGGCGCGCTACTACCAGCCGCTGACGCTGGAAGAAATTGCCGCGCAAAGCAGCAAGGCCGGTGGGGAAGTGCTCCCGCAACCGGCCTGCAAGGACTGCCTGTAGCGTTTATAGCGGTTCTCCAGTTTTCGTGGAGTTTCCAGGAATATGCAGGACGGCTTTTTCTTGAGAAAAAAGCCATTTCAGGGCATCACGTTCCCTCTACACCAACTGGAAAACCGCTATGGCCCTGCTGGAAGCCTTCCACCGCCTGGGCCACGCGCAGCGCCGTGGCCTCGTCAAAGTGCTTCGCCAGAATCTGCACTCCGATGGGCAGCCCGCTCGCAGTGTTGCCGCACGGCGTGGTGACGCCGCAGATGCCGGCAAGGCTCGCCGTAACCGTGTAAATATCCGCCAGGTACATGGAAACGGGATCGTCCGTCTTTTCGCCCAGCTTGAAGGGCGGCGTCGGCGTGGTGGGCGTCACCAGCACGTCCACTTCGTTGAACGCCGCCAGAAAGTCGCGCGTCAGCAGCGTGCGCACCTGCTGTGCCTTGCGATAGTAGGCGTCGTAATAGCCCGCGCTCAGCGCATACGTGCCCAGCAGGATACGGCGCTTCACTTCGGCGCCGAAGCCAGCATCGCGCGTCTTGCGATACATCGCGGAAAGCGTATTGGCGTCCTTGGCGCGCAGGCCGTAGCGCACGCCGTCAAAACGCGCCAGGTTGCTGCTGGCCTCTGCCGTGGCGATCACATAATACGTAGGAATGGCGTACTTCGAGTGTGGCAGGGAAACCGGCTTTACTGAGCAGCCCGCCTGCTGGAGCTGGTCGATCGTCTTCTCAATCGAAGCGCGAATCTCCGGGTCCAACCCCTCGCCAAAATACTCTGCAGGCACACCTACGCGCAGCCCTGCCACCGGCTTTTCCAACCCGGCCACGTAGTCTGGCACAGGAACGCGGGAGCTGGTGGCATCCATCGGGTCATGCCCGGCCATGATCTTCAACAGCGTGGCCGAATCGCGCACCGTCCTGGTGACCGGGCCGATGCGGTCCAGCGAGGAGGCAAAGGCAATCAGGCCAAAGCGCGACACGCGGCTGTAAGTGGGCAACACGCCGGTGACTCCGCAGAAGGCCGCTGGCTGGCGAATGGAGCCGCCGGTGTCCGTCCCCAGCGTGGCCACGGCCAGCCCGGCCGCCACAGCCGCGGCAGAACCACCGCTGGAACCACCGGGAACACGCTCCAGATCACGCGGGTTGTGCACCGGACCATAGGCCGAGTTTTCGTTGGAAGAGCCCATGGCGAACTCATCGCAGTTGATCTTGCCCAGCATCACCGCACCGGCAGCTTCCAGCCGCGCCACCGCCGTGCCATCGTAGGGCGGCCGGTAGCCTTCCAGAATTTTGGAGCCCGCCGTCGCCGGTGCGCCCTGCATGGACAACACATCCTTGATGCCCAGCGGCACGCCCGCCAGCGGAGGCAACGGCTCGCCCCTGGCGGCGAGTGCATCCACTTTAGCCGCCTGGGCCAGAGCGCGGTCTTTGCTCAACGCCAGGTAGGAGTTGATCTTTGGGTCTTCCGCGGCAATGCGCTCGTAGTGGGCCTCGGCCAGCGCCGTGGCCGTAGTGGTTCCGGTGGCAATTGCTTCCCGCGCGGCATCAATGGTCAGTGTCTCAATCTTCATCATGGTTGCAGCTTTCCTGAACGGCTGGTCTGCCCGCAGGCAGAGAGATTCCGATGTTTCGATCCTTTTTCTGCGGCCGGAGCCCATCCTCAACTTTGCTCGCTATCTCCGGCTCTGAAGCCAAAGACGACAGGCGCCCTTTGGTGATTTTCACCTACAGAAAAATGATCTAGCGCTCGATGACCTTCGGCACCTTGAAGAAGGTCTGGTCCGTCTCCGGAGCATTGGCCATCACTACGGCACGATCCAGCGAAGAACGCAGTGCATCCTGCCGCAGCGCAGCCACACAGGCCTCCGTGTGGTCGCCCAGCACTTCGCTCACCTGCGCCATGGGCGGCACGTCGGCCGTGTTCAGCTCATTGAGCTGGGCAATGTGGTCCAGAATGGCGTTCAGATCGCGCTGCATGCGCGGCTCCTCATCGGCCGTCAGTTCCAGATTGGCCAGTTCGGCCACGCGCCGGACCTCTTCCAGCGTTACTTTTTCAGCATCACTCATGCGTTTGCCTTGGTTATTTCTGCGATTCGGGGGCCCGGCCAGAAGCAGCAGGGCCTATAAGGAAGAGTATATCGGTCAAAGGCACCCCGGCGATACGTGCCAGCTCATGCCGCAGACGCTCGGCCATGCTCTGCATCTGCTGCTGCCAGGCAGCATCGGCTACGCGAATCCGAAGCTTACCCGCCTCCAGTCCAAGAACTTCCGTGCGCTCGGCAATCCTCTGACCACAAACCACCGGCCACGCCGCCGCCAGACGGTCCTCCGGAGTCATGCTCCGCAAAGAAACCGCCATCGACCCGCGCAGCACATCTCGCATGCGATCCACTGGAGCCTCCCTAGCCTGGCAGCACAGAGGCACTGGCATTCTGTGCCATAAGGGTATGAACTGCCTGTAGCACATGGTTCACGCTGATTCGTTCCATGCTGTCCGTAGGTTGGCCCTTAAACTCGAAACCAAGATGCAGGTAGCCTCCTCCGCCGTCCGGTGTATCCACGCCAATCGCCCTCTGGCCAATGGGCCCCCAGCGGTGATTCGCAGTTGGGCCGTTAATGCTGACGGTAGGTGTGCCAAGGGTTGCCGCCAGGTGCATGATGCCTGTATTCACACTCACCAGGAGTTCTGAGTGCAGCAACAACTGGCAGAGAGAAGCAAAGCCGTCAGGGCTTACAAAAATTTCCGCATTCAATCCCGCCGCCCGCATTGCCTCTGCAAATTCAGTGGAACGGGAACGGTCTCCAGGGCCGCCCGTCAGGACAAATAAGGTTTCGGGGGTCGCCAGGCTGTGCGCAAGTTCAATCCATCGCTCACCGGGCCACTCGCGCATCCAGCTATTCACACCAGAAGGCCATAGATGAAAGACTATGATTTCCTTGTCTCGCTTAAGGACTTCTGGTGCAACAACTTTTGGCAACTGCAGGCGTGGCCAGGAGGATGCGTCGTACCCCAAAGACCGGGTCAGGGTGCGGAAGTTCTCCAGTTCGTGCCGGTCCCTGCGATGTTTTGCTGTGTGGTCATACCCACGATGCCGATACTGGCGGGGTGTCCGGAAGCCTGCGGTAAAGCGGGCCCCTGACAAAAATGTATAGAGCGCTGTCAGGCGTTGCCATGCCGAATAATCAATCAACAAATCAAGTTTTTGCCGCCGCATCTGGCGGATGGTGTATACAGGCTTTGTCAGATCGATTGCAACTCTTTGATCAATTCCCGGTATTAGTTCTGCTGCTGCAAGATTCTGAGGTGCACAAAAGTGGATCAGTTTCTGGTCCACAAAAACACTACGCAGATCCTGAACGGCTGCGGAAAACAGCAGGGTATCTCCCAATGCCGCGGAGCATACCAACCCAACTCTCCTGATGTCTTTCGGGAGGGTATGTCTGCGATGAAAAGTGGCCAGCAGGTTCAGTAAGGGAATGCCGACCCAAAGGTCGAGCAGCCGGTTTTTTTTACTTCCACGCTTCATACACGCCTTAGACGGCCAGGTGTTCCAATTTTTTGATTTCCCATAGGGGACAAATATGAGTACATGTCCCTGCGCAGGTGCTTGTATGGGCTTCGCATCCGAAGAGTTCTACAACTCAGTATGCGCCGTCAGAGTTGACGACGGACGCAAAGGTCCTGCTCAGGATTTTGATGTCCATCCAGATTGACCATTCCTGCGCATATTGGCAGTCAAGAGCGACACGCTCGTCGTAGCTGAGCCGACTGCGTCCAGAAACCTGCCACAGGCCAGTTACACCCGGCTTAACGCTGGCATAGCAGCAGAAACGGTCACCATATTTTTCCACTTCCGCAGCCACGATTGGCCGCGGCCCAACCATGCTCATCTTACCGGTCAACACATTCCAGATTTGCGGCAGCTCATCCAGGCTATACCGGCGCAGAAAATCTCCCAGCCTGGTTACGCGGGGATCTTGCCGGAGTTTGTGATTGGCCAGCCACTCCTTGCGCGCATCGGGATGCGTGGCAAGATAACGCTCCAGCACCTCTGCACTGTTGGTGCACATGGTGCGGAACTTCCACATCGAGAAAAAGCCACCATTACGGCAGATACGGCGATGAGAGAAGAAAATCGGGCCTGGAGACGTCAACAGGATGGAAAGCACCACAATGCCACAAACCGGCAACAGTACCGGCAACACGAGCAGAGCCAGACCAATGTCCATGGCACGCTTCAACGCCACCTGAATGCGGGAATGCCGCACGCCAGCCAGCGGCAGCTTGCTGGCGACGAGCCGCAGGCCAGCCCGATCACTTACGGCCGTATGGGCCAGGATGGACTCCTGGGTGCCAACTGCGTCCTGAACCCCTGATACCTCGTATTCAACCCTCATAACTCACCTGGACAAAGCTGGCTATTCCATTCGCAGCGCTTTCCTGACAATCAAGATGCTGCGGTGATATCTTCGCTTGCGTTTCTAGTTAGTTATGCAAATCGACGCCTGCACAAAGGTGCAAAACACACTCAGCAAAAAGAACGCCCGACACAGAGAAACAAGAGCTCCTGTAGGTTTCCAGCCAAAGCAGCAGGAACTCATTGTCCTGACATGAGTTAATCCAAAGTTATTCCATGGTAACGAAAGTCATTTCCCAGTTGTTCGCTCTTAGGCGATTTTTTGGCGAAAACCCCGAACAGTGAGTACACAGATTTCCATCCTGACCGATACCAGTTCCATAAAAGATCTGGTCGTTACGAATAGTTAGCACGCCCACCATGAACACCTGACTGAGCTGTTAGTTGCGCTCATGAAGTCTGAAAGAGTTCCGTTTCGCCGTTATACCACGTAGCAACCCTCAAAAATCGCCTATTTCCACTTGGATATATTTTACCCTGCACGAAGGTAAGACTAATCCAGACTCTGCTTGCAGTAGCTCCACCTAATTTATTTTCAACATGTTAGTCCCTTCAAAACAGGAATGGCGCGCCATATTTCCCAAATCAGGAATGGCGTTCCATTCCGCCCGGATTGCACATTCGGAAGTCTCGCTGCATTTATTCTGAAAACTGCCATGTTGATCCAGAAAACTCCTCTCCAGGATGTAAAGCTGCTGCAACCACGTACGTTTGCAGATGACCGCGGTTGGTTTGCCGAAGTCTTCAACCAGAGTTCTTTCCGAGATGCAGGCCTGCCAGACCGCTTTGTGCAGGACAATCAGTCCTTTTCGCGCCATGGCGTGCTGCGTGGCTTGCACTATCAACTGGGCCAGCAGCAAGGAAAGCTGGTGCGGGCGCTTTCCGGGCATATCTACGACGTTGCAGTGGATCTGCGGCAGCACTCGCCCACCTTTGGCCAGTGGGCGGGCTTCGACTTGACGGAAGAAAAGCTGGAGTTTCTGTGGATTCCGGAAGGCTTCGCGCATGGATTTCTGGTGCTGTCAGAAACAGCCACTGTGCTCTACAAAACCACCGCGCTGTATTATCCGCAAGGCGAACGCTGCATTCGCTGGAACGATCCTGACCTCGCCATCGAGTGGCCGCTCGGCAAACTCGGCGGGAGCGAGCCAATCCTCTCCGCCAAAGATGCTGTTGGCAGCCTGTTCCGGGAAGCTGAATTACCCCCGGTCTAAAATTCCGTTACCGTTCAACGGCCAGAATTGGGAGCGCGCTATGTTACTCTCCCATTTATGGTGGTTTCCGGTCGGCGTGTACCAGCCATAAAGCATCCCCATTCTTGCTGATATATATGACCCTTTCTGTCCGGCTCACTATCTTGATGGCGACCCTGGTGCCATTGGTACCGTTCTGCGCAGCACAGAACGGTACCAGCGCTGCACCCCGGAAGAGTGCAGTGGCAGTATCTACCTCGCTGCCAGAGGCGCCAGCGCCGCAGGTGGACAGTCGTTCACGCCCTGCACCCCGGCACCCGCGCCAGGCTGACACGGCAAGTAAAGTAACTCTGCGCTCTACACCCGCACGCATACTGCAGGACCAGAAAGTCATCTGGACCAGTCCGTTTCATCTACAGCCGCATGATGCAGAGTGGCTGCTGCCGCTGGGAGCAGCCACCGGCGTGCTGATTGGCAGCGACCATCACACCATGACGCAACTGGTGCACACCAACGCCAGCGACCAGAAGAAGTCCAGCAATCTTTCCAATGGAGCCGTCGTCGCGCTGGGGGCCATTCCTGCAACCGCGTATCTGTGGAGCCTGTTCAACGAAGCGCCACAGGCGCATGAGACGGGCCTGCTCGCTGGCGAAGCTCTGGCAGACAGTCTCGTCGTCAGCGAGGCTCTAAAATTTGTATCGCGGCGTGACCGGCCCTTCGTCAACGGCGCGCATGGCGACTTCTTCAGCTCCAGCTTTTCTGGCTCCTCCTTTCCGTCCAACCATGCCACAGCGGCCTGGTCTATCGCCTCTGTCGTGGCCGATGAGTACCCCGGCTGGCTGACGCGCACCGCCGTCTATGGCATGGCGGCCACCGTCAGCTTCAGCCGCATTGCGGCGCAGAAGCATTTTCCCTCCGATGTGCTGGTCGGCAGCGCAACCGGCTGGCTGATCGGCCATTACGTTTACCGCGCACACCATAATTACCGGCTGAACCCGTTCAATCCGCCGCCGCTGCCGGCCGACTATGGCAGCAGCTCCAGCCTGCACGGATCTGCCGCGCGCGCGCTCACGGAAGCGGAAGCAGAACTGCCTCCTGATCCGATTCAGCATCGGCCGCCGTTGGATATTCCCGTGGACCCGGACCAGATCGGCTCCGTAAATGTGCCCATGGATAGCTGGGTTTATCCTGCGCTGGATCGCCTGGCCGCGCTGGGCTTCATTCCAACGCAGAGCCAGTCCATTCGCCCCTGGACGCGCCAGGAATGCCTGCGCCAGTTGCAGGAGGCCGAGGAGCTTGCAGCCGACTCGCAGGATTTTCGCCCCGCCGCCGTGCAGGAAGCACAGCGGCTCATCCACGATCTTCGCTATGAGTTTGCAGACGACGAATCGGCAACGGCGGCCAACGAGTCCCTGACGCTGGGCACAGTCTACGCACGCTACGGCACCATCGCCGGCCCGGCACTGGCAGACAGCTACCACTTTGGCCAGACCTGGTGGAACGACTTCGGCCGCCCACTCGGCCGCGGCAGCAGCATGATCGCCGGCTACTCCATCCGCGCCACCCACGGCCGCCTCTTCTTCTACGACCGCCAGGAGCTACAACACGGCCCCGGCAGCCCGGCACTCAGCCCGTCAGTGACTCAGCTCATCGCCAACCTCGACAGCAATCCAGTACAACCATCGTTTGCTATCAGCGCGTATAACCGCCAACGGCCGCTGGAATTGTATGCAGGTGTGGCATTTGCCGGAAACGCAATTTCTCTTGGCAAACAAGAGATCTTCTGGGGGCCAACCACGATGGGACCGCTGGCCTTCTCCAGTAATGCAGAGCCCACCTACAACCTGCGTTTTGTTGCCACACGGCCACATCCGCTGCCATTTTTTCATTCGTTAGGGACCTACCGCTTCGATGTAGTGATGGGAAAACTCTCTGGGCACAAGTTCCCCGAACGTCCCTGGTTTAATGGGCAGAAGATCGACTTTAATTTTGGCGACAATCTGGAATTGAGCTTCACCCGCTGGTCCATCCTATGGGGAGTTGGCCACCCAATAACGCTGCACAGTTTCCTGAAAAATATCTTCAGCTTTAACTCAACTGGTTGTTGCTTCTATGGCGACCGCGCCGACCCAGGAGACCGAAAAAGCAACTTTGACTTCCGCTATCGGCTGCCGGGCTTTGGCAGAACAGTAACACTGTATGCAGACGCATTCTCTGACGATGACCCCAGTCCCATCGACGCGCCACGCCGCGCCGTCTGGAACCCCGGCATCTATTTCGCCCGGCTCCCCTGGCTTCCTCACATGGATTTCCGCGTCGAAGCCGTCAGTTCTACTTCCTTGATTGAGGATTTCGGCGGGCAACACTACTTCTATAACAACCAGTACCACGACGCGAATACCAATAAAGGGTTCATGCTTGGCAATGCGATTGGCCGCGATTCCCGCGCAATTGAAGCTCGCGCAGGCTACTGGTTTTCTGCCCGCACTCGTGTCGAAGCGGGCTATCGACAGAATAAAGGCGGAACGCACTTCCTGCCCGGCGGTTCGACCATCACCGACGGCTTTGTGAATGGCTCCTACGCCATCAACCGTCAATGGACAGCACAGTTCTTCACGCAATACGAACGCTTCCTGCTCCCGTCCTACATGCCGGGGGCGCAACATAACGTAAGCGGCTGGCTCCAGCTTACCTGGGAACCAAATCTACACCTGCGACGCTGAAATCGGGTCAGAGTTGCTTGAGGATCCACTCTCGAACTTCATTCAGAGAGTGGACTGTTTCATAGGTCCCATGAGCGGAACATGCGGCAAGATCATTTTCCGTGCCCGATAGCAGAAACATCTTGCCAATGCCAGCCGCATTGCCGGCACCGACGTCCGTACAGCGGTCTCCCACAAAGACCGACCTGCTTAGATCAAGATTCAGCTCCTGCGCAGCACGTAACAGCATGCCCGGCTTGGGTTTTCGGTCGTCCGAATCTCGCCTGTATTTTCCCACCCCATGTTCCGGATGAAATGGGCAGTAGTAGATCGCATCCAGGGTGATACCTTGACCCTCAAACTCTCCACGCATCCAATCCATGAGATTGAGAAACGCCTCTTCCGTATAACGGCCGCGTGCAATGCCAGACTGATTGGTCACCACCACAAGCCGGTATCCGGCCTGCTGCGCCGAGCGACACAGGTCAAAAATGCCCGTCACGAAACGAGTCTCTTCTGATTCGATCAGGTAGCCGATCTCTTCATTGATGATGCCATCGCGGTCAAGGAAAAGAGCTTGACATCCACTACTATGCAATAAATTCTCCATAGATATCAGTTTTGCTTTCGTAGTAGCTATTGGCAATAGCTTATGCTTGCAATAGTTCGTTGAGAACGGAGGATGTTTTTTCGGCACACTCCATGTAGCTAAACTGCTGAACCCGCTTCAGGCCAGCCAGGCGAAGCTTATCGCGCAGTTCTGCATTTTCCACGATGCCGAGCAGGCAAGTTTCCAGCGATTTTACATTTCCAGGGTCGAAGTACAGAGCCGCATTATCTGCAACTTCCGGCAATGAGCTTGCGTTGGAGCATAAGACTGGGCACCCCATCTTCATCGCTTCCAAAAGCGGTAATCCAAAACCTTCATAAAGCGAAGGGAAAGCGAATGCTACTGCGCCTCGATAGTAACTCATAAGCTGGTCATCGCTGACGGCCCCGGCTAGATGAATCCGATCACCGAATTCTTGTGCCGCATGGATCACATCCTGATCTACGGTTCGCATGCCAGCAATCTTTCCCACAATGATGAGGCGATGCGGAATTTGATGCATGACGTTACGAAATGCATCAAGCAGCAGCAGCAGATTTTTATTCGGCTTTACATTGCCGACATAAAGAAAATAAGGCACATCTTGTGGCTCAGAATGTGGCTTTACGCCGTCGTCCCAGTTTCTGTCTAAGCCGGGATGCGTTATATGAATTTTTTGCGCGGGTACGTGAAGATACTTCTGTACCTCTTTCGAGGTGAACTCCGAAACACAGAAAATCGCGGCAGAACGACTAGTTGCAGTCTGAAGAAGAAGACGCGCATACGCACGCTTTACAGGGTGATTCAATGTTTCGGGAAGGGCCAAGTGACACACATCATGTATTGTGACCGCCAGTCGGCCGCGATAAAAAAGCGGCACATTATAATGTGGGACCCATAACAGATCAGAGCTTTGAAAGGCCCCAGCTATGACAGATGCTTGCTCCTGAAGGCTGTAGATTCCTGCTTTGGAGTTGTAAATTTCCACACGCTGGTCGTTGTTCCATGATTCGGCAATGAAGTCATCGCCATCGCCGATAATCCGTATATGATCAGCATTGAGCCGCGGCAATACAAGCGGAATTAGATTACGCAAATACCGCCCGATGCCAGACATCCGGTACATTCGCAAATCGATTGTCAGACGAGAAATTGCTTTAACCTTGCGGGACATTGATTCAGTTCTCTAAATTGATATTGTAGTTGTCGTAGGAATTATCGCCACCATAGTCAAGCCCCTGATAATGATGATTAGAAAAATATCTACCTTGATGACTGCAGAACGTGCAGAAGACGGTGTTGGCCGTTTGATACCTCCGCGCGCAATCAATCTCGCAATATTTGCACTTGGCACCATCTATGCGCTGCTGTTCCAGAGATATCGAAGCTGCGATATCGACAATCCCTGGTTTTTGTCATTCTCTTACAATTTTTGGGATGAAAAAATATATACAGACTACTTCAGTGGGTACGTATTTCCGAATGGGATGGGCGGTACAATTGCATTCGGAAAAATTGCTACCGCGCTTGTGATGCTCTATGTGGCACCGCAATATACATATCTTGCATATTTAAACCGGGATGGTGGATATGCCAAAGCGATATATATGTGGTTCAGGAAAAAATATCAAACCCACAAACTGCGTGGGATTTGCCGAAACAAGATCTTCACATCTATGGCGATTATAGTTTATGGTTTTCCCATCCAGATAACTACAGATGGGCCTCCCTTGATACTGAGCAGTATGTGAAGAATGCGGATCTCTATATTCGCTACGATACGCCTATCCAGCCCATTGCACTAAATCAAGCAGGAATTGATTACTGTCCCAGGCTTCAAAAAAATTCTTCGCCTTAAAGAAATAGATCATCTTTTGATTGAGCAAAAGGAGATCCATTTTTTATAAAAGAGAAGGAACTGCTCAATTGAAAGCAGCAAGTTCTACCAAGTGTGAAAAGATGATTGGATAAATATCTATGAAGGTAGTCCACTGGTTTTTTTGTTTCGCGCTGCTGACCGCATCTTTTGACATTGCCCTCGTCATTAAATTCGGGGGGACGGTGCGAAGTGCCCAAATTGCCAGCCTCCTTGTTGTGTTTGCGGGGATGTATTTCATCGTGAAGCGTGGCCGGGTTATTGTGCCACCGGGCGGAGGCGCACTATTTCTTTGGGCCTGTATACAGGCCTTGCTTATTCCGATGTCTATCAACATACCGACGGACATTGTTTATGTGATTTGGTTGTGGCTCATAGTGGCAGGATATTTTTCGGCTGTTCAGCTTTATAGGGACCAACAACTTGTTATGCGGCTAATGCGCTTCTATTTGCTCTCCTATTTTTTTATTGCCGTCTTTGGGCTATATCAGTTCTTTTCTCCATGGTTACATTTGCCAAGCCTTCTGGTTAAACAGTGGTTTATAGAGGGCTCTCTTGCGAGAATCAATGGATTCAGTTACGAACCTTCCTATTTTGCGACATATCTCATAATGGGTTGGGTGGTTCTTCTTGATCTTCTCAATGCTGATTCTCAGATAGTTTCGGGGAAGTGGTGGCGCGCTGCCTTTGCTGTGGAAACTGCTGCCCTTGTCCTGTCAACCAGCAGAACTGCATGGGCCATGATGATTCTAATAGCGCTGTTTTATCTAAGCCTTGGAACTGCCAGGAAGTGCAAAGTATTGTATCTCCATCTCAGCCATAGACCTTTGTTTCTATCTGTTCCCTCCCGCACCACATTGTTCAAAGTGTTCATTGTTTTTATGGTTGGTTGTTCTCTTTTTTACGGAGTTGGCAGATTATTTCAAGGGTTCGACTACCGAATCTTGCTAGTAGGCACTGGCCTGGATAATACCGCTGCGCATTCTGTGAATGATCGATCTGCTGCTTTTGAAAATACGGTGGATGTTTTCATGGAGAGTCCTCTGATTGGCAGGAGTCTGATCGGTCCCTCTGAAAGAATCAAGCAAATTACCAGGGATAATGACTCAGGCGATGCTGCTCTTGGCGTTTTTATGGAAACTCTCGCATCCAGCGGTGTCATTGGCATCCTGCCATTCATTTGGTTCGTTGTTGAAACGATAGTGGCCCCTCGTAGAATATCCAGAGCATTGTGGCCGCAAGAAGAAGCCAAATGGTTGCGGGGCATGTATCGTGCTCTCATCGTGGAGTGGATTACGTTACAGACCAACCAGAATATTATGCGAGAGTATCTCTGGCTGCATCTGACAGTGTTGGCTGTCCTTGTTTGCGCTGCGCGAAGGCTGCCGGATAAAGAACAGATACCCTGGATCAGGGAATCGACAGCCCCATCATCAATTTAACGATGTTTTATTGTTGGTTCGTAGCAATGGTGCGGCCTTCATTTGCGCTGCGAAGCTGTAAATTCAGCAGTGCCAGTTTTTTTCGTTTTAGAGTGCATTGCAATACGTAGTACCCTAAATACAACCAGTAAAAAAAATGTTCCGCCACAGAGGGCACGTGCTTTTTATGGAAAAGCGCCCGATTTCGCGCGCCATATCGCACAGTGAACTCGGAAGCTGTTCCTGTGAGGCTGTTCACCTTGTGCCATAGTTTTGCTGTAGGTAGATAGAACAGCGACTGCTTGGCCTTGTACGCGCGCAGCATGAAATCTGTATCGTCGTAGTAAACGAAATATCGTTCGTCCATCAGCCCTACCGATTGAAATATTTCGCGGCGGATCAGGACGCAACAGGTGGGCGCGTAAGTCACGACGCGTGGTTTATCGAACTGGCCCCCGTCCTGCTGATTTTCCCCATAGTGCAGGCTTCGATAACCGAGCCAGGGCTGAAAATGCCCGCCAGCGCACCAGATCATATCTTTAGGCTCGTAATAATAGATCAAGGGTGTGATCATCTGGCAGTTATGCTCGGCCAGGCCATCCATCAACTGCTTGAAGAGGTCCGGCCCGAATACGACGTCGTTATTGAGTAGCAGCACAAATTCGCAACCGTCCTGGATGGCTGCGCGTATTCCCTGATTATTGCCAGCGGCTACACCAACGTTATGCTCATTCGGAATGAGCACCAGTCTCGCATCACCCCATTGCCTCAGTTGTTCGAGAGTGCTGTCCCTGGAAGCATTGTCGATTGCGTAGAGCACGTAATTGGAATGGGTCTGCGCGTAGAGAGACTGGAGGAAGTCCGGCAGCACCTCACCGCTGTTGTAGGTGACGGTAACCACGCCAATTTTCCCTGGCATGTAGTCTTTCGGCAGCGAAATATGTTCGTCCTGATATTTCACTTTAGCCACGCAGAAGTCCTCGCTCCTTCATTTCCATCAGGGACTGCTCATAGCCGCTTGTGACGGGGGCGCTCTGATTGGCCCATTCCAGAAACTTCCGCAGTCCCTCGGCGAAGCGCCACCGCGGCTGATATTTCAACAACGCCTGCGCCTGAGTCAAGTCAGCAAGCCCATGGCGGATGTCCCCTTCCCGAAAAGCGCCGGTGACCTTCAACTCAGACCGGCCACCGTAGAAATCATTGATCTGGTTGGCAACTTCCAATACGCTCGTGCGTTCATTCGATCCAATGTTGACGCTGTGACAACCAGTCAAGCTTTGAGTAGCGGCAGCAGCTGTGGCTTTGACCACATCTTCGATATAGACAAAATCTCGGCTCTCCATGCCATCTTCAAACACCTGGATGGTACGGCCGATACGCGCCAGATTTGAAAAAATAGCCAGAATGCCAGTGTAGGGGTTCTGTAGCGACTGTCCGGGGCCGTATACATTCTGGTAGCGCAGCGCCACCGACGGAATCTTGAGTACCTGCCCAAACATGAGCACGGTCTGCTCCTGTACCTGCTTGGTGAGCCCATAAAAGGAAGATGGCTGAAGGGGCGCCGATTCCGGTGTGGGAGCGCTCTTGCATTCACCACCACACACCGGACACAACGGATCAAACAATCCAGACTGCTTTTCCTGGCTCTCCCGCGAAAGGGGGTAGACCAGACCGTCCTCATCGCAATGGTAGGCTCCTTCCCCATAGATTGACCGGGAGGAAGCCACCACGACACGTTCCACCTTATGACCGGGCATTTTTGCCAGCAGGTCATACAGAACAGCAGTGCCAGCCAGGTTGGTGCGCTCGTAGCGGCTGACCTCGTACATAGACTGTCCGGTGCCGGTCTCCGCCGCCAGGTGCACAATACATTCCGCACCCTCCAGCGCCGACCGCATCACCGCCGCGTCCGCTACATCTCCTGTCACCAAGCGGGCATGCCCGGCAACGTCCGAGGCCAAGCCTACATTTTTTGCGTGCACCTGAGGAAGGAAGTTATCTAAAATTGTGACACTATGCCCACTTTGCAGCAGATGTCGCGTAAGATGGGTTCCAATAAATCCCGCTCCGCCGGTGATGAGAATCTTCATATTTTGAATAATAGTTGAGATGAAATGGCAACACGCTGATTTTAGACAACGAAACTCACCAATAATTTTCTCATATTGGAACTGCTGTATCTATTTGGAGTATAGAAGGATGTCGAGGCTTAGGAACCTGTTGCGCCTGCCGTTTTATGAAAAGCTGAAAGTGCTGGCCACCATATGGCATCGCACCAAAACAAGGGTGTTCTACCGGCGGATTTTCGGCAGTATGGGCGCAAATTGCGTACTGCGCAATCCACTCCTCCTGTCCAATACCCGGTATATCCATTTGGGCAGTCATGTGGATATTCGAGATGGTGTGCGCATGGAAGTAGTTCTGCACAACCCTGCACGAGTTCCGGAACTTAGAATTGGAGATCATGTGAACATCGAGCAGAATGTCCATATTATCTGCCAATCAAAGATACTTATTGGGAATGATGTATCTATCACAGGCAACTGCGCTATCGTGGACACCACTCATCCGTGGGCGTCACCAGAAAGCAGCCAGAAAACTGGTGACCTCATACTGGATGAAGATTCCTACGTTGTGATTGGTGACGGTACATTCCTTGGTTTTGGATGCATTGTTTTACCCAACGTAAAGATTGGGAAAGGGGCAATCATAGGAGCTAACGCCGTTGTATCAAAAGATGTTCCCGATTATGCTGTTGTGGCTGGAATTCCTGCAGCGGTGTTGAGAATAAACAGTGTTTGATCGCAGCAAATCTGCAAGTTAACTATACGAGTGTTCCGTTGAAACTATTCTTCCATCTGGTCATTTCTCCGCAGGAGTGTGGGATATATTTCTATGAACCTTCTCAAAGAAGCACTCAGGCCTCTTCAAAAGATGCTTTATCTTCCACCCCGCGGAATTGACGCTGGCAAAGGCGTTAAGATTATGCGCCCCCGTGAAATTGGAGCGTCTAACCGTATCCACATTGGCGCCGATACCGAGATAGGACGCGGATGCATGATAACTCCAATCGTTGAACATGAAGGCGAGGAGTTCACTCCAGTTATTGAAATCGGAAAGAATGTCTACATAGGCCCTCATTTGTATATGGTGGCAATCGGCAAACTTACAATTGGCGACGGATGTGTATTGAGTGAGCATGTCTTCCTCAATGATTGTTCCCATGGGTTGAATCCTCTCGCCGGGCCAATTATGCGCCAAAGGCTGGTTCATGGGGGGGATATTACAATCGGCAAAAGTTGCTTTCTTGGTTATCGCGCTTCAATTATGCCGGGGGTAATTCTGGGGGAACATTGTGTGGTGGGTGCTAATTCAGTAGTTACCCGCTCCTTTCCCGCATACTCAATGATCGTCGGGGCTCCAGCAAAACTGATAAAGGTCTTCTCGCTGGACCGCGGGGAGTGGATCGCTCCAACTTCCTAAAGAAGCCTGTTGCCTCATCTACAAAGTTGGGCCTAAGCCTGGCCTTCTTTGCAGCAGAAATTTTATGTCAGGAGGCAATATTCCACCCCACTTTAGTGATGCAAACAGACTTATAGCCATAGCGGTCACGGCAGCCAGCACATGCGAAAAATTGAAACTCTGCCTTGCAAGGAATGCTACAGTCAATATCAGAGGCAGAAAGCAAAGTAAGGGCCTGATAAATGCTTCGCGGAGGAATGCGCTAATACTTATCTGGACAAATCGAGTCCAGCGCATTGAGAACAAAAGCAGGAAGATGATGGCAGTTACTGCGCCGATCAATGTTCCCCAGGCGACGCCAATCGCCCCATACCGGGCTGCGCCTGCCACACTGCAGGCCAAATTTACAATCGCCTCAATAAGCGCCGGCGGTATCCCGTACTTTTGCTCCCCAGTAGCTATAAGCGCAGTCCCAAAGCTGTTGCCCGATAGCCGGATGGCCTGGGCGCACAGAAGCACTTCAAGAATCGGCAATGACTGAATGGCATATTTCTGTCCGACCCAAAGGCGCAGCGCAGCCTCCCCAATGATGAATACAGGCAAGGTCAACACAAGGCTGCCAAAGCTGCTCAACCGGGAGGCCATGACCACCAGTTCTCCAATGTGCTTATATTCCTTGCGTTCCTGCAGGACTGCCACGGGCGCAATCGTCGCACTGAAGACTGCATTGCTCATTCCAGCCAGAAAGAGTACAAGCGTCGAGGCAATGGAGTAGTAACCAGCAGCTGGAAAATCAAAATAGCCGATGATGGTCACATCCAGACCAGTGATCAGAAACATGGAGAACGACCACACCGTAAGTCCAGCACAGTAATGAGTAAGTTCGACGACGATGCGCTTTGAAACATGCTTCCACTGAACGCTCAAGGTCGGTATCAACCACATGACAATCGCATACTGCGCAATGCCGCCCAATATATTAAAGCCGCCGATGCACAGGGCCAGCCATGCAAGGGAATGGGTGTAATGCACGGCGACCACTACGGCCACCGCTCCGAGTATTCTGCTGACGCCGATGGCCAGCGCAGGAAATTCGTTGCGGTGCAGGCCAATCAGTACACCAGTGAAAGCGGACAAAGGCAGGAGGGTAGCTGCACTCACCGTCAGCAGAAGGACACCGTCGCGCAGTTCCCCAATGAGCGCTGACGGGACTTTATGGAAGAGGTGCGGCAGTTGCCACGCAACGCCTCCAAGCACCAGAAAGACAATTACACCTGCAACCAGCAGCAGAGCAAAGGCCGCGCTTACAATCCGGTCCCGCTGCTCGTCGTCTCCACGCTCCACTGCCTGTGCCAGGTACCGCGCCACTGCGGTCTGCAGGCCAAAGTCGAGATAATTTGCATAGGCTGCGATCTGCAGCATCAGTGCCCAAGCGGCAAAGCGGTCCACATCCAGTGATCGGGTAAGAAAGTGAGGCAGCACCAGCGCGACCACGGCGGAAGCTCCACCGCGCATGACATTGGCGAAAGCATTCTTAGCAACAGTGAAACTAATTCGCTTCAATCAGACACCATCGTTCAACCGTATATTCCCAGGGAGCAAAGCTGAGACATGTTTTCAGAACCCATCAATAAAAGCCATCCAATAGCTCGACACTTATAGCGGTTTTCCAGTTGGTGTAGAGGGAACGTGATGCCCTGAAATGGATTTTTTCTCAAGAAAAAGCCATCCTGCATGTTCTTTGAAACTCCACGAAAACTGGAGAACCGCTCTAGACGCACCATATACGAAATTCAGCATGCGTGTATTGCTGGAATTGATGATTTCCAGCCCCACCCGTAACCCAAGAGCGATGATCCACTCTTGCTCCAGCGTCACGGTAATGATTTCTATTTATAGCAATGAATTGAGAGAACTTTTTGGTGCCGAAGAGAGGACTCGAACCTCCACATCCTTGCGGATACATGGACCTGAACCATGCGCGTCTGCCAATTCCGCCACTTCGGCACGGGAAGGAGTGCCAAGTCAGAGCGACCGGGCACGGCAGTGAAATCCTAGTGTTACAAACCCTGGTGGAACTGTCAAATTCCTGGCCACTGGCTTACACTTCCAGTATTGCAACACTGCGTCTGGGACACGTACGCTGTACTGCCTGAACACCTGCACTATTGCGTTTTCCAACGAAAGGTGTCCGTTTCCGATGACCGATTCAGTCAAGCAGTCCCCCACTTTGCCTGAAGCCACCGCCACGCAGATTCCAGCACCGTCGGCCAGCGAAATCCGCCGCCTGTTGCACGACCTCAGTAATGCGCTGGAAGTCATCGTGCAGACCAGCTATCTGCTGTCCACCGTCTCCTTACAGCCGCCCGCCGCAGAATGGCAAAGCCTGCTGGAGCAGGGAGTCCAGCAGGCCGTCAAGCTCAACCAGGAGCTGCGCGAGTACATTCGCGTCAACAGCCCGGAGTAGCCCGCCGTTCCCACTACAGCAAGGTGGCGTCCAGCGTAATTTCCGCCTTCAGCAGGCGGGAGATCGGGCAGCCAGCCTTGGCAGCGGCAGCCAGTTCGTCAAACTTCGCCTTGTCTGCGCCGGGCACCTTGGCCTTGGTCGTCAGGTGGATCCTAGTTACCGTAAATCCGGCATCTGTCTTCTCAAAGGTCAGGTCCGCAGAGGTCTCAACCGAGTCCGGCGGCAGGTTGGCCATGCTCAGTTGCGCACTCAGCGCCATGGAAAAGCAGCCGGCATGCGCCGCGGCAATCAGCTCTTCCGGATTGGTGCCAGCCCCGTCTTCGAACCGCGTGCTGAAGGAGTACTGCGTCTTGTTCAGCACGCCGCTCTGCGTGGAGATGGTGCCTTTTCCTTCTTTCAAACTGCCATTCCAGACTGCGCTTGCTTTACGGATCATATCTCTCTCCTTGGAACCCTTCTTGATGTAGAAAAGCGGCTTCGGGCCACCCGCCCATAGACCTTCCGGAGCGGCCCACGAATGCGGTCGGCGCAAATGCGCGATGCCGCCAGCATACCAAGGGAGCCGCAACCGCGTCGAACGCGCCGCGCATCTCCAGATTACGAAGTGATGAATTTGCGATAAGCTATCGCCGTGAGCACACCCGACACCAGCAAGCACCCAGCCGCAGCCCACCCAGCCGCGACCGCCGCCTGCAATCTGCCCGCAGAGCACCATTGCGTCTACTGCCCCACCTGCTCTTCACGGCTGGAGAGCCACCGTTGCAAGCTCATCTGCCGCCGCTGCGGCTACTACCTGAGCTGCGCCGACTACTACTGAGCTGCTCAGGAAGTCTTTGAGTCTGTCCAAAAACTGGCGAAGGAACCCTGGAAGGAATATGTAGAGAGACAGTGGGCAGAGATGACGACTGCGATGAGTATAGGCGTACTTCACCCTGGCTCCGCGAGAAGTACGCCATGGACTTTCCCGGAGTGGCGTGCTCCAGCTTCAGTCGCGCAACTTCGGCCTGCAGTTGCCGGATCTCAATCTGCTCTGCAGTCAATATGGAACCACGACCGTTGGCCACCAGCTTGCCAGACTTGTGCGCCTGCATCCAGTTCCACAGCGTCTGCCCGACGATGCCCAGCGGCCGTGCCGCTTCCGCAATGCTCCGCCCGCACTCCACAAGCCGGACTGCTTCCAGCCTGAACTCGTAGCTGTAAATTTTTCCCGGTCTCTACTACTTCCTTCAACGCCAGCCGCAGTTCCTGATTCCGTCCCAGCAGCTCCGCCACCATGGCTTGCAGGCGCTGGTTCTGCATCTGCAGCTCCTCAGATAGACTCAACCTGCTTGGCGGCTGCATCAATAATCTCCGCAATCTTTCCAACCTTTTCCCGGTCCAGGTCACCCTGCGCAAAACGCAGCCGCAACGCAAGTTTGAAGTTGTGCATGGCCCGCATGATCTGCGGCGAACGCCCACGGCCAAAGGCCGTGCCCACCTGCTGCATCCGGGCAAAGATCGCCTCCACCTGCTGCCGGTTCGCCGCCAGCTCCGCCTGGCCAGCTTCTGTGATGGTGTACAGCTTCTTCGAGCTTTCCGTAGAAGCCACCGTGGCAAATCCTTCTTCCTCCAGCATGGTCAGCGTAGGGTAGACCACCCCGGCGCTGGGCGAATACACCCCAGAGAGCCGCTCGCCAATGGCGCGCATCAGCTCATACCCATAGCTGGGCTTTTCCGCCAGCAGCTGCAGAATCACAAAACGCAGCTCACCATTGTCAAAGACACGTCCACCCAGATCACCGCCCATCCGTCCACGATGCCGTCCCCAGAATTCGCCCGCTTCTTCAAAAAAACCATGACGGCCACGGAAGTGCTTCCTGTGCCGGTGCATCCCCTCGGCAAAATCGTCCATTCGCTCCGGATCGTATTCTCGAAATTTTCCAAACATAGCTTAGTACCTCCCAGTGCTATTTTCGATATATCGAAAATAGCACTGGGACAGGCGAATTGCAATCTATTTTAGATATATCGAATTAAGATGATCCGATATATCTAAAATATTTCCGCCTCGCCACACTCCTGAAAATCCCCCCAAAAACAAGAAGTCCGCTTTCCGGCATTCGCTGGGAACGCCGAAAAGCGGGTTCTGTGCCTTTGTCTACTTTGTGTAAGTCTTACTGTGGCATGGTCTTTTCGCTGGCCTTGCGGGCCGCTGCAAACTCGTCGCCGGGCTTCCACTGAATCAGTTTGGGCGCGGACGAGGCCTCCCATCCCAGGGTGAAACCGAAGCGGGCCATCTTGGCGTCGCCATCGAAGTCCATGCTGGCATGGTACTCATCGCTGGGCTGGTGATAGTGGTGCTCGTTGTAGTCCTTGCTCTGGTCAATGCCCCACTGGCGGTCATGCCCTTGGTAGAGCACTCCGGGGTCAATGGAAAATGCCGGAATGCCTACCCGCGACAGGCTGAAATGGTCTGAGCGGTAGTAGCTGCCGGCCTGCGGAAACGGGTCGGGCACAATTTTCAGATCAAACTGCCGGGCCGTCTTCTCCACCGCCGGGTAAAAGGTGGTGCGCTCGGCGCCGGTCACCAGCACCTCCAGCGGCACGCCAATCGGCAGCAGCATGTCATAGTTCAGGTCCAGCGTAATCTGCGCAGCCGGAACCGGCGGGTGCATACCCAGATACTCCGAGCCCAGCAGCCCCTGCTCCTCTGCCGTTACCGAAGCAAAAATGATGCTGTGCGGCGGCCGCACTTTGGACGAGCTCCACGCACGCGCCAGTTCCAGCAGAATGCCGCAGCCCGTGCCGTTGTCCGCCGCGCCGTTATAAATTTTGTCTCCCGGCAGGCCTGGATCAGTCCCCAAGTGGTCATAATGCGCCGTGTACATCACCGCCTGGTCTTTGCCCTTGTCCGTTCCCGGCAAAATGCCCACCACGTTGCTGGACTGGAAGTGCCGCACCTGGCTGGCAATGTGCGCCTTCAGCCGTACCGGCAGCTCAAAGGGTTGGAAGCCGCGCTTGCCGGCCGCCACAATCTCGTCATCCAGATTCTTGCCCGCCGCCGCAAACAGCTTGCGCGCCACATCCAGTTGAATCCAGCTCGCGGCCTTCAGCTTTGCATTGGGATCATCTTCCAGATACGTCTTTTCGCCCGTGTTCGAGCTGCGCACCACGTCCCAGCCGTAGCTGGCCAGGTCCGTCCGATGGATAATCAACACGCCCACCGCTCCCAGCCGCGCCGCTTCCTCAAACTTGTACGTCCAGCGGCCATAGTAGGTCAGCGCCGGGCCTTTGAAGAAGTTCGCATCCTGCGAAGGCGGCTCGCTCACAATCACCAGCAGCACCTTGCCACGCACATCCACCCCGGCAAAGTCGTTCCACTTGTACTCCGGCGCATCAATGCCATAGCCAACAAAGACGATTGGCGCATCAATCTCCGCCACCGGCGTGTGCGTCTGGTTGGTGGTCACGTAATCGTCCGCATAGCGCAGCGGCATCGGCGTGCTGATGGACGCATCCCGGTCCGGCACCAGATCAAACGTAGTCTTGTCGCCGATGGTGTTGATGCCCACAAAGTTGATGTGCTGCAGATACGTGCCGTTGTCGCCACCCGGCTTCAGGCCGTCCAGTGCAAACTGCGTGGCAATGTACCTGGCCGCAATGTCGCCGCCGCGCGTGCCTGTGCCGCGGCCCTCCAGCAGATCATCCGCCAGGAAGCGCACATGCGCGCGAATCTTTTCCGGATCAATGCCGGCCTCGGCCGCCTTCAGCGCAGCCGGCATCTGCACAGAAGCCATGTTGGACTGAGAAAAACAGCGCGGCGCAGCCAGCAGCAGCGCACCGGCCATCAGACTGCCAAGCATCGCCTGGCGATATATCCGGTATCGATCCATAATCATGCTCCTTAGAACGAACCTGTAGAAACGAATCTCTAAAAATCGATGGCCCTTGCAATTGCCACAAAGAGCTGCCGCCAGCAGGGCCAAAGCAAAAGCAGAGACAGTGCAAGACGAAGCTGCAGGCCTTGAGCCGGCGCGGCCAACAGGGAGCCGCAGCCAGAAGTGGCGCCAGCAGCAGCGGCCTGGCACTCCCTTCCAAAAGCGCACACCTCTCAGCAACTCTGCTTACGCCTTACTTGCGGTGCGCCTTTTCGGCAACTGCGGCATGTGCACCGCCATCAGGTCCAGCCGCTGCAGCACCTTGCGCGTCAGCCCGGTCAGCGCCAGCGTATTCAGCACAGAGACCCTGACCCAGCCATGCGTGGTCTTCAGCTTCTCCATCTCCTGCACCTGACGCAGCCGGGCCGGATAAATGCACACATAATAATTCGTGTTGGTGATCGCATGGCGCACACGCAACAGCACTGGCTGGTCCGCCACCTGCTCCAGCGGGACCTCCGGCAGCTCCCACATATCGGCCATCAAAGCGGCATCGGAAGGCCGCTGCGCCAGCAGCACCTCCGTCATCGTGCGCCGCTTGCGCGTCGCCAGCAGATACGCCACCTCGCGGCTGCGCATTTTGGCCCGGGGAGCCGTTGCATGCTCACCCTGCGTTTTACAAAGCTCCCGCACCGGACACTGCAGGCACAGCGGCGCTCGCGGCAGGCATACCGTCGCGCCCAGCTCCATCATCGCCTGGTTGTAGTCACCCGGCTCTCGCGGCTCCAGCAGTGCCGCTGCCTGCGCGCGCAAAATATCCATCGTTGCCTTGGATTTGCCCTCCGGCAGCCCCAGCAGGCGCAGCAGTACCCGCTCCACGTTGCCGTCAATCGCCGCCACCGGCTCGCCAAAAGCGATGCTGGCAATCGCCGCTGCCGTATAGTCGCCGATGCCCGGCAACTGGCGCAGTTCCACCGCTTTCTGCGGCAACATGCCGTGGTGCTCGCGCAGAATAAACTGCGCCGTTTTGTGCAGCATCCGCGGACGGCGATAGTAGCCCAGCCCGCTCCACGTCGCCAGCACGTCCTGCTCCGGCGCCAGCGCCAGCGAAACCAGCGTGGGGAAGCGGCGCAGAAACGCATGATAGTGCGCAATCACCGCCACCACTTTCGTCTGCTGCAGCATAATCTCCGACACCCAGATGTGGTACGCTTCGCGCGTTCCACGCCACGGCAGATCGCGCGCATTGGCCCGATACCAGTCAAGCAGCAGCTTGCGGAACTGTAGAATCTGAGTTTCTTTCAGAATGGGAGACGGCATCTCTGGCTTTGTTTTCCCATTAAATGTACCGGAGATTCCGGCAGGCAGTGCAAGAATCTAGCGAAAGAATGCTTTGGCGCCCTTTCCGGGACTTTTTCTCTATAAACAGCAAGGACCGCGTCCATTCGCGGTCCCTGCCCGGTTTTCAATGGAACCGATTAGTCGCCCATTACCGGTTCTTCTTCAGTTTTGGCGGTCTTCGGAGCCGGGGCAATGCCGCCGAGCGAATCCAGAGGAATGAAGCCCTCCTGCGGCTTCTCGCCCAGAATATGCTCGCGATACATGCGGGCCATCTTGGCGTTTTCTGCATCCTGCTTGATCTTTGCATCGCGTGCGCGGATCTTTTCCTCGCGGGCATTCTTGGCGATGCCGCTCTTCTCAAAAGTATCGTTGGCCGCAGCATTCACATGCTCCTGGTTCAGCACCAGGTCATACTTCTCCTGCTTCTCAATGCCGACCTTCTTGCCGCCAGCGAAGATTTCGTGGCGGCCATGCTCCTCATACCACTTGGTGAGCGTTGCCGTCATGTGCATCTTCTCGATAATGTTGCGCCAGCCGACGCCCGTGTTGTACGCGCAGAAGCTGATTTCGCCTTCCTGCGTCGCATACGGAATAATGCACTGCTCGGTGCGGCGGAAGTCGTAGTTGAACAGGTCCTGGAACCACATGGCGGAGATAAACAGGAAGTTCCAGCGGTCTGCACGGCGCTTCTCAATGTCGGCCAGGGTACGGTCGCCCGTCACCTTGCCATAATTGCGGCCCGTCGCGCCAAAGCACTTATCGAACTTCTGCAACAGGTCCACAATGCGGAAGTGCGTCGGGGCCTTGGACGGATCGTAGTTGCGCAGCAGCGCCAGCGAAATGCCCAGGATCGACAGCAGCTTGCCGCGTGCGGCGTCGTTGATCTTCGCTACGTCCTTGGCCAGTTGCACCGCATCCACGAAGGCCGTTACCGGAACCGCTTCCTTGGTCTCCTTGTCGATCATCACCGCCATGCCGATGCCGCAGTTCGGGTGGCATCCGCAGGCGAGCTGCCCCCACTCGTGGTTCGGCCCGTGCACCAGGTCGGCCCAGTCGCTGAAGGTGGCCATGAAAGAGATCGGGAACCAGTCGCGCGTGCTTTTGCCCAGCCCCGTCTGCGTGCGGATGTCCTGCGCCAGGTGCGACATCGTATAGCGCTGCGCCGCGCGGCGCTCGTCCGAGATCGCCTCGTCGCGGCCGGTAAAGCTGACCGGCTGGAAGCTGAGGAAGTTGATCTTTTTCGGGTTGTCCATCGCGAACTCGATGATGCGGCCAACCTGCTCGTTGTTGATGCCGTTCACGATCGTCGTCACCGGAACAATGTCCACACCCGCTTCGTGCAGGTTGTGGATCGCCTGCAGCTTCACGTCAAACGCGTTGCCCACCTTGCGGTGGCTGTTGGCGGCGTTGCCGATACCATCAAACTGCAGGTACGCATAACGCAGGCCCGCTTCCGCAGCGGCCTTGCAGAACTCCTTGCTCTTGGCGAACTCAATGCCGTTCGTCGCCGCCTGCACCGAGTTGTAACCCACCTTGCGGGCATAGGCCACAGCGTCCAGGAAGTAGGGCGACAGCGTCGGCTCGCCACCGCTGAACTGCACACTCATCTGGCGGCGCGGCTTGATCTGGACCGCGTTGTCGAGCATCGTCTTGATCTCGTCCCACGTCAGCTCATGCACAAAGCCCACCTGGTTGGCATCCATAAAGCAGGGGTCGCACATCATGTTGCAGCGGTTGGTCAGGTCAATCGTCAGCACCGAACCGCGGCCATGCGTCACGGTGGAAGTACCGTGGTTGTGCAGCTTCTCGTCATTGTGGGCGCGGATGTCGCGGCCCGGAAAGACGTCTTCCAGATGCTTCATCATGGCCGGGTCAATCGACATGACGTCTTCAAAATGGCCATGCTTCGGGCAGTCCTTCACCATCAGAATCTGGCCGTCCCGCTCAATGATCTGCGCCTTGATCTCGCCGACTTTCTCGTTCAGCAGGATTTCATGCGGCAGTTTGCCGTCGATGATCTGCTGGCGGATCTCCGGAACGCACTTGGGACAAAGCGAGTCCGTGGTGCGCGGCCAGCCCAGCGGGGGCTTTTCCTTCTCGTAGCTCTTCAGCAGCGGCTTGTCCGACCACTTCGGGATGAAGGACTCATTCGGGCTGATACGGTTCACGCGCTCAAAAACTGCCCACGCGCCCTTTGCGGCCAGAGTAATCGACTTCTCAAACAACTTCGCGGTTTTGGCCATGCCTTGATCTCCTATGGAAGCCCTCTCAGGACTTCAACTGTTTCCGGATTGCAATCTGCAACACTTCCAGATTGCCTCCGATTTCTGCAGTACAGGTACACATAAAAAACCTGCTGAACCATCCTGGAAAACCTGCCGCACATTCCAGCCGACCGGCCGGTTCAGACTCCTTCAACCACGTACAGCCTACGCAGGTTCCCTGGAAAGCTGAACTTGCACCTGCTGAATGGCAAAAATCTGCATTAAATGGTGAACCAGCGGGTTGAACGGAGCCTCCCCAAAAGATGCAAAAACAATAAACACCTTGCGGGCCGTAGAACGCTGCCGTTCCTATCAGGTGGACTGTCAGCCAGAAACTGCGGACGCAGTCCGAAGGCTGCTAGTGCAGGAGTATCTTCGATTATCTGCGTAAGGAGCAAAGAACGCAGACTTCCATGCTCGCTCTGCGAACTTCAGAAAAAACCTCCAGTTCAAACTATTCCTATTCCAAAAAATACTTTGTAACACTTTGCCGGCCCTTTGCACTTGTCTATAAGTGAGGCGCTATTGCGAGCAAAACAGCACAGCTTTTTGATGCCCATCGCGGAATACTGGTGGTAGAGGTCCCTATGGACGGTGACCAATATCCCCAGTCCGATCGCAGTGCTCACGCGAGAAACAAATGCTGGCATAAAGTGGCTGCCCGACAGCTTAGGAGAAAATATGAACCTGTCTAAATATAATTCGATGCGCAGACTATGCAAATGTTCATTGCTGACTGTTGCAATGATCGGAGTTGTCGTAGCATTTCCGGCCTTCAGCCAGTCACACCAGACTTCATCAGAAAATGCTGTCGCTGCCGAGTTTCCATATCAGTATTTTCCGAAGAACCTTCCCAGTGATGCGACTGCGCAGCTCTATCCATCCATATGGGCCACCTACGCGGCCAATGCTGGGCGCAACCCGGCTTTTCAAATGCCTGCGAATGCTCCAAAACAATTCCGCGACGGCGTCGAGTGGTCGTTTGCAGGTGCGGGAGCGCTGCCGCGGACTGGCACCCCTCCCGCCGGCAACTTCAAAACGGCCGCTTATACCGTTGGCATGCCCGTAGGCGTCAGCGTGGTCAAAGGGATAGTCTATGTCGGTGACGATAACGGCTATACCTACGCAATGAATGCCGAAACCGGAAAGATGATCTGGGCTCACTATGGATGGAACATGAACATGAGCAACCCGCTCGTGGTGGGTGACAGCGTGTTCGTCTCTACTGGCAGCGCGTACTTTAACTACGCCAATACGATGAAATATCTAAAGGGGAAGCGGCCTACGCGTGGCCCTGGCCTGAATACTATCTACGCTCTGGATCGCACGACAGGGAAAGAACTGTGGGCCTACCATACACCAGGGGAAGGCATGCCAACTCCTCTGTATAAAGATGGCTTTCTCTATGAGGGTACTGGCGATGGACATATCTACAAGCTTGCGGCAGATACAGGAACCTTAGTCTGGAAGGCGGACATCACCTCGTTCGATAGCATGTCCTCCCTTGTTGAAGGATCAGGCTACGTCTTCGCTGGCGGCACAGATCCGAATTACTTTTATGCAGTGGATGAAAACACGGGAAAGGTTGCCTGGAAGATGTCCATCCCTGACATGGTTGCGACAGGTATAGGAGACTGCACACCCGCGTACCAATCGGGAATCGTTGTTCAGGAAGTCACCGTGAGCAGTGGCGTTGCCTCCAAGCCAGTAGCTAATGTTCTCCTTGCTCTGGATGCAAAGAGCGGAAAGATCATCTGGCAAAAGCGGTTTCCAAACGGCTCCGTACCTCCAGCAATGAAAACAGCCACTCCAATTATCGTGGATGGCGTAGTGTACGAGGGCAGCCCGGTGTCGGGCGAGTACTACGCACTGAACCTAAAAGACGGAAACCAATTGTGGAGCCTTCAGATCGGCAGCCAGATTCGTGCTGGTGCCGCAATACAAAACGGAATTGCATACCTGCCGTATAGAGCCGGAGACATCGCTGCAATTCAGATCAAAGATGGCAAGCGTGTTGGGGTGAAACATATCGGTGGAGCATTTGGTCCGTCGTCACCTGTAATTGTTGGGGGGACACTCTATGTCTCCAATGTTTACGGGTGGGTCAATGCAATCCCCCTGACAGGTATTTATCAGTCGACGGCAACAGCCAAAGTGGAGTAGGGCTCCACAAGCATCACTTCGGATGAAAGCCTATTAAGACAACAGCGATTCAATATTGTTTGGGTCGCTGTTGTTACGTTCTTTTGATCTCAAACACTCCGGCACAGCGCTGCACGCGGACGCCATCCGATTGCCAACGCGATTTGCAAGGAAGCATGAAAAGAAGAGACAAAGTATTTTTAACTTCTTTATTCCTGGTTGCGGTGGCAATTACGGTTGCAGTCATCCTGTCTGTTTGTCCGGTAAACTCAGGTACTCTACGGCATATCGCAGCAAGTGCATGCCGATCCTGGCAGAAATCGCCCCTCCGATTCACCATCAACCCCTTCCATCACACCGTGGGACTAAACGGTTAGATCGAGGGTTATTCATTCTGAAGATAAATTTCCCTTGAATCCGGGGCGTCCAGCTTTGATAGCTGCCGTTATGAGAGACATGATTTCGCCGTTGGCGTGGGATGGAATCAGATCAACATCTGGATGTTCGGCAGCGAAGACTCTAAAGATTTGATCAGCGAATGCTTGACCGATCATATCCACTCCTTCGAAATTGAAAATTACCTGCGAGAATCTATCGACGCGCACAAGCACACGTTTGGCTTGAGATCGTGAAACCAATTGGTCATTGCCATATTTAGCAAGCTTTACTGGCACGATGGTCTTATTGAAGGCTTCCGTTCCATTTACGCTGTATTTGGCGTAGACTTCTTTAATTGTTCGGGCAGTATTGTTCTCTACTTTAAGGAAGATCGACGTGCCCGACATGTAGGCGTCCCGATCCATCATCCAGTCAGTTTCGTTTCCTAGTTCATGGCCGAAATAGACTCCGCCGGATAGGATGTCGAATCCGTTGACCATTCTTGATGTAAAGAAAATGCCCTGACCCGAATGGTTTACAGAATCGGTAGTCAGCTTTCCCTTTTGAAGTTCAAAGATCGCTTGTTTCTCGTCAGGAAGATCCAATGCATTCTGAATCTTCTTAAAAATCCCTATACCGTCATCCATGATGAGGATTTCGGTATTGACAGCGGATTTCTTGACGACTACATGGATGTATGTTCCCCCCGAATGGTCTATCGCATTATTGAACATCTCGGTAAACGCATAGTTCCATATCTGCAGAACGTTATCAGGTAATTCTCCCAGAAATGGCTGGATGTCTTCCCTCCAAACTACATCCTCAGCCAATCCTGGTTTGATGTCATATTGAAATTTTTCCGAGGCAGTCTCGGCTATCTTGTAAGACCGCTTCCTGGTACTGCCATCAGCAACTAGCGATCCCTGTCCCGTAAGACTCTTCAGATGCCGATTCGCGGCCTGTCTGGTTATCCCAAATTTTCGGGTGACTTTCGCTGCGATTCCCTCTTCACCGATGTGCTCCAAAATGAAGGCTCTGATCTCTTCCGTATTTTTACGGATTCTCGTCATGATCTATTTGTAAACTTCACCAACTAATATTGTCAACAATAAGATCTATTATTGGAACCATTGAAGAGGACATTGGAAACATGATTACGCCGAAAACCCTATGGAAAAATCGAGTAGCTCATGGGTTAATCAACGCACCTATTGCCGATGCAAATATTTGAAAACTCTCATTGTGTCGGGCTGCCGCCTTCCTCCAGCGCAACCCGGTTGATGATCCGCT
>DZDJ01000165.1 GCA_022736715.1 Edaphobacter aggregans
GTGGCAAGGTTGAAATACCTGCCCCCTCCTCATCATCACCATCGCCATCACCTCGGTGGGGCGGCAGAAACTGCTTGACGGAGGGCCATGAACTGAAGGCGGAATCACCGAGGGCAGGGCTTGACAGACGTCAATCCGGTCGATAGGTTCAGATCGCAAGCGCCCGCATCGACTGTTTGCTTGGCATTTCTCGCCTGACATTTCCTCGAAATTCAAAGGACCGATAATCATGAAGCCAAGGCTTATTTTCCTGACTCTGGTGATTTCGTTTGGATCGACCATTACCGCTTTCGCCTCAACTCCGCAAGTTTTACTATCACAGCAAGACGTAATACATGGACTTGGAGAACATTTTCCTATTGCTAAAGATGTAAGTAAAAGTCAAAATTTCCACGTGTATGTATTTCACAAAGATGGCGTTAGTTACGTTCAAATAAACCAACTGGATGGTTCGGTCTTGACGGCAATAGCTCTCGCCGGCTCAGCCAGCTTTGCATTACCTGTAGGTAAACTAGCTGCTTCCCGAGTTACTGTAACCAATGGGCCGGCAGCAGCTTATGCTGCAACTACTGCAACCGCAACCTGCCCATGCAGCTCAGAGACGGTATATAATGGTCCCGAAGGCACAATCATCGTCGTTTATGGATCAGATGGAACAGTTATTCAGGTAATAGTATTTACTCGGCAATCAAAAGCTGCTTCTTAATTAATTCTACTGTGTTACTAAACACGTCTGATGCTTCGGTGCGGCCTGCCGCAACAAGGACATCGTGACAGCTGGCGCGCGATGACGCGGGCGAGGCGGAAGCGCAAGGTCGCGATCGACCACGGCAGGTGGCGCTGCATCGGCCCCAGCCCCGCGCGGGCGGAAGCCTTCGGGTACGGCAGGTGCTTTGAATCGAGCACGGTTTTTTTTACTGCCGCGCAAGCGCTCCAGCGTCAAAAAACCATAGGCGGCGATGCACAGGCTGGCGTGGTGATGAAAGCCGCGCCAGTTGCGTCCTTCGTAGTGGCCCAGGCCGAGTTCCTGCTTGAGTTCCAGGTAGTCCCGCTCGATCCGCCAGCGGCCTTTGATGGTGCCGACGAGTGCCTTGAAGGGCGTGTCTTGCGGCAGCGTCGACAGCCAGTAGCGCAGCGGTTCGGCGTCGCTGCGAGGCCATTCGATGACCAGCCATTCGGGAGCCCGTGCGCGGTCGTCGTGGGCGGTGACCACGCGCACGCGGGCAAAGCGACCGGACAAGGTTGCTGCCGGGCCCTGTCGCCAGGCGATGGTGCGATACGCCCGTGCCGGCAGCGCCTGCGCCAGGGCACGCACGTTGATCGGTGGATGTGCCGCATCGCGCACCACGCGCACGCGGGGGCGACCCCTGGCCGCCGGCGGCGGGGCGGTGGCCGGTTGATACGCGCCCCACCACACCGTGGTGAGCGGCCGGATACCCAGCGCGTAGATCAGCGCCTGCGCGCTCAGCTCATCGCGCAGCGCACTGTCATCGCCGTAGGCGGCATCGCCCAGCACCACGCCCCGCGGCACCTTGGCGGCGACTGCGGCCCGGATCTGCGCGGCGGCGATCTGGTTCTTGGTCAGGAAGCCCACCGACGCGGGCACGCCGGCCTCGGCGCACCGCTGCGGATCGTCGGTCCACGCGGCTGGCAGGTAGAGCTGCCAGGCCAGGGGCAGGCTGTTCGCGTCCGTCGCCAGCGACAGACTTACCGCGACCCGGCAGTTGTCGGTCTTGCCGGTCTGCCCGCAATACTGGCGGGCCACGCCCACCGAATGCGTGCCCTTCTTCGGAAAGCCGGTGTCATCGATGATCCAGAAGCAGCGCTCCGCTCCGCCGCGCGTCAATACCGGCAGCACCTGCTCGGCGACCGTGGCCAGCAACGCGGCGTCGCTCCAGTCCGAGGTCGACACCAGATGATGCATCGACTGATGGGCCGAACGCACCGCCTGTGGCCGCACCCGCGCCGCCATCGGCTCCACACTCTTGCGCCCACCGGGCAGCATCAACCCTTGCAGGTACCACGTGGCAGGTGCCGCCCGATCCGCGTGCCCCAAGGCGGACACCATCGCCTCGCCATACCGTGCAAAGCGTGCTTCCAGACTCGTGCCCATGACCCACCTCCTTGCGTGTTGCTCGAAGATGGCGTCATCATGCCATGCATTTCATAACACAGTAGAA
>DZDJ01000166.1 GCA_022736715.1 Edaphobacter aggregans
TAAAAGAATGGTCGGGGAGAGAGGATTTGAACCTCCGACCCCCTGGTCCCGAACCGGATTCCGGCATTTATTGAAGTCTGTTGAAATCGAGTGAAAATAACTATTTTAGAATGAATGCGTTGCGGCCTCATTATTGAATGCTATGGGTCTGGATTGCTCCAAGATGCTTTGACCGCTACGTTTTCGTCTACACCTACAGAAAATCCGCGGTATCATCGTCGCATGGCAGTCATTCACATCTCGCGTGCGGAAGCGGCCAACGACTTCGATGGACTCATTGCTCGTGCTGGCATGGGCGATGAGATCATTATCGAAGACGCCTCCCCTGTGGTTCTAAAGCGCGCCGTACGGCATCCAGGACGTCTTCTCTCGGAGATCATTGCTTCCGCCGAGGCGCGTGGCTCTAACGCTACGCTGGACGAAGATTTTGGCCGTGACCTCGAAGACATCATCAATAGCCATCAGGAACCGCTTGATCCGCCAGCATGGGACTGATTCTCGACTCCAGCGTCGTCATCGCAGCTGAACGCCGTGGCGACAGCGTACCTCAGCTTCTCAGACAGGTCGCAGCCATTGTAGGCGATCAGTACGCCGTACTTTCTTCCGTCGGCCTCACGGAACTTGCACATGCGGTGTATCGCGCTCAGACACCCGTTGCCCGTGAGCGGCGAGAAAACTTCCTCGGACAATTACTGCTTGATATGGAAGTCGTTCCATACACCAAGGACACTGCACTTCTCGCAGGCAGGTTAGACGGTGAACAGCGTGCCCGTGGCGTGACGATTCCTTCGGTGGACTTGATGATCGGGGCCACAGCACTTGAACATGGCTATTCAGTGGCCACGATAAACCTGCGGCACTTCCAGCTTATCCCCGGTCTGAATGTGGTTTCGCTCTAACCAATATCCCATGAAGTCCATGGGTTTTCCTCTGCTACAACTACTCACACGCCGCGCCCGCTGAGGCTCCTATCGGTTTACTCATCATGAATAGCTTCTCCGGCCTGGATATCGACTTCAATTTGGACGTGGAAATTTATGATCTTTGTGCTCAGGATTTACAACTAGAGCAGAATCAAGGTAGCTATACCCAGGAGCGGTCATACGTGTAATCCTGGATTTCTCTGGCGAAGTGACCGCGATGACGAGGATGGGACGAGCCTATTCGGACGATCTGCGGGTGAGGATTTTGGAAGCCGATGAGCGCGGCGAAGGCAGTTGCCGTGTGCTCGGCAAGCGCTTTGGCGTCAGTTGGGAGTATGTGCGCAAGCTGCGACGGCAGCAGGCGGCGACTGGGCAAAAGGCGCGTGTTGCGCAGTCGCGGTATGGAGTCCGGAGCAAGGTGACCGAACCGGTCAAGAGGCACATGCTCGGCTTGGTCAAGTCGCAGCCCGACCTGACTCTGGCCGAGCTGCGGGAGCGTATCCGTTCCGACAAGGGCGTTTCGATGAGTTGGGGGCTGGTGCACCTGTGGGTTCGCCGACTGGGTCTGCGGCTGAAAAAAAGTCGCTCCACGCCGTCGAACGAGACACCGAAGCCAACCGTATCCGTCGCGCCGAGTTCCACCAGCGCATCCTCGCGATCGATCCGAAAAAGCTCGTCTTTCTTGACGAAAGCGGCATCTCGACCACAATGACGCGGCGCTTTGCGCGCTGCCTCGGCGGCGCGCGCATCCATGAAGGGACACCGGAAGGAGACTGGCAGATCGTCACCATCCTGGGCGCGATGAGCCTGGGCGGCATGATCGCTACGATGACCGTTGCCGCGGCCACGGATACGGACATCTTCCTCGCCTACCTGGACCATTTCCTCTGCCCGGCCCTCACTCCAGGAGATGTGGTGGTGATGGACAACCTCAGTTCGCATAAAGTCGACGGCGTGCGCCAGCGGATCGAGGCCGCAGGCGCGCAACTGCTTTACTTGCCGCCTTATTCGCCCGACCTGAACCCTATCGAAAAGGCCTGGTCCAAGTTCAAACAACTGCTCCGCTCCGCCAAAGCCCGGACTGAACAAGCCCTCGACCAAGCAATCGCAGAGGCCCTTCAGGAAATATCTGCAGACAACGCACAAGCCTGGTTCAGACTGACCCTCAACTGGGTACAGTTATGATGAAAATGCTCTAAACAGAAAAAGCCGCATCTGCGCGGCTTTTTCTGTTTAAAGCAGTGAAGTTCT
>DZDJ01000167.1 GCA_022736715.1 Edaphobacter aggregans
CCGCTACGCGTAAACTGCCATCAAGATTGATGACATAGTGTCCTGCGGGCAGGCTTTCATATGGGCCATATACCAAAAAGCCCGCTTTGCCTGTGGTGTGCAAGCTTCGACCGTCGGCGTAACCCACAGCAGAATGCAGCGATGGATGTGTGGCCCGATAGGCCAAAACAGCGGGTCGCTCGTCTGAAACTGCCAGGAAATCCGACTCGTGTCGTGGTGGAGTCATTGCCTCTGGTGCCAGCCGTTGCAGCGCTCCATCCAACCGGTGGATTTCGATCATGCTCAACATCAAATCACTGCCCGGCTCAACCTCGATGCGCACTTCCAGTTGTTGTGCAGGCCGATCAAGTACAAATTCGAGCTGCCCTAGAACCTGTTCAGCGCTTTGCTGTGTTGCGTGCAGGGGCATCTCCGCTAATACCTGCTTAGCACCAGAGATGCAGACATCCATGCGCGCCCCTTGCAACCCGACGACACCCACCCTGCCGCGCACAGTAGCGGCGTAGCGGCCGGGTTTGAGGTCCAAATACGGCCCGTACAACAGATGCCCCGCCTTGCCGGTTGTCCAGAGTTCCGTACCAATCGGCTTGCCCACGATGCTGCGGAGGCGTGGGTCCGATCCCCAATAACGTGCAATCAGTGCGTCATCAATCTGCGGCTGCCATCTGTCCTGCCAGTTGTCGTGCAGGATGACATCGAGCATGGCCTGCGTGGCGTGCGCCCAGTTCATCCAGGGCATGCCGTCTGACTGGACTGCCGATCCGCTGTGGTGGCTCTGCAGCCAGCGTTCCATGGCATCGGCCAAATCGCGTGGCGCGGTGCCTACAAAGTAGCTGGCATGATCGCCCGCCACTTCACGGAACACGGGGATATCCCGCGCCAGGATGGGCAGCCCATGCCGTGCCGCCTCGATCAAAGGCAGGCCGAAACCCTCATCCCGCGATGCCGCCAGCAGGCAGATGCTCGCAGCATAGACCTGTTCCAAAAAGGCATCATCAATCCCTTCCAGCCAGAATAGATGCCGCTCTCGCAAGGGGTGATTGCGCAAGCGCGTGACCAGTTCCTCGACCAGCCAACCCTGCTTGCCCACGATCACCAGATTAACCTGCTCGCCCCTGCTCCAAAGCAATTCGAATGCCGCCAACGCCTGGGCTTGCGCTTTTCTCGGTTCCAGCGTCCCCACCATCAAAAAAGCAGGATAGCGTGAGATGTCGGCGAGTATTTGCTTTTGCCTTGCGGATGGATGCCAAGCCGGTCGATCTTCACCCAGCTCAACCACATCGGCCCCCAGATGCGACCAGCCTAGGCGTATGGCGTGGCCTTTTTGTGGCCCGAACAGGGTCAGCCATTGCTGGAGTTGATTGGATACCGCGGCGGAAATACTAATCAACCCATCAGAAACCAAAGCCAAAGTATGCAACCAGCGGCTGTGACCTTCAGCCGCGCCGGGCACAAATGTCTCAGGCAGCATGATAGGCAGCAGGTCGTACACCGTGAAAACCACCTTGATGCCACGCAAGCGCAGTGCTGAGAGTTCAGCCTGATGCTGAGGCACGATGCCGGGTTGCAGGTCGATGCCCCAGAACACATCCCCTGACTGGGCGGCAATCGGCGCATCAATCAGTGCCACCTCGCCCAAGCCCAAGAATCGCGCGGTAAAGCGCCGCGCGTAGCGGTAGCCATGCGATGTGCTGGCATAGACCGGCTCGACCCGAAATCCTTCCGGGGGATTGGTCAGCAGCGCATGCAACACACTGCGCACTACGCGCTGAATACCTGACCTGGCATCCCGTTGATGCAATTCCGAAATATCCACCAGCAGTTGCCGGTAGGCGGGGCGTTTGGGCGGGAAGAGTTCAGCCGCCCGTCGCGCAAATTGACTCAGGTCTGCCACACTTGCCGCCCCAAGGGTGGCCACTTGTCGCTCGAGCGCCGGTAAACCCTGTTCCGCACGGGCGTAATAGCGCTCAATAGCCTCAAAATACTGCGCAGCGCAGGCGCGCGGCTGGTACTGCGTGCGGATACGCTCACGCGCCTTCACGCTCAACTGGGCGCGCCGCGCTGGATCATCACACAGTGTTTGCAGCGCCTCGATCAGCGCGTCATCACTGAAGTCATCTTCCAGCATCCAAACGGCATC
>DZDJ01000168.1 GCA_022736715.1 Edaphobacter aggregans
GGATACCGCCCGGCGCCACCGAACCCCTGCTGACCTTCACCATTCTGACGACCGAGGCGAACGACCTGATGCGGCCGTTGCATGACCGGATGCCGATCGTGCTGGAAGGCGATGACCTGGGGCTGTGGCTGGATTCGGGAAGCAAAGCGGAGGAACTGCAGGCGCTGATGCGGACAAAGGAGCAGGTTGGATGGGAGGCTTACCCCGTCAGCCGGGGGGTAGGGAATGTGCGCAACGACCAGGAGGCATTGCTGGAGCCGGTCTGAAGTCTGATCATCGGCTGCCAAACTCGGTTTTGATTGTGACCACGCGCGAGTTGTTCGCAGGGAAGCAATGGTCAACATTCATTGTGATTCATTGTGGACAGGCGCTGTCCCTGCGAATTGGGTGAAAGTGGCCCTTTCTCGGACCCGCGCTGTCCTTCATCCTTCGGCTCCAGGGGCATGCGCCGTCCGTGCCGCTTGCTTTTCTAGGACATGCGCTGTCCAGCGTTTTTGTTTTTTCTCCGGCTCGTCAATCGGCGCCAGAAGGTAATTGCCACGAAAATAGTCCTTCTGCTGGATTTCCATGCCGCTGTAGTCGGTGATCGGAAGCCAGGTGACGGCGAACCAGTGTGGTCCATTGTTCAGCCCGCCGTGCCGGGTCTGGATGATCAGGCGCTGTCGGATCAACTCGTCTTTGAGCTTACGGACGGTGGCCGGCCGAGTCCAGCCACGCAACTCCAGCCAGGACCGAGCAAGATGGAGTCTGCCGTTGTTCGAACCGTTGTGTTGCCGGCAGAGTTCGAGCAACAGTGCGCGTGCCTGCGCGCTGCATCCGGTAAATGCCGGTGAATCGAGCACGGCGTGGGGAAGCGCAAAATAACGGCCGGTGGGCGCTTCGAGCGGCTTTTTGTAGCGCTTCTTAGCCATGGCGATTCCCCATCCCGTCGCGCGTGGCGGTGCGTTGCTCGATCCAGCGATCGATTTCATCGGCGCGCCAGCCGACAGCACGTGGCCCGAGGGAGATCGGTTTGGGAAATTGGCCGGCGGCGGCCAGTCGGTAAACGCTCGATCGGCTTAGGCCAGTCACGGCCTCAACCGCGCGCCGCTTGAGTATCTGTAGCTTCATGTAGGCACTCCTGGAATGGGAATACCGACATTTCATGCGTTTTTTTGCCGGTCTTTGCAGTGAAAGAAGGCCGTTTTTGTTCCGTTTTCAAATTGCGCGGATCAGTCGCTGATCTGCATGAGCGAACCAGAACCATTCTGCCCCGGGTACTCCTTCCAACACCGTCCCGAGTTTGCTGAAATAGCCAAGATGTCATTTTTATCGTGGTTAATTTTGAATTTAATCACAAGTAAATCAAGGACTTGTGAGCAATTCTAGGCCTTCGGTCCGAAGGATCTCCGCCACGCTATCGATTCGCAAGGCCAGCAGCGGCGTGCCGCTGCCTTGCCACATGTCCGCTGCGCCGTGAACCGCAGCGCACCAGGCGAGCAGTACCTCGCTCCAGAAGCAACACACTGTGAGCGATCGGTCACTCCAGCTACAGCCTATTCCAAGTACGGTCGCCGCATGGCCGGACTTCCGGTGACAGGATCTCGCACCAGCGCGGGCACGAGAACGGACGCTGCGTAAGTGCGCATGCCCAGCCCATGCAATGATTCCAGCGCGCCGTCAGGGCGAATGCGCACATCGCACCCCGTGACATCGTTGCAGTCTGGGCAGAGCGCCGCAGCCTCGATGACTGCGGCGGCGGCTGTTTTGCGCACCCGGCCTTTGATGTCGTGGAGTACGCCATGACACAGCACGCAACGCAACACGGGGCGCTCGACGACAACCCCCGTCGCAAATTCCACCGGGAAATGCCCCTCGATGGGGCCGTTGTTCAGGTAGGTGTCCCAACCATGCTCATCCTCGACTGGGTCATCATCGGCGCGGCGGTGGCTGATCTGAAATTCTTCGAAAGTTGAGGTATTCATAATCGCCATCATGGCACGGACCTCGTTCGGCGCAACTCGCTTCGATCCTCTGCTGCGTATTCCAGCGCAGGCAGGCCTGTCTCACTGATCCAAAGCCGCCACCTTGTCGATCCGGGGCCTCCCGAGTTCGACACCAACTGTCGTAAGTGCTTGATCTGTCTATGGCAGGTCT
>DZDJ01000169.1 GCA_022736715.1 Edaphobacter aggregans
AAAAAATCAAATCCATAAGCTCAGCGTAGCCAGCAACTTCCTGCTCGTCGCGGGTGGCGAAGGATTTGATCTCTAGGTTCGATAGCAATTGCTCCACCTCTCGATCCGAGAGCCTACTACCCTCGATTCGGGTGGATGAACCGATGCTTTCGATGGTCGCCACCCGCCGCAGAGCTGATAAGCGATCCGGCGCGAGCGTACCCAGCGCACGCCACGCACCTTTGAACTCATCAATCTTTGAGACTAGAGTAAGTATTTCTGTCGTGATCTGGAGTGTGTTGGTATTTAGCATGAACCAATAGTACACCCATTTACACCCATTTAATCAGGTGTGGACATGGCGTTCCAGAAAATGGGTTTAGGCTCAAAAGGCTTGGAACGTCGTGCTTCAAGAACGTCGAATATTTGCCAGTGGCAGGAACAGGGTGCGCGGCGAGTCGGGCAAGGCAATGAAGCCATGATGGCGGTAGAACGCCGCTGCCGCCTCGTCCTTGGCGTCCACCATCAGTGCGAAGGCGGCAATCTCCGAACGGGCGGCACGGGCGAGAGCATCGGCCAACAGCGCGCCGCCTAGCCCCTGACCCTTGAATGTCTGGTCGACAGCCAAGCGACCCATACGAACGGCGGGTACGGTGGGATAGCGCGGTAGTCTGTTGCCCGTGCTGGCAGGAAGATCGGACAGCAGCAGGCTTGCCGAGGCCAAAGTGTAGTAGCCAGCGATGCGCGACCCATCTGCCAATGCCACGAAACAGGCGGCCACTCGGCGGCGAATGTCCTGGGTAGCGTGCTCTCGCAGGTAGCGGTTTAGCGGTTCCGAATCGCTGTAGAACGCGGCGCGGTCATGTACTGCATCGAGCGGCGCAAGCTGGAACGGTGCGCGGTTCATTCAGTGCGCAAGAGCTTGCCGCGACGGGTAAAAGCACGTTCCAGAGATGGAGCCGTTTTCGGTGGCGACAGCAGAGCCTGTGCGAAACATTCCTGATCGGACAGAGACAGGCGGATGACTTCGGCTTGTTCGATAGCGCGCTGCGCGGCATCCTGCACAGCGGATACTACGAAATCGGTCATGGTGCGACCCTGAAGTTCGGCGGCACGCTTGAGCATCGAATGCAGATCGGTACTGATTCGGGCTTCGAGACGCGCGGTAGAAACAGTAGCTGTGGGCATGGTGTTGTCCTCCTGATGCTTAAAGTACGGCAAACCGCCGTACAAGACAAGGCGAGCAAGTCGATTGCAGCGTATGACTTCGCACAGCTTTTCAAGCCTACTCTGCGGTTAATCACCCCACCATTTGTTCGCACGCTTGTCATCAGCATCGTATAGGTCGCCGTAGTTCATGTAGTGGTAAGGGTCTTCTTCAGTGGCGTTTGCGGAGGAAATCAGCGTGGCACCGAGAGCGCGCACAAACCAGTACGCCAAAAACACTGAAAACACTAATGCGACCGGGATAGCCAAAAGCACCAAGCCCACGGCGATGATCGTCGCCAACACTGAACCCAGTACCTCTAATACCTTGTAGAGCGCCACGGCAGAGATAAAAACAAGCAAAACAATAAAAAACCATGGCATAACACACCTCCTGCTCAAAGATAAAAAAACCTTAACGCCAGTGAAGCACGGGTTGCTGTTTAGGCAAGGATTTAGATTGAGCGCAACAAACAGCTTATGCCTACCCATAGCCCCAATCGATGGCCGCATTCTGCCTCACGGGGAATGGCAACGCCCGCAGTGCGGCATCTGAAAATGGCAGGTGCGGAAAATGATGGATGGTCATGTAGAACACGGTGCGCGCCTGAGCCTCATCACGCGCCCGCTTGATCGGCTCGCGGTCGGCCTGTTGCGAAAGCCAGTGCTTGTGCATGGCAAATGCCCGTGGGTCAGGCACCACCATCGGCACTGGATAGCCTTTCTCGTCGAAAGCCACCGCACGAAATCGCGGGCAAGAAATCAGCCACTCCATGCTCTTGATCTCAACGGCAACAAGATCATCGTCCAGATCGGACATGGAGGAGGGCTTGCTGACCAGTACGTTCTTTCTGGCCGGTTCGATCAAATCCACGATATAACCGTTGGCCGCTGTTGCTCGGAAAGCGCGCTGCACGCCTGAGCTGATGGACTTGAATGAACGGTC
>DZDJ01000061.1 GCA_022736715.1 Edaphobacter aggregans
GCCGGGTCACTGCGGCCTCAAGCCAGCCAATGCGTGCGCTCGGGTCGGTGTCCAGCCCAAAAACATCTTCCAGAAAGCGCGACACCTGGGAGACGGAGGGCGCATTTTTTGCAGCACGCGGCACAGCCTGCACGACCCGGGTGCACAGAGACGGCATGTCGTCCTGGTCAACGATGCGTTCCCGTGGGTAATGGACACTGCCGCCCGTGACCTTTTGATCAGGGAGTACGAGCAACTGCGCCACATAAACGTGCAGTTTTTCTTCCTTGAGCCGCTGCCTCAAGGATGCATGTTGCACGCGGGTTTGATGCACCACGTCTTTGTTGCGATCGCCGTAGCGTTTGTAAATGCCCTGCGCCGTAACTTCCACCGGCCCGGCCTTCACTTCGAGCAGCACCAGGCTGGCATTGGGGGCCTGAACGATGGCATCGATCTCCCCGAACCACTGCACATCTTCATACACCGAAGACCAGCAAACGCCATGAAAGACCGTGTAATCGTCGGGTAAGCCGTCTTGTAACTGCCGCAAGACTTCAAACTCGCGTTGTTGGCCGATACCGGAGGGGTGGAGACCTTCAATCGTAGGAAGCAAAATCGCCATATTCTTTTTCAAACCCAACCACTGACCTTGCCTGAGCCATTCGCATCAATCACCACGTTGAGCGACGACAAATCCACGGTCTGCGCCGTTTCGCCGAAGCGCAGGAAGTTGGTCAGTTTGATAGGCTTGGGCCGCAATGCGTCTTCTTCAATAGCAGCGAGCATTAGCCGATCTCCAGGTCAACCGTTTCGATGCGGGACTGATCGGCGTGTTCAGACAGGACGGCCTCATCAGGAGCATAGGTAAGCTCTATTTTGGTCGGTGCGACGGCCCGTACGAAGAGTTTGTCCTGGGGAGCAGCTGCGGGAAAATCAAAGCGCTGGATGCGCAGTTCCACATCGCCTTGATACATCCCACTGCGGGCGCGGGCACTGGTGCTGTAGCCGAGCTTGAACACCCCTTGGTGCAATGGGCCAAGCAGATGCCATTGCTCGTAAGTGGTGTGCGGACTGAGCACATGAATGAACTCATCGCGCCGTAGTTTGCCGACAAAGTAACGAAATGGAGCCTCATCATGGCTGGTGCTGCGCACCTGGTCGATGAGCTTGACGTTTTCACCCGGGCACAGGCGCAACACACCCAAAGCCACGCCAGTTTTCGCCGTTGGCGCATGATGATTGTTTTCGTTAACGGGCAGCGGCGGGTGGATGACCATCTCAGGGGGTGCATCTCCAAAGCACTCTTGCAGCAGGCGTGGCCAGTGCTCGCCCTCGGCGTCAAACAAGGCGGTAATGTGGCGCGAGCGACTGCCATTACCCGCCAGCAGTACATGGACGGGCTGCCCGGTAGGTACTTCTTCACGCAGCGAGGCCAATTCGCTCAGGAAAGCTTTTACCCCCCCCTCCATACGCCGGAACAGCAATTGATCGAGAGCGTCCTTGTCCAGACTTAGCTCACAGGTCTTTTTGTTGCCGTCCTTGTCCAGCAGCTCGATTTTCAGTTGCGCATCGATCTGGCTCTCGTTGCTTTCCATGAACGGACGCAGTTTGGAGGCTAGCAGGACGGTATTGGTCTGTGCGGCCTGGGTGGGGTGAACAAAGGCCTCATCACCCGTAAAACCCGCTTCACCCAAGGGACGGGTAAAGTGGATCTTTTGCGTGCGGCATATCTCCAGATTGTGGCGAAAGCAGTGATAAACCAGACGTTCGAGCAGGTTTTCCCCGCCCAGATAGTTATCTCCCGCAGAACGCAGATGGTCAAATACCTGGTCGTAGCCCTCGTCGGCTTCTTGATCGTTGGCCAGACGCCATAGGCCGAAATCGAAATCCGTCGTGCCGCCGCCAAAATCGAACACTGCGTAGAAAAGCCCGCCATCGCCCGGATTCAGATCAAGATGGGGCAACGCAGCAGCAGCATAGGCGGCGGGTTCGGAGGCAATCTCGGTCACGCTGAAAGGCTGCAAGGCAGCGGGCTGCATGACCAGCGTCGCTGGCAGGCTGCGTTGCAGGCCGCGGCGGAAGCTGGCGAGAATCTTGTCCTTAACCTCGCGCTCGTATTTGACCGGAAAGGTCAGGTGGTACTTGTAATACAGGCCGCGACCGCGCCAGTTGATGGTCATACCCAGAAACCAAGCATAGATCTCTATGGGGTCGAAGGGTGCGTCAGTTTCCAGGTTCATCGGCTGTCCGCGCACCGGGTTGCGCTCGGTCAGTGCGGAGAGCTCGATCTCCATGCCCTGGCGATCTCGGATGCGCTGGGTCTGCTTGTCTGAGCGCAGGGCCCATTGCTTCAGGCGCGGCAGGATGCTGGCGAGGATGGCCGTATCGCCAGGGTTGTCGCGGAAGCTGGCCTGGGCCTCGTGTGCGGCGTGAACCCAGTTCCAATCCAGGGCCGGACGGTAGGTCTGCGATATCCACGCGGCGTGGAAGCGCGCGTAATCGATGAATTCGAGCACGGTCGGATTCTCGAAGTCGGCACTGCGCGGCGTTTGGTAAAAGTCGCGCACGCCAATACGCAACAAGCGCCGTCCGCCATGCTCATCTGAGAGCGCCACCACCGTGCTGCTGGTGCCAAAGTCAATGGCGACATTGTGAGTGCATGTGTCGAGTTTGGGGTCTCGGGCGACCAGGTCAAAGCGCTTCAGCAAGGTTTCATCATTGCCCCACAGCTCCCACAATCCCTTATGCGGATCTTGAATCTGGGCCAACTCCAGCAGCGGCAGACGGCAGGGGATGTAGTCGAGGTTATAAAGGGAAGCCAAGGGGTCAATGTCGGGATCGATGATTAGCTTGCCATCCAGATCCTGCAAAGCCAAGCCTGCATCCGTTAGGGCATGCATCAGACGCTCGGCATCGAAGCCTTGCCATAGAGTGCCTAGAGTGTCCTGGCGGAAACTGTCGTTATTGATTGCCAGATGCCGCCCCTTGCTGACGAGTTCGACCAGTAGGGTCTCCGGCGATGCGCCTACCCAGTGGTCATGGCAAGCAATGAAATGGCCAGGAGAAGAGTTTGTATTCCAGAATCCCTTGTCCACATCACAGCGCCCTTCAATCGTGAGCCAATCGGGTTCACCAAACAAACGGTAGTCTTGCCCTTCGCGATAGGGGTTGTCTGGCGCGGTCGCAAATGCCTTCAATTCGTCCTTGGTAGGCAGGCGCCAGCCTTGCAATTCAGCGCTCCACAGATCGGCGGCCTTGGCCTTGCCTTCATTCAGCGGATAAAAGGCGTTGTTTCTTGCTTCTACAAACCACAAACGACCTGTTTTGGCGTGCAAAAGTGCGAGCACTTTGTTGCCCTCCTGCAAAAAGACAAAGGGATGGCTTTTAAGGAAGGCAGCCAGGGAGTCGGCGGGTGGGTAGCGCAGGCCAGTTCGGGCATCGAGCAGTCCCCTGACTCCGTCATTTGCCTGGATAGTCTTGACCGCGTCATTTGCTTGCGCAGTCTTGACTGCGACATTCAACACGTCAATCAGCCGATGAATAGATGAAAGATTTTGTGAACGTCCCGTGGCTACGAAATTTTCCTTAGCAATCAGCCGCCAAAGGCGTTGCTTCTTGAACGTATCGATAAATTCGCTCAGGGCCTTGTTGTATAAGTTAGTTACGTCAATGCCGTAGGACTGTTGCATAGCCGCAGTGTTGGAGGGAACGCTGTTTTCTTGCTGATATCGCATACTATTTTGTTGTTGCATTGGTGAGGCGCTTTGGTCCTTGGTGTTTCCATCTTTCATCGCATCGATCCCCATTATTGAGTCGTGACCAGCGCCTTTTTTTGCACGGCGCCACTGCCCGCGACAATGCCGGGCAGCCATAGGGCGGCAATTTTTTCGCCGCTGGTTGCGCTGGAAGAACGCAGCTGTGTGCTGAAATCAAAGGGCTCACCGGCGCGGGGCTGGCGCAGGGCATAGGGCCTTTGCTGCCAATTTTGGTTATGCCAGTCGAGGGCGGTTTGCAGCAGTGAAACTTCCTCTTGGCTGGCGCGCCGCTGTTCGCGCTCGCATGTCTCTTTGAGGGCGTCCCACAGGCGTTCGATCGTGCCCATCTGGGAAAGCACGGCCACGGCCCGGATCAGTGCCTGGATAGGGTCTTGGGGCAGACCGCCAAGCCCGAGCCGCTCGGCAAGGGCCTGCTCCGAGCGCAATAAGGCGAGCGCCGACGGTTGTGCGCTCTGCCGCTGCACGGTCAGATCCTTGTAGAGCCGACGGTTTTCTGCTTGCAATTTCTTTAGCTCTTCTTTCCCGTCTTGTAGTTGCTGGCGCAGCTTGTCTTGCTCATTTCGGCAGGTACTGAGGCCCTGCTGCAACGCTTGGATTTCCTCCTGTAGCGGTTCGGATTGGGGCGGTTTGTGCTCAGGAGAGGGAGTCCGTGGCTCGCCAGAGACAATCTGGCGGATTAGTTCCTGCACGGCGGGGACGTGCTCCAGCAGCAGACGCAGGTGGAAAGCGGTGAGTTTTTCGAACCCCGACCCATAGCCTGGCGCGTACCATTCTTCGCTGAGTTTTTTCAGTCGTTTGCGCACATCCTTATCCGGTTCGGCGGTGGCGTCGTCATCTTTCTCCATCCGATTACTCCTCGGTAAGTCCTTGTACAAGCGCGCGCATTTCCGGACGCGGTTTGAGCTTCTGGCTCTGTGGCAGGCGGCTGATAAAGGCGACGACCTGTCGTTGTAGCTCCCGCGGCAGTGCGCGGAAATCATGTTGCAGTGTGTCCAGAGTCTCCGGGCTGGGTTCGGGGTAGGGATTGGGTAAGGCGTAGGGCTCAGGTCGGCCGGTAAGAAGCGCCAGGTCCTGGCCGCCGATCACGGTGAAAACCCGTGGGAAGAGCGCCGGCAGATACACGATGAGCCGCTCCGCATCCACCCGGCGCAGCGCCTCGTTCTGGGCGCGCAGTTTGTCGTTCTCACGTTGGATCTGAACGCGCTCAGCCTGTAGTTGCTCGGTGAGGCTTGCGTGTTCACGCTGCGCGCCCTCCTGCATCTGCCGGCGGGCGCTCGCGTCGTCGCTGGCTAGCAGCAACGGCAAGGCGTGCTGGACAATCCAATCCCTGCTCGGGGGCGTGCTTGTATCGACTTGCCATCCACAGCGAGCGGCCAAGGGTTCCCAGCGCAGGATTTCCCAAGCGCATGCTGTAAGCGGTGTAGCCAACTTGGGCAGTGCCTTGGTCAGCAACTCGCGGCTGCCTTCGTCATGGAGCAGTTCAAGCTGGAAACTGGAGCCAAGTTCGTTGCCGAGTCGACCGCGCAGGTCATCAAGGGCCTGGATGAGCTCATCAGGGGTTTTACAGGGAAACCAGCCCCCTTCGCCTTCGATAGGCTGATCGCGCGGCACTTCCCCCTGACGGGTAAGCCAGGCGGCGAGACTTCGGTCAAGGAGAAGCAGGATGAGGGTCGGGGTATTGCTGCTCATGATTGCCTGGAGTCCCTGGATGCAGTGCGCGCGTCAGGTCTGGGTTCGAGCCTGATCGGGCCTTCGGGATCGAAGTTCTGCATCCGTTCGTGTTCAATACGGAAGCCTTTGAAAAACGCCGTCTCTTCGGCGCGGCCAGAGTCTTTGTTCATGATGTGATGGGAGAAACCCATGTTTATGCCTCCTTGTCGCCTTCGATTTTCTGTTTGAGCGCTTCCCAGTTCTCGCGCGTCTGGTCGAGCGCCTTGTAGAGCTCTTGCTTGTCGCCCGCGCCTGCAGCCATTGATTCTTCCAGGCGTGCACTGTCACCCGCAGACAGACGTTTGTCGAGGTAGGCCAAAATGTCTCCAAACAACTGGCCGTTGCTCACCAGGCTGATCATGCGCTCTGGTGTGAAGTAGTTGGGATTGGCAATGGGCAGCAACCAGATCCCATCAAAACTGCCAGATGCGGTGTTGAACTTGTGCTCCAGAGCAACATTAGCTACGCCCATGCCCGCAAGCAGTTTTTCCGTCTGGTTGCGTTTTTGCGCCTTGTCTGGGTCGAGATCGAAGTTACGAAGGCTCTCAATGTAGTCGTCAAAATTGTCAAACTGATCGGTGGTAATGCCTTTCTCCGCTGCCTGTAAGGCGCGCTCGCCGAATTCTTCGGTCGTTTCATCGGGTTTTATGATATTCAAGGCCCTCAGGAAATTATCTGCAAACTTCAAAATGGGGCCGGCCATCTCTTTCACAGTGGAGATGACAGCATTAACTATGGGGGCGACCTTAGCAGCAAAGGAAGCGACTGCGGGACCAATACTACTGACTGCATTGACGATACTACCGGCGATGCTTCCGACTGCACCAATAAGCGAAATGAAACTCATGTCTTTCTCCTTCAAAGTGTGGTAATCAAAAACTCTGATACTGACCCAAATCGTCCATGATCCGTTTTAATTCACGTGGTTGATCAAGACGTTTGAGGAAATCCGCAACATCAGCACTGCTTGCCAAATGCTCAAGCAAGGCATCGACGGCTTCTTGCCACGCGTGCCAGTCCTCTCTCGCCCAGGGCCAGGTGGATTGAGGCTTGCTCTTGGCATGAGGGCGCGGGGAGGCGTCGTACAGCAGAGCCAGAAAGGGAGCCGTCAGTGGCTGGCCAGGCTGTGGCTGTCCTGTGAGCAGTTGCCATGCGTTGATCTGTAAGGGCTGAGTGATGGCCAGCGTTTGCCATGTGTTGAGCCACTTTTTCAGGGCTTCAAAGCGTTGCGGGTAGAGGCGCTCGCGCTTCTGGCCCTGGTTGTGCGGGTTGATGCACAGCAGGTGGTTAATGGCCTTGTGGGTGTGGCTCACAAAGTCGGCAAAACGCCCTGGAGCATCTTCCTTACCTAACCAGCCCAAGGCCGTCAGGGCGGGGTAGTACCGCCCGCTTTCGCGCCAAAGCTGCATGATGGCGCGTTCCTTGATGTCCTCTTCAGCCAACGGCGGGCGATCGGTTCGGGCATGGTCAGAGCGTATGGCCGCATGGCTGGGACCGTGCCAGCCCCCGCAGAACACAATGGCCTCGCCTGTGGCAAGGTTGGGCAGGAAGTCGCGCTGCTCATCGCTCATCATCATTGCCTCGCCCATGGCGCGCCGGTCATCCTCCGCAAACAGACGGTGCACGATCTTGGTGTGGGTGTTCTTGATGACATCGGGAATCAGCTTGGCCGGAATCTGGTCTGCGATGATCAGACCCTCGCCATATTTTCGGACTTCGGCGAGCAGATCGGCAAAGGACTCCACGGCCATGGCACGTGCCTTGTCTCCGGCTTCAGGGCGGGAAAGCAGGCGGTGCGCCTCCTCCACCAGGGTAAGGTGGCGAAAAGTGTTTACTTTGCTGTGACGATGGCGAATGGCCTCACTGACAGCGCCAAGCATCAGCGCCATCATCAGCGCCTTGCCTTCGCCGTCCTTGATTTCTTCCAACTCGATAACCACGTGCCGGTCTAGAAGGGCGGTGAAGTCGAGGGATTGCGGCACATCCAGCACCTCGCCAAGCACTCCGTGAGTCAAGCTGGTGAGGCGGGAAACCAGTGAGCCGCGGTATTTTTCCTCGAACTCCCTGCCCATGCCTTGCTCGGGGATCAAGACATCGAGTTGGCGGATCATGTCACTCATGGTCGGCCAGGCTCGGGCCGCAGGGTCGAAGGGATCGTCAGCGAGCAGGCAGGTATCGTCGGCCAGATCCCAGCCCTTTTCCTCATAGGCACGCAGGATGGCCTGCTCGACCAGAAAAGGCATGGAGGCTTCCATCGGGAAGACGGCGGCAAAGACATTGCGCAGGAAGGAGGCATGGCTCTTAAGCTTCTGGTTGCGATGCAAGAGCGCAAAGGGGTTCAGACGAAAGCTGCGATGACCATCGCCATTGGGGCGGTAATAATCGATTTCGCCCACCATGCGTCCATGTAAGGCGCGGTATTCAGTCTTGGCGGGTTCGATGACCAGAAAAGGTAGTCCCGATTCGACCAGCAGATTCAGGCAAGTCGTGGTTTTTCCGGCGCCGGTAACACCTGTAATAAAGCAGTGCTTGTTGAAATCAGCCTTGTCCAGTAGTACACGATTATTCGGCTGTCGTCGCCCATAGTCGACGATCTCGCCCAGATCAATGGCCTCTGTTTGGTTCGTATAGGGCAAGGCGACAGTGAATTCGACGCTCTTGCGTCGGCGCAGACCGGGCAGCTCTTGGCGTGGCAATCCGGCGACCAGGGCCAGTTCGTCCGTGGTGAGCAGGCTACCCAGGCTGTGGCCAGGCCCTTCTTCCATCTCCAAGCTGAGAAATACGGCAACCCGGGGGTCAATCGATCCATTCAGTCTCGGCAAGCACAGGGGCTGGAAAGGGCTGTCCTCAGGAAGATCATGGACCTGCAGGGGACTGACAGTGGCGGCGCTGCCTTGATAAGTGGCGCAAAGGGTGCGCTTGAGACTGCGATAGGTGGATACATTGTCGGCGCAGAGGTAGATGGCCGTGCTGAACAGTCCCTTGGTCATGCCATTTTGCAGCCGTGGGATCAAGGTGTTTTCCAGTTGTTCAAGCAGGTGTTGCGAGCGCTTGTCGGTAAGCTCGTGCGTGATACCGAAGTTGCTGCCAGTGGTGTGGCTGAGATTTTGCCCGTCACTTTCGGTCCGATTCGTCGACGTGCCGACGGTGTTCGTTATTCCTTCATTGGTACTTTTATTTCTGGCTGTTGTTGAGTTGTCAGTTGTAGTCCGATTCGTAGAAGTGCCCGTGGTCTTCGTCTGTCCCTCATTGGTGCCCCAATTCTTGGATTGTGTTTTGCTTCCGTTGCTACCACTACTGCTTTCGCCTGTACTGCGGCTAGCCGAAGCGCCATCTGATTTGCTGCGTGAATCCGCCCGACTTGTGTTTGCGCCTTCCGAGGCGCTGTCGCCATGACTGGTGCTGTAAGAATGGACTTCTGATTTGCCGCGTGATTCCGCCTTACTGGTGTTGGTGCCATCGGAAATGCTGCTGCTGTACGAGCTGCCTTTCTGCTCGCTGCTGTTACTGCTCGCCTGGATGCTGGTGTGAGCCATCAGGGCTATCTCACTGGCTAGATCGTAGGCCGCGTCCAGTTTTTCCTGCGCCTCGGCACGGCTCAGGGGGTGGCTAACAACGGCCAGTTGCCAGCGTGTGACATTGGCATTTTTGTTGCCACGCCGGGAAACCAGGGTGCGCACTAGCCTTTCGATGCCCTGGAAGTTCTCATCATCACTTTCCGATTTTTCGTCCTGGATGGTGGGCACACCAAGAACGACGCCGTGGAAGCGACTATTTTCGAGACGCTGGATAAGCGTTTCGATGTTCTGCATGTTCTGCTCACGACTTAGGTTGATACCCGGAAGCTGCCCCTCGAGGGCGCCCCAAAGGTTCTTGAATGCTTCGTGAGAGTCGGCCCCGGCGTGCGACTCGACGATGCCGAAATAGAGTGAGACGCCGTCTGGTCCGCCATCGAGCAGGTAGAGAAAGCTTGTGCCGTCATTTGCGTCCAGCGTGGCATAGACATTCGCCAGAGCGCTTCGATAAGAACTGGGGGTTTCTTCGTTGATTTCATCCAGACGCATCAAGTGCAATCTTGGGCGTGGTGAAGGCGAACAAAGCAGCTGTGGCAGAGCCATGTCCTCGACGCGAAACAGGCCATGATTCAGGCCGAGTGCAAGCGATTGGCTAGCTTGGGTGTGTTTCACGCCGACTCCTGTTTTTTGTTTGATGTTTTGCAACTGAAAAAACCAACTCTCAGCAAACGCGAACCAACGATTTACGCGGTTGTTCGTGTTGGGAGCATCCTGCCCAAAAAGGAGCCGCTGAATTTTCCAGCGGTTCCGTTCCATTAGACCGTTATCTACCCTTCAGGCTCGAAACGATCTTCTCCAACAAACCAATCTGACGAACCTCAATCTCCGTGTTTCCACACTTCGGGCATTGCGCGTAAATGTCGCCGG
>DZDJ01000170.1 GCA_022736715.1 Edaphobacter aggregans
TCGGCCCGGGCTATCACGGCCTCGGCGACACCATCCGCTGGCTGACCCTGGCCGTTCCCGGCATGGCGCTGCGCATCGCCGCGGGCAGCGCGCTGATGGCACTGGGGAAGCCGTGGATGCGGGTGGGATTCGAGCTTGGCGGGCTGGTGGTGCTGACCGCTGCAGCGTTCGTTCTGGCGCCGAGATTGGCTTTATCAGGCTTGCCGCTGGCACTGGCGTATTCAGAGTGGACAATGGCCGTAATTGGCATCCTGATGATGCTAATGTTGACAAGGGGGACCGTTTCTCGTGCAGACCAACGTTGAGGAAGATTACATCGAGTGGAAAGGCTGGAACCTCTCCGCCTTTGGCAAATACTCGAACGAGGAACGCATCCAATTCGCTGCGGAAGTCCGTCGCGTCGGTACCACGCTGGATCGACAGGCACGAGTACTGGAAATTGGTTTTGGAAACGGTTCGTTCGCAGGCTGGATACGACAATTCACGGATCATTACGTCGGTATCGAATCCAATCCAGCACTCGTCGACCGCGCCAACGCTGCTGGTATCGAGGCATACGCATCCATTGCCAAATTTGACGCCATCGCCGGAGGCAGAACCTTCGACTTGATCGCCGCATTTGATGTCGTCGAACACATGGCTCTGAATGACTTCGTCGCTGAGCTCCAAGTTTGGAGGATGCATCTCTCCGGTCGCGGTCGCATTCTTATCCGTATTCCGAGTGGAGACAGTCCGTTTTCAGGACGGTTGATGTATGGCGACATCACGCACAAGACGCTGCTTGCAACCACTGCGTTGCAGCAAATCGCGTCGCTGGCGGGCCTGAAACTCGTAGCGACTTATCCACCCGCACTTCCGGTTTTCGGCCTTGGGCCGCTGAAGGCCGTTGAGCGAACAATCGTGGCTGTAGCCCGAAAAGCGATCACTTTCCTGGTCAATGCGACCTTCTACGGCAATCGGCACGGTGTCGTAACCAGCAACTTGATCGCGATCTTCAAGCCCCAAGGCGCGCTCGATTAAGACATTACCCCGCAGAGCCGGATGCCGCCACCTTGCGGAACACCAACGCCATCTGTTCGGCCGCGTCTTTCCAGCTGTGTTCAATTTGCTGAGGTAACGGAAGCGGCCGGGAGAGTGCTGTGCGGATGCCAACAGCAATGCCCTCCGGACTCGTGTCTGTGTAAACGGCATCGTCACCGCCTGCCTCGCGCAGTTCCGGCGAATCGGTAGTTACCACGCGACAGCCATGCGCACGTGCCTCAATGACCGGCATCCCGAAGCCTTCGTAGAGTGATGGAAACACCAAAGCTTCAGAATTCGCATACAGGACTGACAACAACGCGTCATCGACGAAACCAAGAGGTCTGATCCAGTTGTGTCCGCGTTCGATGCGTCTGCCTCTCCTGTCCCACGCTTCAGGGCCAGCCATAACCAACTGGTGATTCAGAAAAAACCCAGCGCCTCGCAATTGCTCCATCGCCACGACTGCTCCGGCAAGATTTTTTCGCGGAGCACGCGTCCCCACTGTGAGGAGATATGGCTTGCGCACACCAGCCCGGTCCAAGAGTTGCGCCATCTTACCCTGGTCGAAAATCGTCGACTTGGCAGAAACAGCCGGATAAGCGATCGCATCCGGCTGCCGCCCAAGTAGCTTGACCATGCGCTGGGAAGTTCCTTGCGAGATTGACACGTTTGCATCTGCGGCGAGGATGTCGGCGTTCATCCATTTGCGATGCGCATAACGGGTAATCGGGGGCAGGGTTTCGGGTACGATTACATGATTGAAATCGTACACAGTAAGCACGCATGGCACGCTTGCACCATGCGGAACAAAGGTGTTCGGCGACCAGAACACGTCCACAGGATCTCGGGCGATCAGCGCACCTAGTCGCGAATGCATCCACTGAGTGACTGGTATTCGGCTCCAGAAAGGATGCCTGTCCTTAACAACGTGCCAACGTGAAGACGCAGGCACGATGGATGTTTCGCGATATGCATATAGCACGAACTTGGCTTCCGGCATCACGGTATCGAGCGAAGACAGGATACCAGCGGCATACCGTCCAGCTCCGGTCATGCCATCACGAATACGGCTGACATCGATTCCTACCCTAATCATGGTCTTCCA
>DZDJ01000062.1 GCA_022736715.1 Edaphobacter aggregans
ATCTTTTCCCCGGCAAGGACGGATGAAAGGAGAATGCGGTTATAGTTCGCGTGCGTCTCATCTCCAAAGATGGTGATGTCGAACGGGGTGGCGTGCTTCAGTATCTGCTCCACGCATCCGATGCCAGCCATGCCATTGCCAATAACGACTAGCTTCTCCATGTGGCTCCTCTTATCGTCATCTCGTCGAGGCTTCTTACATGCAGGCGGAATGCAGCTTGCGCGGAAAACTTCACGCGGAGCCAACTGCAAAAGTGAGGAGACAGTTCCATAGTTATGCTCCAAAGAAACGACGGCTTCGTCGGATGGCCTGCAGGCTTCCTCCGCCAAATCTCAGGCGGACGGAATCTAGTGCATGCACATGCGGACAATCGCGGTGAACGTGCTGCCTAGCACAGCAGAGTTCTTGCGCTCATCGTGGAGCAATGTCTATCGAGAGGAAGCTATGAACACAACGTAGTGTTCAGCAACCCGGATAAAAAATACTTGCAGATCGCAGGAGCATTCATGGCTCGTTGCGCATGGCGGATTTCACTGCCAATACTGGCACTATATGTCGAGTTGCCCCGCGAATCAAGCAAAAGATATACGCTGGCGCTATGAGCACTCTATTTTCAGGCATTTGCTGAACAACAAATTGCCCCACTCGCGATGCAGAAGAGTATCTTGCAGCGGGACTGTGCTGACTATTTCGCGGTTTTCCTCTGTGGCACACCCCAGTGATAGACCAGTTCTACGTAGCCATACTGGGCGTTGCGATCGACAGGATAGATGGCCGCGATAGCGCTCTTGCCCCTGGCATTGGCGTAGTAAAAATTGAGCGCCACGGTCTTTGTTGCCTGCCAGTCGGCGCTGATGTCGGCGACGGATGCGAAACTTGAATGCCCATTGCTGGGACGTCCAACATAGCCGAAGACCTTGTTGTCGAAAGCCCCACCACCCAGATACCACAGGTCGCTGCTTGAGGTCAGTTGCAGCCAATGGAGGTCGCCGCGCAGTTCGAGCCGCTTGGTCGGCTTGTCGATGATTTGGACAAACTCGTCTTTGCTGTTCATCAGGTTATAGAAAGGGAAACGCGCATAAATACGCGGGGTCGGCAGGATCTGAAAAAACGTGTTGTGGTGGCTGTCTGTGGGATTGTTGTCGCCGCTGCCCCGGAACCATCCTCCTCGCAGCCATGGAGTAGTGGCCACCTTGCTCAGACGATACCCGCCTTCCACCGCCGCCGCGCCAGCACTATGGTCTTGCGTGCCCCAGCTTCCATTCTGCAAGACGCCCCAGAAAAGGAAGTCCAATTGTCCGGGTCCAGCAGGAAGGTCAGTCAGGAAGTCGCCGCCGTAGGTGCCGATGCGAATATTTTTCTTATCCGCCTGCCGCACAGCAAGAGCACGATTGTCCGTTTTCAGGATGCCGGTTCGTCCGTCGTGGTAGCCGATACCGAAGGCGCGCCACAAAAGGTGCTGTTTGAATTCGTGCTTGCTGAAGGCAATATACTGGATGTCGACATTCAGTTCCGGATTGCCGTTCATGTTGTAGACGCCCTGGTCGGCGCGTCCAGCCATTGCAGTCACATCCCATGTTCTCGCGCCGAAGTGGCCGTCGACCCCGTCAAAGCTGCGCTGGGCATTCGTGAATCCGAAATTGCCGATCAAGCGTTGTGCAATGCGGTTGGTCTGCAGCCAGCCGATGGGTTGATTTTTGGGCTTGGTCTCCTGTCCATCAAAAAATTCAAATCGCCCGATACGCAGGTTTTTGTCTGTGCCGTGGAAGTGATAACGCAGGAACCCTTGTTTCAAAAATGCGGCAGCAGGATCGGTATTATTGCCGTTCGATGCATAGTACGTCCCCCCCAGTCCCAATTGGCCTTGCGCTAAAACCGGCGAGACAGCATCTTTCGGCAAACCAAGCACCGCTGGTTGCGCAAGTTCCAACTGCCAGTCCCAGCGGCGGATGCGCTGGGCCACACCGAGCCGCAGCAAAGATTCGACGTAGCTATAGGTTTCAGATTCCGGCGGCGCAGCAAACCATTGCCATGTGTCCACACGAGTGCGGTCATAAACCGAAATGCTGACAGGAGGGCCATTCGACGGTGTTGGCTGTGCATGGCAAAGCGCCGTGGCGGCAATCGCAAAAATGGCGGCAAAGAGTGTGCTGAGTTTCATGTGCATTTGTCCTCACAAAAAAAGATGGAACGATCCATGTGCAGTGCACGGTTCTTAGGGTTCTAAAAGTCATGTTGTGTGGGCGGCCCCAGTCGTTGAGTAAATGGCTCAGGCTTCCATGGCTTCTGGAATCGCTGAAGCTGCGGTTTCCGCTGGGGCCTCCGCTGGGACAGGCGCAGGTGCCTGTCGTCCGTAGGCAACGTAGATGGCGAGTCCCACAAATAAAAATCCTCCTACCAGATTGCCCAGCGTCACTGGAAGCTGGTTCCATAACCACCAGTCGCGCAGAGATACTTTGGCGCCCAGCATCATGCCCACAGGGATCAGGAACATATTCACAACGGAGTGCTCGAAGCCCTGGGCAAAAAAGGTGACGATCGGCAGCCAGCAGGCGACGATCTTGCCCAAGGTAGAGCTTGACGTCATGCCCATGACCATGCCCATGCACACCATCCAGTTGCACAGAATGGCCTTGGCAAATACGGTGGCGAGGCCGATGCTGCCGAATTTCGCGTGGCCGATTGTCTTGGTCTCCGCGGCTGCGACGAGGAGAGCGGCCATGCCGGTTGGCGGTTGATGATGAATCTGCGTCAGCACGCCAGCCAGAAGCGCCGCGTACACCACGCCGCCCAGAAGATTACCTGTGAAGACAAGCAGCAGATTCCATCCCGCTTTACCCATGCTGGAGCGTTTTTCAATGACCGCCAAAGGTACAAGAGCGAAACTTCCAGTCACCAGTTCAAGGCTGAGGACCACGATCATGACGAAGCCTACTGGGAAGATCAGCGCTCCGGCGATTGGCGGCAAACCCTGCGCGTTGACGGTAAATGCAAGGCTGGTTGCAAAGCCGAGCAGGGCCCCAGAAAGAAAGCCGCGCAACAGGCGTTGTCCCGCGGACAGTTGCATCTTCGATGACCTGGCAACAGCCATCGCACGCGCAACGGCGGTCGGTTGTATGTAGTCCATAAACGTGCCTCTCTCTGTTTCGCTGTCCTCGCATGGTGTGGAGCACATGGGAAGTCAATGTATTCGGAAAATTCCGGACGTGATTATTTGCGCATACTTGCTTGCGCACGACGATGGGCGCGGCACTTGGCGGGAAAAATCTGCTTGGCTCAGACGATGAGCGGAAGGGATCAAATGCTTGTCAGGGCGGATGACACGACAGGGTGTCGATAAGAATAACTTTGTGTAATGTACAAATATCACAGTTGTCTCTCTGCCTTCAAGAAATATTTCAGCGCCGCTTCCGGCCAGCATCGGAAAGCGGCCAAGAATAATTTCCCGGCGTCGGAATTTCTCTGTGGTATGCTTCAGTATGCAAGGCGCAAAAGATAACATGCGCATTCTTCAGGCACCCAGTCCGTGCCAACCCATACCCCATTCAGTGTCTTAAAACGAAACCCTGCTGTTTCCACTTCTGTTTTTCAGGCTTGCTACAGCATGAAGCAGGAGTTTGTTTTTTCCTGGCCAGCTTCTTTACAGAATTTGTACACCTGAACTGAGGAAACTATCTTGTCTTTGCCATTGTTAGATCGGGCCAGAGAGGGCGGAGCTGCATTCGTGTTACTCTCGAACGGCGACGGCCCCTCTCGCATGAGGGCGGAAGCAGTGTCCTGCCAATTGCCTATAGCGAAGGACGCGCGCATTCCGGCGCGTATGCCAGGGGAAGGCGAGCAGTATCGTTTCCACTTCGACATGACAGAGTGCATTGGCTGCCAGTGCTGCGTGGTGGCCTGCAATGAGCAGAATGGAAATCCTGCGGACATTCATTGGCGGCGCGTTGGAGAAATCGAGGGTGGTTCGTATCCAGAGACATGGCGCTCTTATCTTTCCATGGGCTGCAACCACTGCCTGGAACCCACCTGCATGGAAGGCTGTCCGGTGGAAGCCTACACAAAAGATCCAGCCACCGGCCTAGTGCTGCATAGTGCGGACGCCTGCATCGGTTGCCAGTACTGCACATGGAATTGTTCTTACGGGGTCCCGCAGTTCAATGCAGAACGCGGCGTGGTGGGCAAGTGCGACATGTGCCATGGTCGACTTGCGGAAGGGCGCGAGCCGGCTTGCGTCCATGCGTGCCCGGAAGGCGCCATTGAAATCGAGATCGTCAACATCGCCCAGTGGCGAGAGGAGTATGCGCAGGGCGCAAACGCGCCTGGAATGCCCTCCGCGGATGACAGTCTTTCCACCACACGGTTGACGCTGCCGGCAACACTCCCACGCAATACGGAAAAAGTAAATGCCTACAGGGTGCGACCGGAGGACCCGCATTGGCCGTTGATTGCGATGACTGTGTTGACGCAACTTTCTGTTGGCGCACTGGCCGCGATCTGGCTTTCGGGCTTGGCTTACGGGGCGAATGCGCTGCGCTTCCCGGCGCTGCTGTCGCTGGCTGTCGGCATGATGGCGCTCGGCGCATCCACTCTGCATCTTGGGCGCCCCATCTACGCCTATCGCGCGCTCAAAATGTGGCGGCGTTCCTGGCTCAGCCGGGAAGTGTTGTTGTTTTCTATTTTTTCCGGCATTGCTTGTCTATACGCCGGTGGCCTATGGATACATGTTCCCGGTGCTGCCGCGCTCGGCGCACTGACAGCAATGGCGGGCGTCAGCGGAATCTTTGCCAGCGCGCAACTGTATCGCGTACCGGCACGCCCTGCATGGAACAGCTTCCACACTACAGCAGAATTTTTCTTATCGGCCCTGTTGCTGGGGCCGCTGTTCGTTCATGCCATGCCGGGCGGCGGCAACGCATGGACGCTGCGCTTTTTCATTGTCGCGATCGGCAGTGCGGTCCTGCTCAACCTCACTTGGCACATTTTGCGCTTGACCCAATCGTCGGTTTTTGAGATGAAATCCACCGGCAGACTGCTTTGCACTACGCTGGCGCCTTTGCTGCTGGTGCGCATTGGACTGCTGCTGGTCTCTGGCATCGTCTTGCCGCTGGTGGCGCAAACCTGGCAAGTTCGAGTGACAGCGCTGATTTTTGCGGTGATGGCGGAAGTTGCCGGCCGATATCTGTTTTTTGTCAGCGTCGTTCCAAAGAACATTGCGGCTGCTTACTTGGCGCGTCAGGAGGCAGCATGAAACTGGCACGCGCGCTTGGCCTCGACATCCTGAGCGATGCATACGCTTACAGTTCCGATCCGGCCGTAGGCCACATTTCGAAGCAAAAAGTTGCCGATCATTGGGTGCGCACCACTTGCGGCTACTGCTCGGTCGGTTGCGGCATGTTGATTGGCGTGAAAGACGACCATGTCGTGACAGTACGCGGAGACGAGGAGCATCCGGTGAACCGCGGCAAGCTATGTCCCAAGGGCTTGGCGGAGCATTACACGCTGACTGCGGAAAACCGAGCCAAGTATCCGCTGCTGCGCAAAGGCGGCGAGCTCCAGCGCGTGGACTGGAACGTCGCGCTCCGGACCATGGCTGCGCGTCTGCGCACAGTGCAGGAAAACTATGGGCCGCATTCGGTGGGTGTAATTAGTACGGGTCAATTGGTGAGCGAGGAGTTTTACACACTGGGCAAGCTGGTGCAGCTTGGTCTGGGCACAAAAAATTTCGACGGCAATACGACGTTGTGCATGTCGACAGCCGTCTCCGGCTATAAGCGCTCCTTCGGCAGTGATGGGCCACCCGGCTGCTATGAGGATTTAGAGAAGGCCGATGTCCTCTTTTTAATTGGCGCGAATATTGCCGAGAACCATCCCATCCTGTGCCAGCGCCTGGACGCAAACCCAAACGGAAAAGTGATTGTTGCCGATCCTCGTGTGACCAAGACCGCAATGGTGGCGGATCTTTATCTTCCACTCAAGCCACGGTCTGACCTGGCCCTGCTGAATGGACTGGCGCATATGTTGATCGAGAACGACCTGATCGACTACGCGTACATTCAGCAACACACGCAAGGCTTTCAGGATTTGCGTGTGCATTTGAAAAAATATACACCGGATTATGTCGCCGGACTTACTGGTCTCTCGACTGAACTGATCTACAAGACCGCTTGGATGATTGCGCAGGCCAAAGCAGCCTGTATCGCCTGGACAATGGGCGTGAACCACAGCTCGAAAGGGACAGAGACGGTCAATGCCATCAACAATCTGGCGCTGCTCACCGGCAATATCGGGCGCGCTGGCGCTTCGCCGTTCTCGATCACTGGACAGTGCAACGCCATGGGCACGCGGGAGTCCGGGTTCACCTCCAGTCTGCCCGGCTATCGCAAGTTTGAATGCGCCGAAGATCGCGAGGAGTTGGCGAACATCTGGGGAGTGGACGTGGCGCGCATCCCCAGCACGCGCGGCTTGGCGTATCCCGACATCATTGAGGCTACCGTGCGCAAGGAGATTCGAGCGCTCTGGATCATTGCGACCAATCCGGTGGTTTCTTTTCCCAATCTGGATGTGCTGTTGCAAGGCTTGAACAATGTGGAATTTCTGGTCGTGCAGGATGGATTTCATCCGACGCCGACAACGGAGTTGGCGGACTTGGTCTTACCCGCTGCGATATGGGGCGAGAAGGACGGCACGTACACGAACTCCGAGCGGCGCGCGAGTAAGGTGAATCGAGCGGTGGCGCCGCCCGGCGAGGCACGCAGCGACTTCGATATTTTTCTCGATCTGGCGCGAGAGCTTGGCTGCTATCGGGAATTGTTCAGCGGCTGGTCGAATGTGCAAGATGCATTCGACGAATGGAAGCGCGTCTCTGCGGGCAGATTGTGCGACTACTCCGGCATGACATACGAAGCCATCGAGGAGCACGGAGGAATCCAGTGGCCATTTCCCACTGATGGTGCTTCACTCGATCCGGCGGCGACACGCCGTTTGTATACCGACGGAAATTTTCAGACAGAGGACGGAAAAGCTCGGCTTTTCTGCGTTGACTGGGCGCCATTCCCAGAGCAGCCATCCAAAAACTTTCCACTCATTCTGAATACCGGTCGAACTGTCGAGCACTGGCACACGCGAACGAAGACGGGGGGCGTGCCGATTCTGGACAACATCTCGCCGCGAGCATGGCTGGAGATGAACCCGCACGATTCCTCCCAATTGCGGTTGAGTCCCCATGATCTGGTCGATGTGGTATCGGCAAGAGGACGCGTGCCCGGGGTCGAACTGCGTGTGACTGAAATCATCGCGCCTGGTCAGGTCTTTATGCCGTTCCATTTTTTCGAGACGAATGCCAACCAGGTGACACAGAGCGCGTTCGATCCCATATCGCGAGAACCAAACTACAAGCAATGCGCGGTGAAGGTAGAAAAAACGTCGGTACAGAAAGCGAAGACCTCGCGACGGAATTGAAGACGTCTGTAATTCACTGTTGTCCGAATTCATTCTGTGGAAGGAAGTTACAAATGTATTCCAAGTCATTTATGAAGAGCGGCCACTGGCCAACCCTGCTGGCGGCCTTTTTATATTTTGATGTGAGCTTCATGGTCTGGGTCATTCTGGGTCCGCTTGCGCCTGCAATTACCCAGCACATGCACATGACGGCCACGCAAAAGGGTCTCTTAGTCGCGGTCCCATTGCTGGGTGGCGCTTTCTTTCGGCCCATCATGGGCGCACTTTGCGATCGCATCGGCGGTCGCAAAATTGGCTTGCTAGGGCTGACGATGACGCTTGTGCCCCTGCTGTGGGGCTGGCGTTTCGCTACGCTACCATGGCATTTTTATGCACTGGGATTTCTGCTCGGCATCGCTGGAGCCAGCTTTGCCGTGGCGTTACCGTTGGCCAGCAAATGGTATCCCAGTGAATATCAGGGACTGGTCATGGGGATCGCCGGTGCGGGAAACTCCGGCACATTGCTGGCGACGTTGTTTGCACCGCGGCTGGCGCGGCATTTTGGATGGCCAACGGCCTTTGCTCTGGCCGCCCTGCCCGTGCTGCTGGTTCTAGTTCTGTTCTTCGTGTTGGCGAAAGACAGCCCGCTACAGGGCAAGCCGCTGGCGTGGAAGGACTATCGCAAGATGCTGCGAGAAGCAGACACACTATGGATGTGCCTGCTCTACAGCATGACGTTTGGCGGTTTCGTCGGGCTGGCAAGTTTCTTGACGCTCTTTTTTCACGAGCAATATCGCGTCTCTGCGGTACGTGCGGGCGACTTCACAACGCTGGTGGTTTTCGCTGGAAGCTATCTACGGCCGGTCGGCGGGTGGCTCGCCGATAAGTTCGGTGGCTATCGGCTGCTGATCGCGCTCTTCACGGCCATTGGCCTCTGCCTGGGAGGCGTTGGTTTCTTGCCGGCATTGCCGCTGACGGTAGCTTTGTTCTTTGTGGTGATGGGGCTGTTGGGCATGGGCAATGGCGCTGTTTTTCAGCTTGTCCCGTTGCGTTTTCCAGCCAGTGTCGGCATCATCACCGGCTTGGTCGGCGCCGCTGGTGGGGTGGGTGGGTTTTTCTTACCTTATTTCCTGGGCGTATCGAAGGACAGGCTAGGCGGTTATGGCGCCGGACTTTTTGTCTTCGCGGGCATCTTTTTACTCGCGGGGCCGCTGCTGTTAGAACTCGGCCGCCACTGGCATGCAAAATGGAACGCCAAAATTGTCGAGCAGGCTGGCGTATTTGCCTATCGCACGGCAAGAAACCGCAGAGAACAGCTTGGTGAGCAGGCTGTGGAGGAAGCATCCGCAGAATGATTCAGGATATCTCAATCATGGTCTTTCTCGTGATTGCCATACACGTTGAAACGCATAACAAAAGGACTGCAATCATCTTTACTGCCACGGCAGAGTAAATAATATAGACGCGGGGTCATGGCTATCTGGCAGAAAACGTCGCCGTCGGAGCGGCCCACCTTTGATAGACGATTGCAGATAATTGCATCCCCACTTTGCCCCCACGATAAGCATTCCGCTCCGCTCCAAGTCGCTCTTTTTGGCTGCCAGCCGCCCTGTGCGATGTCTAGCTGTTTCTTGCTTATCCCGTTGTTTCAGCTAGCCACAAGATGTAGGGTTAGGATTGTGCCTCGGGAGTCGTTTCCAAAGTCTCTGCGGGAGTTCCAGAAGAAGTTCGCGAGCGAGGAAGCCTGTCAGGCCTATCTGGCCTCGTGTCGCTGGCCGGACGGCTTCGTATGCCCAGGATGCGGAGGGCATCGGGCCAACGAATTGCTGAAACTACGATGTTGGCAGTGTGTGTCATGTCGCCACCAGGTTTCGCTGACCGCTGGGACGGTTCTGCACAACACGAGGACGCCGTTATCGGCTTGGTTTTGGGCCGCCTACCTGATGACCACCGACAAACGCGATTTCCGCTCTACTCTTGCAGCGTCAACTGGCGCTGTCCCGTTACGAGACTGCCTGGATGATGCTCCACAAATTCCGGCGGGCCATGGTGAATGCAACACGGGAGCCGCTGTGGGGTGAAGTAGAGGTTGACGAGACTTGGGTTGGAGGCCCGCAGGCCGGTCTGCGGGGCAGCCGTCAACTGAAAAACCGGAACGCGGCCCTCGTCATCGTTGCTGTGGAGAAGCGGGGAGAGGCCTCCGGACGCGTGCGGATGGCGGTCATTCCAGATTTCAAGGGCGTCACCCTGAGGGCGTTTATCCAGCAGAATGTGGCTCCCGGTTCAACGATCTACACCGATGGACTCAAGAGCTTCACCGGCCTTGAACAAGCTGGCTTCCGACATCTTCCAAGCACCCAGCCCCTGCAAAGCGACCTTCGCAAGGGCGCGAAATCGGCGGTGCCATTATAGCGGTTCTCCAGTTTTCGTGGAGTTTCCAGG
>DZDJ01000171.1 GCA_022736715.1 Edaphobacter aggregans
CAAGGCAAAATTTCCCATCTTCTGGTCACTGTGCAAGATGTGAGCGAACAGGTTCACCTGCAACGCGAGCTGGCCGAGGCTTCGGCACGCACCCACGGCGAGGTTGAGGCGCTGCTCAAGTTATTGAGCGTGGATAGCGCCAGCCTGATGCACTACCTCGAGCACGCGCAAAGCACCCTGATTGAAATCAACGACCAGCTCAAAGGCGGCCAGGCTTCCCGCCAAAGTCATCTGCAACTGATTAACGGCATTTTCCGCCGCGTGCATGGGCTTAAAGGCGATGCCGCCATGCTGGGGCTCGACCTCTTTGAACAACTGGCACACGAGTTTGAAGAGGTGCTATGCCGTCTGCGCGAACAGCCTGCCATCAGCGGCAATGATCTCGTCGCCATTCCGCTCAAACTCGATGCCTTTATCGAGCGCATTCAGGCGGTGCGCGAGCTTGCGTTGCGCATTGACCGGGGCGATAACGCGCCTGCCAGCCGTCCCGCGCCATTGGCCGCACGCCTCGAACAGCTGGGTCAGCGCATTGCGCAAGATCAAGGCAAAGCGCTGCGTGTGCAGGCCGATTTGAACGAACTTGACGCATTTCCCCAAAAAACCCAGGTCACTCTCGGTGCGATTGCATTGCAGTTGCTACGCAATGCCGCCGCGCATGGCATCGAGCTCCCCGACGAGCGGCTCGTTCGCGCCAAGGAAGAAACCGGTGCAATCACGATCGGCCTGGCCCCTGTCGATGGCGAAGAATACGAACTCAAGGTGCGCGATGATGGCCAAGGCCTGATTCCTCAGCGTATCCGCGCAAAACTCGTCAGCTCTGGGCGCTACACCGCCGAACAAATCGCGCAGTGGGATGACAAGCAGATCGTCATGCAGATTTTTTCGCCCGGATTCTCAACCCGTGACAGCGCCGACCAGCACGCGGGGCAGGGTGTCGGCCTGGACGTGGTGAAAGAGCAGATTGCCAGCCTCGGCGGACGCTTGCGCATCAGCTCGATACCGCATCAATACACCGAATTTCGCATTCGATTCGCGGTATAAGCCATGCACGCACACCCCCTACGCATCATGATCGTGGATGATTCCAATATTATCCGTAGCCGCATTGCCCGTATCGTCGGCGATACACGCCTTGGGGCGCAAATCGTCGGGCTGGCGCGCAATGGCGCGGAAGCCGTCACCCTCTGCGAGCAGCATCAACCGGATGTCGCCACCCTGGATTTAACCATGCCGGAAATGGATGGCATCGCCTGCGTCAAAGAGCTGACTCGCCTGAAGCCCGACATCCTCGTGCTGGTAGTCTCGGCGCTGAGCGACAAGGCCACCGCGCTGCAAGCCATCAAAAACGGGGCACATGGATTTCTGTATAAACCTTTCACCGATGAGCATCTGCTGGACGCGCTCAGGGAGTTAACCGAATGAATACAACGCAACACGATTTTGATCACAAAGACTTGTGCGTGTTTATTGATGCGCTGACCCATTATTTCAGGCAGCTCACCCGCGAAGATGCCGATGTTCTACCCTCGTACCTGTCCTTGCATGAGATACCTGTGCAGGAATACACCGGGCTGATCGGCATCAGCGGCCAATATCACGGCCAAGTCTATTTCTCCGCGCCCAGTGCCCTGCTGCGCCACTTGATGCTGGCGCAAGGAGAAACCCAACTGACTGAAGCCAATTTGCTTGACCAGGTTGGCGAAGTCGCCAATACCCTGGCGGGCAATGCCCGCAGCTATTTTGGCGAGCGCTTTATTATTTCCACGCCGCGAGCACTGCGCGGCGAGCCGCAAACCGCGATTGCCTCACGCCCCTTCATCATCCCATTGAGCTGGAAAAAATATAACGCCCTGCTCGTGGTGGATGTGCATAGCGCATCATGACCCTAGAGCCTGTTCGAAATCTCAATCAACGGATGCAGTGCAAGTGAAAAACCACCGAAAAAGCGCAGCATAGATCAACTAAGTGAGCATTTTGAGGCGGTTTTTTGCGCCGCAATGCGCCGTTCAGTGAAATTTGGAATAGGCTCTGACATTCCGCCCCGGCATCATGAGGTACACCCCATGCACCCCTTCGCCCCCTACATCCAAATCCTCGGCAAAGGCCGCCACGG
>DZDJ01000030.1:0-30974 GCA_022736715.1 Edaphobacter aggregans
CGCACGCGAACTATAACCGCATTCTCCTTTCATCCGTCCTTGCCGGGGAAAAGATGGCGGATGAAATTATCCTGAACGATTTGGATTGGTATCAACGGCATGGAATCAAACTGCATCTCGGCGTGCGCATCACCGCCATTGATCCCACGCTCAAAACGGTCACCGGGGACGACGGCAGCGTCACGTCCTTCGACAAACTGATTCTCGCGACTGGAAGCTCCCCGCTGATTCCGCCGATGGAGGGAGTCAAGCGGGATGGGGTCTTCGTCTTCCGCACGCTGCAGGACACGCATGCACTGCTGCAGCGCGCCCGTCCAGGATTGAAGGCGGCCGTCATCGGCGGTGGATTGCTTGGGCTGGAGGCGGCCCGTGGGCTCCAGGTGCAGGGATGCGACGTCACCGTCATCCATCTGATGGAGACGCTGATGGAACGCCAGTTGGACGCAACGGGAGGAGCATTCCTCAAGGCCCAGATTGAGGCGCTCGGCGCCAAGGTCTTGCTTGGCCGCAGCACGACCGCCATCCTTGGCAACGGCAAGGTGGAGGGGCTTGCATTCAAAGACAACAGCACGCTCGACGCCGAACTGGTTGTCATCGCCGCCGGCATCCGGCCGAACGTGCAGTTGGCGAAAATGGCCGGGTTGCAGGTGAATCGCGGCATCGTCGCCAACGACCACATGGAAACCTCCCATCCGGACATCTTTGCCGTGGGCGAATGCGTCGAGCATCGCGGCGTCTGTTATGGGCTGGTGGCGCCTCTGCTGGAACAGGGAAAGGTGCTGGCCGCCGCGCTTGCCGGCAATCGCGGCACAGCGTTCGAGTCGTCTGTGCCCGCGACAAAACTCAAGATCATGGGTGTTGAAGTTTTCTCCGCGGGCAACTGGGACGAGAAAGCTCCAGGAGCCGAGGCTGTTCGATTTGAAGATTCGGCGCTGGGGCTGTACAAAAAACTGACGCTTCGCGACGGGCGCCTTGCCGGCTTTATCCTGGTTGGCGACACCACCGACAGCCCGCGTTATCTCGACTGGCTGCGCTCCGGCAAGGACCTGTCGGAATCGCGCAGGCATCTCCTTTTTCCACCTCCGGCGGAAGACGCGGGAATCGACATTGCGAAGATGCCGGACAGCGAAACGATCTGCGGCTGCATGGGCGTGAGCAAGGGCACGGCAATTCAGGCGATCCACGAACAGGGCGTCTGCACGCTCGCGCAGTTAAAGGAAACGACACGCGCCTCGACGGGTTGCGGAAGTTGTACGGCGCTCTGTCGACAATTGTTGAAGAGCGTGGTTCCGGAGTTTGAGGAGGAGGCGAAGACCGTGCTCTGCAAATGCGTTCCGTTTGCGGAACACGCACTCCGCGAGATGGTCCGCGGCCAACAGCTTCGCTCCGTCAGCGAAGTTCTTGAAATCTACGGCAACGGCGTCGGGTGCGAGGTCTGCAAACCGGCGCTCAGTTATCTGCTCGATGTGGTGTGGTGTGGAGAGCACAAGGAGGACCGTTCCGCGCGCTTCATCAACGACCGCGTACACGCGAACATCCAGAAAGACGGCACCTTCTCGGTGGTCCCGCGCATGCGCGGCGGAGTCACCTCCGCCGCTGAGTTGCGGCGGATTGCTGACGTTGCGGACAAGTACAAGGTTCCCATGGTGAAGGTCACGGGCAGCCAGCGCATCGACCTGCTCGGAATCAAAAAGTCCGACCTGCCTGCAGTGTGGGCGGACCTGGGCATGCCATCCGGACAGGCATACACCAAGGGTGTGCGCATGGTGAAGACCTGCGTCGGTACCGAGTTCTGCCGCTTCGGCGTACAGGATTCGACATCCACCGGAATAGAAATGGAGCGGCGTTTTGAGAACCTCTTCACGCCGCACAAATTGAAGATGGGCGTCGTTGGCTGCCCGCGCAACTGTGCCGAGGCCACAGTGAAAGACATCGGCCTCATCGGTCAGGAAGGAAGCTGGCAAGTCGTGGTTGGCGGGGCCGCGGGCAAACGCGTGCGCAAAGCCGATCTTCTCATCACGGTCGAAACGAACGAAGAAGCGCTGCAGGCTGCTTCGATTTTCTTGCAATACTACCGCGAAAATGCGAACTACCTGGAGAGGACGTATGACTTTGTGGAGCGTGTGGGAATCGAAAAAGTAAGAAAAGAGACTGTCTATGCGCAAGATGTGGGGAAGCAGCTCCTGTTGGAGCGGCTGCGAAAATCCAAGGCGCTCTCACGCGATGCATGGCTGGAAGGCGACGTTCCTTTTACGCCCACTCAGTTTGTACAGATTGAACCGATAGGGAGGAATTTACAATGAAGAAGACCAGTTGGATAAGGCTTACGCGGTGCGAAAATATTCCCTTGCACGAAGGTCGCAGCATTCAGGTGGATGGCCATGAGATCGCAGTCTTCAATCTGGGCGATCGCTTCCTGGCGACGGAAAACCGCTGCCCGCATCGCGGAGGCCCATTGGCGGACGGTATCGTTTCAGGAGAGAAGGTCGTGTGTCCGCTCCATTCACGAAAAGTTTGTCTGCACACGGGCCAGATGGAAGGGATCGCGGAATCGCCTTTGTGCGCACAAACCTACCCGGCACGCATCGCAGATGGCTATGTCGACCTTAAACTGCCAGCTTCAGTGCGAGGAGAAGTTGTACCCCAGCCGGGGAAAATTTTTCTGCAGCCGATGGAACTTAGATTGCCGTAAATCGAACCGGAAACAGCAGGTTAGCGCTGGGCCAGGGACCAATTCATTGGCCAGGCGACTTGCATCGGCGGGAATTCCTGTTTATGTCTGTATCTGAATGAGTGAGGATCAGGGATGCCACAAGCGAGCTTCCAAGGATTGCGTGTTCTTGCACTCGAAAGCCGGCGCGCCAATGAGATCGCCAAGCTGATTCGGACATATGGGGGTGAGCCTACCGTGGCCCCCGCCATGCGGGAAGTTCCTCTCGCGTCCAATCATGAAGCTCTAAATTTTGCTGCGTCGCTGATGCGTGGCGAGTTCGATCTGGTAGTTTTTCTGACCGGCGCCGGCATCCGTTGCCTGATGAACATCGTGCAGACGGAGTATGACCGCGATACTTTTTTGACTGCGCTTCGAGGAGTGAAAGTTGCAGCCCGCGGCCCCAAATCCTCTGCTGTTCTGCGGGAATTTCAAGTCCCCGTCACCGTCACCGCGCCCGAACCATGCACCTGGCGGGAACTGATGGGTGCGATTGAGAGCGTACTTGGCCGAGGTCTCAACGGTCTGCGCATTGCGGTGCAGGAATATGGCGCGCCCAACCCGGATTTACTGGCTGCATTGAGGGAACGCAATTGCATCGTGACCCGCGTGCCTGTCTATCAATGGGCGCTTCCTGAAGACCTCACCCTGCTCCGCGAATGCGTCCATGCAATTGCCGAACGGCGCGTCGACGTTGTTCTCTTTATGACCGCCATCCAGGTGGTCCACCTGTGGCAGGTGGCCGAGCAGATGCATTGCCTTGAAGAGATGTATGACGGATTCAATGACACCGTTGTCCTTTCGATTGGACCGAGCACATCGGAGGAGCTGCGTCGGCATGGAGTGTTGCCAGATTTTGAACCCTCGCATCCGAAGATGGGCTTTCTCGTCAATGAGTCAGCACAGTGTGCGGGCAGGCTGCTCGAAGGCAAGCGGCCAGGGCATGCACTGACAAAATTGCCTTCGCAACAAGTTACTTCTTTCGGTCCAAGGGCCCGAGATCAGGCCGTGGGCGAGACCGCTTACGAACTCCGGTCAAAGAAGAAAATCCCAACGGACATTGAATCCCTGCATGCTATCGGCAGCCGCATGGCTGCAGCCGATCCCTTTCACGCGGTGCTGGAACACATCGTCGATTTTGTTTCAACTCTGGTGATGTGCGATTCCTGTTTCATCTATGTGCTGGAGCAGGACAGGCTGGTTCTTCGTGCATCCCAAAATCCCCATGCGGACATCGTGGACCATCTTGGGCTTCGCCTGGGTCAAGGCATTACCGGTTGGGTGGGGCAGCACAGGGAGCCTGTCGTCATCGCTTCCAATGCGTTGAAGGATCCTCGCTTCAAAATCTTTAAGGATGTGCCGGAAGATCTTTTTGAAGCGTTTCTCTCTGTGCCCATCCTCTGCCGCGGAAAGCTGGTCGGGGTTATCAATGTGCAGCACCGGCAGCCCTATCACCACACCCCGCGCGAGGTACAGATGATCTCAACCATTGGATTTCTGGTTGGCGGAGAGATCGAGATGGCGCGGCTGGAAAGCGAGAAGACGAATCTCTCCGATCAACTGGAGACGCGCAAGCACGTGGAGCGCGCCAAAGGAATCCTACAGCGTGAGTTCGGACTCAACGAAGAAGAGGCCTACCGAACGATGCAGAAAGAAAGCCGCCAGCGGCGTAAAACGATGCGCGATATTGCCGAGGCGATCATCTTGAGCGAAGAGCTTCGCCGCGATCAGTCTTCCCGAAAGCAATAATAGTGTTGCTGCAGTGATGCCTGCACTGCAAATCAAACGATGAGTGAGCGTTGAGCGTGACCGCAGAAAAAGGCAAGGTGTATCTGGTGGGTGCTGGACCGGGCGATCCGGAACAATTGACCGTGAGTGCACATCTACTCATCTCCTCCGCAGATTACATTTTCCATGATGATCTTGTCCCCCACAGATTCTCTCGTTGGCCCGCAGCAATGCTGAGATTGTCAGCGCAGGTAAACGCTGCGGAAGAAAATCCATCTCTCAAAATGAGATCAATGCGGCCCTGGTGCAGGCAGCAACGGCAGGTCGAAGTGTGGTGCGTCTCAAAAGTGGCGACCCGCTGCTGTTTGGCCGCGCTGGAGAAGAGCTTGAGGCATTACGATCCGCGCATATTTCATTTGAGGTCGCAGCAGGCATCAGTGCAGCATTTGCGGCGGCTTCCGCCCTCCAGATTTCCCTTACAGATCGCCGCCTCGCTTATAGAGTCTGTTATGCCTTTCAGGCGAGAGCTTTGCACATGCGTGCAATCATGATGCAAGCGAAGGCGATGTAGTGGAGGCCTTTGAGACTTGTATCGAGCCGTTCATAGTCCTTGCGAGTCTTCGGAAGCGTGCGGCCCAGGCGAAGCTTCTCTCCACCACCCAGCGTTTGGGCAGTAGCACGAAGCCTCGTTTGGCCATTGGGTGTTTGACGACGCAGAGGCGGATGCCGTGCTGTTCGGCAGCTTGTGCGGCGTTTTCTCCCGTATAGCCCTGGTCCGCATAGGCAAGCTCGACGGTCGATCCGGTGACCTGCTGCACCTGTTCGGCCAGTGCGGCAACCTGTTCGCGGTGGGCATCGGGTCCAACTACTCTCTTCGCCCATCCCTCAATGTCCGCATTGATTACGAATACCAGCGTTGGAACGGCTTCCCGCCGAATGGCTTGAGCCCAGAAGTTTTTAGCTTCGGGGTCGCTTACCACTTCCACTGATTTGCTTCAACCGCGGAGGAAACTGAGATCCATGTCAAACGCGAGCCGTAAAGAAATGAGTCATCAGCTATTGCATTTCCATGTATGTACTCATTGCAGCAGTCCATTCCGTAGAGAGGAAGTTGAGGGCCGTGTACATACCACAGGGCTATTTCTCTGTCCTGGCGCGAACAGGGAGCGGCGGCTGCATCCGCAGCTTGACCGAGAGCCACAGAATGAACTTGCGGCCGGGGGTCTCAATCCACTTGTAGGCGGCTGTCGCGGCGAGAATCAGCAGAACATAGGAAAGCCATGGGTCGAATTGTCCGAGATTGACCCTGTCCAGCAGCTTGTAATGATGGATCAGTTCCCACAAATTGAAGTGCAGGATGTAGAGCGAATAACTGGCCTCGCCCAGCAGCACCAGAGGGCCAAACGCAAAGAGATGCGAGATCAGATGGTCCCCTGACAGGCCAAGAATGACGACTGCATACAGCGGCATCAGCAGGCCATTGTGCAGCAGGATATACGGCAGACGGTCTGCAAACAGTAATGTGGCGTACACGGCGGAAAGGCCGGCGGCCGCCATCGCAAAGCGGGTGGTATGCGAAAGATTCAGGGCCTTATGCAGCCGTGCCAGCACAATGCCGAAAAGAAACGTGGGGAAATGTGGTGGGGGCGTCAGCTTGACGGCCCGGAGCCAGAATCCATAGGAATAGCGGTCCGGGTGCAGGACGCCGTCCGGATGAATCCACATATAAAGGCTGGGCAACAGCATGGCGGCCAGCCAGAAAAGGAGGAGGAGCAGCAGCAGGCGCTCGACCTTGCGCGGCCAGGGCAGGCGGATGAGCCATGGAAACAGCAGATAAAACGAAACTTCGCAGGAAAGCGTCCAGGCTGGGGTGTTCCAGAAGGTTGCCAGCGAGGGGTGCCAGCCCTGAATGAGGAGCGGCGTCATGATCGCGCCCAAGGCAAACTCAGCATGGGTGTGCGCGTGCCACTCCTCCACCAGCATGCGGACGGAAATCAGCAGCGCCACCAGATATACCGGATACAGACGCGAGAAGCGCGCCAGCCAGAAGGCGCGCGGATTCAGCGTATCGGCCCGGTCCGCATAGTTGTATGCCAGGATGAATCCGGAGAGCAGAAAAAAGAAATTGACCATGACGTAGCCATGGTCAACGACCGGCGCCAGCGGCCCAAACCACCTGGGATCAGAAAAGTGGAAGAGCATGATGTTGATGGCCGCAAGAACCCGGATTCCCGTGAGTGCGGGGAGTTTGGGCTTGCGCGCCGACTTCACGTTGACTGCGATGGTTTGAGTGCTCACAAAAATCGGCTGCTCGGACGGGCTCAGGCGGTTACCAGCGACCCGATCTTCTCTCCACTGACGACCCGGCGGATATTGCCCGTCTCATTCATGCTGAAGATGATCATCGGCAGGTTGTTGTCCTTGCACAGGCTCACGGCCGTAGCGTCCATCACCTTTAACCCAAGTTTGAGAATATCCATGTAGGAAATCTCCTCAAACTTGACGGCATCGGGCGTCTTTTTCGGGTCGGCGTTGTAGATACCGTCGACCGAAGTGGCCTTCAGGAGCACATCGGCCCGGATCTCCATGGCGCGAAGCGATGCCGCGGTGTCGGTGGAGAAGTAAGGATTGCCCGTGCCGGCCGCAAAAATAAGGATGCGCCCTTTTTCCAGGTGCCGGATGGCGCGGCGGCGGATGTAGGGCTCCGCGACCTGGTGCATGGCAATCGCCGACATGACCCGGCAATGCAGTCCCTGCTTTTCGATCGCGTCCTGCAGCGCGATGGCGTTGATGACCGTCGAAAGCATGCCCATGTGGTCCGCGGAAACCCGGTCCATGTTGGCCGCCTGCTCCGCGACGCCACGGAAGAAGTTGCCCCCGCCAACAACGATGGAAAGCTCCACGCCCATGGCATGGACCTCTGCAATTTCCTGGGCAATCGTATGGACAAAATCCGTATCGACGCCAAAACCACGGCCAGCGGCCAGGGCCTCACCGGAGAGCTTTAAAAGAACACGCTTATACATACCAGTTCTGAGTATCGCACAGGGAAGTGCTCTCTCGAACAGCATATGCGAGCAGAGTGCGGCAGATATTCAAAGCGCTCATCTTATTCTGCGCAGAAAATTTGACCTGTAAGGACTAACTGCTTACCTGTTCACCCTCTGCGAGGGTGGTATCAGGTACGAAACTCTTGACCTCAACTTCAGGAATCACCGGCTCTGGAATGGTCGGCGGCACCATCCTCTCTCGCAGGCGCAAGAAAGGAAATTCCACCAGTTTAGTTACAAGCACTCCCAGAAGGATCGCGCATACAAAGGGCATGATGGTCATAAATGTCACCTGAAGCCCGGGGAGTTCAGGTAGATGGCCAGCAATTTTTTCTAATGGCCTCGTAACCCCCACATGCCACAGATAAATACCATACGAGTACATCCCCACCCATGCCACTACACGATACAGCCAGGAGTGCCGGACAGCTGGGCGATAGAGCAGCAAAAACAATGCCAGGCAACCCAGATTTGCAATGGAGTAAATGAATGCATGCACAATAAAGTGCGAGTCGAAATATAGCCCAACAAGCGAGCCTGCCAGAATCACCAGCAAAGCGTACCGCTGCCGTTGCAGCCAGGCAAAACGCTCTGGGTAAAAGTGATACAGAATCGCCAGCATCACTCCGGTCAGCAGCTCATCCATTCTTGTATGGGTATATGTAAAAACGTCGTAGCCGCGGAGGCTCAGGACCGTTCGCAATACGCCGACTCCAAGAGCAATTGCCATGCATGCCTTGAACATCCAGGCAATGCTTTTTTGTCTTCCAGAAGACCATGCCATAAAGAGAGCAAGAAAAAGATAAAAATGCTCCTCGACGGCCAGGCTCCATGTGTGGGCTATGCTTGTACCGACATAATTCTGGATGTTGAGTAAATTTCCCAACAGAAATGTGTGCAGCGGATGCACATGAAATACAGCCACTGCGAACAGAAAAAAATAATAGGCTGGCCAGATTTTGAAGGCGCGCCGTTTCAAAAACCGAAAGCCGGCCACCTTCCCTTTGACCTTCCATTCCTTGAGTAACAACCCTCCAACCAGAAAGCCGCTCAGGACAAAGAAAAGATCCACCCCTGCCCATCCAAAATTGCTAAACCCCATTAATTTGAATGGATAGAGAAATATGCTATGGCCTTTATAGTGGAAATCCAGCACAAGCAGGATTGCTATGCCACGGATAAAATCCAGCTCGATCTCTCGCTTTGGAGATTTATTGTTGGGGGGCATGCCCCGATTGTAGCATCGAAAATTTGCTATTTTTCGACATGCAAGGCGTAAACAGTTGCTTCCATAGGCATGAAAAAGGCCCGAACATAATGTCCGGGCCTCAAAGTAAAAAAGATACGTCTATGCCTGCTGCTCTTCCTCGGCAACCTGCTTTACCTGGGCAACGGTCCAGTTGGCATCGCCTACCTTGAAGCGGGCAAAGCGGCGGACAGCGATGTTCTCACCGAGTTTGGCAATCCGCTGCTTCACCAGATCGCCAATGGTGACCGACTGCTCCTTGATGAAGGGCTGCTCCAGCAGGCAGACTTCCTCGTAGAACTTGCTCATCTTGCCTTCGACAATCTTTTCCACCACAGGAGCGGGCTTGCCGGTAGCGGCAGCCTGGGCGCGGTAGATTTCCTTCTCGCGCTCCATATCTTCCGGGGTCACGTCTTCCTTGCGGATGTAACGCGGATCGGTCGCGGCAATGTGCATCGCGATGTCCTTCAGCAGGTCCTGGAAGTCCTCTGTGCGGGCAACAAAGTCGCTCTCGCAGTTCACTTCAATCATCACGCCGATCTTGCCGCCGGCATGGATATACGTGCCGATGGAGCCTTCATTGGCCGTACGGCTCGCCTTCTTTGCCGCAGAGGCCATGCCGCGCTTGCGCAGCACCACCACTGCCTCTTCCATATCGCCCCTGGCCTCCTGCAAGGCCTTCAGACAGTCACCCATGGGAGCTCCGGTCTTCTCGCGGAGTTCCTTCACCAGTCCAGCGCCAATCTTTTCACTCACGGTAGACATCCTATGATCCTCAATGAATTTAATACTGCTTGATCTTCGTTAAAGTTTGATGCGAACCCGGCCAGGATTCCGCATTTTGCCTTTGCGCCCAGCAATCCACCTAAACGCAAAGAGAGCGTGGCGTCCAGAACCGTCATACCGACGCTGGCAGCCACGCCCTCTGGGAACTGCAAAGCGTTTTAATAACTTTCAGCTACGTCAGCCTCATCCGGAGCTGCAACTGCTGCCGGGGCCTTGCGGATGCCACCACCCAGCGCTGCATCCAGATCGACATCTTCGCCTGTCTCAGCATTTGCCAGAACCGGCTCAGCAGCCTGCTCTGTACCAGGCTCGGCCTCAGATGTTACACCGGCCACTTCGGCCGCGAAGGCCTTGTCGCCAACCAGTTGCACACCCTCGACCGCCGAATCGGAGATCTTGGTCGTGAACAGGCGAATGGCGCGCAAAGCATCGTCGTTACCCGGGATTACATAATCCACCACCGTGGGGTCGCAGTTGGTGTCAACCACGGCAACAACCGGAATGCCCAGCTTGCGGGCCTCCTTGACGGCGATCGCTTCGTTGTTGGAATCAATGACGAACAGCGCGTCCGGCAGGCGCTTCATGTTCTTGATGCCGGCCAGATTGGCCTGCAGGTGCTTACGCTCCCGCTCCAGACGAATGACTTCCTTCTTGGTCAACAGGTCATAACGGCCATCTGTTGCCATCTCATCGAGTTCCTGAAGGCGCTTCACCGACTTCTGCACCGTGACCCAGTTCGTGAGCAGACCACCCAGCCAGCGGTTGTTGATGTACGGCATACCGCAGCGATTGGCCTCTTCGGCAACGGCATCCTGCGCCTGGCGCTTGGTGCCGACAAAAAGGATGGTCTTGCCCTCGGATGTCAGGTCCGTCACATACTTGCTGGCGTCCTTGAACATTTTCAGGGTCTTCTGCAGATCAATGATATAAATGCCGTTGCGCTCGCCGAAGATATACTCCTTCATCCGCGGGTTCCAGCGCTTCGTCTGATGCCCGAAGTGTACGCCAGCTTCGAGCAGCTCCTTCATCGTAATCGTGGCCAAATGGCCTCCTTCTGAGATGGCATCCGCGGCAGTGCCGGGATTGATCCCATGCTTTGGGAAATTGAACTCCACTTACCTGACTTACCAGTGGCTGGCCAGAGAAGCCAGCCACCAGCAAAAACCAATTAGCGCTTGCTGAACTGGAAGCGCGCGCGGGCACCCTTCTGACCGTACTTTTTGCGCTCCTTGATGCGCGCATCACGGGTCAGCAGTCCATCGCTCTTAAGCTGCTTGCGCAGCTCGCCGTTGAACTCCAGCAGCGCGCGGGCAATACCCAGCTTCACAGCATCGGCCTGGCCCATAATGCCGCCGCCGATCACCGTGGTCACCACATCGAAGCTGCCGGCCACTTCCAGCAGTGCCAGCGGGCGCTTTGCCGCCACGCGCTGCTGCTGCGTCACGAAATGCTCCTCAAATGGCTTGCCATTCACCGTGAAACCACCGTTGCCGGGGCGCAAAAATACGCGCGCAATGCTCGACTTACGACGCCCTGTTCCGTAGTACTGAACCAGATCTGCCATGTGCTCCTTCAATCCTTCTCGAAAAACTCGTTATTTTGCAGCGGCCAGCGGCTGCGGCTGCTGCGCTTCGTGCGGATGCTTGTCGCCGCGATAAACCTTCAGCTTGGTCGCCATCTGGCGGCCGAGCTTGCTCTTTGGCAGCATGCCCTTGATTGCTTCTTCCAGAATCTTTTCCGGCTTGCGGGCCAGCAACTTGTCAAACGCCTCTTCGCGCAGGCCGCCGGGAAAGCCGGTGTAACGGCGATACAGCTTCTGCTGGCTCTTGAGGCCGGTCAGCTTGATCTTTTCGGCATTAATGACGATCACGTGATCGCCCATGTCGATAAACGGGGTGTACTTAGGGCTGGTCTTGCCAGCAAGTACGCTGGCGGCCTGCGACGCAAGGCGTCCCAGCGTTTCTCCGCTGGCGTCCAGTACAAACCACTTGCGGCTGATCTCGTTCGCGCTCGGTATATAGGTAGACATCGTTGCTGCTCTCCGAATTCTTTCTTCTACAGGCAAAACTAAACTTGTCCGGCGTTCTGCATCGTTCGCAGGCTGGCGACATACAAAAGTCGCCCACGCGCAACCCCCTTCGCGGAATACCTATCGCGGCCAAGGTACCGGATCGCGTGAGTTGGCGCAGGCTGCTTGGGAGTGGGTATGTTCCAGGCCGCTACTGCAGGCCTAAACCGATCCACGTCGGTGTTCGCCAGATTGCCCGCTGCAGAGTAAGCACACAGAGGGGCAAACGCGAAACTGCGCGAGATTTAAGAATAGCCGAGTCCCGGATGGGCGTCAACGAGGGAAAGCCAGAAAACACCAAATCCGCTGGCTGTAAATTCGACTGAGATATCCAGCGTTCTATCTCCAGAATGGCCAGAGCGAAGGATGGCGTGATCCAGAGGGTCGTTATGTCTCTAATGTCGACCGCTTTCTGAATGCTTTTCTCCCCGGCGAGGGAAGGCTTGTATATACTGTGAGTATCGCTCCATTTGCAATGGTTTGTTTTGGGCAAAATGGCACCCGTGCCATGCTCAGAACCCGTTCGGCTCCACACCTCACCTCAGGAATGCAAACTAAACCTATGTCATTGAGCAACCAAGAGCTTATTAGCACACTTCTTCCCCATCCGCTGCGCGCTAAGCGCCTTATTCTGCTACTCGCGGCTTTATGGTGTGCATTCTGGTTCGTACATGCCTGGCATTATTGGGAAGACGACGCCTACATTCATCTCGAGTTTGCCAGGAATGTATCGCAGGGACGTGGGTTTGCATTCAATGGTCACACTGTCAATGGCGACACCTCCCCTTTATGGGTACTGCTGCTAAGTGGAATGCATGTACTGATTCCTGAGTGGATGATTGCTGGCAAAGTACTGGCCGTACTTGGCGTAATTTTTGCTCTGGCTGGTGTTTATATTTTCTCAAATCGCATCCTTGAGGATTATCAGAGCAGCCCCGTATTTTCCGCAGCTATGATCCTGCTCTTGGTTGTAAACCCTTATTTTTGCTACTGGTCTTTTTCCGGTATGGAAGCCGTAACTGCTGCCGGCGTGGCTTGCTGGGGAACATATTTCATCACCGCTCGCAGGCAATCCTGGGGCAGTTGGCTTTCCGGTTGCCTATTTGCTGGACTTGGGCCTGTACTGCGTCCTGAAATGGCTTTTTTCACGGCAATTGCAGGACTACTGCTGCTATGGCAATGGTTCCGCATTCCCGGCAAACATCTCTCTCCAGCAAAACTCTTCGGATTTGCTCTGGGACTCCTCCTTATCACTGGCCCAACTCTAGCCTGGTGTGTGTATGCAGTACATGCCTTTGGCCATGTCATCCCCAACACCAATGCCGCAAAGCGCGCAGCCCCTGGGGATTCTGTTCTCAAGCGCTTATTGGACGTTTATCTTCTCGGATTCCCTGTAGTTGTCTGCGGTTTTGCGGCCTTCATTGGCTACTTTCTGATTCGCTCAACGAAAGTGCTATCAGCCATCAAGAACAAGAAGCTTTTTGGAAATAGCCAACTGGCAGGGTGGGTTTTCTTGGCCTGGGTAGGCATCAGCGCGGTGTTCTATGTAGTGGACCACGCCTACGTCCAGACGCGGTACATTACCGCAATGGCTCCGGGACTTGCGATCGCAATCTTTGGGTTGCTTTTCACCAGGTTTTCCCCAAATTTATTTCGCATCTGCTACGCGCTTGCCCTGATTACAGCCGTCCTGGTAAGTAGTTTTACAGTCTGGCCGTTTATCCGGAACAAAGCTATTGCAGATCAAACGATCGTACAGCTATCGGACTATATCAAAACGAATCTCCCGCCCAATGCTCCGGTTGCTGTTTACGCGATCGGGGAAATTGCATTTATTTCGCAGCATCCCATCATCGATACGGGGGGCATTACTCGACCCGAAGCGATCCCTTATCTCAACCGCCCGGCGAGCGATATGATCCGCTGGGCAAAATCAGAGGGTGCGGCTTATTGCATCATGGGCGAGCAGCCGGAACCTGGAGCTGTACTTATTTTCTCCAAAGAAATGCCGACTATTGGCTGGTCACTAAACCCCAAATTTTATGCCAGAAAAACCCATATCCTTTTGTGGAAACTGCCCGTTACCCCTGAAAAGTCTCAGTCTTCTACACTTTCGGCCACACTACCATCCAGCTAGTTCAGCCTTGCTGATTCCGACTTTACTTTAGAGTAAAATCAGCAGGTTGCAAGGTACCTACCAATGCGAGTTCCTGTAAGCATGACTTTCAGCAACAAAATCTGGCAGTTCAGACTACTCTTAGCCGCTCTGTTGCTTGCTTCCATCGCCCTGGCATCTCCGCCAACCTGTGCACAAAGTCCAGGCCAGGAAAGCAGCCAGGAGTTGGCAGAAGCGCAGGCACTTACCAGTAAGCATTTATTTTTACGTGGTTTATACCTCGCCAGCAAGCTGGAGTTCGATGGGAACGGGCTAGTCCGGGGAAAGCCCAAAACAGGATCTTTTACTCTATGCGGAGTTTTCCTGGAAAATGTAGAACAACAAGGTGGGGTAATCGAGTTCAAGGGGTATAGAACCGGCCTCACATTCGATTCCATCAGTAAGCAGCTCAAAGAGATACGGCTTCCGGAGAAGATTGACATCCGCATAGCCGACGGTGGCAATCCAAAAACTTTTGTAACCGCCTTGAACACGATCTTTGCTGACGGGATGGACGCCGGGATACTGAGCTCGATGCCGAGTTATTGGCAACACTTCTTTGATCCCAAATTGGCCTGGTCACCGGATGATCTGACTAACATTGATATTAAGAGCTTCGGGGATTCCAAGACCATGTCGTCATCCATCCAGGCGCCAAAGCTGCGGGGCGGGCCGGATCCTAAGTACAACGATTATGCAAAGGAAATGCACTATGAAGGAGCTTCTGTCCTTCATTTAGTTGTGGACATGAAAGGCAGGCCACGCCACATAGCCATCGTGAAGCCTCTGGGGCTTGGTCTGGATGAAGAGGCGATCGCGGCAGTGCAAAAATACCGCTTTAAACCAGCAACCAATAACGGTCAGCCAGTGCCAGTGGGCATCAACATCGAAGTATTTTTCCATATCTATTAGTTAGTATAGTTAGTAATTCATCGTACAAGGAACATCATGAGCCAGGCATTCCTTGAGATCGTTCGCAAGAAAGAGCCGGAGGATGTGGCTGCTGCGGTAGAGGCGCAGCCGGAGCTGGTGAAGAGCCGGGATGGGCAGGGTGTGTCGGCGTTGTTGTGGGCCATCTATGCGGGACGGCCTCGTGTGCGGGAATTTCTGCTGGCACATTTGCGCGACCAGAAGATTCCTCTGGATGTTTATGAGGCGGCTGCATGCGGAGACTGCGAGCGGCTGCAGGAGTTGCTGCGAGAGGACGCCTTGCTGGCTTTGAGCGTGGCGGGAGATGGGTGGACACCACTGCATCTGGCTGCGGCGTTTGCAGATGCGCCCACTGTGCGTCTGCTGCTGGAGCATGGCGCCCATGTGCATCAGCGATCTCACAACCCACTGAGAAACCAGCCGTTGCATGCGTGCCTGGCGCTGCATTCGTCTCCGGAGATTGTGCAGGTACTGCTGGATGGCGGGGCAGACGTGAATGCAACGCAGGCAGGTGGGTATGCGCCGCTGCATCAGGCCGCCGCTTCTGGTTCGGAGGCGGTGGTTGATTTGCTGCTGCGGGCTGGAGCGAATCCTGCGTTGCGCTGTGATCAAGGCAAAACCGCTGCGGACTATGCAGCGGAGCGCGGCTTTGCCACCCTGGCAAATATGCTACGCGGCGCGGCGCGATAACTCACCCCGCTGCCATCTTTACTCCTATTTCCATGATTTTGCTGGCAGATTCGCCCATAGAATGAAAACTTGGCTGTTGGGTTGGAGCGCAGCGGATGAACCGGCGATTTTCAGGAAAAAAGTGGAATGAGTCCACGATCAATATGGTGATTGCCGGCGGCATTGCGCTGGGGATGCTGGCTGCGCTGATCGTGGGCAAGGGGCTGCATGCAGAAGGTGCGGCGCGCTGGATTCTGCTGCTGGCGATTGCGGTTTGTGCCGCCCCGCTTGGAATTGACCTCATTCATGAAGTGCTGCACCGGAATTTCAGCGTCGATATTCTGGCTGCGCTTTCGGTAACCACTGCGCTGATTCTGCATGAATATTGGGTCGCAGCGATTGTGATTCTGATGCTTTCGGGCGGCAAAGCGCTGGAGGAGTATGCAACAGGGCGCGCCTCTTCCGTGCTGGGAGCGCTGGCCAAGCGCATGCCACAGGAAGCGCATCGCGTAGGAGACGATGGATCGACGAAAGATATTCCAACTACGGATATTGCCGTGGATGATCTGGTAACGATCTATCCGCATGAGATTTGCCCGGTAGATGGAGTGGTGGCCAGCGGCTACGGCAGTATGGATGAGTCCTACCTGACGGGTGAGCCTTATTTGATGGCAAAGGCGCCGGGGACGAACGTGCTCTCCGGTGCGATCAATGGCAACACGGTGCTGACTGTCCGCGCGACGCATGTGGCGAGCGATTCGCGCTACGCCAAGATTGTAGAGGTGCTGCATGCGTCGGAACAAAACCGGCCACGCATGCGGCGCATCGGAGACCGGCTGGGGAGTTGGTACACGCCGATTGCGGTAGCCATTGCAGTGATGAGCTGGGCCCTGAGTGGACAGACAGAACGCTTTCTGGCGGTGCTTGTGATTGCGACTCCCTGTCCTTTGCTGATTGCGATTCCGATTGCTGTGATTGGCGCAATCTCCGTTGGCGCGCGCAACGGGATCATCGTTAAGAATCCGGCACTTCTGGAGAAAGTGGACCGATGCCGGGTGCTGATTGTCGACAAGACAGGCACGCTGACCTATGGCAAACCGCAACTGACGGAAGTTATGGCAACTGGAACATTTTCACAAGCGCAACTGTTGCAAATGGCCGCCAGCCTGGAGCGCTACTCCAAACATCCGCTGGCGGATGCGGTGATGCAGGCTGCGGCAGAAGCAAAGTTGCCGCTGCTGGATACGATTGAAGTTTCCGAATACCCTGGCAAGGGATTGACGGGGAAAATTGGCGACCACTGGATTGCCGTTACTGGCCGTGGGCGACTGCCAGCGGAAGTTGCCGCCTCGCTGCCGCCAATTGTTTCCGGGCTGGAATGTGTGTTGATGATTGATGGTGTGGTTGCTGGTCTATGCCATTTTCAGGACCGGCCGCGCAGAGAAAGTAAATCCTTTCTGAAGCATCTGGGAACAATCCATGCGTTTGCGAAGATCATTCTGCTCTCTGGAGACCGGCCGGGGGAAGTACAGCAATTTGCATCGCAGATGGGCATCACGAATGTTTTTGGGGGAATGAGTCCGGAAGAAAAGGTGGAGGTGGTTCGCAGGGAGACAGCGGAGGCAGAGACGCTTTATCTGGGCGATGGCATCAATGATGCACCGGCAATGATGGTAGCGACGGCCGGTGTTGCGCTGGGCGTCAACAGCGATATTACGACGGAAGCTGCCGGAGCGGTGATTCTGCAATCGTCTTTGCGGAGTGTGGATGAACTGGTGCACATTGGACGAAGAATGCGCCGGATTGCGCTGACCAGCGCAGTGGGTGGAATGGCGCTGAGCCTGCTGGGAATGGCGGCGGCGGCAACTGGTCATCTGACGCCGATCCAGGGGGCACTTTCACAGGAAGTGATAGACCTGCTGGCAATTCTGAACTCGCTGCGAATGATTCTGCCAACCGGGCAGCTCGGCGATTTTCACTCGCCGGAAGCTGCACCGTAAACCGCAGATACGGATTGAACGCATTAGATGCGGGCATACGTTTCCAATGCCATCAGGTTGGGAATCATCAACGTAGAGCCGTGCAGAGCAGCCAACTGCTTGTGTTTGAAATCGCTCAGAGTCCGCGTCACGGTTTCGCGCGAGGTTCCGATGAATTCGCCGATCTCTTCATGCGTGAGGGCCACCTTGACGCGTGTTCCGTTCTCGGTCTTCTGCCCGGTCTCGGCCCACTCCAGCAAAAGACGTGCGAGCCTTTCCGGCACGGAAGCAGCAAGCCCCACGGTGCGCAGTTGTTCGCAGGCCTCGTTGTATTGCAGGCTGACATCCTGAATTACGCTCTGATAGGCCGCCGGATATTTTTCGAGGAAGTGCATGAAATCTTCGCGACGAACATAGGCAATGCGGCAGGTGTGTAAAACCTCGGCAGTCACCTCATGGGCCCGGCCAGACAAAAGGGAGGTGAGGCCGAGAATTTCTCCAGGCTTGGCGATGCGCAAAATCAACCGCTTGCCTTCGCTGGAACTGATGGACAGCTTTACCTGCCCTTCCAGCAGAATATGCACGCCGTGCGGAACCTGCCGCTCCATAAAAAGGATGGCGCTCTGCTGGTATGTGGCGGCGTGCTCCAGCGTTTCAAAATCTTTCAGTGCCGTTGCAGAAAGCTGTTTAAAAAAATGGCCGGGCCTGCTCACGGCAAGGGTACGACGCTCATTTCCAATCTGGAATTGCATCTGCATTCTCCTTTTCGTTCTTCACGGCGCCATCGCGCATGGCTTCTTCGGCAAAGTATTTCGTCAGCGGACTGTTCGTAACAAAGACCGCACCAGTCGACTGATAAATCTGTCGCAGCGTTTGCTTGCCGCCTTCATCGATGTAGATCACATCGCACAAATCCAACAGCAGCTCCCGGGAATCCAGCGACTGCTGCAATGATTGCCATGCCTTGCGGAACTCTTCCGCCCAGGCCCCGACAATGCGGCCCTCCAACTTGATCAAGAACGATTCCGGCTTTGCCTGCACTGTAATTTTCAACGTATCCAGGCCCTGTCCTGCGCCATGTCCAGGAGAAGAGCACCTGAGTTGCCAGAGATAGAGCAAGTTGCGTATGTTTCATAACATGTTGAAAATGGCTGTCTTATGAAGACAAGAGAGGATATTTGCAGCAAAAGTTCTGACAGCGTGACGAAGTGACGCCGACTATATTTCGTCAGGGTGACGAAATATAGTCGCTGCGCTCAATGCCAAGCCTTTTCAGTTTTGAGTTCAGCGTGGTACGCTTCAAGCCCAATCGCTCTGCCGCTCCGTGCGGGCCGCCAATCACTCCTTTGGTTTCCCGCAGGACCCGCAGGATGTGCCCGCGCTCGGCGGTGTGGAGGGACGGATCAACACTCTCCTCCACGATCTCTTCGAGTTCAAGTTCTGACAACGGGACATGCAATGTGGTCGACCGGCTGAGGATTACCGCCCGCTCTATGAGGTTTTCCAATTCGCGTATGTTGCCGGGCCAGCGCCAGCGAGTGAGTGCCTCCATCGCCTCAGGAGGGATGAATTCAATGGACTTGCCCATGCGGCGTGAATGCTGGTCAACAAAATGGCGAACGAGCAGCGGGATGTCTTCACGGCGGTTCCGAAGCGGGGGAGCGAAGACAGGGAAAACTTTCAAGCGATAATAGAGGTCGCTGCGAAATTCCTTTTCAGCGACCAACCGGGCCAGGTCGCGATTGGTCGCTGCGATCAGGCGTATATCCACAGCAATTGTACGGTTACCGCCAAGGCGCTCAATCTCGCGCTCCTGCAGGGCGCGCAACAGCTTTGGCTGAAGGTCGAGTGGCAGCTCCCCAATTTCATCGAGAAAAAGCGTCCCACCATTGGCCAACTCAAGACGCCCCATCTTCTGCGCAATGGCACCGGTAAATGCCCCCTTTTCATGGCCGAAGAGTTCGCTCTCAATCAGGCCGGCGGGCATGGCCGCACAATTCAACTTAATGAAGGTCCGCTCATGACGATTGCTGAGGCGATGGATAGCCCGCGCGAGCAGCTCTTTGCCTGTTCCGGTTTCCCCTTCGATCAGAACAGTCGCGGATGTGGGGGCCACGGTCTCTATCTGCTTGAGGACGCGCTTGAGCGCTTTACTTTCTCCGACAATATCTTCAAAGCGATGCTCGCTGTTCAGCTCTTCTTCCAGATACTGCTTTTCCTGATGAAGGCGGTCGCGTAGATCCGCGATCTGCTGAAAGGCTGATACATTGTCGACCGCGGTTGCGATGTGCACGGCGATCTGTCCCAGCATGGCCGCATCCTGCAAAGAAAATGCCGGGGTCTTTCTGCCCGCAACCATCAGAGTTCCAATAGCGTGATTGCGGTTGATGAGGGGAACACAACAGCAAGACCTCATTCCCATGGAATACAACTGCTGCATCCCTTTGTCGGAAGTAGAATCCGCTTCCAGATTTTCGAGGACGGTTGCCTCGTGGCTGCTGAAGACCTGGCCTGCAAAAGAACCATTGATAGAAAACGTGGTCTCGGCCAACTCTGCATCCTCATGATCACCCGGCTGCAGCAATTGTGCGCGCAACTCGCGTGTGACAGGGTCAAATAAGGCCAGCATGGCCAGATCATGCGGTACTACATCATGGATGCTGGCGGAAATTGCTGCGAGCAGCCTGCGAATGTCCACATTGCTGAGCAGCAGACCGCTCAGGTGTTGCAGCAGAACTTCTACCGCCTTTTTACGGTCAGTGAAATCGCACGTTACCCTGACAAAGCCAGCGACCTCCCCTTCCTTATTTCTAACAGCGCTGAGAATGCTATTGGCCCAGAAGCGGGAACCGTCTTTGCGAATGCGCCAGCCATCCTCCTCAAAGCGGCCTTTGCTGGCGGCAATATGGAGAGATTCAGCAGGCTTTCCCCGTTCTATGTCCTCCTGCATATAGAAGCAGGAAAAATGCTTGCCCAGAATCTCCTGTGCGGCATATCCCTTGATTTTTTCTGCTCCAGCGTTCCAGCTCTCTATGTGCCCAGTGGGGTTGAGCAGGAAAATCGCATAATCGCTGATATTGTCCATGATGGACTGCAACTGCTGCTCCTGCACCTGCAATTTGTGCTGGACAGCGCGGCGCGCGGTAATGTCGCGCACAAAGCTGAAGACGATTGGTCCGGCCTGCGTCTCCACCGGCTTGAGCATAATGTCGACGGGAAACTCCGAGCCGTCTTTTCGCAGTGCAAAAAGTTTAAGCCCTTCTCCCATGAAACGGGTGTGGGGATGAGCATGATAGTTTTCTCTATGTTCAGGATGGTGCTGCCGGAAGCGTTGCGGAACCAGCACTTCTATCGGTTTTCCAGCCAATTCCGCTGCAGCATAGCCAAACATTTCTTCAGCACGTGCATTTGCGGCCTGAATTCTGCCCTGGGGATCAATAATAAAAATGGCATCTGGAGAATAAGTGAACAGCTCCGGAAACATTACCGGTGGAGTATCCGGCCGCCTTGTCTGCGCGGCAGTCAAGTGGTCCACAGAACGCTCTGCTTTATCGCTGGGCATACTTGCACTCAACCGGGAATATCTCTGACCAAAACGTGGGAGGCCTCTTTACTATGGCTGCACAGAACCTATGTTCAAGATTCTACCAACCCGGTTTCGTCTGCACCTGCCTCCGGCCACTGATAGCCAAAACTTACCTCTGCCAGAGGGTGTTACTCCACTCTTGAGCTGTCCTGATTTTAGAGTCAGCGGAACTGCGAACCGGATTCTTTTCTGCATGTGAGGTGTGTGCAATTTTTTGCGCAATTGCAGTAGTCAGGTTCTGCACTTCCGGAAGGCCGTCTGCCATGCAAGGGTGCCCTGCTTCGCACCAGGAAAGGCTGCTTTGAAGGCGCCATACCGGACTTGCGGAACAGGAGGGAAAAATACGGGCCGCTGTTCTGAAACAGCCAAGGGCAATTGCGGACAGGACTCTGGAAGTGCGCGAGGCGGCAAGATCAACAAGAGAGCCAAAGGAAACCCTGACTCGGATACCCACATGCAGGGAACTCTGCCAAAGCGACTCGCTTGTTGGAGCCAGCCGGCCCCGCCCCGGAGCAGATTATTCCTGCCTGGGCATCAGATTGTCGGCGCGGTGGTTGCATCCGGTGTTTCCGCTGGATGCGAGCAACCATGAGCTGCCGCCACTGAAGCAGAACTTGCCTGATGTTACTGCCGTGATTGTGTTGTGAGCATCAACCTGCCTGGAGAACCTCCGCTGGTTCCCTTTGCACTGGAATGCGTTCCACAGCACGATGCTGTGCGGTGTCCGCGAGGAATGTGAAGACCGGGCAGCGCGCTTTGCTGATGAGTTCCACCATGAGCCCTGCAGGAGTGCCCCGATGAAAATCTTTGCCGGACCTGACACCGAGAAGAATGGCGCTGGCATGGCCTTCCCGCGCCAGGGCCAGCACAGCTTCGCTGACTACGCCTGTGCGCACTTTTCCGTGAACGGACAATCCTGGGCGCTGCATACTCTTTGCAATGTCATCCAGCTTCCCCGCGGCCGCTGTTTTAGCTTTTCGGCTGGTGTAGCGAGGCATGACGTGCAGCAGCGTAAGATCTGCATGGTGCGTATGCGTGAACTGGGCCACCTGATCCAGAGTTGCCAGGGAAGTAGCATCCATGTTCGTTGGAAAGAGAACATGCTCGCAAAGGAAAATTTCCTTTTCTGGCCTGATGGTGTCTGGACCGGCAACCATGACAGGACAGGCACTGAGACGCAGAATCTGCTCAGCTGCAGAACCCAACACCTGGCGATCAAAGCGTCCGTGCCCATGGCAGCCAATGGCCAGAAGGTCTGCATGATGTTCCTGCGCTACATGCAGAATGGTGTCGCGGACCAGCCCTTCACGCACCACAACCTGGCAGGATATTCCGCGCTCCTCCAGTTGCCGGCTCAACGCGCGCAGTCTTTGCTCGGCCGCGGCGAGCAGAACACCTTCGACGTAGCCAGGAGTGTCCACCGCAACAGCGTGGGTGATGGGATCAACAACATGCAGGAGCACCATCCTGCTGCCACGATGCGATGCAATGGTGGTGGCGTACAGCAGAGCTGCTTCAGAAAAGCCGGAAAAATCAATAGCCACAACAATCGTGGGAAAGGCCGTGCCCGAAGCAATGGGATGCTTTTTCATATAGCCTCCGAGTTCGCGGAGCAATGTGTACGTGCAAGGTGTACGTGCAAGCAGTATGAAACAGGTCCTTGCCTGGGAATGTGACGCTTGTCACCTGGAAAAGGAGAGCTATTTTTCGATCGGCTCCTGAAAGTTTGCGAGCATGGAGGCGGCTGCGCAAAAGGCCAGCCTGGATTGTACTGAATCAGCACGGCTTGTGAGAATGATGGGGACAGTTGCCTTTGGCCTGGTCCCGGTTTTCCGCACAGAACCGAGTACGATTTCGTATCGAGGGGAGAGCGGAAGATGAGCAGAGCAAGCATAGGGAAGCGCAGATGCTCACGGCGGTCAGGCAGATGGAGGCGCGCCGCTGTTGGCGGTCAGGAGGCTTGACCCGGCCCGCTTCGCCTCGGCGTGTTTCCCGATTATCCGGAGAATGCCAATTCGGAACCCGCACGGGACATCGTTTTAGGCCATCTCATGTGCCGCCGTTGGAAGCCGTCCACCTCCATGCTATCTTCACTATCAGGAGCTTCGGCGAGTTTACGGACAGCCATTCGATAGCCAAAGCGAGGAGATTGACCGCGCACAGTGGCGAATAGTCATGAATTGCGGTCAGGATTGCTTTAGCAGGTTCTTGAGATCTATGGCCTTACCCTTGAAGATCAAAGACAGCCGTAGCAAAGCGCATGAGGCTATTGGAATCGCCAATTCAGTTACTTGACCATGCAGACAGCCTGCGACGGGCTGTAGCGCCTGGTATTGCGCTCAAGCGCAAGTCTGCTTTGGGGCAATTCATGACGCCCGCATCGGTTGCCCGCTTTATGGCCTCACTATTCCCACCAAGCACCGTGGAAAGTTGCGTTTTGCTGGATGCCGGAGCAGGCGTTGGGGCGCTATCCTGTGCATTCCTTGACCGTTGGGCCGTCGGCGACGGGTTCTCATTTCGTAAGGCCGAAGTCAAGGCTTATGAGATCGACGATACTTTACGAGAACATCTCGCGGCCACATTAGCGAGCTACGCCGAGCGTCTACCCATGAGTTGGAGTGTTTCTTCGGACGATTTCATCGAAGCGGCGGCGCTTCAGAGCATGGCTCCAAGCCGTTTTACCCATGCAATTCTCAATCCACCATACAAGAAGATCAACAGCCTTTCGGAGCATCGCTTAATCTTGCGTCAGGTTGGGATCGAAACCGTCAATCTCTATTCGGCTTTCGTGGCTCTTTCTCTGTCCCTGATGAAAACTGGCGGCCAAATGGTCGCTATCATTCCGCGCAGTTTCTGCAACGGACCATATTATCGTCCTTTCCGGGAATTTCTTTTACAACGCTCCGCTCTGCGTCACATGCACCTGTTCGCTTCTCGAAACAAGGCATTCAGAGACGACGACGTGCTGCAGGAAAACATCATCATTCGGGTCGAATGCGGCGGTATTCAGGGCCCCGTGACGGTTTCGCATTCCACCGACGACAGTTTCTCCGACTTGGTTGAACATGAGCACCCCTTTGATCGCATTGTGTTCCCGTCAGACTCCGAGAGCTTTATCCATGTGCCGACATCACCGGGGCATAACAGCATCGAACTGTCGCGTGGAATACGCTCCAGCCTGTCCGATATCGGGATTAGCATTTCCACCGGCCCGGTGGTCGATTTTCGATTGCTCGAACACATTGAGAACCAACCAACCAAAGATACTGTGCCCCTGCTTTATCCTGGTCACTTTAACGGCCAAACGACACAATGGCCCAAAGAAGGCATAAAGCGCGGTAATGCGCTCAAACTGAACGACGACACGAGGAAATGGCTTTATCCAAATGGGTTCTATACCGTCGTGCGACGGTTTTCCTCAAAGGAAGAAACAAGGCGCATCGTTGCGAGTGTCGTGCGACCAGATTCGTTCCCTGATGCAAAGTTCCTCGGCTTTGAAAATCATCTGAATGTCTTCCATCAGAACAAAGGTGGCTTACCGGAATCGCTCGCCTACGGGCTTGCAGTGTACCTGAATACAACCGCTGTTGATGAGAATTTCCGGCGTTTTAACGGTCATACCCAAGTCAATGCGACCGATCTCCGCATCATGAAATACCCTGACCGCAACATACTTTCCGAGCTTGGCGAATGGGCGCAGCGCCAGCCTGTACTGACACAGGCTATTATTGACGAGAAAACACAGAAGCTCGCCGGATGACAAAGAACGAATTTATCCAATCTGCTCGACAAATTCTTCAGGCGCTGGGTTTGCCGAAAGCACAGCAAAATGAGCGTTCCGCTCTTTCCTTGCTTGCATTGCTCGATTTGCGGCCCAACAGGAAATGGTCGCAAGCATCTGATCCTTTGATGGGCATAACGCCAATCATGGATTGGATTCGGGACCATTATGACAAGAAGTATGCGCCGAATACGCGCGAGACGATCCGGCGGCAAACGATGCACCAGTTTGTTGATGCCGGCCTCGCTCTCTACAACCCCGACGATCCGAAACGCCCCGTGAATAGTCCGGCAGTCGTCTATCAAATTGAGCCGTCCGCACTCAAACTGATCCGCTCCTATGGTACGGCTTCATGGCATGATAAGTTGACATCGTATCTTTCAAAGAAACAAACACTTGCTGCACGTTATGCTAAGGCGCGCCAGCAAAATCTCGTGCCTGTGAAGATTGCTTCAGGTAAGCCAATCAAACTCAGTCCCGGTGAGCACAGCGAACTGATTCGCGCAATCATCGAAGACTTTGCCGCACGTTTCGTTCCCGGAGCCGTGCTGATCTATGCCGGAGATACCGGCGAAAAATGGGGCTATTTTGACTCGCCGTTGCTTGCCGATTTAGGTGTGGCAATCGAAACTCATGGCAAGATGCCCGATGTGGTGTTGCATTATCCCAAGCGTAATTGGCTCATCCTCGTTGAATCGGTTACAAGCCACGGTCCTGTTGATGGCAAACGCCATGCGGAACTTGCGAAACTCTTTCAAGACTCGCAGGCCGGGATTGTTTACGTAACAGCTTTCCCAAATCGCGCCGTGATGGGCCGCTATCTAAGCGAAATCGCATGGGAAACAGAAGTATGGGTTGCAGATGCACCATCGCATCTGATCCATTTCAATGGAGAGCGGTTTTTAGGCCCTTACTCCGTCTGAATTCACCGCGGAAACGACGCGGATTTCGCCGACATGATCGAGGACATATTGCTTCAATGAGGCCGCGGTGAATTCACCGCGGAAACAGGGTCTTGCTCTGTCGGGAGGTTGCCGTAAGTAGGAGCTTCAATGAGGCCGCGGTGAATTCACCGCGGAAACGATTGGCGCGGGTTTGAGGCGGTTTTCGGGCATCGCTTCAATGAGGCCGCGGTGAATTCACCGCGGAAACGAGCTGCTCTACCTGCGCTGGATAGAGAGTTCGGTTGGCTTCAATGAGGCCGCGGTGAATTCACCGCGGAAACCCATCATTACTTGTCGGGGTAGTCAAGAACATATCTGCTTCAATGAGGCCGCGGTGAATTCACCGCGGAAACGATGTGCATCGAATGCTTCACTCCCGCAGCAAAACACGCTTCAATGAGGCCGCGGTGAATTCACCGCGGAAACCGAATACAATGGCGATTGCTCCTTATGGAACATCTCGCTTCAATGAGGCCGCGGTGAATTCACCGCGGAAACGTGCAGCAGTTGTGGCGGCGACCTTAGCCCTCCCGGCTTCAATGAGGCCGCGGTGAATTCACCGCGGAAACGGTGATACTTCTCGACATGCTTCGATTGCGGATGGAAAGGCTTCAATGAGGCCGCGGTGAATTCACCGCGGAAACCAATCAGATTCTCGCATCCGGACTCGCAGCAACCATGCTTCAATGAGGCCGCGGTGAATTCACCGCGGAAACAGTACTTTCAAGCGCACAGCAAAGAAGTTTGGAAAGCTTCAATGAGGCCGCGGTGAATTCACCGCGGAAACGCCCAAGCCCATTTGAGCTGGGAGTTTGACGCAAGGCTTCAATGAGGCCGCGGTGAATTCACCGCGGAAACGTGGATGTCTCCTGAGTAGACAGGGATGCCTCGAGGCTTCAATGAGGCCGCGGTGAATTCACCGCGGAAACTGCGCTCTCTGGGCTAACATCAGTGATGCCTTCCGTACGCTTCAATGAGGCCGCGGTGAATTCACCGCGGAAACTGAACTGCTTCCCGCGCACGGTCTGGTCACCGCGCAGCTTCAATGAGGCCGCGGTGAATTCACCGCGGAAACAACCAACTTCTGCATTGCACCAGCATTTCGCTCATAGCTTCAATGAGGCCGCGGTGAATTCACCGCGGAAACGGCTGCCGTAGAAGCCTTCTGACTTCAGGTACTTCCACAGCAGTTTGCGAGAGCCTGTCTGAAAAGCGCTTATCTAAAGCATAGCAGCACATAGATGAACTCCTCAACTCTTTCTGCCTGTTCAGGTTACAGTCCGCGAGCGGGTGCCGGGTTTTGCGCACCACCTGACCACTCGCTGGGAGGTCTCAGCGGGTGATAAACACCGGATAGTCGTCAATCTCTCCGTTGAGAAACCTGGCCAACAGCCGCGCCTGAATTTCCAGCAACCGACGATAGCTCACACGATAGTCGAACATGGGATGAGTCACAAGCGTATCCATCCGCAGTTCGTAGGCGCGAAAGAAGCCCTTCCGCCCATTCGGTTTCAGAGCCACAGACGGCCCGGAACGGATGAAGTCTGCCGTTGTTACCATGCCGGTGTTGATTGCTGTGAGCACGACTGAATCCGCAATCAACGGTCGGAACGGTTCCATCAGATCAAGGGCCAGAGCTGGTCGCCCGAAACGGGGTTGATGATAAAACCCCCAATACGGATCAAAGCCCATCGCATAGCAGGTAATGGTCAGGTCCTTGGCGAGAATGCTGTAGGCAAGTGAAAGCAGCGCATTGACAGGATCGCGCGGCGGACGACGATTCCGCTGAGTGAAGTCGAAGCAAAACTCCGTTGGCCCGCCTCGATGTGCATCGTCGTTGTTGTCCCCCGATTTCAGCATTCCGGCGAATTCGCCGAAGTAGACTCGTGCGGCAGAACCTTCAATTCCAAGCAGGCTATCAAGTTTTGTGACCGTCTCCGCCTTTTCCGCCAATACTTTCAGTTGACGTAGAGCCGTTTGCGGCGGCTCGATATGGTTTCGTTGCAGCAGCGTGCGCTGATTGCGTATCTTGCCCACGACCAGTTTGCGCGCCAGGCGGAGAGCAGTTGATTCGTGTCCAGCGGAAACAAACTGTCGATGGCGCAGAAATACATTACGTGCATTCAGGCCGTTGGTGATGCCATAAAACCAGCCCCCCTGCGAGAAATAGCATACCGGCACTTCCGCAGAGCAGAAGGACTGCACCGCCTGAGTCGAGAGCTGGACATTGCCAAACAAATTGATCTGCGACACCTCACCGAGCCGAATTTCCTGCTTCAGCGTATCGCCATCCTTGACCTGAATGACCTCTCCTGACTTGCCGACGCGAAAACCTTGTGAGTTTAGATAGAGAGGCCGGAGATCGTCGCGCGCCGCTACGAGTTGTCGAACTTCCGTAGCGGCCGTTTCTTCGTCGCTGCCGAACAAGGAAATCTGTATCGGACGGCGCTCTTCAAATCGAAGCGCCCGGGCACGGAGCGCATTCGTCTCATCCGGCAGGCAGATTCCTACCAGAGAGCAGCGCGGGCATTTGGGGCTGTCCACAAGCGGTTCAGGAATCTGGTCGCTGATTGCCGCCTTGCGTGCCTGCACGATGAGTTCTTCCGTCTCGGCAATCAGGGCATCATCAATTACGATCCGCACACGTTGTTTGGTTGTGGCGTAGTAGAGAATGCCTTCATCGCAGGAATACCCGTTGTCACGCAGCACAAGAGCCTGCGCCGCGACTTGAACGCGGTCCGAAGGCCAGGGCGTGGGCACACCATCGAGTTCGCGCGGCTTGCCTCGCTTGTAATCCACGGGCCTTACGGACTTGCCATCTGCTCCATTCGCATCGCTTTCGGCCAGATCGAGCTTTGCCGTCAGGCCAACGCGCTCACTCGATAGAGTCACCGACCGCGAATGTATCCTCTCGCCGTCCATATCCGCGGCGGTGGGCATCGCAGTTGGGCCTGAGTCTACACGGGTATGCCTGGCTTGGCCATCGAGTGTATCTGCGCTGTTCTCAAAGACGCCCTCCACCCACTCATAGAAAAAGAGCCGTGGGCAGTAGACATACTCATTCAGCATCCGTGCTGGAAGCAGGTCGGGCAGTTTCAGCTTCAGATGATGGACGAATTCCTCATCGACGCGAACGGGTTGGACAGGCCGGACCTCAGCAGACACGAGAGAATTCCTTTCGGCAGCTACAAAGTCAAACAACAATGCAAGGACTATCTAAATTCGTATACGGCTTTCCCAAAGCCGTGATGACCCGGTCGCCTCGTCCCTCTGACGGGCCGAGGTTCACAAAAAGTACCTGGTCGTCATCGTGGTGAATGATCGCTCGCAGAGCTTCCCGGCAACGAACGATGTCAGATGCCGTAAATTGGCACTCAAACACGGAAAACTGAAGATGGTTTCCAAAGCCGCGCATCAGCTTGAAAACCTTCCGCAGGCGCTTGTCATCCGAAATGTCGTAACAGACAAGATAAGAACTTCGCATGGCACTTTCCCACAGGCTTAGTTCGCGTAGAGTATGCTAACATGATTTTTTCATTGATACCCCCCTATGTGGAACGGTGTGATTGACTTCGGGGCCGTAAGAGTCCCTCGTCGATCGTCTTAGCTGCGACGTTATACTGCCCTGTATCCCAATTCTTTTACCGCTTCTGCTTTGGTATGAGCCATGGACTATCAGACATTTTTCGCCGAGGCCACTCGACTGGCTGCCCCCTTTCGCTATCAATCCCGTCTGGCCGAACAGGCATGGACAGACCTGCTTGACGTACCTACCGGGATGGGCAAGACTGCGGCGGTTACGCTTGCATGGCTATGGAAGCGCGGCTGGCGTCAGGGCAATCGCAGTAATGCCGCCGATGCTGCGACACCACGTCGATTGGTCTGGTGCCTACCCATGCGCGTTCTGGTCGAACAGACGGAGGAGAACATCCGCTCCTGGCTGGACACTCTGGGCATTCTTGGCCAAATAGGCGAAGGCAAGGTATCCGTCCATGTGCTAATGGGCGGAGCTGATGACACCAAATGGGCCAGTTTCCCAGAGGAAGACATGATCCTGATCGGTACACAGGACATGCTGCTTTCACGCGCTCTGATGCGTGGCTATGGAATGAGCCGCTACCAGTGGCCGGTTCACTTTGCCCTGCTGCACAACGACTGCCTGTGGGTCTTCGACGAAGTGCAGTTGATGGGCGCTGGCCTTGCCACATCCGCGCAATTGGAGGCCTTCCGTCGCAGCTTTCCCCTATCGAAGAACAGCCGCTCGCTGTGGGTGTCCGCCACATTGAACCGAAACTGGCTGGATACCGTCGACTTCAAGCCGCATATGGAAGGTCTGAAAATGCTGGGTATTGAGGATGCCGACCGGCAGCAGGCGGGCGACAGGCTGAACTCGGTCAAAACCGTGGCAAAACTTCCAATCGCGCTTGGCAATGATGCCGGCAACAGGAAAGGTCTGGATGCCTACCTTGAGGCGTTACGCAAAGAAGTGCTGAAAGCCCACGTCGCGGACAGCCAGACCATCGTAATTCTTAACCGGGTCGACCGCGCGCAGGGCCTGTTCCGCCTGCTGCGTAAGGAGCGGCCTGGGAAGGCGGACCTCCTGATCCATGCGCGTTTTCGCGCAGCGGAACGCAGGAGTAAGAACCAGCTTCTGCGCAACCGCGAGAAAGAAATCGACCGCATCGTGGTCGCCACCCAGGCCATTGAGGCTGGCGTGGATATTTCCTCCAGGGTGCTCATCACGGAGCTTGCTCCGTGGTCTTCGCTGGTGCAGCGTTTCGGACGCTGCAATCGCTACGGAGAGCACAATGCCGAGGGAGCAAAAATTCTCTGGATAGAGATTGACGATGACAAAGAGGCGCTGAAGCCCTATGACAGTAGCCAGATGGCCGAAGCGCGCAGACACATGGCGGAACTGACCAGTGCCAGTCCGCAGCATCTGCCCGCAACCAGCGAAGCGCGGCCGCTCGCCAACATTCTGCGCCGAAAAGACCTTTTGGACCTCTTCAATACCGACCCTGACCTTTCCGGCTTCGATGTGGATGTATCGGATTACATCCGCGACAGCGGCCAACCCGGCGTACAGGTCTTCTGGCGCGAGTTCGGGGACAATCCAAACCAACCGCAGCCGCAACTTGGTCCCGTCCGCGATGAGCTGTGCCCAGTCTCCATGGGGCAGGCCAGAGACATCTACAAGCGTGCATGGCGCTGGGATGCGCTGCAGGACGAATGGGTAAAACTGGATCGGCCGCCCCGCCCCGGCATGACGCTGTTGTTAAAAGCGTCCGATGGCGGTTACGACGCAGAAATCGGTTTTGATGCGCGTTTGACGAAACCGCCTG
>DZDJ01000030.1:31074-35908 GCA_022736715.1 Edaphobacter aggregans
GATGGCGGTTACGACGCAGAAATCGGTTTTGATGCGCGTTTGACGAAACCGCCTGTGCCTCCGGTGAATGCTGCGGAAGCTGTCGTGTCAGATGCATTCGGAGAAGACTGGCGCTCGCAGCAAAAATACTCCGTCGCGTTGGTCGATCATCTCGGCCATGCCGCCAATCAGGTCGCGGGACTGTGCCATGCGCTCGGCGAAACCGCGTCTGCCGATGCGCTGCGCCGCGCGGCGCTCTGGCACGATGTCGGCAAGGCGCATCCGGTCTTCGATGCCACGATGCACGCCTGCAATGCCGCTCCCGAAGGCTTTCTCGCCAAGTCACCCTGCAACGGAAGGCACTCGCGAAAGTTCTTCCGCCACGAACTGGCCTCCGCGCTCACATGGCTGGCACAGCACGATGGCGAGCCGAACGCAGACCTCATCACCTATATCATTGCCGCGCACCATGGCAAGGTGCGTATGAGCCTGCGTGCCATGCCTACAGAAGAGCCAGCGCCAGATGGCAGACGCTTCGTGCGCGGCGTATGGGAGAGCGATGAGCTTCCTGCCCTGGACTTTCACGGCGAGCACAGTGATAAAACCACCCTCAGCCTTGCATTGATGGAACTTGGCGAAGGCGAACAGGGTCCGTCATGGACGGCGCGCGCCTTGAATCTGCTCGAACACCACGGCCCCTTCCAGCTCGCCTGGCTGGAAACGCTGGTGCGCCTGGCCGACTGGCGAGCTTCTGGTGAAGAACAGGAGCGAGCATGAACGAGATTACTCTTGGCGGTTGCTCACCCACGCCGCTGGCCAGCTATCTTAAGGCGCTTGGAGTACTGCGCCTGCTCTCCGCGCGCCACCCCGAAACCAGAGCGGCATGGAGAGACGAATCGCTGCTGCTGCGAACGCCGCTGACGCGCGAACAGATGGAGCAATTCTTCCTGCGCGACTATCAACCTACGCCAGTTATGGCGCCGTGGAATGGCGGCAGCGGGTTCTATAAGAAAGATAACAAGGAGGCGCTTGAAACTATCCTTGACAGCAAGCAGCCCCGGCTTGACCTGTACCGCAACTGCCTGCATATGGTGGAAGATGCCCTTGAAGGTATGGACCGGAGCGCCAGCCCCAAGGGTGATGAAAAGGCTCTTCTCCTCATCCGTATGCGCGGGCTCCTGCCGGATGAAGCGATTGCCTGGCTGGATGCGGCGGTTCTGCTTGCAGGCGACACGCCGCAATACCCGCCGCTGCTCGGCACAGGCGGTAATGATGGCCGGCTGGACTTTACCAATAACTTTATGCAGCGTCTTGTGGAGGTGCTTTGCCTGGACGACAAGCGAGCCGAAACAGAATCGCGCGACTGGCTGCGTCTTGCGCTGTTTGGAGACACCGCCCCGGGATTAACAAAAAAAGCTATCGGCCAGTTCTCTCCTGGTCAGGCCGGTGGTCCCAATGGCACAACCGGTTTTGACGCGGATGCGGCCATCAACCCATGGGACTTCGTACTGCTGATCGAAGGCGCCCTGCTCTTCGCCGCTGCCGCAGTTCGCCGCAATGCGGATGACCCTTACGGAGTGCTGAGCTATCCATTTACGGTTAGAACCGTGGGCGCGGGCTCCGGCAGCCTGGGTGAAGGAGATGCGGCCAACGCGCGCGGCGAGCTCTGGATGCCGTTGTGGAACCAGCCTGCGAGTTATGCGGAGGTCCGTGCTCTGCTCTCCGAAGGCCGCGTGGCGCTCGGCAGGAAGCCGGCGCGCGATGCGCTCGACTTTGTTCGCGCTATTCACCATCTGGGCGGTTATCGCGGCATTCGCAGCTTCCAACGCTACGGCCTGCTGATGCGGTCCGGCAAGGCTTATCTGGCTACGCCGCTGGAGCGCATCGAAGTGATGGACAAGCCGCGCACGAACCTGTTAGATGCGCTCGATCAAGGTTGGCTGGAAAAATTTCGCAAGTTCGCGCAAGGCGAAACCGCCGCCAATCGCTTCCAGGCTTTGCGCCACCGCCTGGAGAATGCCTTCTTCGATTTCTCCGGAAAGGAGTCCTCACCCGCAGAAACACAGGCCATCCTGGCGCTGCTCGGAGAAATTCAATCCGCTCTGACCAGCAGCAGCAAAGCGAGAGAGGGTGTCGATCCGTTGCCGCGGCTTTCGGAGCAATGGGTGCAACATGCAAATGACGACACACCGGCCTTCCGCATTGCTTGTGCATTGGCCGGCCTGCATGGCAGCAAGGAAATCCCATTGCCTCTGTGCGCCCAGCTTTTTCCGGTACGTCCCCGCTATCCCCACAAGTGGATCGAGGAGGCAAATAAAGACGCCAAAGATCCATATCGCGGCGTCCGCATCTGCACGGACACGGCAGGGAGCCTTCCTTATTTGTTGCGAAACCTGCTTGACCGCAGGTTGTGGCTGGCGGAAAAACTCGAGATGAATGACAAGCCGCTGCAAAGCCCAGCAGGCGCCACGCTCGACGATATTGCAGCCTTTCTGCAGGACGACAGCATGGACCGGCGTATCGCCGCGCTATTGCCTGGCCTGAGCTTGTGCAAGATTCCCAAAGAAGATGACCGCTCAGGCGGTAAGGGCTCAGTGTCGGCTGCTTTCGCATTGCTTAAGCTGTGCCTGACTCCGGATTCAATCCTGCGCAGCCTCGGCGCGCTCGGGCAAGATAAGCATCTTCCCTTGCCGGCAGGAATGCTTGCGCAGCTTGGCTCCGGGCATAAATCTGAGCGGGCCGTGCTCGCTGCATGGCGACGGCTCCACTCTTCGGGCCTGAACCCGGTCTTCAGCCGGAAGGATTTGCCTTCGCTGGATGGCATCCGCCCCGAACGCGCCGCAGCGGCGCTGCTTATTCCGCTGCGTTTCGGCGCATACGGCAGCCTTGCGCGCAGCGTATTGAAGAAAATAAGTGAGGAAGCTGGTAGTCCCGCGGCATCACATCTTTGAATTTTTCTGAAAGGAAATTCCCTATGAGTCTCGATCTTTCCGCTCTAAGCAACGCTCCCCGCCTGCTCATCCAGGCGAAGCTCAAACCGCTGCAAGGCACGCGCTTCCAGCCCACTGGCTTTCCGGAGATCGGCGCGGCACAGTACGAAGGACCAAACGGCGAGGCCATGCTGCTGGTGGAGTCCTCGCAAAGCCTCGCCAACCGGATGGAAGAAGTCTGCTGGGACAAGGTCGCCAACGACTGGGTCCGGCCTCTGCGCGACCTGTCCGTCATCAAGGTCAAGGATAAGGACGGCAAGCCCCTCACCAACTCGGTGCTGGAGGCGCATCGCATCAATTCGCCTTACATCCTCGAAGGCAAAGACAAAACAGTCTTCGACCGTCTGAAGAGCGAGTTGGCCAGCATGGAAGAAGGCTTTGTTGATCTGCGTAAGCTGGCGTCCGTCCTGTTGAAGCTCGACATCAATGCGTTGCTGCACGGCGTTTTCCTGGCGAAGAAAGACCTCGCCGGGGGCCGCCTGCGGCTGCCGCGTGCCCTCTCCGGCTTCATCGAAGCGAGCAAAGTCAACACAGCCGCCAGCGGCGGCGTGAAGAATGATGGGGTAAACCCTTCTGGCGATACGTCAAAAGGCTTCGGTAACGTCCCCTTTGCCCGCGACGAATTTGTCTCATCCGAAATCGAAGCCTTCTTCAACCTTGATCTCGCGCAACTGCGCGGTTACGGATTCCCTCAACCTGTATACGAACTGCTGGTGGCATTGGCGCTCTTCAAAATTCGCGGCTTCCTTGAAGAAGGACTGCGCCTGCGTACGGCCTGTGATCTTGAATGCGAGTCTATTGAGGTAAAGCGACCATCCGGCTTTCAGCTCCCGTCATGGGGTGAACTCAAAGCCGCGCTTCCCGGCCTGATCGAAAATGCGAAGGCTGACGCGAGCTTCGAGGTCACAACCGTCACCTATACCAGCACCGGTAAGGCAAGGAAAGCCGACAAAGACTCTGCGGCCGATGGGGCTGAGGCCGACGACGATACCAATTAAGGAGTAAGCCATGCTGGCGCTCGCATTCACTTTTCCTTCCGGACGTTACCACGCGACACCGTGGGACCGGCACGTCAACGAAGGCGCCGTGGTCTGGCCGCCGGAGCCGTGGCGTGTGCTGCGCGCCCTCATCGCTACCTGGCACCATAAGGTCAAGCCTCTCGGCAAGCATGAAGAGTCCACGCTGCGCGGGCTGATCGAAGAGCTTTCGCGGGAACTTCCTGAGTATTCGCTGCCCCCTGCCAGCCACAGCCACACGCGCCACTACATGCCGCAACGGAAGTCGGGAGAAACATCGCTGGTCTTCGACGCTTTCGCCGCCGTCTCGCGCAAAGAGCCGCTGGTTATGGCATGGCCGCGGCTTGATCTGCCCCAGGAACAGCTTGCTCTTTTGGACGACCTGCTCGCCGTCATGGGATACCTGGGGCGTGCCGAATCGTGGGTCGAAGCCACCCGCTTTGATGGCACATTCCAGGCCAATTGTCGTCCCGGAAGCGAGCTGTCCACAAGTGATCTGTCCGCCGGCGAATCGCGGGAAGAGATCGTCTCGCTGCTCGCTCCGCTGGCGCCGGATGCCTATGGCAGCCTCCGCAAGAGTTTTCTGGCCGGCAAAAAAGCAGCGAAGAAGCTCGCTGGAACACTGCCGGAGAGTCTGTTGGATGCCTTATCGGTAGAAACCTCCGCTCTGCGCGCTGTCGGCTGGAGCCAGCCACCGGCCTCGCGCAAAGAACTCTATCGTCGCCCTGCCGAGGCGCTTCGTCCACAGCGTCGGCCTCAACCGACAACACCGCTCACCGCCACTACGGCCCGCTATATTTTGATTGGCAAGCCCTTGCCCCGCGTCGAAGACACCGTCCGCATCGGCGA
>DZDJ01000063.1 GCA_022736715.1 Edaphobacter aggregans
CTGGCCCGCGCCAAGTATCCACTCTGGTTACCTATACACGCGGTCATGGTACTAGCTTCCCTTTCTGGCTGGGGAAAACGCTCAGCCACGGACAACAGCGCTCGTCCGTGGCTGGTTTTCTTTTTTGTGATTTTCAGAGCATTCGCAACCCAGGTGCTGAGCGAGAAGAATGACAGACCTCTGCACTCTCCCTAAAACTGCTCTAGCTGAAAATTTCCTTCATCTTGCTGAAGAGGCTGCGGGAAGTCGGCGTATTCTCTACCGTCATCGTCTCATCAAGCTGCTTCAGCAACTCACGCTGCTGCTTGCTCAGCTTGCCCGGTGTCTGGACGCGAATCTCGACAATCAGATCGCCCTTGCCATGCTCGTTCAAATGCGGCACACCTTTGCCGCGCAGCCGGAACTCCTTGCCGCTCTGCGTGCCTTCTGGAATCTTGAGCCTGGCTTCGCCTTCCAGTGTGGGAATACTCAGCTCAGTACCCAATGCGGCCTGCGGGAATGAGATCGGCAGCACGCAGTGCAGATCGTTGCCGTCGCGCTCAAAGAACTTGTGGTCCTTCACCGTCAGCACCACGTAGAGGTCGCCTGCCGGTCCACCGAACTTGCCTGTGTCACCTTCGCCCTGGTAGCGGATGCGCGTGCCATCCTCCACACCCGCTGGAATGTTGACCAGAATCGTGTGTTCCCGCTGCGCCAGACCCTCTCCGCGGCAGGTCTTGCATGGGTCCGTGACCACCGTTCCCGTTCCACCGCAGTTACTGCACGTGCGTGCGATGGAGAAGAAGCCCTGCTGGAAGCGCACCTGTCCCCGGCCTGCGCATTGCGGGCAGGTCGACGGCCCCTGGCCCTTGGCGTTTCCAGTGCCGCGGCAATCACCGCAGGCCTCCTGGCGGCGGATTTTGATCTCCGTCTGCTTGCCGAAAGCCGCTTCTTCGAACTCCAGTGTCATGTCATAGCGCAGGTCGCGGCCACGCTGTACCCGCGAGCCCCGGCGGCTGCCGCCCATGTTGAACATCTCGCCAAAGATGTCGCCAAAGATGTCGCCTATGTCCTGCGCATTGCCAAATGGATTGCCGTCAAAGCCGCCCGGTCCGCCGCCATTGACCCCGGCATGGCCATAGCGATCGTACGCAGCGCGTTTCTGCGCATCGCTCAGCACACCATAGGCCTCGCTCGCGGACTTAAACTTCTCCTCGGCCTCCGGGTTGTCCGGATTCCGGTCCGGGTGATACTTCATCGCAACCCGGCGATACGCGCTCTTCAACTCCTGGTCAGAGACGTCGCGGGACACTTCCAGTATTTCGTAATAGTCCAGTTTGCTCACGTTTGCTGTTGTACTCATGCTTCTTTATCGGCTTTATGCTTCCCGTTGTGCAGTGTTGCTGGCCACCCTCACCAGCGCCGGGCGCAGCAGCTTCTCCTTGATGCGATACCCGCGGCGGACCTCTTCCAGCACCTGCTGGTCCGGGGCCTCCGTTGTTTCGATGCTGCCCAGGGCCTCATGGATGCGAGGGTCAAACTGCGTGCCGACAGTCTCAATCGTCTGTACGCCAACCGCCTTCAGCGCCTCTTCCATCTGCTTCACAATTAGTTCCACCCCCGTGCGCAACTGCTCGGCCGAACCCTGCGCCTGCAATGCCAGTTGGAAGTTGTCCAGCACCGGCAGAATCTGCTCCACCGCGCCCGACACGGCAAAGTCGCGGAAGTCTGCGCGTTCCCTTGCTTCCCGCTTGCGCGCGTTGTCAAACTCGGCCTGCAACCGCGCCAGACGATCGAACGCCTGGTCGCGCTCCGCCTTCAGACGGTCATACTCCGCCTGTGGCAGCATCGGCTCTGGCTGCTGGGCCAGAGCCTCATCATTTTCCGTCCCTGTTTCGGCTGGCTTGGGTTCCGGCATACCTTCCACTTCTGCTGCGTTTTCCTGTTCCAAAGGACTGTTCGTGCTCATCGGCTTTGCTTCCTTCACTCGTGCTTTTCCTGAATATCTCTCGAATATTTTCAATTCCCTATGGTTGAAAGACTCTCCTGTTCTATTGTTGCCGATTTACGGCAAACGCGCGAGGGCGAGCGCCACATCCCCCGCCTCCACCTGCATTGCACTGGAAACCCGAATGCCTCATATTGCCAGCCGCAGTGCAAATTACTGCGGAGGTTGCAACATGCGGTCAAACAGGCCGGCAATGTAGCCGACCGCATTCATGGTGTTTTCGTAATGCATCCGCGTGGGGCCAATCACGCCCACGGCGCCATGCCCTTTCCCCGCCAGACGGGCCGGCGCAGCAATCAGCACCAGGTTGCGCATCTCCGGAGCATAATCTTCCAGGTCAAAGACCACCCGCACTGACTCCTGCCGCGCATCCACGTACGCGTTCAATAGTTCCACCAGCCGCTGCTTTTCTTCCAGCGCACTCATCATCTGGCGCAACTGCTCGCGGTCGGCCTCACTGGTCACCAGGTTAGAAACCCCTTCAATGTAAACAACCTGCCCGGCAGCCGCGCTCTCCACCATCGCCTTGTGCCACAACTGCTCCACGGAATCCATCAGCCGCACATACTCGCTGCGCTCCTGCTCCACACGCCGCGCAATCTCCGCGCGGATGCGCTCCATGCTCCAGCCATGAAAATTGGCATTCAGGTAGCGTGCAGCCGTCTCCAGCTCCGTCAGCGGGAGATCGCGATCCAGAAACAGCACCCGGTCCCGCACCAGGCCAGACTTCGTGACTACTACAGCCAGCACTTTAGCGGCGGCAAGTCTTGAAAAATGAACATGCTCCAGCGCATCCCCGCCGGGGGCCGTGGCAATGGCCACGCCCACCCCACTCGAAAGCAGCGCCAGTACATGCGATGTGCGCTCCAGAAACTCCGGAGCACTGGTGACCCCGGCAAAACTGTCATCAATATGCGAGCGCGACTCCTGCGGCAAACCCACCGCGGTACCCTGCGCCCGGCCATTCAACTGCTCCACGTAATACCGAAATGCCCGCGCCGTGGGAATGCGCCCGGCAGAAGTATGTGGCTGCTCCAGCATGCCAGCCTCGGCCAGATCGGCCATCACGCTGCGAATCGTGGCTGAGCTCAGCCTTTTCTGGTTCTGGCTGGGGACGTCGGACCGGCGTTCCTCCTGCTGGCTGGCCAGCGTCTGCGAACCGACCGGCTCCCCGGTGGCAATGTAGGCCTCAATCACAGCCGTCAATATGGCCCGCTCGCGCGGACTCATCCGCATCTCCCGCATCTCCTGTGCCATAAAAACGCCCCCAAACGGCCTCGCCGCACTTTTCCACTCCTGCTCCGCTTCGGCTGGTAAGCCGATTCTAGGAACGGGCTGCGGCACTGTCAAGCAACCGGCATTCCGCCCTTTCCAGAGGCCTTCCCGGAACGGCATCCCGGCCGCAATCAAGTAAAACCAGCAGAACCATTTGCTCCGCCATTACCGCTCCGGGAATGGCGGACAGGTACCACCACTAAAGTAACTTGCAGATTGGTTACTGTTCCGTGCAGACTATAGCGAACATATGTTCCCGGCCCAACTCACCGACGCGCATATCAACCTGGTTCTGTGGGGATTACAGGCCATCTGCGCTCTGATTTTTCTCATCACCGGCGGTCTGAAGATTCTGAGCGACCGCAACATGGTCTATATGTTCGACCAGATCGGTCTGGGGCAGTGGTACCGCTATCTGACCGGCGCGATTGAATTAATCGGAGCTGCGCTCATCGTTACCACGACCCTTTCCGGTTTCGGTGCGCTGCTGCTTCTCTGTGTTGCACTGGGGGCCGTCATCATTCATGCCTTCATCCTGCATGACAGCCCCGCTGTGCCGGTTCTGCTGCTGCTCGCTCTGCTCGTCGTGGTCTGGGGCCGCAGCGGACAGGTGGTTTTCTAGCTGATTTCCAGGATATTTTCGCTCTTCGCCGCCTGCTCTTTTGCGCGGTCAGCCACCAACTGCGCCACCGCGTAAAACTGTCTGGCTTTTTCCGACTCCGGGCCGCCCAGCGCCACCGGCATTCCGCTGTCTCCACCCAAGCGAATCTCCGGGTCCAGCTCTACCGGGCCCAGGAAGGTCAGCCCAAACTGTTTGGCCGTGCGCTCCGCTCCACCTTTGGCGAAGATGTCGATGATTTCGTGGCAATGCGGACAGGTAAAGTGGCTCATGTTCTCCACAATGCCCAGCACCGGCACGTTCACCTGGTGGAACATCTCCAGCGCCTTGCGCGCATCCTGCAAGGAAACATCCGACGGCGTGGAAACCACCACAGCGCCCGTCAGCGGCACCGTCTGGAAGAGCGAGATCACCACATCTCCCGTGCCCGGCGGAAGGTCGACCAGTAGAAAGTCCAGCTCGCCCCACTCCACCTGCTGCAAAAATTGGCGGATGATCTGGTGCAGCATCGGTCCGCGCATCACCATCGGCTTGTCTCCGGGTGAGATCAGCCCGACGGAGATAAACTTCACGCCGTGGGCCGTCAATGGCTCAATGCGGTTCTCGCCAACAATGCCGGGCTGGCGGCTGGCGCCCATCATCAGCGGCACATTCGGCCCGTAGATGTCGGCGTCAATCAGCCCGACCTTGTACCCCAGCTTCACCAGCGCCACCGCCAGATTCACGGACAGCGTGGTTTTGCCCACGCCGCCCTTGCCCGATCCCACTGCAACCACGTTGGCAATTCCCGGCAGCGGCTGCGGCCCTTGCGGCGTCCCCTGTGGCGCTCCGTGCGGCGTTCCCTGTCCCATGTGTCCCATTGTGCTTACTCCTTAGACCTTCTTTTCGAAAAGTATGGCCGTGGCCACGTTGCAGGCCTTTTGCCAGGCCGATTTCCCAGGTCTATTCGCTCTGGTTCGAACGGCGGCGCTTCTGTTCCTGCTCGCGGATTTCACGGCGGCGGCCGGCATCCTGAAAGCGGCGCATCTCCTCCGACGTCGCCGGTTTCAGCTCCGGAACCACAATGCGACGGCCCACGCGGTCCAGCGCCACAAACGTGAGATACGCCGAGGCCACATGCCGCACCGTACCCTTCACCGCATTTTCCACCCACACCTTCACGCCGACTTCCATCGAAGTGCGGAAAGCGCGATTGGTCGACGACTTCAGAATCAGCAGATCGCCCACATGCACCGGAGAAATAAAGTCGATGTGGTCCATTGAGGCCGTCACCACGTTGCTGCGGGAGTGGCGATAAGCAGCCATGGCCCCCACCAGATCAATAAAGTGCATCAGCCGCCCGCCCAGCAGGTTGCCCAGCACATTGGTGTCATTCGGCAGGATCAGCTCCGTCATCTCCGATTGCGTTTCCTGGACACTGCGGACCAGCCGCGGTTCCGATGTAATTACCTCGCTCGTCATTCGCTCCGTCTCTTTCCTGCACTTTTGGCCTACATTCCAGTTTCGGCGGTTGCCGCCATTTGTGCAAATGCCTCTCTGCCCGTTCGCATGGCAACAGGAGCAGGAGCCAGCGCAGCCCGTTGCATTTAGACTGGTGATGCAGGGTTCTCTGCTGCCGCTGCACGCGGAAACGCGGATTGCATTCCGGGTAGTAGTTCCGGTTTCATGAAGAGTTTATGGACAAAATTGCTTTTCTCTCTGACATTCTGCAGCAAAACCCCACGGATGCCTTTGCCCGCTACGGCCTGGCCATGGAACTGGCCAGCCAGAACCAGGCGGACAACGCGCTGGCCGAGTTCACCAAGCTGCTGGAGCAACATCCCGATTACACCGCCGGGTACTTCATGTCCGCACAGACATTGCTGAAGTTCGGCCGCACCGAGGAGGCCATCCAGCGCCTGAAGAGCGGCATTGAGTCTGCCCTGCGCACCGGTAACCATCACGCGCTCAGTGAAATGCAGGCACTGCTGGAAGAAGTGGATCGTTAGGGTTTTCCATCGGCTGGAAACAATGCGGTACATTGCTTGTACGGCACGAAAATCAATCGCAGGCGCACTGTGCTCGCCGTGCCTGCAACGCGCATAATCATCCCCATGAAGATTCCCCTGTTTCCCCTCGACGTTGTGCTGTTTCCCGGAGCAGCGCTGCCGCTGCACATTTTCGAGGAACGGTACAAACAGATGATCGGGGAATGCCTGCGCCAGAAAAGCGTCTTCGGCGTGGTGCGCGCACGGCACGAAGGGCTGGCCGTGGTCGGCTGCACTGCGGAAGTCACTACCGTGCTGCATAGCTATGACGATGGACGGCTGGACATCCTGTGCCAGGGATGCAAACGCTTTGAGATTGAGCTGCTCGACAACTCGCGCGATTTTTTGCAGGCAGAAGTAGACCTGATTGCCGACGACGGCATGGAGGCCACCCGCGAGCAGCGCGAGCAGTGCGCTGCCATGCACTTTGAAATGCTGCACTTGTCCGGCAGCGATGGGCATGATTTTCCACGCATGGATCTGAGCACCCCCATCTCGCTGACGCTGGCCGCCACCATTCCTTCCGATCCCGGCTTCAAGCAGGACCTGCTCAGCATGCGTTCCGACGTGCAGCGCTCCCTGCGCCTGCTGAAGTTCTATGATGCCGTGCTGCCCAAACTGCGCGGCGGTGCAATGTTGCAGCAGGTTCCGGGCGGCAACGGACACATCATGTAGCGCAGAGTACGGTTGCTGCATCCAATCGAAATACCGCACCGCGACTATACTTTAACCAAGTTATCTTTCCATTTTTCGGAGTCAGGCATGTCCTCAAGCATCCGCGCCAACCAGGCAACTTCTTCTTTGCCGCTCACACTGGGAGCACTGCGCAACAGCGAATTCAGTGAAAAGCGGCTGCAGCGCCGCACCGTAAAAGATGAGCTGCGCGAAAACCTGATTGCGCGCCTGCGAACCAAGGCGCCGATCTTCCCCGGCGTCGTTGGATATGAGGACACGGTCGTTCCGCAGATTGTGAACGCAGTGCTCTCGCGGCACAACTTCATTCTGCTGGGGCTGCGCGGCCAGGCCAAGAGCCGCATCCTGCGCGCGCTCACCTCGCTGCTGGATGCAAACCTGCCATACATCGCCGGCTGCGAAATCCGCGACAACCCATATCATCCGCTGTGCAAGCGCTGCCGCGACATGCTTGCCGAAGAGGGCGACGCCACGCCGATCGCTTATCTGAAGCCGGAGGAGCGCTACATTGAAAAGCTGGCCACGCCGGATGTGACCGTGGCCGACCTGATCGGCGACCTGGACCCCATCAAGGCCGCGCGTGGCGGGCAGGAGCTTTCCAGCGAACTGACGATGCACTACGGCCTGCTGCCACGCGCCAATCGCGGCATCTTCGCCATCAATGAACTGCCGGACCTCGCCGGCAAAATCCAGGTATCGCTCTTCAACATTCTGCAGGAAGGCGATGTGCAGATTAAGGGCTACCCGGTGCGCCTGGAGTTGGACGTCGCCATGGTCTTCAGCGCCAATCCAGAGGACTACACGGCCCGCGGCAAGATCGTGACGCCGCTCAAGGACCGCATTGGTTCGGAGATTCGCACGCATTATCCGGAGACGCTGGAGGAAGGCATCTCCATCACCAGGCAGGAGTCCTGGGCTGACCGCGGCCTGCTGCAGACGCAGATTCCGCATTACATCCGCGAAATTGTGGAGCAGGTGGCCTTCCTGGCGCGCGAAGACAAAAAGGTGGACAAGCGCAGCGGCGTTTCGCAGCGCCTGCCCATCTCCACCATGGAACTGGTCATCTCCAACGCAGAGCGCCGCGCGCTGCTGCAGGGGGAATCGCTTGTGGTGCCGCGCGTAGGCGATCTTTACACCGCACTGCCCGGCATTACCGGCAAAGTGGAGCTGGAGTACGAAGGCGAAATGCGCGGAGCCGACACTGTGATCCGCGAGATCATCCGCGCCGCCGTGGGCCGCATCTTCGACAACTACTTTGCGGAGACCAACACCCAGCAGATCGAGCAATGGTTCAACCTGGGCGGCGAGGTGAAGATTGGCGACAACCAGCCCGCCGCAGATTCTCTGTCCGAGCTGAAGCAGATTCAGGGACTGCTTGAGAAGCTGTCGCCGCTCAGGATAACGTCCAGGGATGCGCCGGAGGTTGCCGTGTCTGCCGCGGAGTTTCTGCTGGAAGGCATGTATGCGCACAGGCGCCTGAGCCGCAACGAAGAGCGCGGCTTTACCGCATCGGAGAAGCTGAAGAATCGTGCCGTGGAACAGGCAAACCGCTCCACGCAACAGCGCGAGCGCGACCCGGAGATGGAGGACTGGTCTGCGCGTAGCAAGACACGGAGAGGTTTCAACTAAAGCCGGTCTCTCGACTCCGTGCTTGCCCCGCAGGCACTTCTCTCGGGATGACACCGTTGGAACCGCTTCCCTGGATCTGGAGAACCGCTCCAGCTTCAAAGGAGCGGCCAGAAACTGAAAGCTAAAGGCTGGTTTTTATGAAACGCGTCCGCTATACAAAATTTACCGGCGACCTTGCCTCGGAGCTGGGACTCGAAGAGCTGATGGAAGCGCTCTCTGGCTATCTGCTGGACTCCGGCTTTCGCCCGCCGCTCTCGCAGTTTCAGGAGCTGGGCGGCGAGCATACGCTGGACAACCTGCGCGACGCGCTGCAGCAGGCGCTGGAAGATGGCGAGCTGTTTGATGAAGCAACGCAGCAGAAGATTGAGGACATGGCCGCCGATGGCACGCTGGACGAGCTGATCGACAAGCTCATCGACCGCATGGAGCAGGAAAACTATATCTCCATGACGCCGCCATATGACCCGACACGCACCTCCGGCACAGCCGGGCAGACCGGCAACGCGCAGACGGAGACGCCCCTCGACGCGCGCTTTGAAATTACCGACAAGTCGCTCGATTTTCTGGGCTATAAAACGCTGCGCAACCTGCTCGGCTCGCTGGGAAAATCCAGTTTGGGCAAGCACGACACCAACGACCGCGCCACCGGCATTGAAACCAACGGCAGCGCCCGCCCCTATGAATTTGGCGATGTGCTGAACCTGGACGTGAATGCCACGCTCTCCTCCGCCATTGCGCGCGAAGGGCTGGGCCTGCCGCTGAACATTGAATACAGCGACCTGCATGTGCACCAGTGCGACTACGAGTCTTCCTGCGCCACGGTCGTCCTGCTCGACTGCTCGCACTCCATGATCCTCTACGGCGAAGACCGCTTCACTCCGGCCAAGAAGGTCGCCATGGCGCTGTCTCATCTCATCCGCACACAATATCCGGGCGACTCGCTGTCGCTGGTGCTCTTTCATGACTCCGCCGAGGAGCTGCCCATCTCGCAACTGGCCCGCGTCAAGGTTGGCCCGTACTACACCAACACGCGCGAAGGTCTGCGCGTGGCCCATCGCATCCTCGACCGGCAACGCAAGGACATGAAGCAGATTGTGATGATCACCGACGGCAAGCCCTCCGCGCTCACACTGCCAGATGGCCGCATCTACAAGAACGCCTTTGGGCTTGACCCGCTGGTGGTTTCTGAGACGCTGGACGAGGTCTCCCGCTGCAAGCGCGCCGGCATCATGATCAACACCTTCATGCTGGCGTCGGACTTTGGACTGGTGCAGTTTGTGCAGCGCGTCACGGCCATGTGCCGCGGCAAGGCCTACTTCACCACGCCGGAAAACCTTGGCAATTATCTGCTGATGGATTTCATGTCCCGCAAGATGCGGACGATCCACTAGAGCGGTTCTCCAGTTTTCGTGGAGTTTCAAAAAACATGCAGGATGGCTTTTTCTTGAGAAAAAAGCCATTTCAGGGCATCACGTTCCCTCTACACCAACTGGAAAACCGCTATAACGG
>DZDJ01000010.1:0-41676 GCA_022736715.1 Edaphobacter aggregans
AAAGCCGTTTCAGGGCATCACGTTCCCTCTACACCAACTGGAAAACCGCTATAGCCCTCGGATTTGCGCACATCGAAAAAAGGGGCTTCAGCCCCTGAGGCACGCTTTTCAGCTTTCACCAGTGAATACCCCAGCGGCTTAAGCCGCAATCATCAGACTCTTACAGTTCCGAGGACTAAAGCCCTCGGCTACCATTCGCTCCGAAATAAAGCGCCTGCCAAGATAGCTCTAAAATAGAGCCTTGCTCACTCTGGCCCAACTCGACCGCCTTTGCCTGGTGCTGGTGGCCACGCGCAACCCCAACAATCTGGGAGCAGCAGCCCGTGCCATGAGCAACTTTGGCTTCCCGCATCTGCGCGTTGTGCAGCCGTATGCAGTGGCTTTCCGCGAAGCGCGCTCGGCTGTAGATGCGGCAGCGGTGATGGCCGCGGCGCAGGAATTTACCAGCGTGGCCGAGGCCGTGGCGGACTGCACGCTGGTCATTGGTACTACAGGGGACATCGGCCGCCATCCTCAGCATGCTTTGCGGATGTTGCCGGGGGCTGCGGCCGAAGTGCGGTCTGCGCTGGAGACATCGTCCGCACGTGTGGCGCTGCTCTTCGGCAGCGAGAAGAACGGGCTCAGCAATGTGGAGCTCAGCCACTGCCACTGGCTGCTGCGCATACCAACGCGCGACCAGCACAGCTCCATGAACCTGGGGCAGGCGGTGGCCGTGTGCCTGTATGCGCTGGCGCATGGCGGGGCTGCCGCGGCCACTCCACCGTTGCCGAAGATGGCCACTGCGGCGGAGCAGGAGCGCGTGGCGCAGTTGCTGCGGGAGGCGCTGGAGGTGTGCGGCTACGCGCGGCAGAATCCTGCAGAGGACAGCGAGGCAAAGCTGCGCCGGCTGGTGCTGCGCATGCAGCTGCAGGCGGGCGATGCAGCGCTTTGGATGGGCATGTTGCGCCGTATGCTGCACCAGATGCGCAGGCAGTAGCTGCCTGCGGTGTTGCTGCATCTGGGTGTTTGCACGGCCCTCTTGTCGTTGGCAGCCGCTCGGCATACTATGTATCCTTCTCTTACGGTGCAGGGCCCGGTTCGCAGCCTTCCCGGAAGCAACGGAACAGGCCCAGGCAGGACACAGAGGATTTCCACGCGGTTGAGGAGAAGCCCGACACTATGGATCTGAAACCAACGGGAACGCAAGACCCGTTCGGCGAGCAGTTACCGCCGTTGACGCCGAATGAGGCGTCGATTGAAGCCGACCGCTGCCTGTACTGTTACGACGCACCCTGCACGCATGCCTGCCCCACGCATATCGACATCCCTGCCTTCATCAAGAAAATAGCCACGGAAAATCTGCGCGGGTCTGCGGAGACGATCTTTGCCGCCAACCTGCTGGGCGCCACCTGCGCGCGGGTCTGCCCGGTGCAGGAGCTGTGCGAAGGCGCCTGCGTGCTGGGCAGCGAGCACAAGCCGATCGCCATTGGCCGTCTGCAGCGCCATGCGATGGACTATGCGCAGGCGAAGGGCGTGCATCCGCGGGTGACGGCTGCGCCCACGGGACACACAGTGGCTGTGATCGGCGCCGGACCAGCTGGGCTTTCCTGCGCGGGCGAGCTGGCGAAGCGTGGCCACGCGGTGACGCTGTTCGAGCGGCGTGCGTTGCCGGGTGGGCTTTCCACCTACGGCATCATTGCGCTGCGCGAGCCGGTGGAAGTGGCTGTGAGCGAAGCCGAACGCATTGCCGCCATGGGCGTGGAGATGCGCACCGGCGTAGAACTGGGCCGCAATATACAGATGGAGGAATTACAGGCGCAGTTCGATGCGGTGGTGCTGGGCGTTGGCCTGGGCAACAGCCCGTCACTTGGCATTCCGCAGGAAGAGTATGTGCTGGATGGGCTGCTGTACGTGGAGCGCAGCAAGACCGAGTTGCAAAGCCTGCCCAGCGGGCGGCAGGTAATTGTGGTGGGCGCGGGCAACACAGCGATTGACTGCGCCACCATTGCCCGCCGCGCTGGCGCAGAACGCGTCACCATGGTGTATCGCCGCACCAGGCACGAAATGAGCTGCTATCCGCATGAGTATGAATTCGCCAAGCAGGAGGGCATTGCATTCCGCTTCCTGACGCAGCCAGTGCAGGTGCTGGTGCAGGAGGGTCGCGTGCGTGGGCTGCAATGCGTGGCCATGCAGCCTGGCGCGCCGGATGCTTCCGGCCGCCCATCGCCGCATCCGGTGCCGGGGTCGGAGTTTGTGCTGGAGGCTGACCTGATTGTGAAGGCCATTGGCCAGCACAAATGGTCTGTGGCAGAGCTGCTGGGGCTGCGCACGGAGAAAGGTTTCATCGCAATCCAGGAGGATTTTGAAACCAGCCGCGCAGGCGTGTTTGCCATCGGCGACTGCATTCGCGCTAAAGGTGCGGCTTCCACGGTGATGGCTGTGCAGGATGGCAAGCTCGCGGCAGAGGCAATCCACCAGCGGCTGCAGGCCGGGGCGGCTTCCGTAGCAGGAGGTAAACATGGCCGATCTTAAGATCAACTTCGCAGGCATCCAGTCACCGAACCCGTTCTGGCTGGCCTCTGCGCCACCGACCAACTCTGGCGCGCAGGTGCAGAAGGCCTTTGAAGCAGGCTGGGGCGGCGCGGTGTGGAAGACGATCGGCGCGCCGGTGCTCAACGTCTCCAATCGTTACGGAGCCTGGCACTACGGCAGGCAGCGCATGCTGGCCATCAACAATGTGGAGCTGATCTCGGACCGTCCGCTGGAGGTGAACCTGCGCGAAATTGCCGAGGTCAAACGCAACTGGCCGGATCGCGCAGTGATTGTGTCCGCCATGGTGGAGTCGAAGCCCGAAGCATGGAAGGAGATTGTGCAGCGCATTGAGGACACCGGCGCCGACGGCATTGAGCTGAACTATGGTTGCCCGCACGGCATGAGCGAGCGCGGCATGGGCTCTGCCGTGGGCCAGGTGCCGGAGTACTGCGAGCAGATCACGGGCTGGGTGATGGGCGTTGCGTCGATTCCCGTCATCGTCAAGCTGACGCCCAACATCACTAATATTGTTACTCCGGCGCGCGCGGCCGTGCGTGCCGGGGCCAACGCGCTTTCGCTCATCAACACCATCAACTCGATCGTGGGCATCGATCTGGACACGCTGGAGATCACGCCGAATATTGGCGGTAAAGGCGGGCATGGCGGTTACGCCGGGCCTGCGGTAAAGCCGATTGCGCTGAACATGCTTTCTGCGCTGGGCAAGGATGATGGGGTGTCGCAAGCGGGCCTGCCCATCTCCGGCATGGGCGGCATCAGCACCTGGCAGGATGCGGCGGAGTTTCTGCTGCTGGGCGCGTCCAGTTTGCAGGTTTGCACGGCGGCCATGCACTATGGCTATCGCATCATTGAAGACCTGTGCGATGGCCTTTCCAACTGGATGGACGCGAAGGGCTTTGCCAGCATTGCCGATGTGACGGGCAAAAGCCTGCACCGCATCTCCGACTTCAAGAACTTCGATCTCGCCTTTCGCGCCGTGGCGAGCATTGATGAGGCGAAGTGCATTAAGTGCAATCTTTGCTATGTGGCCTGCAACGATACGGCGCACCAGTGCATTGATCTGGTGAATGCGGCGGGCGAAGTGGTGCAGCCGCATGCTTATGATGTGCGCTCCAACGGTCGGCAGGAGGCGGCGCAGGGCCGCCCGCAACCGGTGGTGCGCGAGGCGGACTGCGTTGGTTGCCGCCTGTGCTACAACGTCTGCCCGGTGGACGATTGCATCTCCATGGCGGAGGTTCCTTCCGGGCGCGAATCCATTACGTGGGATGCGTTGTCGCGCAGCAAGCCGGAAGTAACCGAGGACTGGGACGCCATGCAGGCCTACCGCAAGTCGGTCGGCATTGAGATTCACTGAAACGAAACGAGCAGACCATGCCCTTGCTGATTCAAAACGGAGAAGTGGTGACGGCCGAGGCCCGCTTTCAGGCCGACATCTACGTCGAGAACGAGACCATCACGGCCATTGGCAACCAACTGCCGGCGCCAGCGGGAACAGAGGTGGTGGATGCCACGGGCAAGCTGGTCTTTCCTGGCTTCATCGATCCGCACGTCCACATCTATCTGCCGTTCATGGCCACCTTCGCCAAGGACACCCATGCCACGGCCAGCGTGGCGGCGCTCATCGGCGGCACTACCACATTCCTTGAGATGTGTTGTCCTTCGCGCAACGAGGATGCGCTCGAAGGCTACGAGCTATGGAAACAGAAGGCCGCTGGCAACAGCGCCTGCGACTACGCCTTTCACATGGCAGTGACGCGCTTCGATGAGAAGACGGCCGCGCAGTTGCGGCAGATTGTGGCCGACGGCACAGCCTCCTTCAAAATTTTTCTCTCGTATAAAAATTTCTTCGGCGTCAACGATGAAGAAATGTTCCAGACGCTCCAGCTGGCGGCAGAGCTGGGCGTGATTACTACGGCGCACTGCGAAAATGCGGAGCTGGTGAGCCAGTTGCAGCAGCAGTTGCTGGCTGCGGGCAAAACCGGGCCGGAGTGGCACGAGCCCAGCCGTCCGGAGCTGGTGGAGGCCGAGGGCACCAGCCGCTTTGCCACGTTTCTGGAACAGACCGGCGCTACCGGCTATGTGGTGCATCTTTCCTGCGCGCCTGCGCTGCGGGCTGCGGTAGAGGCGCGGCTGCGTGGCGTGCGGCTCTCGGTGGAGTCCGTGGTGCCGCACTTCTTCCTCGACAAAACCTGCGCAGAGCGCGCTGGCGTGGAGGGCATGAAGCACGTCATGTCGCCGCCACTGCGCGACAAGCGCAACCTGCCGGTGCTGTGGAATGCGTTGCAGTCTGGTTTGATTGATACGGTTGGCACGGACCATTGCCCCTTTGACACCAGCCAGAAGCTGCTGGGCGAAGGCAACTTCACGCAGATTCCCAACGGCATTCCCGGCCTGGAGGAGCGGGTGAACCTGATGTACACCTACGGCGTGCGCCGTGGCGGGCTGGATCTGCATCGCTTTGTGGATGCGCTGAGCACGCGCGCGGCAAAGCTCTTTGGCCTGTTTCCGCGCAAAGGAACCATTGCCGTCGGCAGCGATGCGGACCTCGTGATCTACGACCCGCACTATCGCGGCAGGCTTTCCGCCGCCACCCAGCACACCAACAGCGACTACAACGGCTTTGAAGGCTTTGCCATCGAAGGGCGTCCTGCTGTGGTGACCGTACGCGGCAAGGTGCAGGTGCGCGATGGCGTCTTTGTGGGCGAGCCAAACCGCGGACAGTTGCTGCGCCGCCAGCCGCAATATGGGAGAGAACATGCCTATTGATGCAAAAGCCGTTGTCACCTCATTGAAAGAACTGCGCGCGCTTACGGCAGATGAGCACGGCGCACAGCGGGTTGCGTGGACAGATACGTGGCTCAAAGCGCGTGCGTGGTTTGCCGATCAGATCAAGGGGCTGCCGGTGGAGCATCATCTGGATGCTGCGGGCAATCGCTGGGTCACGCTGCCGGGTGCATCGGAGCAGGCGCTGATTCTGGGTGGGCATCTGGACTCGGTCCCCAACGGCGGCTGGCTGGATGGTTGTCTGGGGGTGCTGGCGTCGCTGGGCGTGCTGCGCCGAATCTCGGAGGAGTACCACGGCAGGCCGCCGGTCACGGTGCGGCTGGTGGACTGGGCCGATGAAGAGGGCGCGCGCTTTGGCCGGAGCCTTTTCGGCTCGGCCGCTTTTGCGGGCAATCACACGATTGAGGCCGACCGCGGACGCACCGACCGCGATGGCGTCCGGCTGGAAGAGGCGCTGCGTCGCTGTGGTGTGCAGATGGAGGCCATCGGCGATGCACAGCAGGAGCAGAAGCATGCGGCGGCGTATCTGGAACTGCATATTGAGCAGGGGCCGGTGCTGGAAAATCTGGGACTGCCGCTCGGCGCGGTGACGGGCACCAAAGGCGTGGAGCGCCACGCAATCACCTTCCATGGCGAAGAGGCGCATTCCGGCTCCACACCCATGGCTGTGCGCCGCGATGCGCTGGCGGCCGCGGCCAAACTGGCGCTGGAGATTCGCGCCATCGCCGGTAAACATGCGGACTCCGTGTGCACCATGGGCAGCGTAAAAACCTTTCCCGGCATTGTGACGGCCGTGGTGGGCCGCTGCGAAACCACGCTCGACCAACGTGACCTGGATGCCGGGGTGCTGGCGGCCATGTATGCCGAAGCGCAGGCCCGCAGCCAACAATTTGCCGCGGAAGAGCGCTGCACGGTGGAGTGGTCGCGCATCTGGAAGATTGAGCCGGTGCCGTTCCATCCGGAGCTGATTGCATTGTGCGAAGAGGCGGTCCGCGAGACGGCAGGAAAGTCGCACCGGTTGCCTTCAGGGCCGCTGCATGATGCGGCAGAGGTGGCCCGCGCGGGCATTCCTGCCGTCATGCTGTTTGTGCAGTCGTTGCGCGGCATCAGCCACAACAAGATTGAAGACACCCGCGAAGAGCATTTGGAGCAGGCCGTCGCCGCGCTGGACCGGCTGGCCACAAAAACGATGGCGTGGATGCAGCAAGCGCCGCAACAAGTGCGCAGCGCAAGTGCCGGAGGCGCACGATGAAAACAGCAGAAGCAACAGCAACCAGAACATTGCAGCATTGGATTGGCGGCACGTTGGTGGAGTCGCAGTCGCAGCGGTACGGCATCGTCACCAACCCTGCCACGGGAGAAGTTTCAGCCCATGTCACCTTTGCCGACGCGGCCGATGTGGAGCGCGCAGCCGCTTCCGCCAAAGCGGCCTTCGGGGAATGGCGCGCCACGGCGCTGTCGCGCCGCGCCGAGGTCCTGTTCCGCCTGCGCAATCTGGTGGATGCCAACCGCCAGCGGATTGCCGAAGCGATTACGCTGGAAAATGGCAAAACGTTGAGCGATGCAATGGGCGAGGTGGCGCGCGGGCTGGAGAATCTGGAGTTTGCCTGCGGCATTCCCAGCCTGTTGAAGGGCGGCTACTCGGAGCAGTCCAGCCGCGGCGTGGATGTGTACCAGATCCGCCAGCCGCTGGGCGTGGTGGCGGGCATTACGCCGTTCAACTTTCCTGCCATGGTGCCCATCTGGATGCTGGCCAACGCCATCGCCTGCGGCAATACTTTTCTGCTGAAGCCATCGGAGAAGGTGCCCTCGGCCAGCCTGTTGCTGGCAGAGCTGGCGCAGCAGGCCGGCGTGCCCGATGGCGTCTTCAACGTGGTGCAGGGCGACAAGGTTGCCGTGGATGCGCTGCTGCAGCATGCGGAGATCAAGGCCATCAGTTTTGTGGGATCGACCCCGGTGGCCAAAGCGATTTATGAGACCGCCACGCGCAATGGAAAGCGCGTGCAGGCGCTGGGCGGTGCAAAAAATCACATGCTGGTGCTGCCGGACGCCGACCTGGACATGGCGGCCGACGCGGCCGTTTCCGCAGCCTATGGCGCCGCCGGCGAGCGCTGCATGGCCATCTCGGTGGTGCTGGCCGTGGGCAATGTGGCAGATCCGCTGGTAGAGGCGGTTCGCCAGCGCATTGGCCGCATCCGCGTGGGCGCAGGCCTGGAGCCGCAGAGCGAAATGGGGCCGCTCATCACGCGCGAGCATCGTGACCGTGTTGCATCCTACCTGGATTCGGCCACCAGCGAAGGCGCGCAGGTGGTTGCCGATGGCCGCAGCGAACCGGCGACGCGCGGCGAAGGATTTTTCCTGGGGCCGTCGCTGCTCGATCATGTGGAGCCGGGCATGCGCTGCTACAACGACGAAATCTTCGGCCCGGTGCTCAGTGTGGTGCGCGTGGAGACGTATGCCGAAGCGCTGCGCATCATCAATGAGAATCCCTACGGCAACGGCACCGCCATCTTTACGCAGAATGGCGGCGCGGCACGCCAGTTCCAGTTCGATGTGGAGGTCGGCATGGTCGGCATCAACGTGCCGATTCCAGTGCCCGTGGCGTATTACAGCTTCGGCGGCTGGAAGTCGTCTCTCTTCGGCGATCTGCACATGTACGGGCCAGAGGGCGTGCAGTTCTATACGCATGCCAAGGTGGTCACCAGCCGCTGGCCAGACCCCGGCGGCAGCAAAGTGGACCTTGGCTTTCCGCAGGTGCGTTAGAGCGGTTCTCCAGTTTTCGTGGAGTTTCCAGGAATATGCAGGACGGCTTTTTCTTGAGAAAAAAGCCGTTTCAGGGCATCACGTTCCCTCTACACCAACTGGAAAACCGCTATAGTCGCGCAGCACTTGCGCAGCATATCCGCAGTTGGAGGCATGAAAAGACCGCATGGACACGAGCACGCAGGCCCAACCTGGGGCAATTCCGCACGATGCGGCACTCTATAACGAAGACCTCGCGCCCATTCCGCTGGAGAAGCGCACCTGGGGCATTTACAACTACGCTTCGCTGTGGGTCGCCATGTCCGTCTGCATACCCACGTACATGCTGGCCTCTGGGTTGATTGCCGGCGGCATGAGCTGGAAGCAGGCCATTGGCACCATTCTGCTGGGCAACATTATTGTGCTCATTCCCATGATTCTGAATGCGCACGCGGGCACGCGTTACGGCATTCCATTTCCAGTGTTTGTGCGGGCCTCGTTCGGCGTGCGTGGCGCGAATCTACCGGCCATTCTGCGTGCGCTGGTGGCCTGCGGATGGTTCGGCATCCAAACCTGGATTGGCGGGCAGGCCATCTATGCCATGCTGGTAGTGCTGTGGCCACATGCGGCCGCAATCGCGGGCGGCAAATGGATCTGCTTTCTGCTTTTCTGGCTGCTGAACATGGTGGTGGTGTGGCGCGGCGTGGAGACGATCAAGTTTCTGGAGGGCATCGGCGCGCCGTTCATGCTGGGCGTGGGTCTGCTGCTGCTCTGGTACGTCACGCGCAAGGCAGGCGGACTGGGGCCGGTGCTTTCCAGCCCCAGCAAATTCCACACTACGCGCGACTTTCTTCACTTCTTCATCCCGTCGCTCACCGGCATGGTGGGCTTCTGGTCCACCGTCGCGCTGAACATTCCGGACTTCACGCGCTATGCCCGCTCGCAGCGCGCGCAGATCATTGGCCAGTCGCTGGGACTGCCCCCAGCCATGACGCTGTACTCCTTCATCGGCGTTGCGGTCACCTCCGCCTCCGTAGTGCTGTTTGGCGAGGCCATCTGGGACCCGGTCACTCTGCTGGGCCGCTTTCATCAGCCCATCGTGGCGTCCATTGCCCTGGTGGCGCTGCTGGTGGCCACGCTCAACACCAACGTGGCAGCCAATGTGGTTTCGCCTTCCAATGATTTTTCCAACCTGAACCCGCGCCGCATCTCCTTCCGCATGGGCGGCATCCTTACCGGGGTCGTTGGCCTGCTGATGATGCCCTGGAGGCTGCTGGCCAGCGCAAACTCGTATATCTTCGGCTGGCTGGTGGGCTACTCCGCCTTGCTGGGTCCGATTGCCGGCATCATGGTGGCCGACTATTTTCTGCTGCGCCGTTGCCAACTCGACGCGGCTGCGCTCTACCAGCGGGCTGGCCGCTACAGCTATCGCAACGGCATCAACTGGCGCGCGGTGCTCAGCTTTGCTGCTGGCGCGGCTCTGGCGCTTACCGGACTGGTGGTACCGGCGCTGCGCTGGCTGTATGACTACGCCTGGTTTGTCGGCTTCTTTGCATCAAGCCTGCTCTATCTTGTCATTATGCCTGCACAGCGCACGACCTGATTCCAGGCGGCCGCACAGCTTATAGCGGTTCTCCAGTTTTCGTGGAGTTTCCAGGAATATGCAGGACGGCTTTTTCTTGAGAAAAAAGCCGTTTCAGGGCATCACATTCCCGCTACACCAACTGGAAAACCGCTATAGCATGGCCAGCGGGCGCCTGCATGGCGGGACTGCCAACACATGCGCGCCTTCCATCCACATTCATGCAACTGCTTCCTGCTGTTGCAATAACTTCCTCAAGTAAACCGGTTTGTCTGCTGCAAAAGTCTGTCCCATGGAGGCCCCTTCCGTCCCCGGATTCTGCAACAATAGGAGGGGTTGACTCGTCTATTCGACACGTCTCATTTTTGAGGAAGAATTGATCGCTCCACGGGCTGTTCTTCTTGTAACTCGACGCTCCAGCCGGGTGAGGATGGTAACGCATCCGGGAGCAACGGCAATCTGCGTTTTGAGGCGAAGGCGCCTGAAGCGCACAACCTTCACATTCCAAGCGGCTTATGCAAATATTCCGCGGTTGGTGGTGCGATAAGACACGATGGAACAGAAATCACCGGATTCGTACAGTTCTCCCATGCCACCGGAGCGTGATGCCGCAGCGCTTCCACCGAAAAGGAGCCGCCAGTGGCTCTGGGTCATCCTGCTTCTGCTCTTTGCCTTTGGCTTTTTCCTGGTCTGGCGGCACGGGGGGATGCAGCGGGGCGGACAGGTGGCTGGCGGAGGACAGGGCTTCTCTGGCCCGGTGACGCTCACAGCGGCCACAGCCAAAGCGGGGGAGATTGGCGTCTATCTGGACGCAATCGGAACCGTGACCCCGGTCTACACCGCCACCTTATACAGTCAGGTGACCGGCGTGATTACGCAGGTGCACTACCGCGAAGGCCAGATGGTGCGCAAGGGCGAGCCGCTGATCGATATTGATCCGCGGCCCTATCAGGCGCAGGTGACGACGGCGGAAGGAAACCTGGAGCGCGACGACAACGTGCTGGCTGCTGCCAGGATGGACATGGCACGCTATCAGGCGGCCTGGGCGCGCAATGCAATCTCTCGCCAGCAACTGGAGGACCAGGAAAAGACGGTGCTGCAGGATGAAGGCCTGGTGAAGGCGGACCAGGGCACGCTGGCGTATGACAAGGTGCAACTGGAGTACTGCCACATCACCTCCCCGATCAACGGCCGTGTGGGGTTGCGGCTGGTGGATCCAGGCAATCTGGTGACGGCGGGCACCTCGTCCTCGCTGGTGGTGGTGACGCAGATTGACCCGATCACGGTGATCTTTACCCTTGCACAGAACCATCTGGAGGCTGTGCTGGCGCAGATGCACAAAGGTGCCAGGCTGACCGTAGATGCCTATGACCGCGACAACCAGAACAAGCTTGCAACCGGAAAGCTGGAAGCACTGGACAACCAGATTGACACCACCACCGGCACGGTGAAACTGCGCGCCAATTTTGACAACCGCCAGGGGCTGCTCTTCCCGAACCAGTTCGTCAACACGCGGCTGCTGGTCACGACCGAACACGGGGTGACGCTGGTTCCCAACGTTGCCGTTCAGCATGATGGGCAGGTCTCCTTTGTTTACGTGATTGCAGATGGCAAGGCCGCAGTACGCAATGTGACCACGGGCACTTCCAGTGATGGCGTCACCGTGGTGCAGGGGATCAATCCGGGGGATGTTGTAGCAACCAGCAGCTTCCAGAAGCTGCAAAACGGCTCCAAGACAATCATCCTGAAAACGGCAGCACCTGTCGGCACGAGCGAGAGCAACACTCCGTGAGTCCTTCGCGCCCATTTATTCTGAGGCCCGTCGCAACTTCGCTGCTGATGGTGGCCATTCTGCTGGCAGGCATTGTGGCCTACACGCAGTTGCCGGTTTCTGCGCTGCCGCAGGTGGATTATCCGACGATCCAGGTGCTGACGTTCTATCCCGGAGCCAGCCCCAGGGTGATGGCAACCACGGTGACGGCGCCGCTGGAGCGGCAGTTTGGCGAAATGCAGGGGCTCAGCCAGATGACCTCGACCAGTTCGGGCGGGACATCCGTGATTGTGCTGCAATTCAACCTGGCACTGAGCATCGACGTTGCAGAAGAAGAGGTGCAGTCGGCCATTAATGCGGGGCAGAGCTTTCTGCCTTCGGTGCTGCCTGCGCCACCGATTTACAGCAAAACCAATCCAGCCGATGCCCCGGTGCTGACGCTGGCCATCACCTCCAGGACGATTGCCCTGCCAGAGGTGGAAGACCTGGTGGACACGCGGCTGGCGCCGAAGATTTCGCAGTTGAGCGGCGTCGGCATGGTGAGCATCAGCGGTGGGCAGAAGCCAGCAGTCCGCATTCAGGTGAACCCATCAAAACTGGCCTCCTATGGCATCAACATGGAGGATGTGCGCACGGCACTGACGGACACCAGCGTGAATGCCGCCAAGGGCAACTTTGATGGCCCGCACCAGGACTACCAGATTGATGCGAATGACCAGCTCCGCACCAGCGACGAGTACCGCGATGTGGTGATTGCGTACCGCAATGGCGCGCCAGTCTTTCTGAAGGACGTTGCGCAGGTCATCAATGGCGTGGAGAACAGCAAGCAGGCCGCATGGATGGACACCACGCCGGCGGTGGTCCTGAACGTGCAGCGCCAGCCCGGCGCAAACACGATCAGCGTTGTGAAGAGCATCAAGGCGCTGCTGCCACAGTTGCGTGCCAATCTGCCGGCCAGCCTGCACATCACCATACTGACGGACCTGACGGACTCGATCCAGGCCTCGGTGGACGATGTTGAATTTGAACTGATGCTGACCATTGCGCTGGTGGTGATGGTCATCTTCCTCTTCCTGCGCAATCTTTCCGCAACCATCATTCCCAGCGTGGCCGTGCCGCTTTCACTGGTGGGCACCTTTGGCGTGATGTACATTCTGGGCTACAGCCTGGACAACCTTTCACTGATGGCGCTCACCATCTCCACCGGCTTTGTGGTGGATGATGCGATCGTGATGATTGAGAACATCAGCCGCTATCTGGAGGAGGGCCACCAGCCGCTGGAGGCAGCGCTCAAGGGCGCAGGACAGATTGGCTTCACCATCCTCTCGCTGACGGTCTCGCTGATTGCGGTGCTGATTCCGCTGCTTTTCATGGGCGATGTGGTCGGCAGGCTCTTCCGCGAATTTGCCGTTACACTGGCGACCACGATCGTCATCTCTGCCGTGGTTTCGCTGACGCTGACACCGATGATGTGTTCGCGCATCCTGAAGCACATTCCGGAGTCGCAACAGGGCCGCTTCTATCGCGCCTCAGAGCGTGCATTTGAGCGCTTGATTGGCTTTTATGGCCGCACGCTGAAGTGGGTGCTGCAATACCAGACCATTACGCTGCTGGTGGCGGCAGGCACGTTGGTGCTCACGGTGCTGCTCTATATCTACATCCCCAAGGGCTTCTTTCCGGTACAGGACACAGGCGTGATTCAGGGTATTTCCCAGGCGCCGCAGTCCATCTCCTTCCCGGCGATGGCGGAAAAGCAGCAGGAGCTGTCGAAGGTCATTCTGCAGGACCCGGCGGTGCAGAGCCTGTCCTCCTTTATTGGCGCAGATGGCACCAACACCACGCTGAACAGCGGGCGCTTCTCCATCAACCTGAAGCCGTTGAGCGAGCGCCACGCCAGCGCGTCGGAGATCATCCGCCGGCTGCAAAAGAGCCTGGCCAAAGTGCAGGGCATCACCCTGTACATGCAGCCGGTGCAGAACATCACTGTGGACGACCGCGTGAGCCGGACGCAGTATCAGTATTCGCTCGAAGATCCGGATGCCAACGAACTGGATGAGTGGACAAACCGCTTTGTGGCCAAGCTGAAGAAACTGCCTGAACTGGCGGACGTGGCCACGGACCAGCAGACCGGCGCGCGCGCGGTTTCGCTGATCATCGACCGCGTGACCGCATCGCGGCTGGGCATTGCGCCGGCAACGGTGGACAACACGCTGTATGACGCGTTTGGTCAGCGCCAGATCAGCACCATGTACACACAGCTCAACCAGTATCATGTGATTCTGGAGACCATGCCGCAGTTCCGCACAGGCCCGAATCAACTGAACCAGTTGTATGTGCAGGCGGGTGCGTCCAACGGCACCAGCGGGCCGGGTGCGTCCACATCCTACGCATCGTCCAGCTCGTCATCGGCAGGCTCCAATGCCACGACGACTTCCGTTCTGTACACGCCTTCGGCCGGTACGCTGGTGGCACCGACGCGCGTGCTTTCCGGCAAGGCCGCTGCCTCCAACCTGGCGACTTCCACGGCCGGCGCAAGCGCCATTCCGTTGAGCGCCTTCAGCCGCTATGAAGACACCACCGAGGCGCTCTCGATCAACCACCAGGGGCAGTTCCCTTCGGTGACGGTGTCCTTCAACCTTGCTCCGGATGCAGCGCTGGGAGAAGCGATTACCGCGATCGACAAGACCGCCGGCGGGATGCACTTCCCCGCCAGCCTGCAGACCGGCTTCCAGGGAACGGCAGCCGCCTTCAAGAGTTCACTTTCCAATGAAGTGCTGCTGATTCTGGCCGCGCTGGTCACGGTTTATATCGTACTGGGCGTGCTGTATGAGAGCTTCATTCATCCGATCACGATTCTTTCCACGCTGCCTTCGGCCGGCGTGGGCGCTTTGCTGGCGCTGATCCTTTTCCATGAATCGCTGAGTGTAGTGGCCATCATCGGCATCATCCTGCTGATCGGCATTGTGAAGAAGAACGGCATCATGATCGTTGATTTTGCGCTGGAAGCGGAGCGCAAAGAAGGCAAGAGCTCGACGGACGCCATTTATGAAGCCAGCCTGCTGCGCTTCCGCCCGATCATGATGACGACCATGGCAGCGCTGCTGGGTGGCATTCCGCTGGCCTTCGGACGGGGCATTGGCTCCGAACTGCGCCGGCCACTGGGCATCTCCATGGTGGGTGGTCTGTTGCTGAGCCAGATTCTTACGCTGTACACAACGCCGGTGATTTACATCTTCTTTGACCGGCTGGCGCAGAAGATCACCGGCAAGAGCCTGAGCGCAGAAGGCACGCAACGGCCGCAGCAGGCATCGGAGCAGGCATGAACGTCTCCGCGCCATTCATCCGCCGGCCGGTGGCCACCACGCTGCTGACTGCGGCGGTGGCCATTGCCGGCATTATTGGCTTTACGGTGCTGCCGATTTCTCCGCTGCCGCAGGTGGACTTCCCCACAATCTCAGTGAATGCGGGACTGCCCGGCGCCAGTGCGGAGATTATGGCGTCGTCCGTGGCCACACCGCTGGAGCGGCAGTTCGGCCATATTGCCGGGGTCACGGAGATGACCTCCTCCAGTTCACTGGGCAGCACGCAGATCACGTTGCAGTTTGATCTGAACCGCGACATCAACGGCGCGGCGCGCGATGTGGAGGCCGCCATCAACGCGGCGCGCACCTATCTGCCGGCCAACATGCCCGGCAACCCCAGCTACCGCAAGGTGAACCCTACGGACGCCCCGATCATGGTCATCGGGCTCACATCCGGGACCTACAGCCGCGCGCAGATGTACGATGCCGCCTCTACGGTGATGGAGCAGAAACTCTCGCAGATTGAAGGCGTGGGCCAGGTGGTGGTGGGTGGCGGCGCGCTGCCATCGGTGCGGGTCGAGGTGAATCCGACCTTGCTGAACAGCTACGGGCTGACCTTGTCGAACATTCAGTCGATGCTGAGCACGCAGAACTCGGACCTGGCGCGGGGGCAGATTGGCTACGGGAAAAATGGCACGGCCGACATTGTCGTGAATGGACAGATTTCCCATGCCGTAGACTATGCGCCGTTGATTATTGGTTACCACAATGGCGCTGCTGTCCGCCTTTCCGACGTGGCCAGTGTTGTGGACGCCACTCAGAACCTGCGCAATGCCGGCTACCTGAACGGCAAACCATCGATTGTCCTCATCATCTTCCGGCAGCCTGGCGCCAACATTATTGAGACAGTCGACCTCATCCGCAGCCAGCTTGGCTTTTTGAAGGCCGCGATTCCGCAGGGGATGAACATGACGGTGGTGATGGACCGCACCACGACGATTCGCGCCTCCGTGGATGAAGTGGAGCGGACCCTGCTGATCTCGATTGCGCTGGTCATCTTTGTCGTCTTCCTGTTTTTGCGCAGTCCCCGGGCCACGCTGATTCCCAGCGTGGCTGTGCCGCTTTCCCTGATTGGCACCTTCGCAGTCATGTATCTGCTGGGCTTCAGCCTGGACAATCTCTCCCTGATGGCGCTCACCATCTCCACCGGATTTGTTGTCGACGACGCCATTGTGGTGATGGAAAACATTACGCGCCACCTGGAAGCAGGCATGACGCCGATGGCCGCTGCGCTCAAGGGCGCCAAAGAGATTGGCTTCACGGTTTTTTCCATCAGCATGTCACTGGTTGCCGTTTTCATTCCGATCCTGCTGATGGGCGGCATTGTGGGCCGGCTCTTTCGGGAATTCGCCATCACGTTGTCGACAGCCATCCTGGTGTCGATGGTGATCTCCATTACGACAACGCCGATGATGTGCGCGCATCTGCTGAAGACCCCGAAGGAGGAAAAGCACGGGCGCTTTTACCAGGCGAGCGAGAAGTTGTTCAGCACGGTGCTCGCCGGGTATCGCAGCAGCCTGCAGTGGGTGCTGGCCAATCCGGGACTGACGCTGGTGGTGTTGATTGCGCTGGTTGCGCTGAATGTGCTCCTGGTGGTCCGCATCCCGAAAGGCTTCTTTCCGCAGCAGGACACGGGTGCGCTGGTTGGCGGTATTCAAGGGCCGCAGGATGCGTCCTTCGCCATCATGGACAACTCCCTGCGGCAACTGCAGCATGTTGTCAAGTCAGACCCGGCAGTGGCCAACGTGGTGGGCTATGTCGGCTCTGGCAATCACGGTTTCATGTACATTGCACTGAAGCCGTTGAGCGTGCGCGGCACCAGTGCAGCAGGGGTCATCAACCGGCTGCGGCCAAAGCTCAACCGGCTGCCAGTCGCTTCCGCATTTCTGCAGGCGGCGCAGGATTTGCGCATTGGCGGGCGCGGCAGCGATGCGCTGTATCAATACACGATTCAGGCGGACACGCTGAAGGACCTGGCGCACTGGGGGCCGGTTCTGCTGGCGCACATGCGCAAGCTGCCCGGCCTGCAGGATGTGAACACAGATCAGCAGGATGGCGGTCTGTCGGAGTATCTGAACTATGACCGGACCACGGCGGCGCGGCTGGGTGTCACCGCAAAATCACTGGACTCTGCACTGTATTCCGCCTTTGGACAATCGCAGGTTTCGCTGATCTATACGCAGTTGAACCAGTATTATGTCGTGCTGGAAGTTGCGCCGCAGTACTGGCAATCGCCAGAGGGCCTGAAGAACATTTACCTGCACACCGGCAACGGACCCATCCCACTGGACACGATGGCCAGAGCGGAAACAACAACCACACCGCTGCAGATCAATCACACTGGCCTTTTTCCGTCGGTTACGGTCTCCTTCAACCTTGCGCCCGGTGTTTCCCTGGGCCAGGCAACACAGCGCATTCAAAGCATGCAGGACGAGCTGGGAACACCGTCTACGATTCACGGTTACTTTGCCGGAACGCTGCAGGCCTTCCAAAAGTCGCTCAGTTCGGAGCCGGTGTTGATTCTCACCGCGCTGCTGGCGGTTTATATCGTACTGGGCGTGCTGTATGAGAGCCTGGTGCATCCGCTGACCATCATCTCCACACTGCCCTCGGCCAGCGTGGGCGCCATGATGGCGCTGATGCTATTCAAGACTGACCTCAATGTGATCTCCATCATCGGCATCATTCTGCTGATCGGCATTGTGAAGAAGAACGCGATCATGATGATTGACTTTGCGCTGATGGCAGAGCGCGAACAAGGTATGACCACACGTGACGCCATCTTTGAGGCCTGCATGCTGCGCTTCCGTCCTATTCTGATGACCACCATGGCGGCATTGTTTGGAGCGCTGCCGCTGGCCTTTGGCACCGGCACCGGATCAGAACTGCGGCGGCCGCTGGGCATTACGATTGTCGGCGGCCTGATTATGAGCCAGATGCTGACGCTGTACACCACGCCGGTCGTCTATCTATACATGGACCGGATGCGCCTGCGCATGTCTGGCAAACAACACGATACTTTCCACCCGGAGTCCAGCGAGGCGATGGGATGAAACCTGCTCAGAACTGGAAGCGTTGCATGAAAACGAACCGTCAAAAACCCGCACGTCTGGCTGCACTGGCCCTTGTCGCTGTATTGGCCGGCTGCACTCCGGGGCCGAAGTATCATGTTCCGGTGGCGCCAACTGCAACGGCACCCAGCTATAAGGAATCCACCGTTCACTTTCAGGATGCTCCGGGCTGGAAGGTCGCTGCTCCACAGGATGCGATGCTGCGCGGCAAGTGGTGGGAGATCTTTCACGATCCTGAACTGAATGCGCTTGAAGAGCAACTGAACCTGAACAACCAGAACATCAAGCAGTATTTTGAAAACTACATGGCTGCACGGGCCATTGTGCGTGAGGCGCGCGCGCAATACTGGCCAACAGTCTCCACCAGTCCAACGTGGAACCGTTCAAAGTCCTCCGGCAATCTGACCAATTCTTCGCAGGCCAACACGGGCCGCACCAGCACGGTGTGGGGTTTTCCGTTCAGCGTGGCGTGGCAGCCGGACTTCTTTGGGAAAATCCGCAATGTGGTGCGCGAAGCGCAGTACAGCGCCCAGGTGAGCGCGGCGGACCTGACGAACATGCAGCTTTCAGAACAGGCCAGCCTGGCGGAATACTATTTCCAGATTCGCGGTCAGGATGCGCTGCAAAAAATGCTGAATGACACGGTGGCTGCTGATCAGCGGTCGCTGGAGATTACGCAGACGCTTTATAAGACTGGCGTGGGCGACTACATCTCCGTGGTCGGCGCGCAAAGCACGCTGAAGACCGCCGAGTCCGCTGCGCTGAATGCAGGCGTAGCGCGTGCGCAGTATGAAAATGCCATTGCCATGTTGATCGGCAAACCGGCAACGGACTTCTCCATTCCGGTCAGGCCGGAGCTGACTTCCCCCCCGGCGATTCCTGTGGGCGTGCCATCGCAACTGCTGGAGCGCAGGCCAGATATTGCCGCAGCCGAGCGCACGCTGGCAGATGCCAATGCCACGATCGGCATTGGCTATGGAGCATTTTTTCCTGCACTGACGCTTTCCGCCAATGGCGGATTTGAGTCCTCGAATTTCAAACATTGGTTTGACTGGCCCAGCCGCTTCTGGTCCATTGGCCCTTCGATTTCGCAGACGCTGTTCAATGGCGGTTTGTATCGTGCGCAGCTGCACCAGTACACGGCCATCTACAATGCGGATGTGGCAGCGTACCGGCAGGCTGTGCTGGTTGCATTCCAGCAGGTGGAGGACTACCTGGCAGCGACGCGCATCCTCTCAGAGCAGGCCATCAAGCAGCAGGAAGCTGTGGATGCGGCACAACAGTATCTGGACCTGGAGATGGGCCGCTACGAAACCGGAATTGATCCTTACATCAACGTGATGACGGCGCAGACCAGCCTGCTGGCGGCGCAGCAGTCACTGACCACCGTGCGCATACAGCAGATGACAGCATCGATTGAGCTGATCCAGGCGCTGGGCGGCGGATGGGACCGCACCCGGTTGCCGACCCCGGCTGCGGTTTCGACCAAGCCGACCAAAGCGGAAACAACGCTGGAACGATGATCCGGAAACGACAGGCTACAGAGCACTTTCTGTGGTCTGTCGCACATGCTCCTTGCCACTCCGATTTCTTCTTCCTTCCGGCAACTTCGTCGTAGATACTGTCAGCATGTCTGCAACTGCCGCTGTACTGGGAAAGATTGGCCTTCCTGCTCCACTGAAGAAAATTGCCGCGCAGCGCTGGGACGCGATCATCGTGGGCGCAGGACACAATGGGCTTGCGTGCGCCACATATCTGGCGCGTGCCGGCAAGCGTGTGCTGGTGCTGGAGAGCCGCGAGCGCGTGGGTGGCGCCTGCACCATTGAAGAGCCCTTCCCAGGCGTGCGCATGTCGCCGTGCGCATATCTGGCTGGGCTGCTGCATCCGCTGGTGGTGGAAGAGCTTGGCTTGCCGAGCCGGGGATTTTCCTGGACGCCTGCCGTCAACGGACTCTTTGTTCCGTTTCCGGATGGCAGCAGCATTCAACTATGGGATGACGATGCGCAGTGCGAAGCCGAGGTGCGCCGCTTTGCGCCGCAGGATGTTGCCGGCTGGCATGGCATGAACGACGTGGTCCGCCGACTACGCGATGCCCTGCGGCCGGCGGGAAAACATGATGTATGGATTGGTGACGCGCCATCGCAGGAAGAACTGGAACAGCGGATTGCTGGAGATGCGGAAGCGCGCAGCCTGCTCTTCGACTGGTCAATGGCGGAATTTGTGGAGCGCTACCTGACGGACGAGCGGCTGCAATCGGCGTATCTGGGGCAGGGCGTGATTGGCACCAACGCGAGCCCCTTCGATGCAGGCACGGCTTCGATTCGCTTTCATCATGCTTCGGGCAGGCTGGGTGGAATGCCGGGCATGTGGGGATACGTGAAGGGCGGCATGGGCATGGTCTCCTTCTATTTCTGCGACGCGGCGCGCGAGGCTGGCGCAACCGTTGCCACCGGCGTCAGCGTGGCCCGCATTGTGCCGGGCGAAGGGGTACTGCTGGAGAGTGGAGAGCGCATCCACGCGCCGGTTGTGATTTCCAATGCCGACCCGGTGCGCACGCTGCGAATGCTGGACACAGCCGCCGATGCTACATGGGCAGGCAATGTGCGCGCTGTACCAATCGAGGGTTGCACCGTGAAGCTCAACGTGCTGCTGCATGAGCTGCCGAACTTTCATGCACGGCCGGGCACGCTGCAGGCGCACCACTATGGGCAGATCAACACACCGCTCACCAAAGCGGAATGGAAGGTCGGCCATGCGGCTGCGCGCGAGGGGAAGTTGCCGGAGCACCTGTGGTGCGAGCTGTACTTCCAGAGCGTGCATGATGCCAGCGTGGTGCCGGACGGCATGCACACGATGAGCGTCTTTGCGCAGTATGTTCCTTATCGCTTCGCCGCGGGCACGTGGGACGTGCATCGCGATGCTGTCAGAGACCTGGCGCTGGCCTCCATCGGGCGCTTCTGCAGCAACATGGACACGGCGGTTGCTGCAGTGCAGACGCTGGGACCGCCGGACATCGAGCAAAAAGTGGGACTGACGGGTGGCCATATTTTTCAGGGCGAGTGCCTGCCTGCGTATATGTGGAGCAAGCGGCTTACAGCGCGCACACCAATGCCCGGGGTATATCTGTGCGGTGCGGCCACGCATCCGGGGGGCAGCGTGATCGGCATCAACGGCCGCAATGCCGCAATGGCGGTGCTGCGCGATGCAGGTGATGCGCAATGAGCGCTCCGGATCCGACGGAAAAGCATCTGCTGAAGCGCGATCTGGGGTTCTTTGACCTCACGCTCTTCTACATTGCCGGTGGACTGAGCCTGCGGTGGATTGCCACTGCGGCTGCGGCTGGTCCCAGCACGCTGCCCATCTGGATTTTTGCGTGCCTGTTCTTTTTTGTGCCGCTGGCGGCCAGCGTGCTGGAGCTTTCGTCGCGCTATCCGCAGGAGGGCGGACTGTACGTCTGGACGCAGCGCGCGTTTGGTGACTTCTCCGGCTTTCTGGTGGCCTGGACGTACTGGATGTGCAACCTGCCGTTCTTTCCGTCGATTCTGTATTTTGGCGCGGGTAGCCTGCTGTTTGCCTTTCCACACGGAGAACATCTGGCCAGCAACCGCACCTACTATCTGGCATTTGCGCTGATTTGCCTGGGGCTGATTACGCTGCTGAACATGCTGGGGTTGAAGTTTGGCAAATGGATCAACAGTCTGGGCGCGCTGGGCAGTTGGCTGCCGATCATGATTCTGCTGGCGCTGGCCGGCCTGAGCTTCCTGCGGCATGGCCCGGCAACGCAACTAACGGCGGCCAGTCTGGTGCCGCATCCCAGTCTGCAGAATGCCATCTTCTGGTCGACGATCTTCTTTGCCTTTGGCGGTTGCGAGTCCGGCTCGTTTATGGGGGAAGAGATTCGCAATGCCCGGCGTACGATTCCGCGCGCGCTGATTGTCTCTGGCATTGTGCTGGCGGTGAGCTACATGGCGGGAACGCTGGCGCTGCTGGTGGCGTTGCCGGGCGCTTCCATTAACGGAGTAAGCGGCTTTGCCAGCGCGTTGCAGCGAATGAGCCTGCAACTTGGCCTGCCCGGCGTGGTGACACTGGTGGCGCTGCTGATTGCGCTCAGCAGCATTGGCGGGGCGGCCTCTTTTTTGTCGTCCACCTCGCGGCTGCCCTTTGTTGCCGGCATCGACCACTATCTGCCGAAATTCTTCGGCAAAGTGCATGCGCGCTGGGGCACGCCGTGGGTGGCGATTCTGCTCTATGGGCTTGCCGGTATGCTGTATGCGCTGCTGAGCCAGGCGGGCAGCAGCGTGCAGGAGGCGTATAACCTGCTGGTGAGCATGTCCATCATCACCTACTTCATTCCGTTCGTGTTTCTCTTTCTGGCCATGATCCGGTTGCAGCGTGAGCCGGCGCCGCCGGGCACGATTCGTCTTCCTGGCGGCAAACCGGTGGCGATTGCGCTGGCCACCATCGGGTTACTGACCACGCTGCTCACGATTGCGCTGGCGCTGTTTCCACCGGCGGATGAGCCGCACAAGGCGATGGCCGTGGCAAAGGTGCTGGGGTCGACGCTGCTGCTGATCGGCACCGGTGCAGTGATCTTCTGGCGTGGCAGATTCCGAAAGCAGCTTGTCATTTCTGCAGGAGGTTAGGCGAATTGCTGCTGGCAGAATGCGGCGGCGGAATCAACACAGCATCCGGCATAAACCGTTATGATGGAGACAGCCGGGGAACCACCACGATGCGAACGGAACTCATCAAAGCAACAGAGCTGACGCGCAGCCACGATCCAGCATCGGTGGACGAAGTGCTGCGCCTGTTGCAGAACACGGTCTACTCTTTCAGCATGAAGGTCTGCGGCCATCCGGAGGACGCGCAGGACACGATGCAGGAAGTGCTGTTGCGCGTGCTGCCGCATCTAAAAAAAATTCAGGAGCCAAAGGCGCTGGCCGTGTGGCTGTACACAGTTGCGCGCAACCATTGCTGGCGAATGCGCCGCAAAAGTGTCTATGCCCCGCAACGGACGCTTTCACTGGATGAGTTGATGCCGGACGAGACGGAAATGGGCCACCTGCTGCAAAGCAGCGCCGACAGCCCCGAAGAGCAGGTGCTGGAGCAGGAACAGAACCAGTTGCTGCACCGCGCCATCCTTTCCATCCCGCCGCAATATCGCATCGTACTGGTGCTGCACGACATGGAGGACCTGGGCACGGAACTGACGGCCAAGGTGCTGGGGCTGAAACCCGGAACCGTCCGCGTGCGGCTGCACCGGGCACGGTTGGCCGTGCGCAAGGCAATGGCCCGGCTGCTGGACAGGGAAGCAACTGCCGCGCTGGGTGGGTTCGTTTCTGCCTTGCCCGCCGGAAGCAAGCCGGAAAGCCGTTCACAGGCGTGCCGGGAGATTTTTGCCAACCTTTCCGAATACATGGATGGCACCATGCAGGAGCGCACCTGCGAGGAAATGCGCGGACATATTGAGGCATGCCCGTCCTGCGTGGCCTTTATCCGCGATCTGCAACAGGCAATCGACCGTTGCCGTCATATGCAAGTTGTTTATAATGATGAAGTTGCATCCAAGATGCGCACGCTGCTGACGCGCGAATATCTGCGTCTGCTGGAGACGGCAACCGCAGAAAAAGGTTCCCTTTCCGTGTAACATTTTCCCGTCCGGTTGTCTTTCTTCTCAGGAACACGCTCTGGCAGTCGCTCTGGCAGTCCAGCGCATTCTTTTGTCGTGACCGGAGTCACTGCCTGGCACTTTGGTTCCTATGGTATTGCTGGCAGAGATGCCAGAGAGGTACAGGAGAACAATGCAAAACCGTTTTTCATGGAAGTTGGGCCTATTGGGCTTGTTCCTGGCCACTGGTGCCGCCGGATGGGCGCAGCAGAGTGCGCCACTCAGCCTGCACCAGGCCGTAGCGCTGGCGCTACAAAAGAGCCCGGAGAAGCAGATGTCCGCCGCCGCGGTGGATACGGCACGCAATGCAGCCCGGCAGGCGCGGACCGCGCTGCTGCCCAGCCTGCAATTCAGCGAGTCGGCCACGCGAGGCAATGATCCGGTGTATGCCTTTGGCGCGCGGTTGCGGCAGCAACGGTTTGCGCAGAGTGACTTTGCACTGAACAACCTGAACCGGCCAACGCCGCTGAACAACTTCAGCAGCCGCTTCAGCGGAAACTGGCTGGCCTTCGACTCGTGGCATACACAGTTTGAAATCCACCGGGCAGACCTGATGGCCAGGAGCACCGTCAGGGCAGCCACCCGCGCAGACCAGCAGATTGTGGAACGTACGGTGATGGCCTACGAAGGCATTCTGTTTGCCATGCGCCAACTGGAAGTGGCCCGGCATGATGTGGAAACAGCCAGGGCGCTGCAGGCCTCCAGCGCGTCCCGCGTAACGGCCGGCATTGCCGTGGACGCGGACGAACTGGCTGCGAATGCCAACTTTGCCCAGCGGCAGCAGTCCCTGATTGCGGCGCAGGGCAGTGTGCAGATTGCATGGGCGGAGTTGGAAGCAGCCATCGGACAGCCCATTCCCGATGCAGAACGGCAACTGCAGCCGATGGAAGAGCGGCAGTTTGACCAGCCGGTGCTGGCGGACGCGGTTGCTTTGGCGATGCGCTCCCGGCCAGACCTGCAAAGCCTTGCCCTGCAGAAAGAAGCGCAGAATACGGCGGTGCGCTCGGCGTGGTCGGCCTTTGGCCCGCAGATCAGCACCTTTGGTTCGTGGGAAACGGACCGTCCCTCGTTTGCGGGCTCCGGCGGCAATAACTGGATGGCAGGCGCTGAGTTACGCATCAACCTGCTGCCAGTGGCGCAGCGGGAAAAGCTGGCTGCGGCCAGGATTGGGCAGCGTCAGGTGGAGGCCTCCAGCGCGGCTGCGGAGCAGCAGATTCGGCTGGAAGTGACGCGCGCCTGGTATGAGCACCAGTCGGCCACGCAGATGCTGGACGTGGCGCGCACAGCAACGGCGCAGGCCGATGAAAACCTGCGCATTCTGAAGAACCGCTACGAGGCCGGGCTGGCAACCATAACCGACCTGCTGCGCGCGGAAGATACGCAACGGCAAAGCCGCGCCAACTACTGGCAGGCCGTCTTCCAGAACACATCGACTTTCGCAAACCTGAAGTTTGCCACAGGAACGCTCACACCGAGTAATGTAGGGGACCTCCAATGAACGCAGTTCGCCATTCTTTGATTGCTGCTCTTTCTGCCGCTGTACTCCCATTGGCTGGATGCTCCGGCAAACCCGCTGCGCCAGCCGCACCACCGGTTGTGAGTGGATTAACGGTAGCCACGGCGCAACTGCAACAGGTGCCGGACACGACGGACGCGGTGGGCACGATCCGCGCCAGCGAATCCGCCACGCTGGCCGCACAAATGATGGGCCGCGTGACCGCGGTGGCCGTGAAGGAAGGCAACACGGTCCACGCCGGACAGGTGCTGGTGACGCTGGATGGCAGCCAGGCACGGGCCGCTGCTGCTGGCTCTGCCGCATCCATTACCGCCAGTGAACACCAGTTGCAGATTGCACAGAGCAATGCGGCGCTGGCCATCTCCACCCTGCGGCGTTACCAGATTTTGCGTGAACGCAAAAGCGTAAGTCCGCAGGAATTTGATGAAGTGTCGCGCCGGGCGCAATCCGCTGCGGCACAAGTGCAGGCAGCACAGGCACAGGTGGCAGCGGCAAAGGCCGCCGCGACTGGAACCAATACTGCTGTTGGTTATGCGCGCATTCGTGCTCCGTTCAACGGCGTGGTGACGGCGCGCGAGGTGGACCCCGGCGCAATGGCCACGCCGGGAATGCCCCTGCTGCAGGTGGAAAAAAGTGGCACGCTGCAACTGAATGCCACGGTAGATGAGTCGCAACTGCAAGCACTGCAGAAAGGCATGGCGGTTGGAGTGAAGATTGCTTCGCTGTCGCCGCAGTTGCTGCAGGGCCGCGTGGCAGAGATTGACCCTGCGGCAGACCCGAGCAGTCATAGCTTTCTGGTGAAGATCAATCTGCCTGCCGCTCCCGGCCTGCGCTCCGGCATGTATGGCACGGCCAAAGTTGCGCATGGCAGGCGATCTGCACTGCTGGTGCCGCAAATGGCTGTGGTGACGCACGGCTCGCTGCATAGCTTGTGGGTGCTGGATGCCAACCACATTGCTTCATTGCGTTATGTGACGCTGGGTGCGGCGCAGGATGGCGAAGTGGAAGTGCTCTCTGGCCTGAGTCCGGGTGAGCAGGTGGTGCTTTCTGCCAGTGACCGGGAACTGGGCGGCAGTCGGATTGAGGTGCAGTAATGACGACGCATCGTGGCATCGCCGGCAAAATTGCCGCGGCATTTCTGGACTCCAAGCTGACGCCGCTCATCATTCTGGCCTCGCTGCTGCTGGGTGCTTTCGCCGTGATGGTGATTCCGCGCGAAGAAGAACCGCAGATTGTTGTGCCCATGCTGGACGTGACCACTTCGCTGCCCGGCGCTTCTCCGAGTGAAGTGGAACGGCGCGTGTCCACCCCCATTGAACGCCTGCTGCGCGAGATTCCCGGCGTGGAATATGTGTACTCCACCTCCAGCCCAGGGCACAGCCTGGTGATTGCGCGCTTCCTGGTGGGCACGCGCCAGGAAGATGCGCTGGTGAAGGTCTACAGCAAGATCTACTCGAACACCAACCTGCTGCCGCAGGGCGCATCGCAGCCGATGATCAAGGAGCGCTCGATTGACGATGTGCCGATTCTGGCGCTGACGCTGTGGGGCACCAACTACAACTCCTACCAACTCCGCCAGATGGCGGCCGAAGTGGAACACACTATTCAGCAGGTCTCCGATGTTTCTGAAACCAGTATTCTGGGCGGACAACCACGCACGATGCGCGTACTGCTGAACAGCGACCGGCTGGCGGCCTACGGCATTTCACCGCAGACCATCGTGGCGCGCCTGCAGGCGGCAAACGCGCGCGTTGAAGCTGGCCAGTTTGCGGATGGCAACACGCAGGTGCGCGTGGACGCAGGGGACTTCTTCCGGCAGAAAAGGGACCTGGAGCAGGTCGTCGTCAGCGTGGACCATGGCCGGCCTGTGTATCTGCGCGATGTTGCAGCGCAGATAGTGGACGGCCCGGAAGAACCAGCGAATTATGTGCTCTACGGCTCTGCGGCGGGCAGCAAAGCAGTTGACCTGCCCACCGGCGCCGAGACGCCTGCAGTCACCATTACCGTCGCCAAGCTGAAAGGCACCAACGCCACCGATGTTTCCAATGCTGTACTGCAGCGCATTGCGGAGATGCGCAAGACAACGCTACCGGCGGACCTGCAAATTACCATCACGCGCAACTACGGACAGACGGCCAAGGCCAAATCAAACGAGTTGCTGGAGCATCTGGCGCTGGCCACTATCTCCGTTACGCTGCTGATTGGCCTTTTTCTGGGATGGCGCGAGTCCGGCGTTGTGCTGCTGGCAATTCCGGTTACACTGGCGCTCACGCTTGCGATCTTCTACCTGTACGGATACACGCTCAACCGGGTCACACTCTTTGCGCTCATCTTCAGCATCGGCATTCTGGTGGACGATGCCATTGTCGTCGTCGAAAACATGGTGCGACATTTCCGGCTGCCACAGAACAAAGGCAGACCGCTGAGTGAAGTGGCCATCGAGGCCGTGGACGAAGTGGGCAATCCAACCATTCTGGCGACCGCCGCGGTGATTGCCGCGATTCTGCCCATGGCGTTTGTGCGTGGCCTGATGGGGCCATACATGCGGCCCATTCCGGTGGGCGCCTCGTCGGCCATGGTCTTTTCGCTCATTGTGGCCTTTGTGGTTTCACCCTGGGCGGCCATGCGGCTGCTGGGGAAATCTGGCGGCCACACCAAAAAACATGCCGGCCAGGATGCGTCCGAAGAAGGCTGGAGCACGCGTCTGTACCGGCGCATCATGTCCCCGCTGATTCATTCCGGGCGCAAGCGCGCTTTCTTTCTTGGCGGCATTATGCTGTTGCTGTTGCTGGCCATGTCGCTGGTGCCGCTCAAGCTGGTGCGCGTGAAGATGCTGCCATTTGACAACAAGAGCGAGTTCCAGGTGATGATTGATATGCCGGATGGAACCACACTGGAACAGAGCACACGCGTGGCACAGACGCTGGGACATTATCTGGCCATGCAGCCGGAGGTGACCAACTACCAGATTTATGCCGGACTTTCTGGCCCGTACAACTTCAACGGCCTGGTTCGCCACTACTATCTGCGCCGGCAACCCAATCAAGCAGACATTCAGGTAAACCTGCTGCCAGCCTCGGAGCGTGACGCACAAAGCCATGAGATTGCCAAACGCCTGCGTCCGGAGCTGGACAAGCTGGCGATGCCGTTTGGTGCGCGCATCAAAATTGCGGAAGTGCCACCCGGACCGCCCGTGCTGCAAACGCTGGTGGCAGAAATCTATGGCCCGAATCTGGCCGGCCAGCTGGATGTTGCGCGTCAGGTGAAGAAGGTCTTCCAGCAGACGAACGGTGTGGTGGATGTGGACTGGTATGTGGAAGATCCGCAGAAGACGCTGGTCTTCAAAGTGGATGAGACCAAAGCTGCACTGCATGGCATAGCCGTTGCGGATGTTGCGAAAGCGCTGACCATTGCAGAGTCCGGTGAAACGGCTGGCTTGCTGCACGACCCGCGGTCGCGCGAGCCAATTCCAGTGCAGGTGCGCATGGAGCGCTCAGCGCGCTCCTCTCCGCAGCAACTGGAAAGTATCAAGCTGCGCGGAGCGGATGGCAGCATGGTTTCTCTGCATGAGTTAGTGGACGTGGAAGAGACCACGATGCCGCCCAGCATCTACCACAAGAACATGAAGCGCGTGGTGTACGTGACCGGCGACGTGGCTGGCGCGGAAGAGAGCCCGGTTTATGCGATCTTCAAGATGAACAGTGCGCTGGACCATCTGAAGCTGCCGGCAGGATATACGCTGACACGTTACAACTCCGAGGAGCCGACATCGACGGACCATTACTCGATGAAGTGGGATGGCGAATGGCAGATTACGCTGGAGGTCTTCCGCGATCTTGGCCTGGCATTTGCAGCTGTGCTGGTTCTTATCTACGTGCTGGTGGTTGGGTGGTTCCGCTCCTTCCTCATTCCGCTGGTGATTATGGCGCCGATTCCGCTGACGCTGGTTGGCATTCTGCCAGCACACGCGATGGTCGGGGCCTTCTTTACCGCAACGTCGATGATCGGGTTCATTGCTGGAGCGGGCATCATCGTGCGTAACTCGATTATTCTGGTGGACTTTATTGGGCTGCGGCGTGCGCAGGGTATGCCACTGGCAGAGGCCGTAATTGATGCGGGCGCAGTGCGCTTCCGTCCAATGCTGTTGACCGCAGCAGCCGTTATAGTGGGCGCAAGCGTGATTCTGTCCGACCCAATCTTTCAAGGACTGGCGCTTTCGCTTATCGCAGGTGAAGTCGCCTCAACGCTGCTCTCACGCCTGGCAGTTCCGGTGCTCTATTACATGGTGCAGCGCAATGGCGCTGCGCCGGCAGCACATCCGCATTCACCAGAAAACATTGCTGAGTGCGATACGCCGACCTGTGATTTGCCGTAGTGAATTTTGTTTTTCAAGGAGAACGTTTATGACCGTTGAACGCGTTGTACGCATGCTGGCAGGAATCATGATTCTGCTGTCCATGTCGCTGGCCCACTTCCTGTCACCGTACTGGTATCTGCTGACAGCCTTTGTCGGCCTGAACCTGCTGCAGTCGGCATTCACCAACTGGTGTCCGGCAATGTCAGTACTGCGCGTGTTTGGCTTGAAGGAAACGGGCAGTGCTTCCTGTGGACGCTGATGCAACCCAGGTCTCTGCGCAGAGACCTGGGAGACACTTACAGGTGCGCATCTTCAATTTCGAAGGACCGATTCCAGGTCAGTACGGCGCGGGTTTCCCGCTCAAACCCCAGCGTGCTGACAGAACCGGTGCCCAGCACAAAATGCTTTCCAGCATCTGGCGGCAGTTGTAACCAACAGGCAGCAAGAATGCGCAGAATGTGCGCATGTGCAAACAGTGCGACCCGGCCGCCGGCCGCCAAGCTGCGCTCGATCACCTGCCGCGTGCGCTGCGCCGCATGCTCCAGCGTTTCGCCGTCCACCATCGGGTCTTTCCATACGGACCAGTCCGGCTGCGTTTTGCGAATCTCTGTCGTCGTGCGGCCCTCATAAACTCCGTAGTCCCACTCACGCAGCGCCTCGTCCATTACGGCAACATCGCCATAGCCAGCAATGCGGCAGGTCTCCTGCGCACGCTGCATGGGGCTTGTGAGTACCAGGGAAAATTTCCGGTGCTGCAAAAAATCTCGGATCACCGTGGCGCGCTCACGGCCACGCCCCGTCAACGGAATATCCGTCCTGCTGGTGTGCGCTCCGGAAAGACTCCACTCTGTTTCTCCGTGACGAATCAGCCACAGCTCTGTCTTGCTTCCCTGCATCTGCTCTTCTCCTTTGCAGAACAATGCCAAAAAACTCCCTGCATATCATTACCTTATCGCAATGCAGAAAGCCGTGAACATCCCACAAAGCAGTACGTCGACCTTCGTGATGAGATCATGGATGGTATCGCCAGAAAAATGCCACGCCAATGAACTCTCTGCTCCGCTGCGCGTGATTGGAGAGGGCCGCGGTAACAAGGAGAATCTGGCGGACGCTGCCTGGAAGTCGGAGCTTTCTTTCTCTGTCAAACAGACAATGCCTGTAACTCATCTTTCCGGTTTGGGAGTGGCATCAGATTCCGGGAGTGACAAGCACCGCAATTGGAGGAACTCTGACGCCACAGGGCAGCATGGGCGAGGATTTTGCGGGAGGAGCTTCCGACAGCACTTACGGCGGCGTGGCAGGAGGGAGTGCACGCATGTCATTGCCGTAATCAGGGACGCGGTGAAAATGATTGCATACTTCGGTGGTTCGACCAAATGACTATGCAAATACCTGCATATCTTTGTTCCCGTAACAGCCTGAATCCGGATTGAGCCGCCTGCCATTCGATCCGGCTTCCACTTACTCATTCCATCTGCCGGGCCAATACAAGCCCTTCAGTAATCTACAGTTCTTTCCTCGTTCTCCGCGTAATGGTCGCCTTCTGACTACAGAAAGCGGCCCAACACTGCGCTGGATTTGAACAGGCCGGGACGGCTTGGCATACAAGTTGCTCTTTTCGGCAGGGACATCTGCTCGTGAATTGAGGACTTGCCGAATGCGAACTACTTATCAACGCTCTACCCCCTTGCGGTTGGCTCGACGCCCAGTTATTGCGCTCTTCCTGCTGGCACTCTTCTTCTACTTCTCCAGGGACATACAAGCAGCGCAGACCTCCATTATTTTCACCGGAGTTCAGACCCAGGTCACCGTATCTAGCGGTCTGAATGCACCTTCAGGAATCACGGTCAATAGTGATGGCACGCTATACATTGCTGACACAAACAACAACCGCATTATCCGGCTGACCTCCGCCGGCAGCACAAGCGTGCTGGGCACTGGCACGCTGAACGCGCCAAGCGCGGTCGCAGTGGACACCGCCAAGAATCTCTACATTGCAGATACCGGCAACAGCCGTATTCTGAAGGTAAGCGCCAATGGCAGCGTAACAACAGTCAACACTGCCACTCTTGGCACTCCTCTCAGCGCACCATCCGGATTGGCCACAGACGCAGCCGGAAATCTCTACATCGCGGACACGAACAACAATCGCATTGTTCAGGTGACTGCTGCCGGCACGGCGCAACTCTTCAGCACCGGCAGCTTAAGCCTGAATCACCCACAGGGGATTGCGATCGACAGTGTTGGGAATTTATTTATTGCAGATACTAACAATGGCCGCATTGTTGAAGTCACCAGCAGCGGCAACGCGCAGCAAGTCAATCCAGATGGCCTGACATTGACGCATCCAATTGGAATTGGAATTGACAAGCAGGGAAACCTGTTTGTGTCGGATGCATCTACCAGTCAGGTGATGGAGCTGAGCTACACGGGCGATGGATATGTGCTCGGCGCAAGTGGATTGGATCTGAGCGGACCATCCAATCTTGCAGTGGATGCCTCCGGCGACCTGTACATTGCGGACACCAATAACAACCGGCTTGTGCAGTTACAACTAAACGCAGTGGATATTGGCGCTATACCGATCGGCCAGACCGTCAATGTAGTACTGAATTACACCGTGAAAAACGCCGCAACTCTTGGCAGCATTGAAGTGCTTACCACTGGAGCAGCCGCGGGGGACTTTGCCAATACAGGCGGCGGGACCTGCCAGGCCTCGCATGCTTACAACGCGAATGATACCTGCACGGTGACGTTGTCGTTCTCTCCTGCTGTCGCAGGTGCACGCTCCGGGGCCGTTGTACTTGCTGACCCAACAGGCGGCGTGCTCGAAGAGGCTTTTCTCCATGGAATCGGCCAGGGGCCACAGCTTGCATTTTCCTCCAGTGCCGCTGCCGCGCTCAGTTTTGGCCCACTTGTGCTGAATATGCCAGTTGCAACCATCACCGATGGCGTCGGCAATCTGTACGTGGCGGATTCTGCCAACAACCGTGTCCTGAAACTAACACCGCAGGGAAGCAGCTCTGTTCTGAACACAGGCAACATAACTCCAGGACAGGTCGCCGGCATTGCCATGGATGCTGCGGGCAATCTCTACCTTGCGGATGAAACCAATCAACGCATTGTTGAAGTAACTCCGCAAGGCACTGCCAGTACGCTCAACTTTACCGCCAGCGGCATCTCCTTTCCGAATCCACTTACTCCGCATGGGCTGGCAGCCAGCGGTTCTGGCGCCTTGTATATTGCCGATACCGCTAACAATCGCATTCTGCATAGAACGCTGGATGGCGTGGTCAATATAGTCAACACTGGCACCATGGCGCCCGCAACGCCTTATGGTATTGCAGTGGATGGTCCAGGAAATCTCTATATTGCAGACTCTGGAAACAATCGCATTTTGAAAGTGGCTCCAGGCGGAGTGACATCGGTTGTCAGTACTGGCACCACAACTTTGCAGGCCCCTCAAGGCCTGGCGCTCGATCCTTCCGGCTCACTCTACATCGCCGACAGCAACAACAATCGCATCGTCAAAGTTACTCCGCAAGGAAGTATTTCTACTCTGGATACAGGCATGGCCTTGTCAAGCCCGGCCGGGGTCGACATAGATTCCGCAGGGAACCTTTATATTGCCGACTCTGCCAACAATCGCATTCTCAAGCTGGATCGCGCAGATGCGCCTTCGTTGCAGTTTCTAAGCGCAAATATTGGCGTCACCAGCAGCGACAGTCCTCAAACAACGAGCGTGGAGAACATTGGCAACCAGGCACTGACCTTCAGCGCAATTACTCTGGATGCCGGAGACAATCATTTCTCCATCGCAAGCAGCGGGAACAATGTATGTACGGCAACCACCTCACTCAGTCCTGGCGTTGATTGCAATATCTTTACCTCTTTCACGCCCGCAGCCACAGGACAACTTAGCGGCGCTGTCACGCTGACAGACAATGCGCAGAATGCCCCTGCCGCACAGCAACAGATCCAATTGGCAGGAACTGGACTGGATGTAGAATCCGCCTTCAACATCAGTGGCCCTGCCGCCGTCTACGTGGGTTCGGCTGGAAACACATACACGGTGACTGCGCTGGATGCTGCGAATGCGACCGATGTTGGCTTCAACGGCACACTTACCGTCAGCATCACGGGAGCTTCCACGGCAAGCACCAGCGTCACGCTGACCAACGGTGCCGGAACGTTTTCCCTTCCGATGCTGTCCGTCACCGGAACTTACACACTGACAGTGACCAGCCCTCATGCGACTGGGTCAACGATGATCACGGCACAGATTGCACCAGAGAACCTTACCTGGTCCACACCAGCTTCCATCACTTACGGCACTGCACTCAGCAGCGCGCAATTGAATGCAACAGTCACCGGTAATGGTGGCGCTGCCATCGCCGGAACTTATACTTACACCCCTGCATCCGGGACGGTTCTGGATGCGGGAACGCAGACGCTCAACGTGACCTTTACGCCGAACGACTCCGCACAATACTCCGTCAAGAGTGGCTCTGTCACGTTGACCGTAAACCAGGCTCTTACGACGCTGACGCTGGCCACCTCTGCGGCCAGCGTCACATCCGGCACTTCTGTCACATTTACTGCTACAGTCAGTGCCACTGCCGGGACACCCGCTGGCAGCGTCAACTTTCTGGACGGCAGCACGTTGCTGGGAACCAGTGCATTGAACGCGCAGGGCGTGGCCAGTTTCAGCACCAATGCTCTGACGGTGGGCGTCCATGCCATTACGGCCAGCTATGGTGGCGACACGAACTATGCTGTTTCCAGCTCGGCTGCTCTTTCCCAAACGGTGGCCGCAGCAACACCTCCGGATTATTCTGTCACCATCAATCCGACATCGCTCAGCGTGAAGCAAGGCTCCTCCGGAACGGCCTCCATCACCATCACGCCCGTGGGCGCTTTCACCGGAGCATTCTCCTTCGCATGTTCCGGTCTGCCTGCAAACAGCCGGTGCGGCTTTCAACCCACAAGCGCCAACGCGGACGGCAGCAACTCTCCTGTAACTGTGGCGATGTCCATCACCACCGACACAACCAGCGCCAGTCTGGCTTTACCGGCCACTCCGTTTGCACCCGGCAACATGCCTCTTGTAGCGGTGGCACTCTTCTGGTTGCCCGGCAGTTTTCTGGGAGGCTTTTTGACGCTGCGCCGCCACCAACTCACAACCCACGGGAAGCATCTGCTCCTCTTGCTGGTTCTGATGCTCCTTGTGGGCGGGTTGAGCGCGTGCGGTGGATCGTCCAGCGGCGGCACCAGTACGCCAACCACTCCGGTGGGAACCAGCACCGTGACTGTGACGGTTGCCTCCGGCGCCAGCGCCAACCATACAGCATCCCTCACCGTGGTGGTGACGCAATAAAAAGCAGCCGGGTCCGTTGAGAGCGGGGCCGGCTGCACTGGAGTTGCATTGATTTCCAACTACTTTTTGTGTGTTGCATGGTGACGGCGGTTGGGGTGCAGGCTGCTCAGGTCCACCGGCTTCGTACCGGGAACATCCTTATCAAAGGACGCGCCCGAAGGCACGAGGTATGTCTCTACCTGGAGCGCCTGCTCATCGCTGGAGCGCAGTTGAATGCGCGAAGCATCGATACCCTTTTCAGCGGTCAGATACTTCTCTGTATTCACCACACGATCTGCAGCCAGCCGGTCGCCGTGCCGCTCCTTGCCGCCGCTTTCCCCCACCAGCACCAGCGCGGCATCCGAAGTGCGCTGTAGTGCAAGCGCAACATCGTCCAGGCAGGCTTTGGCTTCGTTGTCCACGCGGACGGGCCTGCGCTTGTCCCGCGCAAAGGACGCTGTGCATAGCTTCTCCGTCTTCGGAGCAGGTGGCGGAGGGGGCGCTTCTACACTGACGTTTGTCGTGGCAGATGCAGAGTGTCCTGCCTTGTCTGTCACATTGCAGGTGACAGTAATCCGCCCCGGAGCTGCATCCGTCGTATTCAAGGTTGCCGTTGCTTCCGTACCCGCAATGCTGCCAGCAGATGTGCTGTAGCTATAGGTCAGCGGAAGGTTCTGCGGACTGACAGCGCTGCTGGCAATCGTTACCGGTTCTCCCGGCCTGATGGTTGCGGGATTTGCCGTGCAGGAAATAGTTGGCGGATCGTAGGCCTTCACCGTGAATGTCGCTTTGCACTCGGCAGACTCCGCCGGCTTTGCGCCCTCGCTCACCTGCCCCATGACGGTATACCTTCCCGGAGCAAGGTTTTCCGTTGCAATGCTGGCGTTGGGCCCGCTTCCACTGACCTTCACACCTGAGGCGGACCAATGATACGTTGCCGGCTTTTTCGCATTCAGATTCGCAGCCACGCCGGAAACAGTCATCGGGTCACCGGGATAAACCACCGCCGGAGCTGCCGTGCACGCATAGGTCACCGGCTTGGGTGGTTCTACACTGCCAAGATGCAGCACCAGACCAGTGCTGAGACGCGCAATGTCCAGGTTCGCACGTCCGCCGCTGGTTGCCGTGACAGGGCCATAGCTTTCATGCACATACTGGTAGTCCGCCTGAAATAGCCGTAATGCGAGATGATGCTGAAAGAACGGCAACTGATAATCAATGCCGCCGCCAACCGTAATCGCCGGCCCCCAGGTGCACTTGTTGTAGAAGTACCCGGTGCCGCCAATGCTGGGAAGGTTCGCGCCTGTCACTCTTGCTCCGCCAACCAGTGCATGGGCAAAAGGGGTGAGGTTCTCCAATGGCAAGCGGAAGATGGGACCGAGGGAGTACGTGGCAGCGCCGTCATTCGAAGTCTCCGGGTGCAACCCAACTTCCAGCTGAGCTCCGGCATAACGGTTGAAATAGTACGCGCCGCTATAGATAGAGCCAACATTGATCGCGCGAAAGGTGGTGCCCGTGGGCGTGCCCTGCACAGAACCATGTGGGGCCCAATAGGAATAGCCCGCAAAAATGTCCCAGCGGGACAGGTTCACGTCCGGCGTACCGGTCCGCCTGGTCTGCGCATGCACGGCAGGCACAGCGAAAGCCAGCCCGCACAACAAAATGACAGCGCACTGGCACCAGCAACCCATCTTCTTCTTTAAAACTTCGCTCGTGTGCAACATCGCGGCTCCTCTTTATTATGCGCAGCCTTTGACAGCAGGCAAAAGCTGCGCAGTCCCTTGTTTGGCTATTGCGTGATGGTCAGCGTGAAGACACTCTGCTTCTGCTCTGCACCATTGCTTGCGCCCTGTGCTGCGCTTGCAAGCACCTGCACCTGGTATGCTCCCGCGGGAGCACCCGGGACGCCGCAGCAGTCTGTGGCCCCGCATCCCGTCAAACCGCCCAACGCGCCCGCAAGCGCCACAACCGCCAACAGAACCAGCAGCGCACGATGCAGCTTCACTCGCAGTTTCTTGCGCTCAAATGCAAGGAAGCCCATCAGCACGCCTCCCGGCAGCCAGAACAAAGCAGCCGGCAGGACCTTCAACGTTCCCGATTGGTTCTCCGCCACCGTGCCGGTTCCTGGCCCCAGCGTCGCAATGGTCAGCTTGGCATTGAGCACCGTATTGCTGCCATCGGCTGCGACCGTTGCCGGACTGAAGATGCACTGCGCATAGTCTGGCAGTCCGGAGCAGCTCAGGCCAATGCTGCCGGTGAACCCGCCAACCGGCGTGATCGTCAGATTTGTTACGGCTGACTGTCCGCGCTTGATCGACAGGCTGCCTGGATTGCTGGTGATCGAGTAATCCGGAGACGTCACCGTCTCGATCAACGCCGTGGATGTACTACCGGCATAATTTGCATCGCCACCATACACCGCCGTAATCGTATGTGTTCCCGACGTCAGCGTATTGGTGTTGAACGATGCTGTGCCGCCTGCATTGAGCGAAGCTGTTCCCAGCAGCGTAGTGCCATCGTAGAAATTCATGCTGCCCGTTGGCGTGCCCGTCGTCGCAGAGGCCGTCATGCCTGTGAATTGGATCGTCGAATGCAGGTTGGCGCTGGTGCCCGACGAGGTCAACGTTGTTGTAGTCGATGCCTGTGTCACCGTCAGCCCCACGCTGGTGCTGGAAGTAGTGTAAGCACTGCCACCATCAAAGCTAACGTTGATGGTGTGTGCCCCCACGGCCAGCCCCGTCGGCACCGCAATCTGGAAGGTGTTGTTTGCACCTGCGGTTACCGTCAGAGCTGTGGTGGTATCCAGCATCGCCGTGAAATCCGCAGCCGTAATGCCCGTTGCATTCGACGGGGTCAACGTTACGGTTACAGCGGGTGGCGTAGTGCCGTAGATGTAGCTGGCCGAGGGCGATGCTGCGGCCGCCAGCGCAACCGTCGTTTGCGTCACATCAAACGAACTGCTCGTAGCCGTGACTGATTTTGTATCGCTCAACTGCAGTGTTGCTGTCAGCGAGTCATTTGTTTCCGGCACCGGCAGGGAAAGCGTGCTGTACGTGGCCAGGCCCGTACTGCCGGTCGTAGTTGAGGAAGCGCCACCCAGCGTACCCGTGCTGGCGGCAACAGAAACCGGTACTCCGGTATAGGCCAGCGGGCTGCCCGATTCGTTCACCTGCACCGCAGGGGCAGGCGTAATGGCAGATCCTGCCACAATATCGGTTGGTTGTTGCTGGAAGGCGATGGAGTAGTTTGTTTGCACTGCACCGGCATCCACGCAGGCAGTTCCGCTGTAGCTGGTGGAACGCGGTTCACCCCGCTGATCGGTCGTCAGACCACTGTCATTCTGCACTGCACCGGCACAAATGGCCGCACTCTTCGGCAATGGCAGCATTGTCTGCGTCGGACCACCATACAGGCCCAGCGTTGCCAGGTTCGGATCGCTACTGGTCGCATTCGTATTGGAAGCGCAGGTGTAGCAATCGTCTTCGGTGTTGCTGCTGTCGATGTTCCCCCAGTAGACGTTGCTGTCCGCAGTAGTATTGGCTCCGCCGCCGGTCTGGCTGTAGATAGCGGCGCCATTGCCGGTGGCGGCCAAGTTGCCGCTGAAGATGCTGTTGGTCAGCTCCGCGGTGCCTTCGTTCAGCACTGCGCCACCACCGCGGGAACCGCCCCCGGCCATGTTTCCACTGTAGGTATTGGCCCGCAACACCGCGGTGGTGTTGTCAATCAGCACAGCGCCGCCGCCGCCATTCGGACCAGCGGCCTGATTGCCGACAAAGGTGCTGTTGGTCACGGTCAGGGTGCTCTGGTCATCGGCAATGGCGCCGCCGTATCGGGCCGCCAGGTTGCCCTGGAAGGTGCTGCCGCTAATTGTCAGGGAATTTGCAGAGGTGTATATCGCACCGCCGTCACTGTATGCCGGGTTGCCCTGCGCGGAGTTGCCGCTGAAGGTGCTGTTCTGGACCGTCAGAGTTCCGCCGCTATAAATCGCGCCGCCAGCGCCGCCGTTGGTCGTGTTGTTGCTGAATGTCATGCCCGTCAGGGTCAGGTTGCCGTTGTTGAGTATGCCGCCGCCGTTATTGCTGCCGCTGTAGCCAGCAATGATGCTCAACGAAGCAATGGCCATGTTTGCCCCGGAATCCACCTGGAACACACGGCTCCCAGTGGCTCCGGAGACCTGCAACAGATTCGCTCCCGGGCCGGTGATGGTGACGTTTTTGACGACCTCAATCGGCCCGTACGTGAGCGCGATCACCTGCTGCGTGGCAAACTTTGTCGTGTCGAAGGTGATGCTGGCAGTTCCAGCATTGTTGGCATACTCCACGGCATCGCGCAGGCTGCAGGCAGCATCGGTCCCGGTTGTGGTGGAGCTTTGCGCTGTGCAGTTCGCCACAGACCCGGCGTCGTCGCTGGCCGTTGTCACCACCAGGTTCGGGGTTGCAACCGTGATGTTCGCCGAGGACCCGCTGATGCTCGGTGTGATCGTATCGGCTGCGGAGATGCTCTGCACCCCCGGCGTCTTTAATGTCATAGCGAACGACCCGGTCCCGGCCGTCAGCGTTGTATTCGCCTGCAGCACTGCGCTTCCATCTGTGCTCTGGAAGCTGACCGTTCCCGCATAACCGGTCGCCACATTGCCATACAGATCATTTGCGGTCACCGTGAAATTGAATGGCGTTCCGGCCGTCGCATTCGCGGGCGCAGTCACTACCAGGTGCGTTGCCGGACCCGGAAGCACAACCGTCGATGCCGTTCCGGTGATCGCAGGATCGCTGGTGTCCGTTGCCGTCACCGTCTGCGTACCGGCCGTTTTCAAACCAAAGTTGTAGCTATAAATGCCATTGGTCAGTGTGATGGGATTCACAATGAAAACCACACCTGGATCGCTGCTGCTCAGTTGCACAGTCCCATTGAAACTGGTGGCCACATTATTGTTGGCATCCAATGCAGTCACCGTAAAACCCGTCGCCACGTAGGACTGCATCGGATTCGGAATCGTGATTGAGAAATGTGTTGCCGGACCAGCCCCTACGGCCGTGCCGCTCAGGTTGACCGTCTGTGTTGCACTGGGAGTCGCATTCAGATGGTTGTCCGTCAGCGTGACGGTGCCGCTCACAGAGCCGTCTGCCGGCAATACCGGCGAAAATTCGATGCTGACATTGCACGAATCCGCAGGGGCCAGCGAGAAGGTGTCCGAGCAGTCCGCAGGCGTGCCTCCGCCTGCCACCTGCGTAAAGGTGGCAGCCACGCTCAACCCCGGCGATACCGCCGTCAACGCTGCATTGCCGATATTCGTCAGTTGGAAAGACTGTGCGGCACTCGACGAACCATCGTTGACCGTACCAAAGGGAAGTGTCGGGCCGTCCGCGATGTCGAACTTATCGACAACATTCAAGTTGTAGTCGCCGTAAAACAGGTTTCCGGCAGGATCGGCTGCGAGACCCCATGGCGACCGCAGACCAGTAGCCACCGTACTCTGGGTATAGGTTCCACCAGAATAGGTCTCTTTAGTGATATTTCCATTGCCATAGTCAGCGATATAGAGGTCTCCTGCTGCATCCACAACAATGCCATAGGGATAAGAGAAGCCACTTCCAATCACCGATTGCGTATAGCTGCCATTGGCGTAGGTTTCCTTGAGAACCTGGGAACCAATGGTATTGGAAATGTAGAGATTACCACTGCCATCTATGGCAACCCCTCGTGGAGAATTGAGCCCCGTAATGAGAACCGACTCTGTATAGCTGTCGTTGGAATAGGTTTCTTTCAAAATCCGGTTATTACCCATATCGGCAACATACAGATTTCCGGCGCCATCCACTGCAACAGCCAATGGATACCCGGCATTCGTGGTCACTACCGTAGGCGTATAAGCGCCATTGGCGTAGGTCTCTTTCAAAATAAGGCTGTCGTAAGTATCCGCGACATAAAGATTTCCGGCGCCGTCCACTGCAACACCGTATGCGGTGTTCAACGCAGTAACCGCAACGGAGGAGGTATATGTCCCCCCGGACAGCGTTTCTTTAATGATCTGACTTGTGCCCGCATTGGCAATGTACAGATTGCCGGCGCCATCCGTTGCAATCTGCGCGGGATAGCTGAGACCACCGCCGATCGCCGTGGATTGCATTGCCGGCAGAAAGGACGCCTGAGGCCCCACGCCGGTTCCGGTCGCGTATCCGGTGGCCAGCGGATTGTTGCCGGAGTCATACAGCACCACGGCGCCATTGCGCACGCCCGGATATTTTGGCGTCAGGGCAACATTCACTGTGCAGGTGTCGCCACTACTGAAGGCCACATAGCTCCTGCAGGAGCCACCCACATCGCGGTAGTCCAGCCCCGTCACTCCCTGCGTCAGCACCTGTACCGGGGAGGTGCTGCTCAGGGTTACCGCTGCATTGAACTGAAAGATAAACGTGTCCGTCGCCGACTGGGCCCCTACATTGACTGCGCCGTAGTTCTCTCCCCCCGGCTGCAACTGCAGCACACTACCGTAGCCCGTATCAGCAATGTAGACATTCCCGCTCCCGTCCACCGCCACCCCCTCAGGCCGATTCAGCCCTGTGGCAACCGTGCTCTGCACGTAATTGCCCCCGCCGGCGTACGTCTCCTTCAGTACCTGGCCGCTGTACGTATTAGCAATGTAGACATTCCCGCTCCCGTCCACCGCCACCCCCTCAGGCCGATTCAGCCCTGTGGCAACCGTGCTCTGCGTGTAACTGCCCCCGGAGTACGTCTCCTTCAGTACCTGGCCGCTGTGCGTATCGGCAATGTAGACATTCCCGCTCCCGTCCACCGCCACCCCGTAAGGGTAATTCAGCCCTGTGGTAACCGTGCTCTGCGCGTAACTGCCCCCGGAGTACGTCTCCTTCAGTACCTGGCCGCCGTACGTATCGGCAATGTAGACATTCCCGCTCCCGTCCACCGCCACCCCGGTAGGG
>DZDJ01000010.1:41776-84178 GCA_022736715.1 Edaphobacter aggregans
GTACGTATCGGCAATGTAGACATTCCCGCTCCCGTCCACCGCCACCCCGGTAGGGTTATACAGCCCTGTGGCAACCGTGCTCTGCGTGTAACTGCCCCCGGAGTACGTCTCCTTCAGTACCTGGTAGTTGTACGTATCGGCAATGTAGACATTCCCGCTCCCGTCCACCGCCACCCCGAAGGGGTTATACAGCCCAGTGCCAACCGTGCTCTGCGTGTAACTGCCCCCGGAGTACGTCTCCTTCAGTACCCGGCTGTTGCCCGTATCGGCAATGTAGACATTCCCGCTCCCGTCCACCGCCACACCGTAAGGGTAATTCAGCCCAGTGCCAAACAAGGTGCGCTGCACCCCCGTCAGGGACACTGCGGGAGGGATTATTGCCCACGCCGACTGGGGAAGTCCCACCATGCAGGCCAGGGCAACCATCGTCACCACTACCGTGGCCGCTCGACGCGCCATGCCAGCCAGGGTCCGGGGTTGCGCAAAAAAATCAGAAAAGAAGGGACGGGAGATACGAGCAGTTGGCAGCATAGCGGACAACAATCCTTAAAATAAATGAGGTTCTACGAACATTAATTCCCATCCGGCCCAACAGACACAACTACGCCCATGCGCTGAAACAACTCCTTCGACGCACCAAGCTGTACTGTAAGCGGGGGGGAGATCGCTCTTAGACGACAACTACAGGGTTTCTGACCAGTCTTTCAACCAAAGTGACGCCAAAACAGACATCAATCCATGCACAGCACAACATCAGGTCTGCACCATCTGTCGACCGTTAATCAACTCCCGGCCGGTAGCCAGTGACCCGTTGACTTGTTATTATTTTGGCTTGCTTCTTTACCATACTGCGCACAGGGATTTATATCCAGTAAATAATGTGCAAAAAACATTACGGCCTGCTGTCGCAGGCCTGCACGCTTCCGCTTCTACCAGCGCTCCTACCGGGAGTTTCGTCAGCATCCCCTGCTATGGCAAAGCAGAGTTACGTTGAGGTATACGCTTTTTTGCAGGGAGTGCCCGGCGGCCGCCCCCTGTTGGCCGCACCTGCTTATTTTGCCGGCGGCACTTCCGCGATCGCCTTCTGCAGAGACTCTTTCCACTCCGGCATGACAATACCCAATTGCCTGCGCAATTTACTGCAATCCAGCCGCGAATTGCCCGGCCGCCTGGCAGGAGTAGGATATTCCGCTGTCGGGATGGGAGTCAGCGTTGCCAGCCGCACCTCTGGCTGTCTTTGCTGCAGCAACCGCAATGCCTCGGAGGCAAAGCCATGCCAGGTGGTTTCTCCGCTGTTGCAGGCGTGATAGGTGCCACGGTCCGCCATCGCAGCTTCCGCAGGAGTACAGCCGGCCGTTCCAGCTTTCTTCTGCACCTGCCGAATCACCTGCGCAGTGAGCGCAGCCAGATCATAACTCCATGTCGGGGCGCCATGCTGATCATTCACAATCCGCAACTCAGACCGCTCCTGGGAAAGTTTTAGAATTGTCAGCAGAAAATTCTTCCCCCGCGGTCCGTAGACCCAGCTGGTACGAAAATTGAAATAAGGAATGGCACTCGCGGCCAGCTCCTGTTCTCCGGCCAGCTTACTCTTGCCATAGACGCTGACAGGACTGGCCGCGTCTTCTTCACCATACGGGGCCTGCTTGCTGCCATCAAAAACATAATCCGTAGAGTAATGGACGACGACTGCCCCAAGCTGCTTCGCTTCTTCGGCGATGACGGCCACCGCATCACGATTGATGGCGAAAGCCAGCTCCGGTTCACTCTCTGCCTTGTCCACAGCAGTATAAGCAGCGGAATTCACGATCCAGTGCGGCTGAAAGGAACGAACCGCCCGGCGAATCGAATCTGTCTGCGCAAGGTCCAATGCGTCGCGCTGTGGCGCATACACCTCGCCTGCCGCAGTCAACGCCCGCGCACACTCCCAACCAACCTGACCAGTGCTGCCAGTGATCAGAATACGCGGCACTACCATCAATAGACCTTTTCCAATAACAGACCCTGCAGATACTGCCCGTATGTGCTCTTCCCCATCTTTGCCGCCAGCGCCTGCACCTGCTCCGCAGTGATGTAACCAAGACGATACGCAATCTCCTCCGGGCAACACACCTTCAGTCCCTGCCGGCGCTCAATAGCGTGGATAAACATAGAGGCTTCCAATAGAGAATCGTGCGTGCCAGTATCCAGCCACGCAATGCCGCGGCCAAGAAGTTCTGTGCGCAATTCCCCATGCTCCAGATACCAGCGATTCACATCCGTAATCTCAAGTTCTCCGCGTGGAGAGGGCTTCAGGGAAGCGGCTACGTCAACAACCTGATTGTCATAGAAATAAATGCCAGTCACGGCATAGCGCGACCGGGGCTTCGTAGGCTTTTCTTCCAACGAAATGACGCGGCCGTCACCATCAAACTCAACAACGCCATACCGTTCCGGATCAGCCACAGGATAAGCAAACACTGTGGCGCCGGAGGTCAGCACAGCCGCCTTCTGCAAAATGGCAGGCAAATCATGGCCATAAAAAACATTGTCTCCCAGCACCAAAGCGCAGGGCCCGTCAGAAATGAAGTCCTTGCCGATCAGAAAAGCCTGCGCCAGGCCATCCGGAGATGGCTGCACGGCGTAACTCAGATCCACTCCCCACTGTTCTCCTGTGCCAAGAAGCTGCGAAAAACGCGGTGTGTCTTCCGGAGTGGAGATAATCAGAATGTCCCGAATGCCCGACAGCATTAGAACTGAAAGCGGGTAGTAGATCATCGGCTTGTCATAGACCGGCAGCAGCTGCTTGGAGATGCTTTGTGTCACCGGATGAAGACGGGTGCCGGAGCCGCCCGCAAGGACAATCCCTTTCATCGCGCGCCTCGTACAGCGTAGTTCTCCTGCATCCATTGCTGATACGCCCCACTGGTTACACCTTCTACCCAATCCGCGTTGGCCAGATACCATTCCACCGTCTTGCGCAGGCCCGTCTCAAATGTCTCCTCCGCATGCCAACCTAACTCCTGCTCCAGCTTACGAGCATCAATTGCGTATCTGCGGTCATGCCCTGGACGGTCTTCCACCATACGAATCAACTGCGCATGTGGCTTGTAAGGCGACCCCGGAAGCAGCTCATCCAGCAAGGAGCACAGTAAGTTGACGACTTGCAGATTGCTTCTTTGATTTCCACCGCCAACGTTATACGTCTCTCCCACACGGCCGCTCTCCAACACACGCTGCAACGCACGGCAGTGGTCCAGAACATATAACCAATCACGCACCTGCTGGCCGTCTCCGTATACCGGCAGCGGCCTGCCTGCAAGCGCATGCGTGATCATCAATGGCAGCAGTTTTTCAGGAAACTGATATGGCCCGTAGTTGTTCGAGCAGTTCGTGATGATGGCGGGCAGCCCATACGTATGCACCCACGCCCGCACTAAATGATCGGAGGCCGCCTTTGAAGCTGCATATGGACTATTGGGGGCATACGGCGTGCCCTCATGAAATGCCGGGGACTCTGGCGCGAGCGTGCCATAAACTTCATCCGTTGAGACGTGCAGAAAGCGGAAAGACTGCTTATCTTCCCCCTGCAGCTTCGCATAATATTCCCGCGCGGCCTGCAACAGGACAAATGTGCCGCGGATGTTGGTTTCCAGAAACGCCTCTGGCCCAAGGATGGACCGGTCGACATGACTCTCGGCCGCAAAATGCACAATCGCATCTGGCCGGTGCTGTTGCAGCAAAGCATCAATCAAACTGCGGTCGCAGATATCTCCCCGCACAAAGGAATATGCGGGACCGGATGCCACCGAAGTCAGATTCTGAGGATTGCCCGCATACGTCAGCTTGTCGAGATTCACCAAAGAACCATTTTTGCCGGCGAGCCAGTGCAGCACAAAATTTGAGCCGATAAACCCAGCGCCTCCGGTGACCAGAATCGACCTGAACATAGAACACATCTCTCTATATAGAACTTATTTGAGCACGAAATAAATTTTGTGGCTCAGCGGCAGCGTGACTACATAAAATACTTGCCCGCTCAACTTAGTGCCCCACACGCAGAACAGGTGTAGATTCTATTTTTGCAGGTCCGCGGAGCTCCGCAGGCGGGCCGCTTCCCGCAGCGCCTTCAGCTTTTCCGCATGGACAGGGTCGTTGCTGAGAACATGGACCCTGTCTCTTACAATCACCCAAACGATTCCAAAAATGCCGCCCAGGAAAAACGCCGCTAATGTCAGGACCGTCCTCAGTGGCCCGGATTTTTTGTCCGGCTTGGTTGCACTATCCACAACCTGCATCAACGGAGCCGAACGCGACTCGTCCAGCCGCGCAGCCTCATACTGCCGTGCCAGCAACGCAAAGAGCGCTTCGTGGTATTTCACCTCGCGCTCTTTGCGCACATACTCCAGAGTCAGCGCCGGAACCTTCGCTGTTGGTACCTGTATCTGCCCCGGACCGGGACTACCACTTTTGTCCTGCAATTTTTTCAATTGCGCCTGAAGCCCGGTTATCTCAGATCGAATACGGATCACATCCGGATTCTGGTCCGTAGCCGCCTGCTGCAAAGCGGCCAACTGCACTTCCCGGCTGGCAATCTCTGCCTGCGCCTGCGCAATTGTGGCGATCTGCAACTCGGCCTGCCCTCTGGGCTGAATTAAACCTGTTTTTTCTTCCGTCTTCGCCAGGTCGACTTCCGCATCCTCGAGCGCATTCTTTTCCTGTTCCAACTGCTGCTGGAAAAACACGCGCCGCTGTGCCGCTTCCGTCAAAGCCAGCCGGTCATTCTGCTTGTGCAACTCCGCCAGATAGGCATTGGCAATATCAGCCGCCCGTTGCGGATCGTGATCCGTAACACTGATTGTGATCAGCGAATCTTTCCCAACCTCAAACTTGCTGTTGGCTTTCAGTGCCTTTTCTGTATCGCTGAGCCGCTTCTCCTTGTACACCTTCTGCAGATCGAACTGGTGGATGATGTCGTTGGAAATGGTACGGCTTCCCAGGATGCCGACATAAATCTGGCCCGATGTTTTCAGCCCTCCGAACAGGCTCAACGCCCCCATCGGATTCGTTAAAGCAGCCGACCCCGTGTTCAAGGAACCCGGCGGAAGAAATGTTGCCTCTGCTGTATAGGTCGGCCGCATCAACAGCACAATCACCGCGGTCAGTACAGCAGCCACCACCGCCCAACGAAAGATGACCCATTTATTTCGCAGCAGCAGCGACGCCAGCTCCAAAAGATCGATCTCATCTTCTGCAAGGTCACTGTTTCCGTATTGCCGTGGTTCGTCCAAGACACCCGTCCTCGCTGGAGCATTCTTTTGTAGTTCGGACATTATGCCACCCTTACCTCAACACGTTGATGGCGGCAGCACCAAGCCCGAACTGGCCAACCACTTGTGAAATGTCCATCAGGTTCCGTATCGTGGCCCGCTTGTCCACACTCTGCGGCATCACGATCGTGTCTCCCGGGTACAAACGAATGGAGTTGAAACTGCCTCCACGGAAGGTCGAGCTGTATTGTTTGCTGATTACTGACCCATCGGCCCGGATGACAAATGCGCGGCTCTTGTCTGCATCCCGATTTGCCCCACCTGCGAGACGCAAATAGTCGCCGACGCGCAGCCGTGGATCGTACAGGAAGGAGTTCGGGTTATAAACTGCTCCCTCCACCATTACGCTGGATGGTACCCGCGGCACAATGAATTCGTCCCCGTCTTCCAGGGGAATGTCGGGCAAAGCGACAGCGCCAGCACTGTTTGGGGGCAGGTTCAGCACAATACGCCCGGTCGCCTTCACCTGGCGCAGTTGCGCGACCATTGCTGCCGACTGCTGCTGAATGGCCGCGGCTGCCGCCGTGTCCTGCGTACTGACCGCACTATTAGCAGCATTGGCGGAAGCATTCCGTGCCTCCAGCTCCAGTTCGTTGGCGTAGTCGTTCAAGCGTTGCTGTTGCAGCTTGCGTGTTGATTCGCGTGTAAACTGCGAGCCGTACAGATACGCATCCGCGGTCAACCCGCCAGCACGCTCCACTAGCTGGCGCAGCGTTTCTCCCGGATGCACACTATAGATCCCGGCAGAAGCGAATTCGCCTTCCAGCCGTACATACCTCGTCTGCTGCGATTGCGGAACGCGAATGTCCGCCTTGGAGAAGATCGTCACCATATCGCCGGGCCGAAGCTCCAGGTTCTGCGCCTGGTCTCCATTCATCACCAGCTTGCCAAGGTTGAATGGCAACAGGCTGGTCGTCAGATCTTTCTTGTCCTGCCGCTCAATCACGGCATAGCTCCAGTCAATGTCCGGAGCGCTGAGCACAACATCGTTCTTCGGCTGAAAGGATGTCGAGTCCGCGCTGCCATTCAATGCCGCTGCAGCGGAAGCGCCAGAGCCGCCCACTCCAAGTCCAGCATTCGGAGTGCTGGCCGAATTAGCATAGTTAGTTGCATTAGCACCAGAATTGACGGCATTACGGGTATATACAGTCCCCGTATTATCGGTCATTGCATCCTGAACCGGAGAGTTCGGGCTCAGCATCAACCGTCCTTCTGTCACATCGACGCGCCGCAGCGGCTTATATGCCAATGCGGGCTGCCCCAACTGACTGCGCCGCTGCCAGTAGTCCCGCGTCACCAGCGCTTCCTGATCCGGAATCAGGTCGCTGATACGCATCCCCGGCCGCCACGCATAGCGCCCAGGATTCGCAACGTTGCCACGCAAAGTCACCGTATTCCTGAACTGGTCCACAATTGCGTTCAACTCCAGAATGTCCCCGTCCCGCAGCGGCGTTGACTCTCCAGTTGCAGTCATTGGTATCTGCAACTGGCTCCGCATCTGGTGATCGTCCACGCGGTCCAGCCGCAGGTTCTGAATCGACGCAACATTCGAGAGACCGCCAGCCAGCTTCAGCGCATCTGCAATCGTGGCCGGGCCCTTCAGCTCATAGACAGCCGGCTCCTTCACACTGCCAGCAACGGCCACTTGTGGACCAACCGGCGGAATATAGATCACATCGCCCGGCAGCAGCGGCGCGTCTTTGGACTTGTCCCCATACAGCAGCAGATCATAAAGATCGAAGTCTTCAATTAATTTTCCTTTGCGCTTCAACTCTATATGGCGCAGACTGCCCTGCGGCGTTGGCCCGCCAGTGGCAAACAAGGCATTCACCAGCGTGCTCAGGGAACTGACAACATAACTCCCTGGCCGGCGTGCCTGCCCAACAACAAAAATCTGAATCGACCGCAACTGGCCCATGTTCACATTCAGGTCAAAGTTGCGGAAGACCTTACCCATCTGCGAGTGCAGATAACTCTGCAGTTGCGAAAACTCCACACCGGCTACATGGACAGTGCCGGCCTGCGGCAAATAAATATTGCCGGAGCGGTCCACCTGGAACCGCCCATCGAGTGTCACCTGTCCCCAGGCCTGCACCAGCAGCTCATCTCCGGGGCCAACTACATAACTCGGCGTAACCGGAGCGTTATCGACAGGAGCAAAGGTGGAAGGAACGTTCTGAAAAAGATTGGCGCCATAGATTGGCAACACCTGGCCAATCGAGTCCCGCACCATGTGTTGAAACTCCGTCAACGGGGCCGGAGGAAAATTCAGAGAGCTATCCTGCCCATAACGGCCGTAGCTGCTTCCATACGGATACGCATACGCACCCATCTGGCCGTTCAGTCCCGTTTGCTGGCCATAGACAGCCCGCTGCCCGTTTTCGCCACCCTGCAGCACAATACCGCGCGAGGTACTGCCACCTGCCTGCGGTGCACTGTTGTACAAACCAGTCAATGGGCCTGCCAGACCTCCCTGCAGGTCATTGGGTTGGCCCTGCGAAGCCGTGCAGGGAGCGCCGCTATAGGTGTAGCCAGGATTATTCGGGTCACAGGCCGTCGAATACGAACTTCCCGGCATGGTTTGCGTGGTCTGCGCCGGAAGCACCGTAGCTAAAGCCGACGCCAAAAGAACTGCATACCCGAATCGCGACAACTTCAGGGTTCTCCCACGCTGCATCTGTAATTTTCCTCTCAAACCAGCCATCTTCATTTTCGGAGTTGGTTGACTTCCAATTGCCCAACACTGAACTGCCGTTACCGGGAATCCAGAACATCTGGGTACTACTAGAGGGTACTTTAGATTCTTGAATTTCGCCTAGGATTTAGCCCAGGAGAAACCCATGTGCAACCAGTTACTCCGGCAAAATGTAGACAGCAGGCAATAAGCTACTAACCCATCCGGTTGCAACCTGTTGCGGAAGAACTGTCCCCGCCGGACACTATTGCACAACCAGGGTCAATTGCTCGGTCCGGATCAGCCCATCTGCCGCAGCGGCAACCGTAATCGTGTATGTCCCGGCCGGTGTTGGAGTTGCAGTCCCGCCCACTCCGCCGCTCCCGCCTGCATTGCTTGCAGGAATGGCTCTGCCAGTCCCGCACCCCACAACTGTCATCCCCGCTCCAAGAAGCAAAATCACAAACATACAATGCTTCACCGATATACCGCGGCTGCAACTACCCGCTCCCCTCCATCGCCTTCTCCATGGCATCAGCAGCGCAAAAGGGAGCGCCAGGGCCAGCCATCCTTGCGTTGAAAACCCTGCTCCATGTTGCGGAGGACCCGTTTGCAGGTGTGCTGTTGTGCTGGTGCCTGTCGCCAGCGTGACCTCGACTGTTGTATTCCCAGTCAGATTCGCCGTCGTTGTGCTCAGAACGCAGTTGGCATTTGCCGGCGCTCCAGCGCATGTCAGCGTAGCCTGTCCTGTACTGCCCGCCGCAGCGGCCAGCGTGAGCGAATAGCCGGCCTGCTGGCCGCTGGAAATTGTTGACGAAGTCGCTCCATTTCCCTGCCATTGAAAATCAATGCCTGTCCCCGTCAATTGCAGCGTTTGTGGCGATGCAACCGAATCGTCCGTCACCGTGAGCACGCCCGTGCGCGCCCCTGCCGCCGTGGGCGTGAACTTTACCTGCACCGTGCAGCTACTGCCAGCAGCCACCGTAGCGGAGCCGCCCACCGGGCAATTTCCCCCACCCTGAACCACAGAGAAATCTCCGCTGGTGGTAATGGAGGCCAGCGAAAGCGGGACACCCGTTTTGTTCGAAAGCGTCACCGTCTGTGCGGAGCTGGCCGTGCCAACTCCCACAGCACCAAAATTGTCCGGCGAAGCAGGCGCCAGCGAAACTCCGGATGGCGCCAGCCCCGTGCCGCTCAGCGTGACCGTCTGCGTGCGGAATTCATCCGTCACCGTCATCGATCCCGTCTCTGCGCCAACATTCTTCGGAATGTAGTTCACGCTGATCGTGCAGCTTGTATGGCCCGCCAGCGAGTTGCCGCAGCCATTTGTTGCCGCAAAGTCCCCACTGACTGTTTGCACGGAAATCAATGTGAGTGAGGCATCGCCGGTATTGGTCAACGTCAATGCCTGCACTGCACTCCTGGTGCCGACCTGCTGCGGAGCAAAGGCGAGCGCCAGCGGGCTGAGCGTGTCCGTTGCCTGCGCGAAGCCAACACCGCTCAATGCAGCCGTCTGCGTACCTGCATCATCCGTAATGGAAAAGCTGCCCGTGCGCGTGCCCGTGGCTGTTGGCCGAAACAGCACGGACACTGTGCAGCCCGTATTGGCGGCCAGCGTGGCCGTGCAGGTGTTGGCGGTAATCGCAAAATCGCCCGTCGTCACCACCGGTGCCTGCAATTGCACCGTGGCTGTTCCCGTATTCGACACCGTAATGTTCTGCGCCACGCTGGCAGAGCCCAGCGCAATATTGCCAAAGGTCAAAAAGACAGGATCCACCACAACGCTGGCGGCCGGGGTCGCCGTGCCACTCAGCGAAGCAGTCAGTTGTCCACCGCCATTGATATTTCCATAGACGGTCAATGACCCTGTGCGCGTTCCTGCGGCGCTGGGCAGAAAGGTGACCTGCACGGTGCAGCTTGCCGAAGGAGCAATGGCCGCCGCGGTGCAATCGTCCGTTCCAGTAAAATCGCCCGTCATTGCAATTCTGGCAATGTTCAGTGCAACCGTGCCGGTATTGGTCACCGTCACCGTCTGCGCTGCGCTTGCCGTCTGCACCTGCTGACTGGCAAAGCTCAGCGATGCCGGTGCAATCTGCGCTGTGGTGGCCGTTCCGGCCGAGAGCAGCGGAATCTGCCAGACGCCGCGCCCATAGGTGGCCGCGCTCAGCAGCGAATTGCCGCCACCAATCGTCGCCACCAGTTGCGTCACCGGAGCGTTGGGCAGGCCGGAGCCAAAGACCGTCCAGCAATTGATCGTCGCTGTTCCGCAATTGTTCCCCTGCTGCGTCACATAAACTCCCACATCCGTGGCCACATACACCGTGTTGGCGTCGTTCGGGTCCACCAGCACGCTGTTGGCCGGCGCATTCGGCAGATTACTGGAGATATTCATCCAGTCCGCTCCGCCATCCACAGACCGGTACACGTGCGGCTCGCTCACGCCGCTGCCGCTGAAGCCCATCACCGTGGCATACACCGTCATGCCGGTGGCGTCGTGCGAATCAACCGCAATGCTGGAAATATCAAAGCCGCCCGGATTGAACTGCCCATTGTTCGCCGTATCATTGGAGACCGGCGAAGAGTACTGATCTGTCCAGCCGGAGCTGGAGCTGGCCGTCTGCGCTGCAGCCGTTGCAAACAGATGTCCGCCGTCCAGTCCGCCGCCATCCAGATTGCCCGCCATACCGGCATACAACACTTCCGATCCCTCGTTCTGCGCGTTGCCGGAAGTTGCCACCGCTCCACCCGCTGCCAGCGAGCGCAGCAGCGCATTGCCAGTACAACTCGTCTGCTGCACGCCGTCCAGCATCGGGCTGAGAGCATTTGCCCCGGACCACGCGCTGCCGCCCGCCGCTGGCCCACGCCAAACGCGGCAAGTCCCGACAATCGCATTCGCAGGCTCCTGCGGGTCCAGCAGAAATGGCGCGTCCAGCAGAGCCTCGTCATTCTCCACCTGCGCCGCTCCAATCGCAGAGGTGCCGCTGAAATCAGTTGCCGTGCAGGCTGCGCCATTCGTACAGGCATTGATGCTCACGCCTGCGCCGGTGCTGATGTACCAGTTCGCAGGATTCGCCGGATCGATTGCCGCAAAGCCGCCCTCGCCCGTGCTCAACTGCGTCCAGGCGCTGGCCGCCGAAGCTGTACCCGCGCTGGTCGCCGTGCCATTGGCCCCGGTTCCAGCAAGCATCTGCGCAGGGTCATTCGGATTCACCGCCAGCCCAACCACCTCTGCCAGCGATCCCAACCCGCCATTCAGATTCTGGAAGTGCGCAGCATCGTCCGCCGAGCAGACAGACGCCTGCTGGTCCACCCCATCCGTCGAACGCCACAATCCACCATCGTCGCCAAAATAGAGCAGCGGCTCCGCAGTGCCGCCGGGCGTGGCCAGAAAGTCCACCGCATGCTGCGAAGCCGCCACCTGCGCCGCCGCGCAGGTATCGGCGTTGGTGGTATTGCGAAATGTGCATCCGCTGGCCAGCGCGCAGCGGTAGATGTCCTCCGTCCCAGCAAAAAGCAGCGTGTCATTCGGTGCAGTGGAAGCCGAACCGGCAGGCACCGCGGCCAGCCAGAGGTTGTAGTCTCCCTGCGGAATAGTCGCGTCTCCACTGCCCGCCTCCAATGCCGTAGAAGGCAACTGCCGGGCAAAAGTCACGGTGCTGGAAGCGCACCCGGAACCGCTGCTGTTGCACACATCCTGCCACAGCCCCTGGTCCAGATTGTTCAAATCCACCGTCAGCGCGAACATGTCCCCCGTGACCGGCTGCACCGCCAGCGCCCCGCGAAAAATCGGGCACGCCGGGCTACCAGGATTGTTAGGCTCAACAGGACAATTCGCTGTGGTCAAATTCGCGCCCGGCTGGTCCGTCAGCCGCGTCCAGGTAATGCCGTCTGCCGACTCATAATATCCGTGGTAGCGCACCGCAGCATAAAAGCGCTGCCGCACCGGACTCCACACCACCGATGTCGCAGCATTGCCCTCGTATCCGCGAAAGTTCGATTGCGGCGATTGCACCGTCTGCGTGCCATCCTTCAGCGTCGACATCTGCCAGGTCGCGCCCGCGTCCGTGGAGTAGTACAGCCCCTGCACACTGTAACCGGCATTGCTGGCATTCACCAGCGTGCCCCGCGCCGCCTGTGAAACCGCCGCCACCACCAGATCTGGCGTGGCCGTGCTCCAGGCAAATCCGGCAAATCCTTCGCCCACAAAGGAATGGTTCCCGGCAACGCCATCATGCGAGTTCTGCAGGATGCTCCACGTCAACCCATTGTCCGTGGAACGCAGAATGCCTTCACCATAATACGAATCCAGTGCATCATTCGGATCGCCCGTCCCTGCCAGCACCACGCCCGTGCCGCCCGGCTGCACGCTGACGGCGCCAATGCTCAACGAAGGAATCACCACGGTCCCGGCATTGGCGCTGAACACTGGCAGCGTGTCCATCAATGGCGTAAAGCTCACGCTGCCGGCATCGCCCGCTGCGTTGGTGGACTTCCACACCCCGCCGCCCGTAGTACCGATATAGACCGTATTGCCGCTTGCATCCGCAGGGTCAATGGCGATGCCCGTCACACGCCCGGTAACCTTGCCATAGGCTGCGCTGGCGATCTGCGCTGGTCCAACCGATTGCCAGTTGGCCGTTAAAGAGCCAGCAGCATGCGCCGTGGCCAGCCTGCCCTGCAATTGATGGTTTCGCGCCTGCTGCATGGCCAAATGCTGCTTTTCCGCCAGTTGATGCAGTTGCGCTGGAGTAGAGCCCGGCTTGCTGCCCCTGCGAACAGCAACCTGTCGCCCCGCCAAAAAACGTAACTCTCGCAACCGGCGCACCAGCGCCTTCCGCGCAATCCTCTGCCCTGTTGGGGTCTGCACCTGGGCCTGCGCAACGGTATGCGACGCGGCAGCCAGCAGACAAACAGCCGCCAGCAGCCGCACTTTGGCACGGCCAGCGGTTGCCCGGTGTTGTAAATAATTCCAGTCGTCTTCCATGCCGGTTGCGGCCCCACAACTTGATGCTCGGGTCGTCGGCTTGCCGAGTCAATGGATGGACCTGGAGAGATTGGACATCTGTACAAAAAGGGAAATTCGTGTCCCGAAACGAAACAGGTGGCTCTGCGGCCACTTCAATCAACCCACTTCAACGGGATCTAACACCGTACAATTTTGGGCGAGGCAATGCCGCGCGTTGCGTTTCTCGAATCTACCACCAGTTGCGCTTCGGCCACAATCTTCCGGTAGTCGTAGCTGCTGTGGTCGGTCACAATCAGCACGCAATCGTAGCTGGCAAGGTCCTCCAGCGGCGTCGACGTCATGTCCAGATGGTATTTGCGGCCACGGCCAACGGTGGGGAAGAACGGATCGTTGTAGCTGACCTCCGCACCGGCATGTTGCAGCATTTCAATGATGGTGAGCGAGGGCGACTCGCGCAGATCGTCAACATCCTTCTTATACGCCAGGCCCAGCACCAGCATGCGCGAGCCCTTCAGCGACTTGCAATGCTCATTCAGCGCCGCACTCACGGCCTGCACCACATGGTAGGGCATCGCCTCATTCACTTCGCCAGCCAGTTCAATAAACCGCGTGGAGAAGTCGAACTCCTTCGCCTTCCAGCTCAGATAAAACGGATCGATGGGAATGCAGTGGCCGCCCAGCCCCGGGCCGGGGTAAAACGGCTGGAAGCCAAACGGCTTGGTCGCCGCCGCGTCAATCACTTCCCAGATGTCGATGCCCATGCGCAGGCTCAACTGCTTCAACTCATTCACCAGCGCAATGTTCACGCAGCGATAGATGTTTTCGAGCAGCTTGGTCATCTCTGCCGCTGCCGGGCTGGAAACCGGCACCACGCGATGAAAGATCGTGTTGTAGAGCGCGGCCGCCGTCGCCGTGGCCGCTGACTCCAACCCGCCAACCACCTTGGGGATGTCGCGGCGATTCACCTTGGTGTTGCCTGGGTCTTCCCGCTCCGGCGAGAAGGCCACCATCACGCCGCCGCCCGGTTCTGCACCTGCACGCACTGCGCGCACGCCGCGCACAGCCCCGTGCTTTTCCAGAATCGGCACAAGGATCTCTTCCGTCGTGCCCGGATACGTCGTGCTTTCCAGAACCACCAGTTGCCCGGCACGCAGATGCGGCGCAATGCTCTCCATCGTCGAAACGATGTAGCTCATGTCCGGCGTGCGATGCTCACTGAGCGGCGTGGGCACACAGATGAGCACGGCGTCCACATCGGCAATCTCGGCAAAATTGCTGGTCGCGTGAAAACCACTCTTCTGCGCCGCCTGAATATGCTCCGGCTCAATGCGATGTATATAGGAGCCGCCAGCGTTCAGCTTCTCCACCTTGGCGGCATCCACATCAAACCCAGTAACACGGAAGCGCTCTTCGCTGAAGAGCAGTGTCAGCGGCAGCCCCACATATCCCAGGCCGATTACGCCAATCTTTGCTTCGCGCCGCGCAATCCGCTCCAGCCACTGCGCCGTCTCCGCATTCTCCACTGCCTGCACCGTTTCTTTACCGCTCATACACCTGTTCCTTCGTTCGCTGCCGTATATTGGCTGCGATACCACTCCACCGTTCTGCGCAGTCCTTCTTCAAAGCTGATCTTCGGATCGTAGCCAAAGGCTGCGCGCGCAGCGGAAATATCTGCCAGCGAATCGCGCACATCGCCCGCGCGCGGCGGGCCATATTGCGCCGGCTGATGGAAGTCCAGCAGCTTCGCCAGCACGTCGTAGGTTTCGTTCAAAGTATGACGCTCGCCGCAGGCTATGTTGAAGACCTGCCCGGCCACCTGCGCCGCCGGCGCCTGCACCGCCTGCAGGTTGGCATCCACTGCGCTCTGGATATAGGTGAAGTCGCGCCCCTGTTCGCCATCGCCAAAGATCGTGGGCTGCTCACCACGCAACATCTGCAGAATAAAACGCGCCATCACGCCGGAGTACGGCGAGTCCGGAACCTGCCTTGGCCCGAAGATGTTGAAGTAGCGCAGGCAGACCGTCTCCAGCCCATACACCCGCCAGTAGGTCTGCATGTACAGCTCGCCCGTCAGCTTTTGCACCGCATACGGAGAAAGCGGCTGCGGCACCATGGTTTCCACCCGCGGAAACCCCGGCTGGTTGCCGTAGGCCGAAGACGAGGCCGCATAGACCACGCGCTTCACCCCGGCCTGGCGCGCCGCCTCCAGCACATTAAAAGTGCCATCAATATTGGATGTATGGCTCGGCTCCGGATCTTTCACCGAACGCGGTACACTGGGCAAAGCCGCCTGGTGCAGCACATAGTCCATTCCTTCGCAGGCAGCGCCTATCTCGTCCTGATTGCGAATATCGCCTTCGCGCAGATCGACCCGGTCCAGAATGCCCACCAGATTCTGCCGCTGGCCTGTAATGAAGTTGTCCAGCGCGCGCACCTGCTCGCCCTGCTCCACCAGCGTGTGCGCCAGCCAGGAACCAATAAATCCTGCCGCTCCTGTTATCAGATACTTAGCCATAGGTCCTCCGGCGCGCACAGATGCGTCCGCCCTGCTCAAAAGTTAAAGAATATCAGCAGGCAAACCACCGCGGGGGAACTCACTGGAAATGCCCTCCGCTGGCCCTGCGATGGGAAATTGCAGGCGCGCAACCGGAACCCACGGTTTTTAAAGGGGGGAAGGGCGATGCTCCTACGGAACACCGCCCCGGGGTAATACAGACCAAAAAGCGTGGTTCGTTTGGACGAACTCTAGTACGGCTTGCCAAAAAAGTTGAACACAATGCCGAGGCGGGTCATGTAACTATGCTCCCAGTCTCCTGTGTCCAGGTGCGTGCCGTAATACTCACCCGGAATCACCTGGAAGCCAAACCGTGGCGTAGGAAAGTAGTTGAAGCCAAAACCAGCAGTTGCTGCGGTATTCCACGCGGCAACGTCAGTTGCCTTGTTCGTGGTGCGAATCTGCCCGCCTTCTCCGAAGACGAACGGCGACACACCGAACATGTTGTGGAAGGTAAAGCGCGGGCCAATACCAACATAAAATTTATTCACGCCCGGATACACACTGCGCACACTGAGTGGGCAAAGTCTGCCTGCAGACCAATGTGGCGCGTGAAGTTGAATTCCGGCACAGCCGACCAACCCATCAGGCTGCGGTTGTTGCCATTCTGGCTGTCCACAAACTGGTAGACATAGCTTGCCGTCAACGAACCGCGCGGAACAGCCGGTTCCGCGCCAGGGGCGGCAGTGTAATCTTGCCCGGCAGCGGCTCCGGAATAGGAGGCTGCCGAAGAACTGATGAAATTCTGCGCAAAGGCGGGCACAGCGAGCAATACGACCGCCAGCAGTGTCTTGTACATAGGGGGAACTCCTTTGGAATTGTTGAGCGCCATACGATCCTTCAGGGGGAGGCGCACAACGACTTACTTTTTCACTATGTCATGCTGAAGCCGACACAATGTCTTCTACAGCCGACGCGGGGCAGTCGGATTTTTATCAATTTCAATTTGAAGCAGCACAGGATGCAGAAGAGTGTTATCCACAAGGCAGAAGCAGTTATCTAACTGCCTTCCTGTAAGTCAGTTCGGGATGGCTGTGCATAAAAGAACACACACTGTATTTCGTGCAGGACAGATGCCGGAAAAGGCACATCGTTACCAACTTGATTGATAACCTGTGCCACACAAACGCCGGCGCCAACTTCCTTTCATAAAAAACAAAAGAGCAGCCCACAGGCCGCTCTTTCTTGCACTGCACAAATGCGATGCGTTACCACTGCCCCCATGCGCGGCTGATGTAGTCGCTCAATGTCATCGTGATCAGCACCAGAAAAGTGAAAAATCCGGCGGCCACCGTCATCCTGACCAGCTTGGAGCTGTAGCGGATGTGCATAAAGTAGAGAATCACAATCACAGCCTTGATACATGCAATGGCCAGCGCCACAATCGGGTTTAGGATTCCCATGTCCCAGAAGGCCGCTTTTACCGTCAGCGCGGTAAAAAACAACAGGGACAGATAGACCACCAGATAAGTTTTCGGTGAGACGATATGGGTTTCTGCATGCTCCGACATTTTCCTGCCCTCAGATTTCAATTCTGTGAAAACTCTCTTAGCGCCATTGAAAAACCTGCCGCATTATGTAGCATGTCGACTGATCAGATAGAGCAGCGGAAATAGAAAGAGCCATATGATGTCGACAAAGTGCCAATACAAAGCAAAATTTTCAATCGGCATAACATGCCCGCTGGTATACGCTCCTTGATAAGCACGAATCGTAAGAAAAACAAGAATGCCGATACCGATAATCATGTGCACGGCGTGCATTCCCGTCATCAGGAAGTAGAGCGAAAAATAGATTTGCGTCTTTTCCGCCATGTCCGGTGCCAGCGGAATATCGTGCGGGTCCTTCGGGTGCACGAAATCCTGAATGCTGAAGTTCGCTCCGGGAATATGCCGCGCTTCCCACTTCTCGTGGTACTCCACATACTTGATGCCAAGAAAGACAATGCCGAGCAGCGTGGTAATAATCAGCGTGGCCACCAGCAATGCGCGCTTGCGCATTTCCGCACTCCAGACGGCCAGGGCCATTGCGAAACCCGAACTAATAAGCACTGCCGTATTCGTACCGCCCAGCAGAATACTGAGGGTGTTGCTGCCGTCCACAAAGGCAGGATAGTACCAGTTGCGGAAGATCAGGTACGCGGTAAAGAGCCCGCCAAAGAACATAATCTCCGTCAGCAGGAACAGCCACATGCCAAAGCCGGCAGCATCCCGCTGCTGCTCCACCGAGGAAAAATGATGGCGCAGGAAGGATGGGTGTTCGTGCTCCAGACTGTGCATCTCTTCCGTTTCTGTGGGTACAATCGTTTGACTATCCAACGGTCGTTACCTCGCGTTTCGTCTTGTTTGCCAGCCATTCGTAGTCGTAGGCTTCGTGGTCCATGATGGGCGTTTCTACAAAATTCTCCGTCAGCGGCGGCGACTGTATCTGCCACTCCAGCCCTGTTGCCTGCCACGGGTTCTCCCCGGCAATGGCGCCATATTTCAGCGACCACGCCAGGTACAGCATCGGCAGCAGGTATCCGACACCGAGCACCGTGGCCCCCGCCGTGGAGAGCACGTTCAGCACCTGAAACTCAGGCGGATAGGCATGGTAGCGGCGCGGCATTCCCAGATAACCCAGGATGAACTGCGGCAGAAACGTCAGGTTGAATCCGATGAAGGTAATCAACGCCGCCATCTTTGAAATGAACTCCGGATACATGCGCCCAGTCATCTTGGGCCACCAAAAATGAATGCCCGCAAGGAACGCCATCAGCATGCCGCCCACCATCACAAAATGGAAATGCGCCACGATGAAGTAGGTCTCCGTCAGATGGATGTCCATGCCAAGCGAGCCGAGAAAGACGCCCGTCAGGCCACCAATGGTGAATAGTCCTATGAACCCGAAGGCGTAGAGCATCGGCGTCTCAAACGTAATGGAGCCCTTATATAAGGTCGCCGCCCAATTGAAGATTTTGATCGCCGAAGGCACAGCCACCAGCATCGTCAGCAGCGAGAACACCAGCGCGGAGTAATTCGACACGCCCATGATGAACATGTGATGTTCCCAGACGAAGAAGCCAAAAACCGCAATGGCAACGGAGGAAAACGCCACCGCCGTGTATCCAAAGACACGCTTGCGGCTGAAGGTGCTGATGACCTCTGAGATCACGCCCATGCCCGGCAGAATCATGATGTACACGGCTGGATGCGAATAGAACCAGAAGAGATGCTGGAAGAGCAGCGGGTCGCCACCTTTGGAAGGATCAAAGACGCCGATTCCGATCGTCCGCTCCAGCGCAACCAGTACCAGCGCAATCGCCAGCACCGGCGTGCCCAGCACCATCAGAATGGAGGCCGCGTAGTTGGACCACACAAACAACGGCAAACGGAACCAGGTCATCCCCGGCGCACGCATACGGTGGATGGTCACAATAAAGTTAAGCCCGGTAAAGATCGAGCTGAATCCAGCGATGAAAATGGCAGAAGCAGCTGTAATCACATGCGTGTTGAGGTAATGAGTGGAGAGCGGCGTGGTAAATGTCCATCCCGTATCCACACCACCCAGCACCAGCGCTGCAATCGTCAGTCCGCCGCCCACCACATACAGATACCAGCTCAGCAGATTGATCTTCGGAAAGGCCAGATCCTTCGCACCCACCATGATGGGAATTAGAAAATTACCCAGCGTCGCCGGAACCGAGGGAACCAGAAACAGGAAGACCATGATAATGCCGTGCATCGTAAACACCTTGTTATAGGTGTCCGATGTCATCAGGTCGCCTGCCGGAGTCAACAGCTCCAGGCGGATCAGTCCAGCCAGCGCGCCTCCAATGAAAAAGAAGAACGTGATCGAGATCAGATACAGAATCGCGATGCGTTTATGGTCGCCCGTCAGCAGCCAGCTCAACAAACCATGCTCTTTGTTGAGATAACTGACCTTCGGTAATTTTGCCGTCCGCTGGTCTGGAAGGGACACGATTGTGCTCATGGCTTCACCATCCCCGGCGCCTTTGGCGCCGCTGTGTTCGCACCCGCAGTTGGAAGCTTGGTCGTATTCAACGTCTGCTGGACGCGATAATTCGACTGCAACCCATGAATATACTCCACCAGATCAATCAGGCCATCTTCGCTGATCTGGCCCTGATAGGTCGGCATGATGGGCGCATATCCCGCCGTGATGTGCGCCGACGGATTCAAAATCGACTCGCGCAGGTACGCATCATCCACCATTACCGTGGAACCATCCGACAATGCCACCCGCTTGCCGTAAACGTCAGCCAGACTCGGCCCGCGCGAAGCGCCTTCGCCATTGTGACAGGCATTGCATCCCATGCTGGCAAAGATGCGCTCTCCGTTTTGCGCCAGCGACATGCCGCTGGTGCTCCCCTGCGTCCAGCGCTCATAGTCTTCCGGCTTCATGGCAACTACTTCGCCAATCATGGCAGAGTGGTCTGTTCCGCAGTACTGCGTGCAGAACAGGTGATAGGTTCCCGGTTCTGTGGCCTCAAACCAGACCGTGGTGTAACGTCCCGGAATCACCTCGCGCTTCACGCGGAAGGCAGGAATGGAAAAGCTGTGAAAGACATCCTGCGAAATCATCGTCAGTTGAATCGGCCGGCCGATGGGAATATGCAGCTCATCAATCTCATGCTGCCCGCCCGGATGCTCAACCTTCCACATCCACTGCTTGCCCACCACGTAGATGTTCATGGCATTGGTTGGCGGATCATAGATGCGGAAGTAGAGCAGCGCGCCCCATACAAAGACCACCAGAAAAATCGCCAGCGGAATGATGGTCCATGTCGCTTCCAGCAGCGTGGAGCCTTCAATCTGCACAGCCTCAGGATGCCGGTCCCTGCGGTAGCGCACCGAAAAGAACACCAGCAGGAACAGGACCACGGCTACGCCAAACAAAGAGACCGCGACCAGAAAGAAATAGAGTGTATCCATGTAAGGTGCAATGGTCGAGGCTTCCTTCGGGAACAGCGCGAAGTCGGTGAGCCACTTCTGTAAGAACTGCCATAGCACAGGACTGATATGCATCGTTGACCTTATCCGTTGTTCTGGTTCTTTTTAAGTTCCTTGGCGCGCGTATACGCACGCCCAGTTTTTATGTCCCGCCGAAACATCACAAACATAAAACCGCCAAGACTGGCCACCGTCATCATCCCCCCCAGTTGCACCATGCGCCACACCTCCAGGCTGTAGCGATTGGTCTTCGGGTCATAGCGATAGCAATACGTCAGAATGTTGTCGACGGGTGTGCCAATCTTGTTGCCGGAGGCCTCCACCAAGCCCAGCAGAATATCGCGTGGAGAATACTCGACACCCAGGTAATACTGCGCCAGCCTGCCTTGTGGCGTTGCAATCTCAATCGAGCTGGCATGGGCAAACTGGTTCATCTTCCCATCCGGCCCCGGAACACGCACATAGCCAAAACCAATAGCATTGGTCAGTGCCTGAATTGAGTCCTGGCTTCCCGTCAGGAAGTGCCATCCGCCGTCCGTCCCCGGATGTCCATAGCGCTTTACATACAGGGCCTTCTTCGCCGCAGCCATCGCTGGTGTTTCGCTGGGATCAAAGCTGACCACAACCACTTCGAAGTCCTTGCCCGGAACCAGATTCACCATCTCCAGCGCACTGACCAGACCATCCAGCTCTTCCGAACAAAGCATCGGACAGTTGTAATACACCAGCGCCAGAATCACCGGATGCTTGCCAAAATAATCTGCCAGCAGGACATCTTTTCCCGTTTCATCACGAAAAGCAGTCTGCAATGGCAATGGCTGGTTCAGCCGCTGCTGAATCTCCACCTTTTTTAAAATCTGCGGCAGTTCGTCGCCATGCATATCTCCCATGCTCTTATCGCCATAGGAAGACACCTGTGCCAGAGCAACCGACGGGAGGAGACCAACGAAGAACAGCGCTGCGAACAACCACAATCCGGCAAAGGAGGCTCTTTTCTGCTCCCGTTGCCCGACAATGCGAATTGTGACTTTCTGTTGCATGTAATTCCTTACTTGCGCCTCCCGGCGGCCCCTTTAGTAGTTACCATTTCCACCCGGCTCATCCATTGCGCTTACTTTCCAGGTGCTCTCTGCTCCGGCGTCAGCTCGGCAGACTGATCGAACCGAACCTGCTGCTCCCGGATCTCCATCGCCTGTTGCTCATAACCTGTTCTGGCAAATCCATCCGTCAGCGGCATTGTCACCGGCGGCAATGCTGCATCCGCCAATTTGTCATCCGGTGTGTTGGCGGCGGGTGCTACGGGCAAACCGCGCTGCACAACCAGTTGCATCGCAAGCTCGATTGGAATTCGTACCACGCCGGCTTTCTCGTCCACCCAGCTATAGTGCTCCAGCAACAGGTCCTCCCGCACATGCAGGTCCGCCAGGTCCTGTGCGCCATCACCGTTGTCCGTTTGCAGGCGAGGCAGCGGAAACTGCGCCGCCACCTGCTGTAACTGCTTCTGACGCATTTCAGGATCGTTTTCCATGTTCTGAAAAGCGCTGTTGCTGGCCCCATTCGCCTCGGCCACTGTCTTGTGCCAGGCATCCGGCGGCCCATCGTGCTCCTCCAGCCCACGATTGATCACCTTTCCCATCACAAAGCAGAAGACAAAGAAGACCGCAACAAAGCTGGCCAGACCGCTCAGAAAAACCACGATGCCTTTGGTGTTGACATCCGTCTTCTCATAGCCCGCCGCCTCTGGCGCGCCAACGTGCAGCAGCTCTTTCGGATCGTGATTGGGATCAGGCGTGTGCATGCTCAGGCTCCAGAATTTCCTCAAGATGCGGATCGTTCACTACCACCAGTGGCCGCGCCTTCAGTTGATAACAATAGAACGCAAACCAGAGGGACATCATTGCCGCCGGCACAACCAAGTACGCCAGCAGGCCTGTGCTCCAGTGCAGGTTGCGGCGGGCATCCGCAAAGTTCGGCTCAATCAGCCAGAAGAAGTCCCACATGCGGGCGAAGATCATGAAGGCGCAGACTGTAATCAGCTTGCCTTTATTACGCTTGAGATCGCGCGACAGCAGCAGCGTGAACGGAACCACCCAATGGAAGATAAAGTCCAGCGTGATGATGAGGCCCCAGCCCCCCAGAAACCGGTCCAGATACCAGTTGATCTCTTCCGGCATGTTTCCGGACCAGATGATGAGGTACTGCGAAAAGTTGAGGTAGATATTCAGCATGACAAAGGCAAATGTCAGCTTGCCCAGATCGTGCTGCTCCGTAGTGCGCAGCAACGTCTTCATCGGCTCTTCCTTGGACAGCCAGACGACCGTGATGATGCTCAACGCCAGCACCGCATATCCCTGCGCCACCAGAAACACCAGCCCCCAGACCGAGGAGTACCAGGTCGGATCCATTGACATGATCCAGTCAATGGAGGCCCCCGTCAGCACCAGCGAATACACCACAATTCCAAAACCGCTGATGTTCTCGAACTTGATGCGCCACTTATCGAAATTATGCTCGTGGTCGGCATCCCGTTGCAGCGACCATTTATTGAGAAACCAGATATAAATTCCGAAGATGATGAAATAAAGCACCGCGCGGAACACGAAGCCATGCGCGTTCAGCATTGGCCGCTTATAGGCAATGGCATGGGCCTGCACATTGGTGATCAGGTGCGCCGCCAGGGCGGCCTTCACGTCCGTAATCCGCGCCCAGATATACAGCCGCTTCATGCCAAACACAATCGGCAAAAACAGCACCACCACCAGCGGAAGCGTGCGCGTCATGGCCTCCAGCGGGCGCCGCAGCAACAGCCCCCACTTACCGCCGGAAACATACTGCACCATCAGCAACGCCAGCCCGCCAATTGCAAAGGTGAAGCACATCATAAAGCCCAGCGTGTAGGCGCGCAGAAAGTGGTCCAGGTCAGTCCGCAGAAAGACCAGCGAAATCACTCCCAGTACAATTCCGGCTACCAGCCACTTCCTTTGCCAGGAGGAAACGAACCCCGGCGCACTCAGGTCCGCTGGCAACGTTTTTGCGTGATGTTCCTGTCCGTGTGACATGCGTTTTAGTGTCCGCCCTTATCTCGTCTGCTGCATTTTCTGCGGCTCAGCCGCTCCAGTTGTCCTGGCCGCTGGCGCAGGCCCCATATTCACCGCCGCAGGAATGCCATTGTCTTCCCCATTCGGTGTTCCAGTCACAGCCGTCGATGGCATCACCCACGGCTGCGCAAACGTTGCTGGCAGTCCCTCTTCAGAAGCAACGTTCCTCAGGCTCTGCACAGCTTCGCCAGCAGGCACATCGCTCCTCTTTGCATTCTGGCTCAACTGTAAAGCGCGAATGTACGCCGCCACCGCCCAGCGGTCTTCCACTGTCAACTGCGCCGCGTAGTCCGGCATTGCGCCATATCCATGTGTCATCACCGAGAAGAAATGCCCCAACGGCGCACTCATCAGGCGCGCTGTATGAAAGTTGCCGGCGGGCCGGTACCCGCGCTGTACGATCATGCCATCGCCATTGCCCACGCGCGAGTGGCATGGCGTGCAGTAGATATTAAAACGTTCCTGTCCGCGCGCCATTGCCGTGGCCGTAAGCGGGAACGGCATCATATCGCCTTCCTTGCCATCAATCATGCCCGTATACAGATATGCGTCTTCCTGCAACTGGCCGCGCGCCACCGTGTCCACCACCTGCGGGCGCGCCGAGCGGCCATCCGCAAAAAAGCTGGTGCCTCGCTGCGGAACAAACTTCGGCTGATTGTGCATGTCCTGCCTGCAGCCCGCCAGCAGTGCCACAGCGGAAGCTACAGCGGCCCACGCCAGTTTCCGGGTGCGGGTTTTGATTACGCGATTAATACTCCACCTCCACCACGCAAACTGGTCTGAACGACTCCAGAAACATCCTCGCCTCTTCCGGCGAAAACTTCGGGTCCGTTGACTCAAGACACAGAAAGAACTTGTCCACCGTAGCGCCGTTACGAAAATTCTGCGCGTTGAACAGCGGATGATACAACTGCGGCAGGCCATTCAGCGCCAGCATTCCATACGCCGCCGAAAGACCGGCAAACAGGATCGTCCACTCATACGCGGGTATGAGGAACGCTGGCCACGAATACGTCGGGCGCCCGCCAATGTTCAGCGGATATGCCCAGACATTGATCCACGACTCCATCAGGAAGGCCGTGGCCCCGCCCAGCAGACCACCCAGCAGGCAAAGCAGCGGCACTCGATCGCGATGGAAGCCGATCGCCTCCGCTGCTTCTTCCACCGGATACGGGGAATAGCAGTCCATGCGCCTGTAGCCCGCCGCATGCGCTGCTTCTGCCGCATGCACCATTTCGCTGGGAGTATCAAACTCCGCCAGCAGTCCGTAGATTCCTTCTTTCAAAGGCATCAGTCACCTGCCCCCACTGCAGTTTCCGGCTCCACCGGCTTGATCTTGGTCTGCGGCAGCAGCATGCGCAGCTCAGACATCGGGATCATCGGCAGGAAGCGGATAAAGAGGAAGAATAAGAACGTGAAGAGACCCAGCGTTCCCGCAAAGGTTGCATAGTCCCAGCGCGTTGCTTTGTAAGTGCCCCAGGATGAGGGCAGAAAATCCCGATACAGACTCGTGACCACAATCACGAATCGCTCAAACCACATGCCCGTGTTGACCACCAGCGAAATCAGAAACAGGTATGTGATATTCACACGCAGCTTGCGCCACCATAAGGTCGTCAGCGGAATCACGATGTTGCAGGAGACCAGAATGCCATACGACCATCCCATCGGCCCGAACATGCGGTTCCACATCATGAAAAACTCCCAGTGCGAGGCCGAATACCACGCCATGAACACTTCCATGCCGTAGCCGTAGGCAACAATGCCACCCGTAGCCAGCATCACCTTGGCCATATTGTCCAAGTGCCGCAACGTGATCACATCTTCCAGGTGATAGAACTTGCGGATGGGAATCGCCAGCGTCAGCACCATGGCAAAGCCGGAATAAATCGCGCCAGCCACAAAATAGGGTGGGAAGATCGTCGTATGCCAGCCCGGCAGCATGGCCACGGCAAAGTCAAAGCTGATGACCGTATGCACGGAAAGCACCAGCGGAGTTGCCAGGCCAGCCAGCAGCAGCGATGCCGTTTCATAGCGCATCCAGTGCCGTGCCGAGCCACGCCATCCCATCGCCAGCATGCCGTACATATACTGCGCAAACGGAGACCTGGCGCGGTCGCGCATCGTTCCCAGATCCGGAATCAGGCCGACATACCAGAAGACCACCGAGATCGTCGCGTACGTGGACACCGCAAACACGTCCCACAACAACGGTGAACGGAACTGCGGCCACACGTTCATCGAGTTGGGATAGGGGAACAGCCAGTACGCCAGCCACGGACGGCCAACATGGAGCACCGGGAACATGCCCGCGCAAACCACGGCAAACAGCGTCATGGCCTCGGCAAAGCGGTTGATGGAATTGCGCCAGCCCTGCTTGAAGAGCAGCAGGATGGCGGAGATCAGCGTGCCGGCGTGGCCAATGCCGATCCACCAGACGAAGTTGATGATGGCAAATCCCCAGGCGCCGGGAATCGTAATGCCCCAGATGCCCACGCCCTTCAGAAACAGCCATGTGACCGCAACCAGCAACATCACCGCAAAGCCGCCGGCAATCGTCAGCCCGAAGAACCAGCCCAGCGGCGTGTGCGACGTCAGTACGGTGCGCGAGATTAGGTCCGTAACCGACTTGAAGTTGTGGCCTGGCGCAATGACGGCATACTCACCCGTCACTGGGTCACGCATCGGATCGTTGATTCTTTCCTTGGTAGCCATCTTCCTTTTGTCCTGCCTCGCACGGCTTGGAGTTCTGGTCGTCCTTTGCCCGTCTCACAACTTTTCCGGCTGCATCCTGCACGCAACCCGTTTATGCCTGTTCCAGCTCCGGGTTTGGATTAATAAGGCCCGCAATGTACGTCGTACGCGGACGCGTATTCAAGTCTGTCAGCAGCCCATAGTTGCGCTCCTGCGCTTTCAGTTTGGAGACCCTGCTGTTCTCGTCGTTCAGGTCGCCAAAGGCAATCGCGCTGGTGGGGCACGCCTGCTGGCAGGCCGTCACAATATCGCCATCATGAATCGTTGTATTGTTCTTGTCCGCATCGATCTTCTTTTCCTGGATGCGCTGAATACAGTAACTGCACTTCTCCATCACGCCGCGCGAACGCACCGTCACATCCGGGTTGCGCATCAGCTTCAGGCTCTCCGTTTCGTAGTCCGAATACAGCAGGAAGTTGAAACGGCGCACCTTATACGGGCAGTTGTTGGAGCAATACCGGGTGCCCACGCAACGGTTGTAGACCATCACGTTCAGCCCTTCCGGAGAATGTATCGTCGCCCCCACCGGGCAAACCTGCTCGCAGCCGGCATTCTCGCAGTGCTGGCAGTTCAACGGCTGGAAGTGCGCGCGTGGCGCATGCAGATCGCCTTCAAAGTAGGTGTCGATGCGTATCCACTGCATATTGCGGCCAATCTTCACCTGCTCCCGGCCCACCACCGGAATATTGTTCTCCGCATAGCAGCTCACAATGCAGGCATTGCAGCCCACGCAGGAGTTCATGTCGATCGCCATGCCCCAGGCATACTTGGCCGTGCCATTCGGGTTGGTCGTGTAGTTCCAGTTGGGGAAGAGGCTTTCGCTCTTCGCCGGATTGTCCCAGCCCTCGCCCTCCTGCGCAAAATGCGGGTTCTTTTTGAACTCCTCCAGCGTCGCATAGCGAATCACACCGCGACGCTCTGCCTCATTCGCCTCCAGCGAGCGCGCTCCATTGGTATTGACTGCTTCTTCGCCGCTGCCGTCGCGTGCGGCAAACGCGCCGCGATGATCCTCATAATGGCTCTTCGTTACGCAGATAGCGTAGTAGTCGCCCGTCTTCTGTATGCTTGCCCCACTGGCAAACAACGGCGCGGCACTCGTGCGCAAGCTGTACGCATCAAAGCCAACAGCCGACCCGGCCCGCCCCGCAAACTGGCGGCCAAAACCGAGATGCACCGTGATGGCACCCTCCGGATGCCCGGGCACCATCAGCACCGGAACCTTCACATTGCGGCCCCCCAGCTTCAGCACCACCACATCCGTTTCTTCCACGCCCAGCCGCGCCATGGTGTCCATGCCCATCAGCGCTGCGTTGTCCCAGCTTAGGTTCGTAATCGGCTTTGGCAACTCCTGCAGCCAGCCAACATTGGCATAGCGGCCGTCGTAAATGGAAGGGTCCGGCCGGAAGATTACTTCCAACTCTTCCCCTGCGGAAGGAGCCAGCGGCAGCGACGTGATCCTGGCATCGACCGTCTTCGGCGCAAGCGCCGAACCATCAATCCAGCCCGCATGCAACGCCCTGCGCCACTGAAATTCAAAATCCCCTTTCGATGAAAGCAGCGGCTTCCACGTCGTGCGCACAGCCTCATAAGCAGAAATTGCCGGATTCTCCAGCATCGTCTGGAATATATCGTGTGCCGACTTGCCGCCATACAGCGGGCTGATCATCGGCTGCAGGATGCTCACCGTGCCATCGTACGCACGCGCATCGCTCCAGCTTTCCAGATAGTGCGCGTTGTTGATGCTCCAGTGCGAAATGCGCGCCGTCTCATCCACATGCGAGCTCAGCGTCACCACCGTCTTCGCCCTGGCAAAGGCATCCGCAAAACCCAAATCCGCCGGCGCGGTATACATTGGATTCGCATTCAGAATCACCAGCCAATCCACCTTGCCGGCATTCAGGTCCTCTACCAGCCCTTTGAACTCGGCCAGTTGCTCCGACGGCAACGGATTCACCGTCTCCGTATACACCACCGTCTTGCCCACATTGCCCAGCGCCTGATTCAGTGCAATCGCCGCCAGATGCACCGCAGGCGTCTGCTGCTCGCCCGGAACCACAACACACCGACCAGCATGTGCCTTCAGGTCCTCCGCAACCGCCGTCAAAAACTGTGCCTGCTCCGCGCTCCAGTTGTAACCCGCCGGGGCCGCGCCACCCGCAATTGCCGCCAGCAGCGCCGCCGCAAAACCCTCCACCTGGCTCGCCTTCAGCGCCAGGCGGTGCTCCGCGCGATAGCCGGTCGTCGTCGGCGCGCTCTCCACCACATACATCCGGTTCAGCTCTGCGCCATCAATCAGCCGGCGGCGCTTCGCATAGTCCCCAGCCAGCTTCACAAAGCCCGGATGCGCCAGCCCGGAAAGGAAATCCGCATCCAGCGACACAATCACATCCGCTGGCGTCAACTGGTACTGCGCATCCAGATACTCCCCAAAGGCCGCCTTTGATGCCGCGCGCGCCGAGTCACGATTGACCGGCTCATACTGCACCAATTTGATGTTGGGATACGCAGCCTGCACCTGCTTCCACTGCGCCGCCAGCGTCGGCGATGTAATCGTCTCGCTCAGAATCGAAATTCCCCGTCCGCCCGATGCTTTTTTCTCTGCCAGCGCAGCGCGGAAGACCGCCTGAAAGTCGCCCCATTCGCGGTTCTCACCGCGATACGTCACATGCTGCGCGCGGTCCGGATCGTACAGCGCCAGCAGCGAGCCCTGCGAATAAACATCCGAGCCGCCATGCGACAGCGGATGGTCCGGATTGCCATCCACCTTGATTGGCCGGAACGCATCCGACTTCACCAGCAGCGGCACCGCTCCCGTAGAAAACGGAAAAGCTGTGGCAAAATACATCGGCCGGCCCAGCACCAGGTCCTCTGGCTGGCGAATATAGGGGAATATCTCTTCATCCGGCTGCTTGGTGCAACCTGCAAGCCCGGCCAGCGCCAGTGACGCGCCCATCAGCTTCATAAAGCCGCGGCGCGAAACCGGATCCACAAATTCTCCGCCAGACTGGCGCGGAAACTCCTGCTCCAGCATCTCGTAGAACTCCGGCGTTTCGGCCAGCTCATCCATGCTGCGCCAGAAGCGCTTGCCCGTCTTGCCATTCAGCCTGGCGCGCACCTCGGCCAACGTCAGCTTGCTTTTACCCGCCGCAATGCTCTCCACCACCGTGGCCTGCGCTGCGGCATCCTGCTTGTCCGTATTCGCTACCGTGTCCGCCATCTTGTCAGCCATCTGCATCGTCACTCGTTCGCTTCCTGCCGCGCTCTGCGTCATTGCCGGTTTTCCGTCCGCTGCTGTGCTCATCGATGGCATACCTCACAACTGCTGAGCTCATTCGGCGTGCGAACGTGGTATTGAACCAGCAGGAACTGCCCCAGTTGCTGCTGACTGGTGAACTTCTCATACTTCGCCGGAATTGCAATCGCCGGGGGCGCATCGCTGGCTGTTGCCGCCTTGCCCGGACTCAGTCCCATTTCCGGCGCCTGCATGGCCGCCATCTCCGGGTTCTGCGCCGGATCAGCCGTGATGCAGTTCACCGTCTGCGCCGTAGGTACGCCCGGCGTTACACCCCCCGATGCGCACCACACCGGCTTTTCCGACGTCGGCGCCGACCATGCCATGTTGTAGATTTCGCTCGTTGGCCGCAAATTGACGGCAGGGTTGCGATGGCAGTTCAGGCACCACTCCATCTGCAGCGAATTCTGCTGATACATCAGCGGCATCTGGTCGACGCGGCCATGGCACGTCGCGCAACCAATGCCTTTGTTTACATGGATTTCGTGATTGAAATAAACGTAGTCCGGAAGGTCGTGAATCCTGATCCAGGGGATGGATTCTCCAGTGGCCCAGCTATGCCGCACCGGCTCCAGAATCGCAGCATTGGTCCAGATCTGCGCATGGCAGTTCATACAAGTGCGCGTCGGGGGGATGCCCGCATAACTCGATTTTTCGACCGAAGTATGACAGTACTGGCACTGCAGTCCCAGTCCCTCTACGTGGTGCTTATGACTGAACGGTACTGGCTGTTCTGCCCGTTGCCCTTGCCGGGTCACCCACGGCGACCGTTGCAACTGGTCGAGAGTCACCCCCAGGGCAATTACTATCAGTCCAGTCAGAACGAGGCTCATCCGAGCCAGCGCGTTGGAGCTGCGATCAAAAATCTGCGCCATGAATGCGTTCCCGCTTCCTCTACTGCAAGGGTAGGAGCTGCTTCAGCAAATTAAATAAGTTGTGATGACTTGCTGCTTCGAGGTTGGAACGTCTAATTTGTAACAACTAACCGAACTTATCTGCTTACTTCGTGGTGTCTTACAACCGGTTACGTCTAGTTAGTAGGATGCAATTAGGAGTGCCAACTTCTAAGTGGAAGCACTTTACACCAACCACTATGGATTTGCACAGACCTCTTTTTCTTTTTTTATATTTTTATTCTCCGACCAGAATGGTCTTACTTCGGCAGGCATTGACCCCGCGATGGATCCTCCCATTCAGAGCAGATTTCTGCCGGATTCTCCTCGCTCCCGGTACACTTTCTGCTATGCCAGCCCGTAAGCCAGTCTCCCCGCGCAAGCCATCTTATGATGCCGATGCAGCCTGCCTTCACCTGGCCCAGGCCGATCCCAAACTAGGACGCCTGATTGCCCGCGCCGGGGAATTCACCCTGCGGCTGCCCGGCAGGCAGTCTCCGTTTGAGGCGCTGACCGAATCCATCGTCTACCAGCAGTTGCACGGCAAAGCGGCCGCCACTATTCACGCGCGGCTGCTCGCCAGCTTTGGTGCAGGCCACCCCACGCCGCAGCAATTGCTGGACGCTCCGGACACCCAGCTCCGCGCCGCCGGACTTTCCGCCAACAAAACGCTGGCCTTGCGCAACCTGGCCGCAAAAACGCTGGACGGCACCGTGCCCACGCTCCCGCTCATCCGCCGCATGAGCGACGAGGCCATCCTTGAGCACCTGATCCAGGTGCGTGGCATTGGCCGCTGGACCGTGGAGATGTTGCTGATCTTCCGGCTGGGCCGCCCTGACGTGTTGCCCGTAGACGACTACGGTGTCCGCAAAGGCTTTGCCCTGACTTTTCTGGGGTTGAAGCCCACGCAGAAGGTCACGCCCGATCTGCTGCCGCCGGCCGACGTGATGCGGCGGCGGGCAAAGCGCTGGCAGCCATGGTCTTCCGTGGCCAGCTGGTATCTGTGGCGGGCCTGTGACCTGGCCGCAGGCAAGCTGCCGCCGATAAACTAAAGAGGCACCCTGCACTGCGTTCCGGCTCAGGCAATGCAGTGGCAGGAAATTTGTATCTGATTCCTTTGAAATGAGGCGCCATGTCAACATCTGCACAGCCCATGCCTCCCGTTGCAACAACCGCACCGTCGGCCGGAAATCCGGCGGAGAAAGGCCCGGAAGCCGTTTTGCGTTACATCTGCATTCACGGGCATTTCTATCAGCCGCCGCGGGAAAACCCCTGGCTGGAAACGGTGGAGGTGCAGGACTCGGCCGAGCCGTACCACGACTGGAACGACCGCATCACGGCCGAGTGCTACGCCCCCAACGGGGCATCGCGCATCGTGAACAAGCAGAATCAGATCGTCCGCATCGTCAACAACTACTCCCGCATGAGTTTCAACTTCGGGCCTACGCTGTTGAGCTGGCTTCAGGAAAATGCTCCGCGCACCTACCGCATGGTGATTGACGCCGATGAACGCAGCCTGCATCGTTACGGCGGACACGGCTCCGCGATGGCGCAGGTCTACAACCACATCATTCTGCCGCTGGCCACGCCGCGCGATGCCGTTACGCAGATCCGCTGGGGCATTGCCGACTTCGAGCATCGTTTTGGCCGCAGGCCAGAAGGCATGTGGCTGGCGGAAACCGCCGTCAACCGCGAGTGCCTGGACCTGATGGCCCGCGAAGGCGTCCGCTTCACCGTGCTGGCGCCACACCAATGCGCCCGCATTCGCAGGCTCAATGGCTGCGATCGCCTCTTCAGCGACGATGCCCCCTGGATCAACACCCCCAATGCCAGCGTCAACACCACACGCGCCTATCGCGTCCCGCTGGACGAAGGACGCAGCATCGCCGTCTTTTTCTACAACGGCCCCATCTCGCGCGCCATTGCTTTTGAAGGTCTGCTCAACAATGGAGGCATCTTCCGCGACCGCCTGATGACCGGCTTTCAGGAGCCGCAGGAATCGGAGAAGTGCCCACAACTGGTCAGTTGCGCCACCGACGGCGAAAGCTACGGCCATCATCATCGCTATGGCGAAATGGCGCTCTCTTACACCATGCAGCTAATGGAGCATGACCCCAGCGTGAGGCTCACCAACTATGGCGAGTTTCTGGAAAAATTCCCGCCGGAGTACGACGCCGAAGTGGTCGACAACACTTCCTGGAGCTGCGTGCACGGCATTGAACGATGGCGCTCCAATTGCGGCTGCAACAGTGGTAAACCCGGCTGGCAGCAGACCTGGCGCACGCCATTGAGGGGGGCGCTTGACTGGCTGCGTGACCAGACGGCCCCGCTATGTGAAAAGCTGGCCGCGCCGCTCTTCCGCGATTTCTGGGCCGCGCGTGACAGTTATATCTCCGTGATTCTTGATCGTTCTCCGGAAACAGAGGACCGCTTCTTCCAGCAGCACTGCAAAAAAAAGCTGTCCCCGGCGGAGCGCACCACCGTGTTGCAACTGATGGAGCTGCAGCGGCAGTCCATGCTGATGTACACCAGTTGCGGCTGGTTCTTCGACGACATCTCCGGCATTGAGACCGTGCAGATCATCGCCTACGCTTCGCGTCTGCTGCAACTGGCTGCCACTCTGTTTGGCGCAGAAGGCGTCTCGCTGGAAGATGAATTCCTCGTGCGGCTGGCGGAGGCCAAAAGCAATCTTCCGGAAATTGGCAACGGCGCCGGCGTTTACAACCGCTTTGTAAAGGCCATGCGCATCGGGCTGGAGCAGGTGGGCGCGCACTACGCCATCAGCTCCATCTTCCGCAGCTATCCGGAAGAGGGCAACATCTTCTGCTACGACGTGGGCCGCCAGTCTTACGAAGTCTTCAACTCCGGCCGCGGACGCCTGGCCATTGGCCGCGCGCAAATTCGCTCCCGCATCACGCAGGAAACAGAGGATGTCTGCTTCGCCGTGCTGCATCTGGGCGACCAAAATCTTTCTGCCGCAGTCCGCAGCTACACCAACGAAGACACGCGTGCCTTCACCCAGTTCACAGAAGACGTTCGTGAAGCCATCACCAGCGCCAACCTGCCCGCCGTCATCCGGCACATCGACCACTTCTTCAGCGCAATGGATTACTCGCTCACCTCACTCTTTGCCGACGAAGAACGCCGCATTCTGCGCACCATCCTCAACGCCACCTTGTCTGAAGTGGAAAACAGCCTGCGCACAATCTATGAAGATCATGCCTCGTTGCTGCACTTCCTCACCATTAGCGGAATGCCCAAACCACCGGCCTTGATGCTGATCGCCAGCTTCGCACTGAACGCCAGCCTGCGTCATGCAATCGAAGCCGACCCCTTTGACTCAGGACTCATTCTGTCTCTGCTGCAGCGCGCTCGAACCGACCAGGTCAATCTGGATGCGCAGGTGCTCGGCTATGCCGCGGGGCAACGCATGAAACAGGCCATGGTGCGGCTGGAGGCCGGTGGCGATGAAGTGGTCACCCCAGACGATCTGCAGAATGCGCTGGTCATCGCCGAAACAATTCGCATTCTCCCCTTCGAGGTAAATCTGTGGCAGGCGCAGAACATCTGGAACGATCTGCTGCGCCACAGCGCCAGCCAGAACTGGTCCTCCGAATGGAAAGAGCACTACCACGAACTCGGCCACCTGCTGAACATTGACGTAGACCAGTTGGTCGTCGAAGAGTCCGTCGTCGCCTTCTGAGGCCGGCGCAGCCTAAAGCGAAAGCATCTGGCGCAGGACGAAACCACAGGCCCTGACCCCGCGCGACAAACAGGGAGCGGCCAACAGGGAGTGGCGGCAGCGCACTCCCTGCAAAAGGCGCACATCTTATAGCAATTCTGCTTTTGCTCTAACTACGCCAGCGCAAAGTCACCGGCCCCTCCAGCGGGTGATGGCCGGTGCCTTTCAGGCGTGCCTGCTTCAGCGCGAAATACCACTTTGCCGGCTTGTCCGCATCGTCTATCAGCATCAGTCCAGGACTGTAACGCAACCCATCCGCCTGCTGAATCATGGTTTCCTGGTCCTGTCGCACAAAACGTGCGCCAAAGAATGTAGCAACAGATGTTACAAATGGAACACGATAAAAAACGTTCCATGCCGCATATACATCAATGCGGCAGGTGGAAGCCGTCACCGGCGTGACCGTCGTCAGGCTGGAAAACCATTTCGCCCCGCAGCGGATCGTCTCATAACGGCGATTCGGCAGCACAAAATCGATCGTCGTCGTGATCGGCTCTCCATACACGCCCAGCAGTTTGTATGGTGCGCTGTTGCCGGAGGGCGCATGCGCCGCCATGCGGAACCCCTCGTGGATCGGCTCAAAGTGCTTCTCCTTTTCGTGGATGCTCTTGCGCGTGCGCCACCACCAGGACTGATGCACAAACGGGCCATGCGCCGGATCCATCAGGCCGATAATGCCGTGGTCGACATTGCAGGGCAGGTCGGCCGTCAGGTGCGCCCTGCGATACTGCGCGCTGAACTTCGGCAGCTCTGGCGCCGCAGGCAATTGCTCCCGCTCAGCCGCCGTCACACGCCCGGCTCCTGGCTGCGGCACATACACCCACGCATAGCCGTCACGCTCCACGCACGGATACACCATGGCATAGACGCGCGAGGCATCCAGCGTGTCATGCTGCGTCAGCGAAGGGATCTCCGTGCACTGCCCGCCACAGGGCTCAAAGCTCCAGCCATGATATTTGCAGGTCACCTTTTCGCCATCAAACCATCCGGCCGAAAGCGGAATCCCGCGATGCGGACACAGATCGCGCATCGCAAACAGGCTGCCATCCTGCTTGCGTCCCAACAGCAGCGGAATGCCCAGCAGCAGCGTGGTCCTCGTCTGCTTGCCACGCAGCAACTCGCTGCGCATGGCCGGGTACCAGTCGTCGTAAATCAACTCTGCTGGCGGAGCCGCATTCGACGCGCCATGGGCCCCCTGCGCCGGCAGAACCACCAGCGCATCCGGATTCTGTGTCGTGTCGTTTACCATTGCCGTTCCCTGAAACCTTGTTTTTGTGGAAGTTCTCTTTTGCGGAATTCCGTTTTCACTATAGCTGTTGCCGTCGCATTCTGCTCAGCCTGCCGTCACTGCATCTGCCACACGCAACAGTTACACTGGAAGGAACGCCAAAGGAATCCGATGCCATTGCAGACTTCCCCCAGTTCCCGCCATGCTCGCTTCCATCTCGTCTTCCTTATACTTGTCTGGCTGCTCTTGTACGGAAGCTATACCCTCTTCAACCCGCCACTGCTCGATGACGCCGATTCCGTCCACTCGGAAGTAGCGCGTGAGATGCTCACCCGGCATGACTGGGTCACGCTCTACGCCAACGGCATTCGCTACCTGGAAAAAGCGCCGCTCCTCTACTGGAGCATCGCCACCAGCTTCCGGCTTTTTGGCGTGCATGACTGGGCCGCCCGTCTGCCACTGGCCCTCACCATGCTCGGCCTTCTCTTGGCAGTGTACAGCTTCGGGCGGCGCGCCTATGCCTCCAGTTGGGCCGGCTTCTACGCGGCACTGGTGCTCGCCACCTCCTTCGGATGCTTCATCTTCACGCGCATCATCATTCCAGATGTTGGCGTCTGCCTTTGGATCACGCTCAGCCTGCTCTGCTTCTGGCTGACCGAGCAACAGCCGCAGCCATCGCGCCTGCTCTGCTGGGGGTTCGCCTTCTTCTGCGCACTGAATGTGCTCACCAAAGGGCTCATCGGCGTTGTCTTCCCCATCGGCATTCTCTTCGTTTATCTGCTGCTCACGCGCAACCTCGCCCGCATCCGCCAGTTGCATCTGCTCTCCAGCCTGCTGGTCTTTCTGCTGATTGCAGCTCCGTGGCATATTCTCGCCGGACTCGCCAATCCAACCGAAGGTCATCCGGTCGGGCTGCTGCCCACACAAGGCAACGTCCGCGGATGGTTCTGGTTCTACTTCGTCAACGAGCACATCCTGCGCTATCTCAACCTGCGGGTGCCACGCGACTACGGCACCGTGCCGCTCTGGCTCTTCTGGGGGCTGCTGCTTCTCTGGCTCGTGCCCTGGAGCGCCTTTTCCTTCAAAGCGCTCGGCGCCGTTCCCTGGCGCAAAGCACTGCAACGCGCCCCCCTGCAACCATCGCAGAAGACACAACTCTTCTTCGCCTTATGGGCTGGCGCAGTCATGCTCTTCTTCAGCTTCTCCACACGGCAGGAATATTACGTGTTGCCAGCGCTGCCAGCGCTGGCGCTGCTCATCGGCGGCTGGCTGGCGCAGGAAGCAGAAACGGAAGCCACCACACGCGCCGGTCGCCGCATCGCAACTGTGCTGCTGGCCTGCGGACTGCTTGGAGCCGCTGCGGCTACGGCTTTTGTTCTGCTCACGCACACACCCCAACCCAATACGGACCTGGCGTCGCTGCTCACCGACCACCCCAGCGACTACGCGCTCTCCTTCGGCCATTTTCTTGATCTGGACATGCGCGCCATGGGCGTCTTCCGCATACCGCTCCTCCTCACCGCGCTGGCGCTTTCCATCGGCACTCTGGGCAACTGGTTCTGTCGCCGCCGCAACCAAAGCCGCGCCGGCAACTTCTTTCTCTGCGGCATGATGACTACCTTCCTCATCGCCGCGCACATGGCACTGGTCACCTTCTCGCCCGTGCTCAGCTCCAAAATCCTCGTTGACGCCATTGCGCCCGAAGTGCAGCCGCAAGACCTTGTCGTCATCAATGGCGAGTACGAAAGCGGCTCCACGCTTGGCTTTTATCTCGAACGTCAGGTGCACATCCTGAACGGACGCAGCTCCAACCTCTGGTATGGCTCATTCTTCAACGATGCTCCGCCAATCTTTGAAACCGACGCGTCCATCGCCGTCAAGTGGGCCAGCCCGCAACGCATTTTCATGTGGACGGAGCCGGACAATATTCCGCCTTTGCAGGGAAGATTTTTTTTGCTGGCGCGCAGCGGCGGCAAGGAAATCATCAGCAACCAACCTGATCGCATCGGCGCGGCCTTCTAGCTGCCGTTACTGCGCAGGCGACACCACACTGCGCACCGGCGCACCAGCCCAGTGGCCCGTGCGCGCACGCACCACCAGTTGCGGATACTCCGGCATGGTCACACTATAGCGGTTCTCCAGTTTTCGTGGAGTTTCCAGGAATATGCAGGACGGCTTTTTCTTGAGAAAAAAGCCGTTTCAGGGCATCACGTTCCCTCTACACCAACTGGAAAACCGCTATAATCGCTCACAACCCCGGGTGCGGATTCTTCGGCTGAAAGCTCAGCATGTACTGGTTGCGCACCCGATTGCCCAACCGGTCCAGTTGCTGGTCAAGGCCGCGCTGCGTGGTAAAACGCAGGTGCTCTCCGCCAAACATCTGCGCGACATCCTTCTTCATCATCTCGCTGGAGTTTCTCAGTCCACGACACGCTCAATGCGGCCGTCCTTCAAGCGAAACATCTCGTTCCGCCAGATCACCGTATTGTCCGCATAACTCCACGCCCATAACAACAGACCGAACATGTCCCGAAAAGGCAGCAGCCAGCAGTCACGCAACACCTGCCCATCGCGCAGAATGCCCACGCCCACGCTCAATGCCAGCGTAGTGCGCGCCAGCAACACCAGGCTCAGCAGCGCCAGGCTCCACAAGCTCAGCCCACTGGCAACACAGTTCAGAATGGCCCACGGCAGCACAAAGGTAAATACCAGTCCCAGGTACCCCAGCTTGCGTGAGTCCCGCGTCGACCGCGCCCAGCGCAGTTGATGCTCCCAGAATTGCCGCAGCGAGTATGCAGGCACTGCCGTTTCCACCACTTCCTCACTCAGCACCACGCGAAAACCTGCTTTGGAAATGCGCGCGCCCAGCTCATAATCGTCCGCCAGTTGCTCCAGCAGCGGCTCCAGCCCGCCCGCCGACTCCAGCGCTTTGCGCGTAAAGGCCAGCGTCGACCCCAGGCCAAAGTGGATGCCACCCTCCAGCTTGCGGGCCGTCAGCACCCCGGGAATAAAGTCCGTCGAGATGCCCAGCGCCTCCAGCCGCGACCAGATCGTCTTCTGCGCGCGGCCAATGTATGGCGCCGTCACCATGCCCACCTCACCCGTCTCTGCCACAAAGCCAGACAGGATGCGCTCCAGATACTGCGGCGAGACCAAAATGTCACTGTCGTTGATGATCAGGTGGTCGTACTTCGCCTCGCGCAGCATCTGCACCAGATTGCTCACCTTGCCGCTGGTGCCCAGCTTTTGCGGACACGCAATCAGCCGAATATCGCGCCCCGGAAACTCCGCCTGCAACCGGCGGATCGCCTCCACCGCAGGATCATTCAGGTCGCTTACGCCAAAGAGAATTTCATATCGTCCGGCATACCTCTGCTCGCAATGGCTCACAAAGCCCGCATACATCCGGGGATCCAGCCCCTTCACCGGCTTCATGATGGTGACGTCCGGCGTAAACCCGCTGGGCCTGCGCAGCATCGCTGTCCGCACAAAATCGCGCGCGCTCCACAGCGCCAGCAGTGTGTAGCCCAGACCACAACAGGTCAGTAGAGTTGTGAGGTACTCCATCGCGATGGCAAACATGAGCAATGTTCTCTACTGCCAGTTTACGGGAGTACGCTGCAGACTGGTTGCACGTTTGCAACAACGCGGCAGAAAGCTATTCGTAGCGCAGTGCTTCAATCGGATTCAAATTGGCCGCCTTCCATGCCGGATAAATGCCAAACACCAGGCCAATGCCGCAGGAAACCACAAACGCCGCCACCATCCAGACCACCGACAGCACACTCGGCAGCGCCGCAAACAGCACCCGCAGCAGCAGCACCAGCGATGCCCCGGCAGCGATGCCAAGGATGCCACCCAGCGCGCACAGCGTAATCGCCTCCAGCGTAAACTGCATCAGCACCGTGCGCCTGGTGGCGCCAATCGCCTTGCGCACGCCGATCTCGCGCGTTCGCTCCGTCACGCTCACCAGCATGATGTTCATCACTCCCACGCCGCCCACCAGCAGGCCAACGGCAGACAATGCAAACATCAGCAGGAACAGTCCGCCCGTAATCTGGTTCCATAAGCGCTGCAGCGAGTCCGAGCCAAAGATCGCAAAATTGTCCGGCTGATCCACACGCACTTTCCTGCGCCGACGCAACACCTGGCGAATCTCGTCCTCCACCAGCGGGCGGTTCTTCGGATCATCCACCTTCACGCTGATCCAATAGTCCTCAATCTCCGGATGAATTTTCAGAAAGGTATGCAGCGGAAAGGACGCCATATTGTCGTTCGGATTCTTGCCCCCCAAAATCGACTTCTGCTTGCCCTCCACGCCGATCACCGTAAACACATCTCCGGCAATCTCCACGTCCTCCCCCAGCGGATTTGCATCGCCAAAGAGGTCCTGTGTGATGTCATGCCCCAGCACCACCACATTCGCGCGGCGCTGATCGTCCTCCTGCGTAAAGTAGCGTCCCGCAGTCATCTTCATGTCATACACATCCAGCGCATTCGGCATGTCACCTTCCAGAATGGTGTTCTGCTCCTTGCGTCCTTTGTACTTCACAGCAACCGAGCCGGCGTTGATATTGAAGTCCTGATAGCGCAAGGCCCCCGTTGCCGCCACCACATGCGGCAGCCCATTCAACGACTCCGCGTCCTCCAGCGTCAACTGCTTGCGGTTCAGCATCTCCGTAGTGGGCCGCTTGCCAAACGGTTCAAACCGGAAGACCCACAATACATTGGAGCCAATCTGCTCCACACTGTCGGAGACGCGCTTGTTCAATCCATTAATCACAGACGAGATCGCAATCACCGTCATCACGCCGATCACGATGCCCAGAATGGTCAGCCCGGAGCGCAGCTTGTTGGCCCGCAACGTATCGAGCGCCATCTTCACGGTTTCTTTTGTGTCGCGTAACTGCATACGGTTCGCCTTTCGCTGCCAGCCTCTGCCTCTAAAGTTCCGATCGCAGCGCCACAATCGGGTCCAGGTCCGCGGCCTTGCGCGCCGGATACACCCCAAAGAACACGCCAACACTGGTCGCCACTATCAGCCCCACCAATACGCTCCACAACTGCACCGACGAGGGGAAGCCCAGCAACACCGTCACAATCTGCGCCACGCCCACGCCGCCCAGCACGCCAATCATGCCGCCCACCAGCGCCATCGTGGCCGACTCAATCAGGAACTGCAGCATCACATCCGACTTCTTTGCCCCCAGCGCCTTGCGAATGCCGATCTCGCGCGTCCGCTCCGTCACGCTCACCAGCATGATGTTCATAATCACAATGCCGCCCACCACCAGCGATATGGCTGCAATCGCCACAGCAACCGCGGCAAAGCTGGAGCTGATGCTCTTCCACAACGACACAAACGTGCTGTTCGTATCGATGGTAAAGCTGTCCTCCTGCCCCAAACGGTCATGTCGGCGCACCCGCAGCAATGTGCGCACTTCCTCTGTCGCGCGCTCCAGTTGCGGCCCCACGCTGCCCGCCTTGGCATAAATCGTGACCGAGTCATTGCTGCCATACGTGTGCATGTAAGTCGTAATCGGCACGGCAACCCAGTTGTCCTGACTTTGCCCCAGCGTCTTGCCTTGACGCTCTCCAACACCAATCACCGTATACGGCACGCCATCAATGCGAATCTCCTGGCCAATCGGATCCAGCCCGGCCAGCACATTGTCGCGGATGTCCGCGCCAATAATCGCCACATGCGAGGCATGCTGCTCGTCCGTCGGCGACAAGCCACGCCCCAGCACAACGTTGAGGTTGTACATCGGCGGCATCGTCCACGTCCATCCGCGAATGTCCGTGTCCGTCGTGGAGTGCGTGTCATGCACCACAGAACCCGTTGTATCCAGCAATGCGCCTACCGACTGGCAGCTCTTGCAGTTCTGTGCAATGTATTCATAGTCATCAAACCGAAGAATCTTGCGCCGCTGAAATTTGATGTACTCTTCCGCACTGGTAATTACACGCGGCTGCTTGCTGGCCGTAAAAACGTCCGCACCATAGCGGTAGACCTTCTGCGCCACATACACGTTGGCCCCGTTGATCAGCGTAACCACGGCAATTACCGATGCAACCCCAATCACCACGCCCAGCAACGTCAGCACCGTGCGCAGCTTGTTTGCCCAAAGCGATTGCAGCGCCAGCTTGAAGGATTCCTTAAATTCCATGGGAAATGGTCTCTTGTACGTCCGGTATGCCGAGTCTATCAGGCCCGGCCCCCGGCTATCCATTGGGAAAGCAGCTTCTTACCGCTCTTACTGCCCTCCTTCTCCAGATTCTGTTCCAATGTCGGCGTAAGCCATCGCATCACATGCCATCCAATCCGGAGTAGAATAAACACCAGCAGGCAGGCCGGGCGGTCGCTGCCGAAGCGTCTTACTGTCGCTTTGGGAGAGGAAAGTCCGAACTCCGCAGGGCAGTGTGCCGGATAACGTCCGGGATTTCAGCGTAAAGGCTGGAAGACGGCCAGTGCCACAGAGAACATACCGCCTTGCCGGGAAACCGGCTCGGTAAGGGTGAAAAGGTGCGGTAAGAGCGCACCGCGTCTGCCGTAAGGCAGATGGCAGGGTAAACCCCACACGGAGCAAGACCAAATAGGGAGGAAAATCACAACGCAAGTTGTGTGCACGTGCCGGCCCGGTGCGTCAAACCTTCGGGTAGGTTGCTGGAGCGGCGCAGCAATGCGTCGCCTAGAGGAATGATCGCCATCCTCCTTAACCGGAGGAGACAGAATTCGGCTTACAGGCTTGTCTTGCTGCTGCTCGCATGGCCCCGTGGTTCTCATGAACGGAACTCCGGGGCCATCCAGTTTCTTCGCTCTGCACATTTGTTCTCCAACTCAATACTTTTGTCCTGCGCCTCAATGCTGCAACAAAATGCGCATGTCGTTTTAATGGCGCAATGCTTGAGCGTGAGCACAAACCCAGTTTTGTTTTTA
>DZDJ01000172.1 GCA_022736715.1 Edaphobacter aggregans
CCCCTTGGGGTTGAGGGTGTCTGTTCAGTACACCCTTTCTGGATGGCCGGCATGTCGCCGGAAATCTCCGTTCATGGGGACTCCCTGCGCCACTGGGCGCATCAGAAGATCCCCAGTGGGTTTAGGGTGGCCGGTGAGCCACCTGTTGGTTGCTCGCAGTCAGTGACCACGATTTTGGTTCAGTGCGCGACGGCTTCCGCCGATGCAGGTTCTGTGAAGCGAAGCGCCGTGGCGAGCATCGATATCTCGATCTCTTCTTTGGCACTGCTGTAGCCAAAATGGCCCCAGCTCTCATCGTCCTCGGCCTTGATGCGTTCACCAGTGGCCCGATCTATGACATAGACGACCACGCAGTACACCTCGCCGGACAGGTACTGGTTGTAGTTCTCCAGCACGCCCTTGGCGTACTCGGATGCCTCCTTCCGGATCTTGGCGTGAACGCTGTCCACATCAAGGCCCGCCTTCTCGCCAAGAACGTACAACCATTGGGCCAGTTGACCCGGGTTGTTCCACTTCTTGATGTGTTCAGGCCGCTTCAGGCCCAAATCTGAAAATAGCCGATACGACAGGTTGTCGATGGCTTCGTCGCAAGGCGTCCAGACTGCCTGGAAGCCCGTCTCTGAGACGGAGTACAACCTGCCGCCGTGCTCGTAGATGTCGAGTGTGACCGCCAGCGGGTTGCCGATCGAGCCTTTGGCGTCGCCGGCATCCCATGCCTTTTCGGCCATTTCTGACATCATTTCGGCGATGGTCTCGATATGGTCCAAAGCCGTGGGGTTATGGTCCTGGTCGGGTGTCATGCCAAAGGCCATCACCACGCCTTGCCAGCATTGATCCTCATCATCGATATCTTCCACGGTTTGCGTTGAGCAAGCCTTGTGAATGGCCTCCTTGACCGTGCGGATGTACTCGCTTCTAACGAGAATGGTTTCGAGGCGTCCAAGCTGGACACTGTCCTTGCGGACTTCGTCCCATATTAGATTCGCCAGTTCGTGGCGTACGGCGCCGTTGTTGACGTCCTTGCTTCCATCCTTGGTGTAACCGAGGGTTACATAGAACGCCGCCTCTTCGTCTTTCCGCCAGTGATCCGCCCTATGGTGGATATGACCTTCTCCATCCCGCGCTTCCAGCGGGTTTTCCGGGTCATGGTCCTGTGCCAGCCCGGCTATGATTATGTGCCTTGGCAGCACGATCATGCGCTCCTCGATGTCGAGGTTGATCCGGCATTGTGCCTTCACGTCGATCATTTGAGGATCGTCCGGATCCACATCCGGCCCGACCATCTCAACTTCGTCGATGCTTTCCAGCACCTCGATGAGTGAGGGGATGGGGATGGTGCTGGCCTTGTGATCGAAGGGCATGCCTTCGATGTGGCTCACTGTCTCTGGAGTCAGAAGGCTCATGGCCTTCTCGATCTGTTGGACGTTCACTTGAATGTTCCCTCAGATGAGAGGGAAACCGCCCCACACGGGAGCGGAGTCCCGTTTGGGTTGATGATCAGTCGTGGTAGGGGTCGTTGGCCGGCCACCGGATATCGGCGTCGTTCAAATCACCCTTGTTCTCGAGCCACTTGGCCCTATGACCTCGTCGGTCATACAGGGCGATGACTTCGTGGCCACCCTCTTCCGGCGGCTCCATAAGGAGACCGCCTTCTCGGATGGCGGGCTGGGGTTTCCAGCAGACGACCTCCGCTTGGCATGGAATGCCGTGGAAGCTCGCCTCGAGCACCGAGTTGCGGGTGTTGGGTTGTGTCACGATGGGTTCCTCCGGAAAGCGGGAACCCATCCACTGCGGATGAGATACCCGCAGGGTGGTGATGGAGCACGATGGCTCCGGTGATGTTTACCGCAGGCGCGGCGTTGCATCCGGGGATGCTGGTCGGCTTTGAGGCAGCCTATGGCCTATTTTCCGCACAGGGCGGACGAATGTTTCAAGCATACTGCTTTTTGGAAGGCATGGAGTGACTCATGCACTCGAAAAAGCAGCCCGCCGAATGGCGGGACTGCTGGTGTGTTGATTACTCGACGATGAAGGCCTGCTCGCCATCCGGAAGGATGGTTGAGCGGAC
>DZDJ01000173.1 GCA_022736715.1 Edaphobacter aggregans
CATGGCTCCATTCTCTTGGGAAAAGGAGCCTCCTCAAAATCCGGGGCGGTTCACAGCATCATGCTGCGCTTTTTGCACTTGGGGCTTGAAACCGCCACGACTATGACGAGTCCGATAAGGCGATTAAGGATTGAGCCAGGAGTTGTGCAGCACGTTCCACACCCGGCCAAGCATCGCAGCGGATCGAGCATCGATTTCGGCTTCGCCCCACGCCGCATTGGCGGATAGCCCCGCCAAGTGCCCCAAGGCGGGAGATGCCACGTCGACGATGAAATCCTTCGCGGCCTTGGGAACAGGCCCGCCGGTGCTCGCATAGTTCGCCGGAACTGGGCCCTTGGCTGGGTCAGCTAGCCAGGCGTAGACCTCGCGCTTTTCCAGCCAAGGGGTGTCTTGGAGCGACTTGTTGACTTTGCCTGGCAAGAAGGTGAGGTTGCCGATGCGATGCACATTCGCCGGCGCGCCGGCCAGGCCTGAGGGGTAGATGTGCTCCACGTCATCCACTGATGTCCAAGGATCGTCCGGAACGAGGTTCGACTTGATGGTGGCGCCCATGTCAATGAAGATGAAAAGACGGCACAGCGTCTTGAGCTCTTCATAGGTCAGGTTCGTTTCGCCAAGCCACTTTTGATCAATGGTTTGCCCGGCCGCGAGAGCGCCAATTTTGTCGGAGAGCGTCGCCTTGAAATACACCGCCAGGTCGGCGGGCGATTTCAGCGCCTTGCCGCCTGCGATGGACAGGTCATTCGCCGAGGCCGGATTCAGCAGCGCCCGATAGGTCTTCGGCAGAGCATTCGTCAGGTAGGCGGAGCGCCACAGGCTGTAAAAGGCTACTACGATCTTGAGCACCTTGCCCACGTCGTCCCGCTGGGTCAGGTAGTAGCGCAGCACCAGCGGGATCGCGATGTCGTGGGACATCGCCTTCAAAAACCTCACGCAGTTTTTGGCCTCGTCATCGAACCAAGCGTCGGTCGCCGTCTGTTCGAGCCAGACCGTGCGAAAGAAATCGGCCGCCGCCTCGAAGTGAGCGATAAATGGAGCTGCGACCTGGCCGTCGAGATAGTGCTTGAGCGGCACGAAATGGATGCGCGGACGCTCCCCTGAATTGGCCTGAGCCATTGAGAAGATCAGCGTGTTGGAGCGAGAGATGACCTCGTCGCGCTTGCTTTCTTCATAGGCCAGCAGCAGCTCTGTCTTGGGAAACTGGGCATTGAGCTGGCGAACGGCCTTGGAGCGATACACCTCGAACGCCGTCAATGGCTCGCTGGTCGAGTTCAGTGGCTCAAACATGGTGAAGGCGGTGTCCTGGTCGTCCGCGACGACCTGAACGACCGTGCACTTCGACAGGAAGTGATCGCTGAACGAGGCGAAGTTTCCAAGGTTGAGCTCTTCGGCAGCCCATTTGACGATGGCATTGCGAGTCTCGACAAGCCTTTTTCCCACGCCTTCCGGCCAGTCCGCATGGCCGGCGAACGAGTTGAGCATCCTGGCCAAGTCGGATTGGAAGCCCGTATCGTAGTTGTCGCCATCGCGAATGAGCACCGGGACGGTTTTGCCTGTCCTGGTGCGCGAAGTCGCAAAGAGCATGTCGAATTCAAGAGGCGGTGAGTAGAGGAGGCCATCCTTGACCAATGCCTTGTGCCGCTCGTTGAGGGCATGGCCAATGATCGCGAAGACGGTCAACCGCTGCTGGCCGTCCACGATCTCCCACATGGTCGACGGCGCGATCGTGGCGGGTGTGTTGTTGCCGAACGGGTTCGCGCCGGGGATGTTGCAGAACAGCAGCGTGCCAAGCGAGGTGATCTTCGCGTTGTCGTTTGCGTCTTGGAGGACGGCCTTCAGCAGCTCCTCGGCCTTGCGGGAATCCCACGCGAAAGGGCGTTGGTAGATCGGAATGACATAGGCCTTGTTGACTGTCTCGTAGAGCTTCAGCAGCGGAATTGCATGGGCGTCCAAGTTTCCTCTCCCTTGGATTTTCAGTTGGAATTGGTGTTGTCGGAGCGAATGGCGGCTACCGCAGCCTCGATGTCCTGATCAGACAGGAACGGC
>DZDJ01000064.1 GCA_022736715.1 Edaphobacter aggregans
CCGTTGCGTGGCCAGCACCAGGTGAATGCCCACAGCGCGGGCCATCTGCGCCAGCGCGCCGCCGAGATCTTCCACGCCCAACCGCGACTCACGCCGAAGCGCACCGCCAGCTTGGCCAGGCTGCCATCGCCCCGCTCGCGCACCTCCAACAACTTCCTTCGTAGATCATCCGAATATGGTCGCGCCATGTCAGCTCATGTCGCGGATCAATCGCCTCTATTACTCTACTCCATCAGATAAAATGCTCTAAATCTAGAGCATTTCTAATTTATATACATACATATCCTGATGATGCGAAGTAGTTGGTGCATTCGGTTGGATGGATAGTATTGAGCAGTGCTCCTATCTTGGTCGGCCGATCTCCGCGATCCAAAGCACGCAACACCCGCTCCCGCAAATCCTGCGAATACGCTTGCATCGATACCTCCCTGAACAACAAGAAAAGTATCGCATAAATTATATATAACTAAATTAGAAATGCTCAGGTAAAAGATCAGTAATACAGATACTTGCGCCAGTTCGCATCCGCTGAGCCGATCATGCGCATGATGTGGCGGCTGGTGTGGAGCGTGAACGGATGTGGTTCGCGCATCAGCTTCATCTCTTTCAGCTCATGCAGCAGTTGGTTGCCCTTGCGGCGATTGCAGCTATGGCAGCAGGCCACCAGATTTTCCCACGTGGACTGCCCACCGCGCGAACGCGGCAGTACGTGGTCCAGCGTCAGTTCGCCGGAGGTGAGCACGATGCCGCAGTACTGGCAGGTATTGCGGTCGCGCAGCAGAATGTTTTTCCGCGAAAGCGCGCGCGTCTGGTGCGGAATGCGGCGGTACTCCAGCAGGCGGATGACGGACGGCATGGGCATGCGCACCTGCGCCGCGTGCAGCACGGCCCCCTGTTCCTCCTCCGTTCGGGCGACGCCCTTGAGCACCAGCACCAGCGCCCGGCGCGCGCCGCAGATGTTGATTGGCTCGTAGGAAGCATTTAGCACCAGCACCGGCGTTTGCATGGGTGACGAGCCCCGCGTGCGACCCTCACCAACCAGATGGCTCTGCGCGTGGTGCGCATGGTGCATGGCGTGGCACTTGGCCAGTGACTTCTGCTTTCTTGCGTGTACGGTGGCTTTTCCCAGAGACATGCTTTGTCCTCCCGATGCGTCGTCATACCTAGAATTGATCGTTCTGCCAAACTCCTGTTGCTTGCCTGCTGTGGACGGAAGCGGCAAAGGACGCTTCGTCCCACACTGTAGCGATTTGCCTCTGCGCCCGCGAGAGCGTTGCCACCCGGACGGATGTTGCTCCGGCGCGAAGCAGTGTGCGCGTACACTCCCGCGCGGTGGCTCCGGTGGTGTAGATGTCGTCCAGCAGCAGAACAGCCTTGCCATGGAGCTGCTCTGGCCTGGGTACAAAAAAGGCGCCGCGAAGATTCGTGCGGCGCGCAGCAGGGCTCAGTTGAAACTGAGTTTCGGTGGAACGCCGACGAAGCAGCAGGCCGTGCGCTGGTCGCAGCCCCCACTCCGGCTGTTTTCGCCGTAACAACCGCAGGGCCTCTTCCGCAAGCAGCACCGTCTGGTTATAGCCGCGCTGTCTTTCTTTCGCCGGAAACAGCGGAACGGCCAGCACCAGCAGTTCCGGCGGCGCTTCCGCCCGCAGGCTGACGATGGCCGCGGCCAGCATTCGACCCAATGGCTTTGCCACAGCGCGCACTCCTTCGTATTTCAACAGGTGCAGCATGGAGCGCATCTCATCCTGGTACACCCCATAGGCAACCGCCCGCACGAAGGGCGGCGGGGCCAGACGGCACATTTTGCACATCTGCTGGCCTGCCGGACGCCAAGACTCAAAGCCCAGGCTTTCGCCACAGAGCTGGCACAGGTTCGGGCACAGGGAATTTTGCTGGAGTTGGATACGGGCAATGCAGTTTTCGCAGACAGGAGTATGACTTACGCGCAACAGAGGGTCGCTGCAAAGGCGACAGGAGGAGGGAAAAAGCACACCGCCAAGATCATCTAGCGGACTTCGCAGCACGCGAGCCACAGCGCGCCAGCCGCGTGCATCGGAGGACGGCACCTCCAGTGGCGGAATGTCGAGCGTCAAGTCTCCCTGGATTCTGCTGAAGACGCACCTCGCTGCCAGCCGGGGGTTTTCCACAGCTTTTCCGGCTTTCACCCGCAGTATACGGTGAGTGCTGCCCGGATGACCAGAGGATTGTGTAGAAGTTCAGGAGGAAGATTCCCCGGAAATCCCCTGAACTGATACACTCACCCTTCCGCAGGTTGCAGATTTCAGGCAGGAAAGCCGCTGCTGGGAACCTCCCGGGAACTGTATCTCAGCTTGTTTAAACAGTAATTTTTCAGGAGGCGCAACTGTGCCTGATCCAACGACCGAAGCACCGCAACGATTCCAACCCTTTGTTCCCACCACAGAGACGCGGCCGGAGTTTACAGTCCGCGCCATTCTGCTGGGAGCCATCTTTGGTCTGCTGTTTGGCGCAGTCACTGTTTATGTAGGTCTGCGCGCGGGGCTGACGGTGGCCGCTTCGATCCCCATCTCGGTGCTGTCCATCAGCATTCTGCGGGTGCTGGGCCGGGCCTCCATTCTGGAAAACAACATTGTGCAGACGACGGGCAATGCGGGACAGTCGATTGCCGCCGGCGTGATCTTTACCCTGCCGGCGCTCATCTTTCTGGGCTTTGATCTGGAATATGCCCGCATCTTTATGCTGGCGCTGCTGGGCGGCTGGCTGGGCGTGCTCTTTATGATTCCTCTGCGGCGCCAGTTGATTGTGGAGGAGCATGGCAACCTGACCTATCCCGAAGGCACGGCCTGCGCCGATGTGCTGATTGCCGGGGAACGTGGTGGCTCCTTTGCCAGCCGCGTTTTTTTTGGGCTGGGGCTGGGCGGTATTTATACGCTCTTCCAGAATGACAACCTGTTTGCCGCATGGCCGGGCACGCCGAACTACCAGCCAAAATGGCTGCCCGGCGCGGCGATCCGTGCCGACGCTACGCCGGAGTATCTGGGCGTGGGCTATATTATTGGCGCGCGCGTGGCGGGAACCATCTTTGCCGGCGGCGTATTTTCCTGGCTGGTGGTCATGCCGGCCATCTACTTCTTCGGCGCGCACTTTCCGGATGCCATTTATCCCGGCACCAAACCCATTGCGCAGATGTCGCCCAGCGACCTGTGGGCGGCCTACATCCGGCCAATGGGAGCCGGTGCGGTGGCTGCCGCAGGGCTCATCACGCTGCTGCGCACGCTGCCCACCATCTTTGGCGCACTGAAGGCCGGAGCACAGAACATCCGCAAAGCCAACAGCGCCCGCGCCGGGGCCAAACCTTCGCGCACGAACAATGATCTTTCCATGGGCGTGGTGATGGGCGGATCGGTGCTGCTGGTGCTGATGATGTTCCTCTTCCTCACCTTTAAGCCGGTACCGGGAGCGCAGGTGGGCTGGCTGGCGAATCTGGCGGCTTCCCTGCTGATCGTCTTCTTTGGATTTCTGTTTGTCACCGTCAGCTCGCGCATTGTGGGGCTGATCGGCAGCTCGGCCAATCCCATCTCCGGCATGACGATCGCCACGCTGATGGCGACGGCGGCGGTCTTTCTGGTAAAAGGCTGGACCTCGCCTGCCTTTGGCGCCCTGGCCATTACGATTGGCGGAACGGTGTGCATTGCGGCGGCCAATGCTGGCGACACCTCGCAGGACCTGAAGACCGGCTTTCTGATTGGCGCAACGCCATGGAAGCAGCAGGTGGCCGTGATGGTGGGTGTGATCGTCTCCGTGTTTGCCATTGGAGGCACGCTGAAGGCGATGAATAAAGGGCTGGAAGAGTTTCGTCCGATGAACCTGGTCTACAACCTGAATGGCCCGCTGGATGGCGTGACGGTGCAGCAGAAGCATTTCTCGCGCGATCACTTTGACGTGACCCTGCCGAACCAGGCGGTCCAGACCCGCGATGGCGCCAACTATGAGCTGCTGAATGCACTGGGCTCGCACACGCTGCCGGATGGAAAATATCTGTACAACCCGGTGACGGGGCGCATCGAGGTGCAGTGGATACAGGGCATTGGATCAGAAAAAGCGGCCGCGCCGCAGGGCCGGCTGATGGCCACGGTCATCAACGGTATTCTGACCCGCAAGCTGCCCTGGGGGCTGGTGCTGCTGGGCGTCTTTCTGGTGCTTGCCGTGGAGCTGCTGGGGGTGCGGTCGCTCTCCTTTGCTGTTGGCGCGTATCTTTCCATCGCCACGACGCTGGCTATTTTTGTGGGCGGCGTGGTGCGCTGGATGGTGGACCGCGCCGTGGAGAAAGAAGGCGGCACAGTGGGCGATGCGGAGACGGAGATCAGTCCCGGCTCGCTGTATGCCAGCGGCCTGATTGCCGCGGGCGGTATTGTGGGGCTGCTGGGCGTGGTGCTGAAGCTGTATGAAGCAGCGACGGAAAAGCATGATGTGCTGCGCTGGCCGGCAACGAATCCGCTCTATCATGACTGGGTTTCGGTGCTGATGTTTGCGCTGCTGGCCTTCTCACTCTACTACTTTGCACGCAAACCGCTCGACAAGAAAAACTGACCACTCTTATGCCGGAGCAAGACTGCGCGCAGCAGCGCGGCCTTCGCGGATCAGGTCTGGCAGACCCACTCCGTGATACGCATTGCCAATCAGCCGCAGGCCAGCAAAGGCCTGCGCGCGCGATTCCAGCTCGGCAATGCGGTCCAGATGGCCAACACCATATTGCGGTAAAGAGTTGGGCCAGCGGCGCACCAGCGTGATGTGCGCTTCCGGCAGCTTGCCAAGAACCTTGCCCAGTTCTTTGCGGGCCAACGCAATCAGAGCAGCGTCTGATTCCTGCAGGAGCTGCGGCGCGGTTGCACCGCCAAAGAAGGCGCGCAGCAACACGCCGCCCTCCGGCACGCGATGCGAAAATTTTTGATCGACAAAGGTCGCTGCCAGTAGCGCATTGTGCGGCGCGCTTTCCTGCTGCTGCGGCACCAGAAAACCGAAACCCCGCGGCAGGCGCAGGTTTGCCGCTTGCTGCGGCGTGAAGGCCATCGCAACGATGATGGCCGAAGAAGCGTCCATCTGCAACAGCTCTGACAGGCGCGCATCGAGCGGACGCAGCAGCTCGCAGGCCACCGGCGCAGGCGTGGCCACAACGACGGCATCGAACGTGACCGTATGCTTTTGTGTGCGAACCGACCAGCGGACGCCAGTGTGCGCAGTTGCCTGCTCCACTGGATCCATACTGAGCACCGGCGTCTGCAGCCGCACCCAGTCCGCAGGCAAAGTTGCAGCCATGCGTTCAATCAGCGTTCCCAGTCCGCTTTTGAGCGAAGTGAACACAGCAGCCCTGCCAGCAGCCGTGCGCGCGCGCTGCTGCACGGCCTGGACCAGGCTGCCGCGCTCGCGCTCCATTTCAAGGAAGGCGGGCATGACGGAACGGGCGCTGAGATGAGCAATGTCTCCGCCAAAGACGCCAGCCAGCAGCGGCGCGGCCAGCTTCAGAGCCACCTCGTCGCCGAAGTGCCGCTGCACAAAGTCGCGGACGGATTCGTCCTGGTCCGGCGGCAGCGCTGCTGCCTTCAACTCCTCAGCGCGGCGAGGCTCGCGCAGATAGGCCAGCTTGGCCTGCGTGCTGAAGAGCGGTGAATTCAATAGCGCTGCCCAGTCGGCTGGCACCATCATGCGCATGCCGTCCGGCATGGGTACCAGTTGATTCCCCTGCAGTACATAGGTGCGTCGCCAGTGGTCGTTGGAGGGGATGATCTCGTCTTCGAGCCCCAGCTCCACGGCCAACTCGCGCGCCCAGGTCTTTTCCGTTACCCAGGAGTCCGGGCCGCACTCGATGACGAAGCCCGCTTCACGATGCGTTTCCACAATGCCGCCAAGGCGCGGGCCCGCTTCGTAGAGCGTGGCCTCCACCGGCAACCCTGCGCGCTGCATTTTCGCCAGTTCGTAGGCCGCTGCAACGCCGGCAATGCCGCCGCCAAGAATCGCAATCTTTATGGTTCCAGCCGGTTTCATAGCAGAATTATGTGGTTGCCACGGCCGGGGCCTGCGCATTGAGCCGCGCAACACCCTGCTGCGTCAGGTTCGCCAGCGCATCGATCAGCAACGGCGAAGCGTTCAGCGATTCCGGGCGCCAGAGCCGCAGCCCCAGCTCAGCCGCCAATTGCGCAAAGGCAATGTCGATGTCGTAGAGAACCTCCACGTGGTCGCAAAGGAAGCCGATGGGCTGAAGAATGCACCCGGCATGGCCTTCTGCCTGGACCGCCTTCATCGTCTCTTCCACCGTTGGCCCAATCCACGGCCCGCCCGACGCACCCTGGCTTTGGAAGGCGAAGAACCAGTCCTGCCCGGCGAGCCCATCGGCGGCCAGTTGCCCGGCCACCAGCGATGCCGTCTTTTTGGCCTCCACCGGATAAGGGTCTGGCCCCTGCGCGGCATTGGCTGGCAGGGCGTAGGAGCGCTCGGCCAGCACGGGCCGGACTGGTTCTCGTACTGGCTCCGGAGAATGACCTGCGGAACGATCTGCCGCAGCCGGTGACTGAACCGGAGTGTGAATGGTACGGCAGGGCACGCTGTGCGCGGTGAAGATGACGGGAACCTTGCGTCCCGCCTCCGCGCAGGCGGCCTTCCAGGTGGTGCGCAGGCGATTGGCAAAGGCAGCAGCCAGTAAAGGATGGTCGGCCCAGGCCTCAATGAAGTCGATACGCAGCGCATCGGCTCCGGTGCCTGCTTCGGCGTAGGCGGCGCGGCGATACAGGCCAACGCTGGTGCGGGAGTTCTGCGGAGCAAGACAGATGGCCACGGCAGAGGTGATGCCGTCGGCGCGCATCTGCCGCACGGTGTCCACAATGTATGGCCGCCAGTTGCGCATGCCAACGTATACGGGCAAATTGATCTGCCGCTGCAGCAGTGCGGCCTGTTGCAGGGTGAGCCTCGTCAGTGGTGAGCCGCCAATCTGTGCGTAGCGATGCTGAATCTCCTCCACGACGTGCTGTGGCAAGGCACGCCCGCTGACTACGTTCTTCAGATACTCCGGAATTTCCCCGATCGTGTCCGGCGTGCCGTGGGCCAGCAACAGCACGGCGCGCTGTTGCTTTGCATCCGTCATCGTCGCATTCGATTTCGCGCTCATTCTCTGTTCTCTGGCTGCTTCCTGCATTGTGTCTGCCGCAGTGCAGGCATTGCTGCGCGCCGCATCACCCGGCGTGGAACTCCTTCACGTACTCCACCACGCGCTGCACATTTTCCACCGGAGTGCCGGGGACAATGCCGTGGCCCAGGTTGAAGATGTGTCCGGCGCGGCCGTTGGCCTGCTGCAGGATTTCGCGTACCCGCTGGCGCAGCAGCGGCGGCTCCGCAAAGAGTGTAATGGGGTCCAGATTGCCCTGCACCGCGCAGGAATACTGCATCGACTTCCAGCCTGCATCGAGCGGCACGCGCCAGTCCAGCCCGATGACGTCTGCGCCGGTTTCACGCATGGCGGGCAGCAAAGAAGCGGAGTCCACGCCAAAGTAGATGACCGGCACACCATGCGCCTGCACCTGCTGGACCAGTTGCCGTGTGATGGGCTGCACGAATTCGCAGTAGTCGCTCACACTAAGCGCTCCGGCCCAGCTATCGAAGATCTGGATTACGTCCGCGCCCGCCTCCACCTGCTGCAGCGTGTACTCCGTCAGCACGGCCACCAGCTTTTCCAGCAATTGCCGCCATGCGGCAGGCTGGCGATACAGGAGCTTCTTGGTTTCGATGTAATTGCGTGAGCCGCCGCCCTCAATCATGTAGCTGGCCAGCGTAAATGGCGCACCGCAAAATCCGATGATGCCGATCTGGTCGCCATCAGCGCGCGGCGCGGAAAAATGCCGCACCACTTTGCGGACCGCTTCGGCCACGTAGCCAAGATCGGCGGCGCGGTCCGTGCGCAGCGCGGCGATGTCCTCTGCCGTGCGCACGGGTTTGTGAATCACCGGGCCTTCACCGGCTTGAAATTCAAAGTCGAGCCCCATCACCTCAAATGGCAGCAGCAGATCGGCAAAGATGATGGCCGCATCCACACCCAGCCTTTCGGCGGCGGTAATGGTGACTTCGGCGGCAATTTCCGGAGTTTTGCAGATTTCCAGCAGGCTGTGGTGCTTGCGCACGGCCATGTACTCTGGCATGTAACGCCCGGCCTGGCGCAAAAACCATACCGGCGTGCGGTCTACGGGCCTGCGCAAGCAGGCGCGCACAAACCGGCTGCCGCTGGTGGGCCCCTGATTCAAAAGTGCTTGCTGTGCTTGTGTCGATTCCATGCTTTGGCTCAAATAAACAGCCTAGCACTTCCGGGCCAACCGCATCCAGAGAACCTGGATTGCCGCCAGCGGAACAGGCGCGCGCAAGGCCTGCTCCGCTGGACGGTTCCTGCTGTACGTCAGAGAACGCATCCGGCATCTTGCATGTCGATACCGGCCGCCGATTTACGGGCACTGCACAAAAAACACGATTATCGGCCGCCCAGCAAAGTGCCAACAATGCCGCCGACTACGGCGATGTGGTTCTGCTGCTCGACGATCCGGAGGTGAAAGTGGGCCGCTCCGCACCCGTGGTCGATATGGCAAAGGACCCGATGGCGGTGGAGCAGTGGATTAAGGGATTGCAGACTATACCAAGGAAGAAAGGCGAGAAGCCCCGCGAACTGGCTCCCAAGAGCAAGTTGCACACCCGCGCGGTAATGCATCGGCTCTTTGAGTACGCGATGCGCTGGCGCTACCTGGACTGCCAGCGTAATCCGATGAGCCTAATCGAACTGAAAGGAACGAGCAGGCGGGTTCGGGTCATCTACCTGTTGACGCCACAGCAGTATTACGTGATCCTCTCTCACCTCGCTCCGCACATCCGGGTCATGGCGGTTCTTGCCATGAATACGGCATTGCGTATCAGTGAGATTTTGGGATTGCGGTGGCGGGACATCGACTTCGAGCAGGCGACGCTCATGATCCAACGCTCGGTTGTGGGCAAGTACGAAGACGAGACCAAGACTCTGGCCTCGGCCTCCGTCCTGCCGCTGCACGAGTTGCTGGTTCAGGAGCTTCGGGCATGGCAGGCGCGGGGACAGAACGTGAATGGCTGGCTGTTCGGAAATATCGACACGGGCCGACCGTATCACAGGGTTTCGCTCCAGAAGGACCATCTGATTCCGGCAGGAAAGAAGGCGGGCATCCCGAACCTAGGGTGGCACAACTTCCGGCACACCTACCGGGCGCGGCTGGGCGACTCCGGGGCAGCCCCTGAAGTGCAGCAGAAACTCATGCGGCACAGCTCGATTGACATGACGATGAGGTATGGGCAAAACCACATGCTCAACTCGACCCGTTCGGCGAATGCCAAACTGGTCGAGGAGCTATTAGCGGCTGGGGCGCTGGCAGCGGATGCGCCCTTATTGCGCCCTCAAATTTCCTAAATGGTTGCGGGGGTTGGATTTGAACCAACGACCTTTGGGTTATGAG
>DZDJ01000174.1 GCA_022736715.1 Edaphobacter aggregans
TGGCGATTTGGGCGCGGGGAAAACCACCTTGGTACGTGCCTTCTTGCGGGCGTTGGGCTATGCCGGACGGGTGGTGAGCCCGACCTATACCTTGGTTGAGACCTATGAAATCGCTGGCAAAACGTCTGGGCGGCGCATCGCGCACTACGATTTGTATCGACTGAATGACCCAGAAGAGTTGGAATGGATGGGCGCACGCGAGGACTTTGGCGGCGACACACTATGTTTAGTGGAATGGCCTGAACGCGGCGTAGGCGTATTGCCGCCGCCCGATCTGGAACTTCATTTACTGCATGAAGACGAAACGCGGCGCGCACAGATGCAGGCGCATAGCGCTGTGGGTAATGCGTGGTTGACTGAAGTTAAGAATATGCTGTAGAAAAACAACATATCTCATTCATTCGATTGAATTTTGTTTAAAATTAGATTATAACTCCACCCAACTATCGGGAACTATTTCCGCATTAGGTGAGGTGGGTTATGCAAACATCATTACAAATCAACGCACGTCGTCAATTTCTGCTCAAACTTTTGGGCGGCGGCGCATCTATGTTGTGGCTGCCTGCATCGGCGTATGCGGCGGTGCGGCCTGAAATCCATGGCGGTGAAGCCAGTGTGAATGAGCGCGGCTCGCGGCTGGTGTTTAATTTGACCGCGCCGACCGACCACAAGGTGTTTACCTTGAGCAATCCGGAACGTGTCGTGCTCGATTTGAAAGAAACCGCGCTGCCCAAGGGCTTTGAAATGCAGCTGCCTGAGGGCGTGGTGGTGTCGCGCTTGCGCAGCGGTATCCAAAATGGCAATGACTTGCGCCTGGTGTTTGATGTGCAGCAGCCCGCCAAACCCTCGGTATTGATGACTCCAGAGCCAGACGGCAAAGGTTTTAAGCTGGTGCTTGACTTGGCGCACAAACCGCTTGGTATGCCCAGGGTCGTCGTGAAAGACAGTGAGGCTAAGCGCGCGTTTGCCGAGAAAGCCGCTGAGCGTGAGTCCAAGTTGTTGTCTACAGCGCAAAATGAAGATCGCCGTCTTGAGCCGACCGCCAAGGAAGTACGCGAAGCTGAGCGTCAAGCCGAGCGCCAGATCGCGCGTCAAGAATCGCCCCGCCATGGTGCGCGCAAGTTGGTGATTGCCATTGATGCTGGTCATGGTGGCAAAGATCCGGGCGCGATCGGTCAGGATGGCACGCGTGAAAAAGATGTCACTTTGGCCATTGCGCGTAAGTTGGAGTCTTTGATTCAGGGAGAGCACGGCTTTAAGACCGTATTAACTCGCCGGACAGACGTGTTTATTCCCTTGCGTGAGCGCACCAATATCGCGCGGCGCAACAAGGCGGATATGTTCATTTCGCTGCATGCCGATGCGTTTAGCGACCCGGATGCACGCGGCGCATCCGTGTTTTGTTTGTCGCTCAATGGCGCAAGCTCCGAAGCGGCGCGCTGGATGGCGGACAAGGAAAACTCGGCGGATTTGGTGGGCGGCGTGAGCTTGAATGAGCGTTCGGACAGCTTGGCTTCGGTGCTGCTCGATCTTTCGCAATCGGCCAGTATGCAGGCGGGGATGGATGCCGGGCAGCGCATTTTGACCGAGCTGGGTGAAGTGGGTTCTTTGCATAGGCGCAGCGTGCAACAGGCGGGTTTTATGGTGCTTAAATCACCCGACATCCCGTCGATGCTGGTGGAAACCGCCTTCCTCTCCAACCCCCAAGAAGAGCGCAAGCTGCGCTCATCCGGGCATCAACAGAAAGTTGCTCAGTCGGTCTTCCGTGGTCTGCACGATTACTACGCCAGCAAGGCCATGGAAGGCACGCATTTCGCCATGCTTTGAGTTGAGATAGGACTCGTCGCGAGGGGCAGGGAAAATCCGGGTTTTGCTAAAGTTCTAATCAGGGCTTACGCAAAGCCCGGATTTGCCCCCTCCCCCTTGACGGGGTAGGGCTGGGGAGAGGATGGGGGATATTGGCATAAGCCTTTTTTTTACTGACACCTCAGCCCCCTCTCCCCAACCCTCTCCCGCGAGGGGAGAGGG
>DZDJ01000175.1 GCA_022736715.1 Edaphobacter aggregans
CAGTAGTGTCCGGTTAAGTTGAGCCGCACAGGCTGCGAAGCCACTATTGATGCGGGTTTTGAGCGATTCATGGGTGTCCACGATTTGAATTTCAATTTGCGCATTTGCGATGCTTCCGGGTTTGATGAACCTGGAGCAAAGCATGAACGTGGGCAAGACGCTGTTTGCGCAAGTCATGGAGTACGTCCCGTGGAAGACCTTTGGCCGCATCATCGACCGTCACGGCGGCGATGCAGGTGTACGTACCCTGGACTGCGCCGACCTGTTTCGCGTGATGGCCTTCGCGCAACTGACTTGGCGCGAGTCCTTGCGCGACATCGAAGCGTGCCTGACAGCCAATCAAGCCAAGCTGTTTCACATGGGATTCTCTGGCGTGCCTGCACGCTCCACGCTCTCGGACGCACTGAATCAGCGCGACTGGCGCATCTATCATGCGCTGGCCATGCGCCTGATTGCGCGCGCCCGCAATCTTTACGCCAAGGAGTCGACTGGCCTGGAACTCGATGCGACCGTCTACGCGCTGGACTCGACCACTATCGACCTGTGCTTGAGCCTGTTCGACTGGGCGCCGTTCCGCACGACCAAGGCGGCGGTGAAGATGCACACGCTGCTGGACTTGCGTGGCGCGATCCCCGCCTTCATTCACATCAGCGACGGCAAGATGGGCGACGTCAAGGTGCTTGATCTTTTGCCGGTCGAAGCGGGCGCGTTTTACGTGATGGATCGGGGCTATCTGAGCTTTGACAGGCTCTTCAAGCTGCATCAGGCCGGTGCGTTCTTCGTGACCCGAGCCAAACGCGGGATGGATGCCCGACGCGTGTACTCGGCCAAGACCGACCGAACGACGGGCGTGATCTGCGATCAGGCGATTCGGCTGAATGGTTTTTACGTGGCGAAGCATTACCCCGAACACCTGCGGCGCATCCGCTACAAAGACCCGGAGTCGGGCAAGACGCTGGTGTTTCTGACCAACAATACAGCGCTGCCACCGCTGACCATTGCCGCGCTGTACAAGAGCCGCTGGCAGGTGGAACTGTTCTTCAAATGGATCAAGCAGCATCTGCGCATCAAACGCTTTCTGGGGACGAGCGAGAACGCGGTGAAGACGCAAATATGGTGTGCCGTGTCCACCTACGTGCTGATCGCCATCGTAAAAAAGGAGCTTCACTTGAATGCCTCGCTCTACACTTTGTTACAGATTCTGTCGGTCTCAATTTTCGAGAAAACCCTTATTTCATGCGCCTTGCAGCCAGACGCCAACAGAAGCATTCCACCACAACCAGATAAGCAACTGATTTTGTTTGATTTTTAACCGGACACTACTGATAGGAGATGACAATGCGTCAGGTGGTAATACTGGCAAAGGGGGCCCTCTTTGCCAGGCTGCAGACCTTGCTCAAAGAATCAGCCTGGCAGCCGCTGCATACCGTTGAATTCGAGGTGGCCAAATCGCTCTGCATTGCGCAGGATGTGCATGTCGGGCTGGTTGCACTGTCCGATGACAGCAGCGCCGACATTGGCCAGATCGAGGCGCTGACCGCAGGCAGCCACGCGGTGGAGTGGATAGCCCTGGGCGGCCATGCCGCGCTGTCCAACCCTGCCATCTGCAGCCTGCCCAGGCTGCGATTTTATGACTTTCACACGCTGCCGCTTGACCCGTCGCGGCTGCTGCTTAGCCTCGGTCATGCCCATGGCAAGGCCAGGCTGGCGCTGCCGACCCCGCATATGGGCGAAGCGCAGGGGCAATACGGCATGATCGGGCGCAGCAAGGTGATGCGCGACCTCTACCGCATGATCGAAAAAGCCGGCAAAGTGGATGTACCGACGCTGGTCGATGGCGAGAGCGGCACCGGCAAGGAGCTGGTGGCGCACGCGCTGCATCAGGTTTCGCCGCGCCGGGACGCCCCTTTTGTCGCAATCAACTGCGCGGCCCTGCCGGCGAACCTGATCCAGTCCGAATTGTTCGGTCATGAAAAAGGCGCGTTTACCGGCGCCC
>DZDJ01000176.1 GCA_022736715.1 Edaphobacter aggregans
CGCGAAGGTAGAGTAGAGGAGCAGGGAACATCGTTTAGGCTACGGGGTACGTCTGTGTCGGGGTTTCCCTTTACGTGGCTCAGTTACCGTATGCCATGCTATGCGCCCTGCTCCCCCCTCCTCGAACCGGACGTGCGGATTTCCCGCATCCGGCTCTCCTGAAAACTCTCGCCTCAGGCTTTCACAGGTCTTACAGATACGCTACTCCGAGTTGTTTCAGATGTTCGTACACGCTTACTCCTTCCGGTGGTTGAAAGGGTCGCTGACTGCGGCGGCGCAAGTGCTGATACAGGCGTTGCGTCAAGTACCAGTTTATCCTTCGATGCGCCTTGCGCGGGTAGCCAAACGAGAAGTAGTTTGCCCAGCCCCGCAGGTGTCGGTTTATGTCCGCCACCATTTCCGGGATGGGCTGGCAATTCCTCGCCGCCCCGGTCATTTGGTGCAGGGTTTCCCGTTCCCGTTTCAGCGACTTCTGCGACGGCGTCACGTTCAGGTACTTCTTCGGCTTGCCCCACAAGTCGTCCTCATACCGAAAGGTGTACCCCAGAAAGTCCAGGCTTGCTCCCGTGTCCGTCAGGTTCACCAGCCGGGTCTTGTCGCGATTGAGTTCCAAGCCCAGCCAGTTCTCCATTTTCGTTTCGATGAAACTCACCAGTTCTTTCTCGCCTCGTTTCACCATCGCTACGAAGTCATCCGCATACCGCACCAGTCGGGCGTTCGCCCACTTGGCCGGTCCGCTGGCAAAGTGAAATACCTTGTCGAACCAGTGCAGGTAGATATTTGCCAGCAGGGGCGAGATGACCCCGCCTTGCGGCGTACCTTTGTCGGGTCGCCCGCTTCGGGTTGTTCCCCCGCCCGCCTTCCGTTCCACCACTTGGCTTTTCAGCCACATCTGTATCAGGCGCAGTACGCTTCGGTCACTGACGCGCATTTCCACCGCTTTCAGCAACTTGTCGTGCGGAATACTATCGAAGTAGCCACGCAGGTCGGCATCATACACTGTCGTGTACCCAGCCTCCAGATTGCTCCGTATGGCCGCCAACGCCTGGTGCGCCGACTTCCCCGGACGATACCCATACGAGCAGTCCAGAAAGTCCGCCTCGAAGATCGGTTCGAGAATCAACACCGCCGCCATTTGTACCACCCGGTCTCGCACCGTCGGGATACCCAATGGCCGCAGTTTCCCATTGCCCTTCGGGATGTATACTCGCAGTACCGCTTGCGCCTGATAGGTCTTGCTCTTCAACTCGTTCTGGAGGTTGGCGACCAACTCTTCCGCTTTGCCAGGTGTTTCCAGGATGCTTTCGATGCTCACCCCGTCCACTCCCGGCGCACCCTTGTTTGCCGCTACCATCCGCCATGCTGTTTCCAGCGTATCTTGCCGATAGATACGGTCATACAGCGCGTAAAACCGATACTTCGGCTCCTGTTTGGCCTTTTGGCCCAGCCTCGCCCTCAGCAAAGAAAGTCTCTCTGGTATGGTCACGCCCCGGCTTCTGCGCCGTTCGGTTTCTTCCACCAGTTCTTCCGTAGTGTGACGTTCTTCGTCCAAGCGGTTCTCCTCGCATTTCGTTTGAAGCATGTTTCCAGTAAAGCCCCTTCGCTCCACAGGCATTACCCTGCTTCTTCGCTACTATGGGCTTCTCCGACCCCCGCTCCGACCTGACCAGCCGTTATGTATTCCGGCTGGCCGCTTCCTTCGGGCGGGTCTCCCAGGTTCCTCGATTGTTCTTTCGACACACGCCGTCCCCTTCCACCCCGGAGAGCCAGACGACTGCTTACTCTCGTTTCTTCGTCGTCTGTGCTGGTTTCACCATATCCGGCCAGGCTGACCGCTCTCATTGGCTTAACGAGGTCGTTTCGGGTTCGCTTATCGCTACGGCTTGCGTCTTCGTCTAAACGAGGCTTCGCCGAGACGGATTGCTCCGTCCTGCGCTCGTTTGACTACGTATGTTACGAGTAATTCATACGATGAACTCCTTTCAGTTCA
>DZDJ01000031.1 GCA_022736715.1 Edaphobacter aggregans
GGCCACTCGGGCTCTTCAGCCTTCCGCTTCAACGCCCTCACGCCACTCTACACACGCTCGTGCGTATGCACTGCTTTCGGGTCCGTGGACTCACGCACAATCAATCGGCAGTCCATACAGATGTGCTTCGCCTTGCCGGGTTGCGTCTTTTCTATACGGCCAATCAGCAGCTTCGCCGCTTCACGCCCCTGCTCCGCAATCGGCTGGCGCACTGTGGTCAGCGGAGGCACAGTGTAGGTGGCCACCGGAATATCATCAAATCCGGCAATCGCCATCTGCTGCGGAATCTTCAGCCCCAGCGTGTGCGCCGCCCGCAAAGCGCCGATCGCCGCAAAATCATTGCGCGCAAAAACGGCCGTTGGCGGGCGCTTCAGCTTTGCCAGCGTCATCATGCCTTCGTATCCGTCCTGCTCCGTGGCAAAAGCGGGGGCCACCACCGAGCCCACCGCATACTCCGCAACCACTCCCAGCCCGGCATCCCGCAGCGCCGCGCAATAGCCTTCGTAGCGCCGCGGCGATCGGTCCGGCCCCTCAGAAAGACCGATGAAGCCGATACGCTTGTGCCCTAGTTGAATCAGGTGCGAGACCACATCATACGCACCGCGCCAATGGTCCGCCGTAATCCAGTCCACCGCAGGAATTTTCACCGGACGGCCGATGGTAACCAGCGGCACACCGCGCCGCGTAATTTCGCGTAACGCTTCATCGCCCAACTGCGTGCCACGCGTCGCCACCAGCAAGCCATCAATGCGATGATCCACAAAGGCCTGCAGCGCAGAGCGCTCCTGGTCAATGCTGCGGTCTGCCGTCGCCACAAACGCCGTGTATCCCGCCTTGACCAGAACTTCCTTAATGCCGCGCAACAACTCACTGGAAAATGGATTGGCAATATCCGGCAGCAAAATGCCCACCGCATTCAACCGCTGCCCCTTCAACTGCCGCGCCAGCACATTGGGCCGATAATGCAGCTGCCGCGCCACCTTCAGCACCCGCTCGCGCACCTCTTCACTGGCATAGCCAGACCCGTTGATGGCCCGTGAGGCCGTCATCGGCACCACGCCAGCAAGCCGCGCCACATCCACCAGCGTGGCCGGCCGTTGCTTTGTCTCAGCAGGTTGCGTTGTCTTTTTAGAAGGATACTTTCGGGTTCGTTTCACCGGCTTCATGGATCACTGTCCTGTTCGCAGCTCCAGACCGGCCCCGGCACTGCCCCACCTAAACACATCCTGCCGTGGCGCATCCTTGCCGAAGCCTGCAATCAGGCGCTTGATTCGGACTTATCATACAACCTCCGCAGCACCACGCACGCAACCAAACGAGAGCCAGCAGGGAATTTCAAGAGGTTGGACACAAACTTAAAAAACAGGGCGGGCAGCTGTCCATCTGCCCGCCCTGCAGAAAGCTACTCCACCGTCACGCTCTTCGCCAGGTTCCTCGGCTGGTCCACATCGCATCCACGGCGCACAGCAATGTGATACGCCAGCAACTGTAGTGGCACCACCTCCAGCACCGGCAGCAGCAGTTCCGGTGCCTGCGGAACATACAGCACATGGTCCACCAGCGAACGAATCTCCTCGTCGCCCTCAATCGCCACCGCAATCACCTTCCCGGAGCGCGCCGTGACCTCCTGAATATTCGAGAGCGTCTTCTCATACTTCAGCACAGAGTCCGGATCTTCCGGGTCCTTTGTCGCAATCACCACCACCGGCAGCGTCTCATCAATCAGCGCGTTGGGCCCATGCTTCATTTCACCCGCCGGATAACCCTCCGCATGGATATACGAAATCTCCTTCAGCTTCAGCGCGCCTTCCAGCGCAATCGGATAATGAATGCCCCGGCCCAGAAAAAGAAAATCGCGGGCTGTCGAATACGACTTCGCCAGCGACTCGCATTCTTTCTCCACCTGCAACAACACATCGCGCAGCTTGCCGGGAATCTTCGTCAGTTCATTCACCAGCGCCAGCGAAGCAGCATCACTGATGGTGCCGCGCTTCTGCGCCAGAAACAGCGCAAAGACAAACAGCGCCGTCAACTGCGCTGTAAATGCCTTTGTAGACGCCACGCCAATCTCCGGCCCGGCATTGGTGGTAATCGTCCCCTGCGCTTCCCGTGTAATCGCCGCGCCCACCACGTTGCAGATCGCCAGCGTTTTCGAGCCCTTGGCAATCATCTCGCGCTGTGCCGCAATCGTGTCCGCCGTTTCGCCGGACTGCGTAATCAGCAGGCCAATCGCGTGCGCATCCGCAATCGGGTCGCGGTAGCGATACTCGCTCGCATAGTCCACCTCCACCGGCAGCCGCGCCAGCCGCTCAATCATGAACTTGCCCGCCAGCCCCGCATGCCAACTGGTGCCGCACGCCGCAATGTTGACGCGCGAAGCATTGCGGAACTCCTCTTCCGTAATCTGCATCTCGCTCAGAAACACCTTGCCCGTATCCAGCGAAACGCGGCCCAGCGTGGTATCGCGAATCGCCCGCGGCTGCTCCTTGATCTCCTTGAGCATGAAGTGTTTGTAGCCGCCCTTTTCCGCCTGAATCGGGTCCCACGTAATCCGCTGCACTTTGCGCTCGATCGGGTTGCCGTGAAAATCCGTCAGCTCCACGCCCTTCGCCGTCAACACGGCCATATCTCCATCGGCCAGGAAGATGATGTCCCGCGTGTGATGCAGTATGCCCGGAATGTCCGAAGCCATAAAATACTCGCCGTCGCCCACGCCTATCACCGCGGGCGGTCCGCTGCGCGCCGCCACAATCTTGTTCGGCTCATCCGCAGAAAGCACCCCAATGGCAAATGCGCCAGACAGCCGCCGCACCGCGCGGCGCACCGCTTCCTCCAGCGGAAGAGTATGCCCATTGCCCTTTGCTGCCGTCAGCTCGGCTTCAATCAGGTGCGCAATGATTTCTGTATCTGTTTCTGTTACAAATTTGTGCCCTTCGGCAATCAGCTGCTGCTTCAGCTGCAGATAGTTCTCCACAATGCCGTTATGCACCACCACCAGCCGCCCGGAGCAGTCGCGGTGCGGATGCGCATTTTCTTCCGTAGGACGGCCATGCGTTGCCCAGCGTGTATGGCCAATGCCATAAATGCCCTGCAACGGCTGCTGCCGGATCACCTCTTCCAGATTGCGCAGCTTTCCCGGCGCGCGCCGCAGCTCCAGTCCATTGGCATTGCCACCCGCCACAGCAATGCCGGCTGAATCATAGCCACGATACTCCAGGCGGCGCAGGCCTTCCAGAATGACAGGCACAACAGACTTCGGTCCGATGTATCCAACAATTCCGCACATAAGGTCTTCATTGTACGGGGAAAAGAGTGTGCCTTGCAGTATGTATTTATTTGCATATTGCGGCACCTTTCGTGCAGCCGCTAGCTGTACCGGAACAGCATCATGAAGCCAAAATCCATGTGCATCTACTGATGGCAGTGAAAGAGCGTGACGCCCGGATGGTCCGCAAAAACTCCGCTTCAAAGCTCATCTTGCAGATGTGCAGCGTGAAGTCAGCCTTGCCTTCCTGGCTCCCGCCCTTCGCCGCAGCCGAACAGGCCACAGCGCCTGCCGTCTTCAAGAAATGTTGCCAGTTCAAGGGGGGCTTTCCCATACCGCATCCGATGCGGAGCCAAAGCAAAAGCAGAGAGGGTGTAAGACGAAGCCGCAGGCCTTGAGCCTGCACAACCAGCAGGGAGCGGCCGCCGGGCACTCCCTGCAAAAAAAACGTGCCCCCACAGCAACTCTGCTCTTGCCGTACACCTGGCTATTGCTCAATGCGATAGCTGAACTCTTCAATCACAGGATTGGTGAGCACTTCGCGAGCAATGCGCTCGACTTCCGCCCCGGCCGCAGATGCACTCAGTGCGGTATCGAGTGTAATCTGGAAGTACTTGCCCTGGCGGACCTCTTCCACACCCTGGTATTGCATCTTACGCAGTGCATTCTGAATGGTCTGGCCCTGGGCATCCAGAACCGTGCGCTTCAACGTAACGTAGACATGTGCCTTCATTCTGTCTGATTATAACGTTAGACACCATTTTAAAGAGAGTTGCAGGAATACCCGAAGATTATGCCGAATTACCTTGAGCTTCCTGTTGGTGAGAAATCACCAGAAGTCGTCAACGCAGTTATCGAAATCCCCCTCGAAGGCATCAACAAGTACGAGTACGACAAACAGCTGCACGTCTTCCGGCTGGACCGTAACCTGTACTCGCCCGTACATTACCCCGGCGACTACGGATTCATTCCCAGCACCCTGAGCGAAGACGGCGACCCGTTGGACGTTCTGGTGCTCGTCGATGAAGCCAGCTTCTGCGGCTGCGTCATGGAAGTGCGCCCCATCGGCCTGCTGGAAATGCTGGACCAGGGCATTCCAGATGAGAAGGTGCTCGCCGTCGGTAAAGGCAACCCCCGCTACAAGGATGTGTGGAACTTCTCAGAGATTTATCCGCACATGCTCAAAGAAATCACGCACTTCTTCTCGATATACAAAGACCTGGAAGGCAAGCGGGTAGAGGTCAGGGGATGGCGCGATGCCGCCTATGCCCGGGAAAAAGTGGCCGAGGCGATTGGCCGCTTCGACGAAAACAAGGCCGCCAAAGCAACCAGGTAGTTCTTACGGCGTAGTGGCGGGGGCAGCAGACTCCGCCACCGCACGCCGGTTCCGGTAAAGTCCTGTCGCCCGCATGAGTCCGTAAACCAGCGGCCCCGCCATCACCACCATCAATCCAAAAGCCAGCGCCGGCAGCCCGGCAAAGTGCTCATCGCGCGCGGCATACAGTGCAAACATAATCATCGCCGTCGGGCCCACTCCCAGCGCAATCACGCCCGGCAGCCCGCCAGGAACGCGAAATGGCCGCTGCATCTCCGGCTCACGCAACCGCAAGGCCACCAGCGCCACAAACTCCAGAATCAGGCTCAGCCCATACAGCATCACATCCAGCTCAATCAGCCGCTCAAAGCTGAAACCCGAGCACAACGCCCACCCCAGGGCGCACACCAGCACCGCAACCCACGGCACGCCATTGCGCATGCGGCTCGTAAAAATCTTCGGCAACAACCCGTCCTGCGCCATAGCCGCCGGCACACGCGCGTAGGAGAGCATCAGGGCATTAAACATGGCAACACCGGTAATCGCTCCGCCAGCCACCACCAGATTGCCCAGCCAGTGGCCTCCGGCCAGCACATTGGCCGCACCCACCCAGGTTCCGGTAGCAAAATGATTCGGCGCAATCCCCGTAAAGGCCACCACTGCAATCGGCAGCACATAGCTGATCGTCACCAGGGCAACGGAGGCAATCATGGCAAGAATGTAGTTCCGCTGCGGATTTTCCACTTCGCGGGCCACCGTGGAAGCATTGTCCCAGCCCATCAGGTTCCACAGCACCACCAGCAGCGCCGTCGTCATACTGCCGGTTGCCGGCGTGGAAAAATTCAGCGGCCCCAGCGGATGCGAAAACGGATTGAAGGGCATGTGCCACACCCCAAAGGCCAGAACTCCACCAAACGGCGCCAGCAGCAGCGCAAACATCCAGATAGAGCCCTGCCCTACCGAATACGCTCCGCGCAGATTCCAGGCAACGCAGGCCACAATCACCGCCAGCGGCCAGAAAACGCCTCGGTGCCCGGCCGTCAGCGCCGGCGCAAACTGCGAAAGATACGCCACAAAAAGCGCCGGGTAGATGGCCATGTCAAAAACACTGGCCGCCAGCGACAGCCACGCTTCCTGAAAGCCCCAGAACGGCCCCAGCGCGCGCCCCACCCAGACGTAAAAACCGCCCTCTTCCGGCATGGCCGAGGCCAGTTCTCCAATCATCAGCGCCGTGGGGAAACTCCACACAACCGGCACCAGCGCCAGCAGCAGCAGTCCGCGCAGATACCCGGCCTGGCCGATGATGTCCTCCAGCCCATACGGGCCGCCGGAAACCATGAAGTACGTTGCCGCCACCAGCGGCAACAGCCGCAGCTTGCGCACCGACGCGCGCGCCAACGCGCCAGATGGCCGGACCTCCGGCAGAGGAACGGATTGGGACCGGATTGCTACTGCGGTGCTCCGTAGAAGAACATATCTTTAAAAATGTAAAGGAAGTGCGCCGCAGCATGAAGCGCTTTTTTGCCGCGCCTGCGCGCCGGTGGTCGCTCTGGCCCGTAAAAATCAAAGGTTTTCCATTCTGTTCATGCGCACGCACCCGTTCCTGTGCATACTACTAACAGCAAGCATCCCCGTGAACGCTGAGCAGTCAAGTATTTTTGTGCGTGTTATCCCTATGAACCATCTCCTTTTGCGATGGCGCCATCTGCTGCTTCTGCTCCTGCTGGCAGCCCCGTGCGCCCTTGCGCAAACCCCTTCCGCCGACTGGAAACAGGAACTGCTGCAGTGGCGCGGCCAACGGGCTGCCAGCCTCACCACGCCGGAAGGCTGGCTGTCGCTGGCCGGGCTGGAGTGGATCAAACCCGGGGACAACAGCTTTGGCTCCGCCGCCGACAACAGCATCGTGCTGCCCGGCGATGCACCTGCCCACCTCGGCATCCTGCACCTGTCTGACACTCTGGTGACACTCGGACCTCCACCGCATGGCTTTCCCGCAGGGCTGATGGTCAACGTCCAGACAGCCGTGGGCGGCATACTCAGCACCAGTGACGACCAGCCCACGCGGCTCACCATCGGCTCGCTGGTGCTCTACGTCATCCAGCGTGGCGACCGTTATTACCTGCGCGTCAAAGATGCGCTGGCGCCGACGCTCATCAACTTCAGCGGCCTGCAATGGTACCCGCCGGACCGCCGCTACCGCATCCAGGCCAAATGGACTCCGTACAATCCGCCGCAGACGAGCACCATTGTCGATGTCCTCGGCGTCTCCATGCAGGCAGTCGTTCCCGGCGTTGCCGAATTCACCCTGGATGGCCGGCAGCTCCAACTGGAGCCGCTGCTGGAGCAACCCGGCGACAAACATCTCTTTTTTCTCTTCCGCGACCGCACCAGCCGCACCACCACCTATGGCGCGGGCCGCTTTCTCTATTCCGATCTGCCGGACCACGGCCTGAGCCAGCCCGGCACCATCACGCTCGACTTCAATCGCGCAGTCAACCCGCCCTGCGCCTATACTGCATACGCCACCTGCCCATTGCCGCCGCCGCAGAACCGTCTCCCGGTGGCGATTCCGGCCGGAGAAAAGCGCTATCACGAGTAAAGCTGCCAAGGACGCCCTCCACGCATGAACCAGCAGGCTGCAAAGCGCATCGTACTCACCACCTTCGGAACGCTGGGCGATGTCCATCCGCTGATCGCGCTCTGTCTGGAACTGCAGCAGCGCGGACACCATCCGGTGATTGCCGCAGCGGAGATGTTCCGCCGCAAAGTAGAGCCGCTGGGAATTGAGTTCTTCCCCATCCGCCCTCATCTCAATCCGGAAGACAGCGAACTGGTGGCCCTGCTGATGGACATCCGCAAAGGCACCGAGCGCACCCTGCGCGAGGTGCTGTTCCCGGCCATCCGCGACACCTACACCGATCTGCTGGCTGCCGTGCAGCACCAGGGCGGAGCTGCCCTGCTGCTCTCCGGCGAGCTGGTCTACGCCGCGCCACTGGTCGCGGAAAAAACCGGCGTCCCCTGGGCCTCCTATGTGCTGGCTCCACTTTCCTATTTCTCCGCCTACGATCCGCCTGTGCTGCCGCCGTATCCGCTGCTGGCCAGGCTGGAGTCCGTCCTTCCCGGCATGGGCCGCGGCATCGCCCGCTTTGCCCGTTACATCACCCGCCACTGGGCCGGGCCCATCTACCGCCTGCGCGAAGAACTGGGCCTGCCCCGCGGCAACGATCCCATCTTTGACGCCAAGCACTCGCCCCGGCTTGCTCTGGCCATGTTTTCTCCCGTGCTGGGCACGCCGCAGCAGGACTGGCCCTCCAGCGCCGTCATCACCGGCTTTGCCTTTTACGATGGCGACGCCGGCAAACAGGAGCTTTCCCCGGAACTGGAATCCTTCCTGGCCGCGGGAGACCCGCCTGTCGTCTTCACCCTGGGATCGGTCGCCGTGCTGGACGCCGGCAATTTCTACGAAGAAAGCGCGCGCGCTGCAGAAATGATCGGCGCACGCGCCATTCTGCTGGTCGGCACAGACAAGCGCAACCTGCCCGCGCACACGCTGCCTGGAACCATCTGCGTTGCGGAGTACGCCCCCTACTCCAGGCTCTTTCCTCGCGCCGCCGCGATTGTGCACCAGGGCGGAGTCGGCACCACGGCGCAGGCCCTGCGCGCTGGCAAACCCATGCTCGTAATGCCCTACAGCCACGACCAGCCAGACAACGCGCGCCGCGTACAGCGGCTCGGCGTGGCCCGCATTCTGCAGCGCCAGCATTACACGGCATATCGCGCCGCCAAAGAGATCCGCCATCTGCTCTCCAGCCCGAAATATGCCCGCCGGGCCGAACGTATTGGCTTTGAGCTGCAACACGAAAACGGGGTCGCCATGGCCTGCGACGCACTGGAAAGCCTGCTTGTCTGATGCGCCATTGCCACTCGCGCTTTAGTCGCTGCCCTTCACCTGTCCATATTCCAGCAGCGTCACCAGCAGCACCCCCCCGGCAATGTTGCCCAGCACAGCATGCAGCAGCCAGCGCCCGTACTGCCACAACGGCAGCGCTCCACGCAGCACCGCTGCCAGAATCTCTCCGCTGGTGGCAATGCAGTGCGCAAAGCCACCCAGTCCCACCACAAACGTCAGCAGCCAGATGAGCATCACCGAACCGGTGATCGAATGGCTGCCGCTCACCAGCCACGCCACCATGGCAATAATCCACCCGCCCATCACGCCGCTCCAGAAGATATGGTTCGAGGGTTGCAAACAGGCCTGCATCCCCAGATGCACCATCGCCGTCAACGTAGCAGGCGCCAGAGCGCTGGTGCGCGATGCCAGAACAGCAAACAAAAATGCGCCGGCCACATTGGACGGCAACACAATGCCCCACAAACGCAGCGTGCTCCAGAGGTGCCGCCGCTCCGACAACACCAGCGCCACCGGATACAGCGTGTTCTCTGTAAACAACTGCGCACGCCCCAGAATCACCGTGATAAAGCCAATGGGATACAGCACATGCGCTACGAAATAAGCCGCCGGAGAGTCCCCCAGGATCGCCGTGGCAATTGACATCGCCAACGCCGTCAGCCCCATCGTAATGCCGCCTGCAATGCCGGAAAGCGCCAGTCCCAGGCTGCTACGGCTCAGCTCTCGCCGAGCGTTGCGCGAAACCTGTTCGTAAATTTCATCCGCCGTCGGACGGTCCAGCTGCCGCTGTCCGCTCTCCGCACTCTCTGCCGGTACAGCACTCCGGCTCAACGGTCGTCGCCACGAATTCAACGGCATACCCAGACATCTCCTCGTTCCTGAACTGTACCAGCTTAGATGCAGACTATCTCACAGACATCCTCTTCCGGCCCATCGTTTCGCAAAGCGATACGCAGCGCAATCAACCGGCCGCCAAACGCTATACTGCGTTATTGCAGAGAGGAACCAGAATGCTGGAACAGGATTCGCTCACCGTATTGCAGCACGCGCTGCAACAGCTCGATGCCGGATTCACAACGCTGCCTGCCGTCTCCACAGACAACACCGCCACCGCGCAACAAATGCAGCCCATCCTGGCCGCCGTGGCCGGGCGCATGCAGGACAACTGTCCTTATTTCCATCCTCTCTACGCCGGACAAATGCTGAAGCCGCCACACCCCGTGGCCCGCGCCGCCTATGCCCTGGCCACCTGGATCAACCCCAACAACCACGCGCTCGACGGCGGCCGCGCCAGCTCCCGCATGGAGATGGAGGCCGTGCAGGCGCTGGCCGCCATGTTCGGCTGGAAGCAGCATCTTGGCCACCTCACCAGCGGTGGCACCTTCGCCAATCTGGAAGCCTTGTGGATTGCCGGACAGCTCACCGGCAAAAAGAAAATTATTGCTTCAGATCAGGCCCACTACACGCACAGCCGCATCAGCGCCGTGCTGGGACTGCCATTCGCCAGCGTCACTTCTGACGCGCAGGGCCGCATGGACCCGAACGCACTGGAAACCCTGCTGCAAGCAGGCGACATCGGCACTGTCGTCGTCACCCTTGGCGCAACTGCCACCGGCGCCGTCGATCCGCTGCCGCGCATCCTGGAGTTGCAGCAGCAGTATGGCTTCCGCATTCATGTGGATGCCGCCTATGGCGGATACTTTGTGCTGGCCGGCAATCTGGCCCCGCACACGCGCGCTGCCTTCGACGCCATCCACCGCGCAGACTCCATCGTGGTCGACCCGCACAAGCACGGCCTGCAACCATACGGCTGCGGCTGCATCCTCTTCCGCGACCCCACCGTGGGGCGCTTCTACAAACACGATTCGCCCTACACTTACTTCAGCTCCGAGGAACTGCATCTGGGAGAAATCAGCTTGGAGTGCTCCCGCGCCGGAGCTTCCGCCGTGGCCCTGTGGGCCACACAACAACTGCTGCCCTATTCCCGCGACGGCCAGTTTGCACAGGGACTGCAGCAGGGCCGCGCAGCCGCGCTGGAACTCCACCGCCGCCTGCAACAGGAGAGCCGCTTCCTCACCGCATTTGCGCCGGAGCTGGACATCGTCCTCTGGGCCATGCGCGGCAGCTCCGTGGCCGAGTCCTCACAACGCGCCCAGGCCGTCTTCCAGCAGGCCGCAGCACAGGACCTGCATCTGGCGCTGGCGCAACTGCCCGTCCGCTACTTTCCGGCAGGCACCTGGCCGCAGGCCAGTGCCGCCGGTCACGTCACCTGCCTGCGCTCCGTGTTAATGAAGCCGGAACATCTCCAGTGGATCGATGCCATCTGGCAACGCCTACAGAAAGCAGCACTTGCAGTCACATAAACTTTTTCTGGCATGGCGAAGGTTATACAAAACACAGCAATTGCAGCCAATTTCGCGGTTCTCACTACAAAAAAGCCTGATAAAATCGGGGATGTTCTCGGTCCCATGGCGTATCGGCTGCCCTGTTGTGCAGAAAAATTCAGCCGATATGGCCTGGTACAGATTGCCGGATGCAGTGGACATACCAAGTACCGTGATGCAGGCCAATTGCGGCCACGATCGAGAAGGTGCGTCTATGAAATTTCGCCAGGACACAAAGCTGTCCGCCACGACAAGTGATCCACAGGCCCTTATTACTTGTTGAGGAAAGGAACCCGATACCCATGCAACAACAGCCAGATGCAGTGAAGCCACCAGGCACTGCATTTCATTTTCTCTCCGGCCACACCGTGGCCTACTTTTCCATGGAAATTGCGCTTTCCCCCAGGATGCCCACCTACAGTGGTGGTCTTGGCGTTCTTGCAGGAGACACACTGCGCTCCGCGGCAGACATGGGCGTGCCCATCGTTGCCGTCACCCTGCTGCACCGCAAGGGATACTTCCGCCAGCACCTGAATGCCAGCGGCGAGCAGACAGAGGAGGCCGTACCCTGGAATCCCGAAGCTGTCCTGCGGCCCGTGGAGCCCGTGATCGCCATCACCGTGCAGAACCGCCCCGTGATGGTGCGCTCCTGGCGCTTTGATGTGAAGGGCGTTTCTGGCCACATTGTTCCCGTTTTCCTGCTCGATACCGACCTGGAACCAAACGACCCCTGGGATCGTCGCCTCACCGACCACCTGTACGGCGGTGACACCTACTATCGCCTGTGTCAGGAAGCCATTCTGGGACTCGGCGGCGCGCGCATGCTGGCCGCCCTGGGCCATCGCCCGGAGGTATTCCACATGAACGAGGGCCACGCCTCGCTGCTGGCTTTGGGCCTGCTGGAAGAACAACTGAACGGCGCGCCACTGCTTTCCGCCGGGCCGGAAGAGATTGAGGCCGTGCGCAACCAGTGCGTCTTTACCACGCACACGCCCGTCCCGGCCGGACACGATAAATTCGGGCCCGATCAGATGTATCAGATCCTGGGCCAGGAGTACGGCAAAGCGCTGGAGCACTTCGGCTGCCTGCATGAAGGCCTGCTCAATATGACCTACATTGCTCTGCGCTTCTCGCGCTATGTGAATGGTGTAGCCATGCAGCATGGCAAAGTTTCGCAGCAGATGTTCCCGGACTATTCCGTCAAATCCATCACCAATGGCGTGCATGCGCCAACCTGGCTGTCGCAGTCCTTTCACCAGCTCTTCGACAAGCAGATTCCCGAATGGCGCTATGACAACAACTATCTGCGCAACGCCATCGGCATTTCTGCTTCGGAAATTGTCGCCTGCCATCGCGAAAACAAGCGGCTGCTGCTGCACTCCGTGGCGCAGCGTACCGGGGTGCAACTGCGCGACGATGTGCTGACGCTGGGCTTTGCCCGCCGCGTTGCCACCTACAAGCGCGCAAATCTGCTCTTCCTCGACCCGGACCGCCTGGTGCGGATTGCCCACGAAGCCGGTGGTCTGCAGATTCTTTACGGCGGTAAGGCCCATCCGCACGATGCGGCCGGTAAGGCATTGATCCGTAATGTATTTGAGGCCGCGGCCCGCATCAACTCCGACGCCATTCACGTGGTATATCTCGAAAACTACGAGTGGGAGCTGGGCGCGCTGCTCACCAATGGCGTCGACGTGTGGGTCAACACGCCGCGCCGCCCGTATGAGGCCTCCGGCACCAGCGGCATGAAGGCTGCATTGAACGGCGTCCCCAGCCTGAGCGTGCTCGACGGCTGGTGGATCGAGGGCTGCATTGAAAATGCCACCGGATGGGCCCTCGAAGACCACAACATCGAAGACCACAACGAGGATGCGAGCGAAGGCGCCTCCCTCTATGACAAGCTTGAAAAAGTGGTCGTGCCGCTGTATTACCGCCAGCCAGAGCAGTGGGCCCGCATCATGCAGCTCTGTATCGCCATCAATGGCTCCTACTTCAACACCAATCGCATGCTGGAGCAGTACGTGGCCAATGCCTACTTCCCGGAACAGCATCAGCGCCCCCGTGTGCAAATGCCGGAGCCGGTACTGGTCTGATTTCTTCCACAATCCTCACAGGCATCCGGGCAGCGTCCGCAAGCGATGCTGCCCGGATTTTCTTTTCCGGAACATTCATCGAGAAATCGCCAAAATGACATCGTTTGTTTGCAAACAAACTGCCCTGAAAATGGTTCACTGACTCTAACACCATTCTCGTTTCAGGAGCACAGCATGGCTTGCGCAAACCTGCAGCGTACGGTCCGGTTGCATCCACTGGTACAGGGAATTGGCTTCTTTGCGCTCCTCTGCGTTGTTCTGCCCCTGTTGGCATCCGCGCAGAACAACGCAGGCAACGGCGTGACCGTTCAGGACATTTCCGACCATTTACAGGCCATGAATCGCGTCCGGCAGGCGGCATTGCTGCAATACGAGTCGGAACGAACCTACCAGCTCCAGTACCAGGGCATCGGCGGCGGGCATTTTGCGGAACTGGTGGTGCAACTGGTCTATCAGGCCCCGGACCAGAAGCATTTCCTCGTCAAATCCGAGAAGGGCTCCAGACTCCTGTGCCACAAGGTCCTCTGGAAGCTGGTGGAAAGCGAAGAGGAGGCAGCGCAAAAGACCAATCGCCTGCAAATGACGCTCAATCTTCAGAACTACACGATGCAGCTGGTTGGCCAGGAGCTTCTGGGAAACATTCCAACCTATGTGCTCGATGTGACCCCAAAATCTCCCAGCAAATTTTCCTATCGTGGTCGCGTCTGGATCAGCACTGCCGACTACGCGGTAGTGCGCATCTCCGGGGAGCCGGCAAAGAATCCCTCCTGGTGGGTCAACCATGCCAGCTTCGATTCGCACTACGCCAAAGTGGGCGACTTCTGGCTACCGGAAGAAAATATCTCCACCAGCCATGTCCGCATTGGCGGAGAGGCCAGGCTCACCATTGACTACGGCCAGTACCACATCCTGCAGGCCGCGCCATTGCCCGCAGAGCAAAACTCCGAGCTGGCCCGCACACAATCCATCGGCCCTGCGCAATAGTCCTTTTCACGTCCGCACGCCACAGCATTTATAATCGACGTAATTATTCTCAGCACAGTAAAACAAGATCCGCTTCATACCAGTTCCTCCACACACGAATGTTGGTAGTTGGCATTTCTTTTGACCGCTAAAGCAGAAGCAGAGAGAGTGCAGGACGAAGCCACAGGCCTTGAGTCGGCGCGACCAACAGGGAGCGGCGGCAGGGCACTCTCTTCAAAAAACGTACACCTCTCAGTAACTCTGCTTTTGCCTTATTCTGTACTGTTGAGCGTTTCTTACTGTGCAAGCTGTAACCTGCAATCCTGCGTCCTGTAACCGTGAAAGGCGACCCGTTTGTCTGAACTTTTGGAACAGCCCGCTACCGCAACCCATGCTCAGATTCCCCTCTGCGTGGACCTGGATGGCACCCTGGTTAAATCAGACACGCTCTGGGATTCGGTACTGGCCCTGGTGCGCCATAAGCCAGCCATGCTGCTGCAATTGCCCTTCTGGGTGATGCAGGGCAAAGCCGCATTCAAGGCCAGGGTCACTTCCGCCGTCACGCTGGACACTGTTCACCTGCCCATCAACCGCCCGCTGATGCAATATCTGGAGCAGCAGCACGCTTCCGGACGCGCCATTTACCTGGCCACTGCCGCCGATGCGCGCCTGGCAGAGCGCATTGCGGCCGGGCATCCGCTCTTTGCCGGCGTTCTGGGCAGCGATGGCAGCACCAACCTTGCCGGGGGCAACAAACTGGAGGCCTTCCGCCAAAAGTTCAGCGACGGACCTTTTGACTACATCGGCAATGCACTGCCCGATGTACCACTGCTGCAAAACTCCGTCGCGCCAATGGTCGCGAACCCGCACTTCCGTCTGCGCATGGCGCTGCGCGGTAAAAAGATTCAGCCTGCACACGAGTTCCTCGATCGCAAGCCATTCTTCCGCTCTGCGCTGAAGGCCATCCGCGTACACCAGTGGGCCAAAAACGCCCTCATCTTTCTCCCTTTGCTGCTGGCGCATGACCAGGGCCTGCATACGCTGCTGCTGACACTGCTGGCCTTCCTCAGCTTCAGTCTGTGCGCTTCCAGCACCTACATCGTCAACGACCTGCTGGACATTGAAGCCGACCGCCGCCACCACAAAAAGCGCCTGCGCCCGTTTGCCTCCGGCGACCTGTCCATCTTTGCCGGTTTTGGAATCATTGCGTCGTTTCTGGCCGTCTCGCTGGCAATCAGCTTCTTCCTCCCGAAGATCTTCCTCTTCTGGCTGGCCGTCTATACCGCATCCACACTCGCCTATTCCCTGCGCCTCAAACGAATGGTGCTGGTGGATGTCATCCTGCTCTCCGGCCTGTACACGCTGCGCATCCTTGCCGGTTCCGCGGCCACCGGCATCAAAATTTCCCCCTGGCTGGCTGGCTTCTCCATCTTCTTTTTCCTTTCGCTGGCCATCGTCAAGCGCTTCAGCGAGCTGGAAAATTTACGGGCCCGCGGCGCGGCTCCCACCAATGGCCGGGGCTACCTGCTCTCTGACATTGAGCAGATGCGCAGCTTTGGCACCTCCAGCGCCTTTGCTTCGGTCGTAGTCTTTACGCTGTACATCAACGCCATGGGCGATATGCAGCTCTACCACCACCCCAAGCGCCTGTGGCTGCTCACGCCGATCCTCATCCTGTGGCTATGCCGCGTCTGGCTGCTGGCCTCGCGCGGCCAGTTGGACGAAGACCCGGTGGTCTTTGCCCTCACCGACCGCCGCAGCATGTTGCTGGGCCTGCTGGTTGCGCTGGTCGTCCTGCTGGCGCTATGAACGCCTGCCATCTGTATCGCCGCCCTGTGCATCTGAATATGGTGCATCTGAATATTCAGATGCACCACAATGTTTCGCAGTACCAACAAGGAAGCTATGCCCGATAAAGTTCACAAACCCGCATTTGCCTCCTGGGGACGATACCCCGTCTATGACGCCGCCGTGTTGCCGCTCAACTGGGCCTCCGACTTTCCGCCCTCCACGCTGCAGCTCAATGGCATGTTGCCGGTCGGTATGGGCCGCAGCTATGGTGACGTCTGCCTGCTGAAGGACGGCACCCTGCTGCCCACGCGCGGCATGGACCGCCTGCTGCACTTCGATCCGCAAACCGGCCTGCTGCGTTGCGAGTCCGGCGTCACGCTTGCGGAAATTCTGAACTTCGGCGTGCCGCGCGGCTGGTTTCTCCCCGTCACGCCCGGCACCAAGTACGTCACCGTGGGCGGAGCCATTGCCAACGACATTCATGGCAAAAACCACCATATCGCCGGCACCTTTGGCGGACACGTCCGCCGCTTTGAGCTGGTCCGCTCCGACGGCGCAGCCATGCTCTGCTCCCCAACCGACAACGAAGACTGGTACGCCGCCACCATCGGCGGCCTGGGGCTCACCGGCCTCATCACCTGGGCCGAAGTCCAGCTCAAGCCCATCGTCTCGCGGCTCATCAAGTACGAGGGCATCCAGTTCCGTGGCCTCGACGAGTTCATCGCACTCTCCAAAGCCAGCCAGCATCTGGAGTACACCGTCAGCTGGATCGACTGCGTCTCCCAGGGCAAAAATTTTGCCCGCGGCATCTTCATGCAGGGCGACCACTCGGAGATTCCCGCGCCGCTCCCGCAATCGCCGGAGCCGAAGCTCGTCTTCCCCTTCGATCTGCCGGGCTTTGCGCTCAACCGCGCCAGCATGAGCGCCTTCAACTCGCTCTATTTCCATAAGCAGTTCAAAAAGCAGGTGGTCTCGCTGGTCGACTACGAGCCCTTCTTCTACCCGCTCGACAAAGTCCTCCACTGGAACCGCATGTACGGCAAACGCGGGCTGCTGCAATTCCAGTGCGTCGTTCCCTGGGACAATGGCAAGCACGCCATTACGGAAATCCTCAAAGCCATCACCGCCTCCGGACTGGCCTCGTTCCTGGCCGTGCTCAAGGTCTTTGGCGATGTGAAGTCGCCCGGCATGATGAGCTTCCCGGCGCCCGGCATCACGCTGGCGCTCGATTTCCCCATCAAGCCAGAGACCAGCTTCCCGCTCTTTGACCGCCTGGCCAGCATGACGCTGGAGTTCGGCGGCCGCCTTTACCCGGCCAAGGACGCGCGCATGACCGCCGCGCAGTTCCAGGCCTTTTATCCGCAATGGCAGCAGTTCGCCCGCTATCGCGATCCGCAGATCAGCTCCAGCTTCTGGGAGCGGGTCACCGGAGAATGGGAATAAGCATCTTCCCCTGCAATTAACAGAAACCAGCGAGCTATAAGGAAGTAATAGAACAATGAGTCAAAAGAACGTTCTGCCGAAGAGAATTCTGGTGCTGGGGGCAACCTCCGGAATCGCCATGGCCACCACGCGCCTGCTGGCCGCACAAGGCGCCAGCCTGTATCTGGTTGGCCGCAATGCGCAAAAGCTGGAAGCCGTGGCCGGTGACCTGAAGACGCGCGGCGCAGCCTATGTAGACATCTGCGTGCTTGACCTGGACGACACCACCCAGCACCCCAAAATGCTGGCCGACGCCGTCCATTCTCTCGGTGGGCTCGACATGGCCTACATCGCGCATGGAGTACTCGGGGACCAGCAGCAGGCCGAAGCGGACTATGCCGTGGCTGCGGCCATTCTGCACACCAACTTCCTCTCCGTCGTTTCGCTGCTCACCTGGCTGGCCAATTTCTTTGTCAACCAGCAGAGCGGCATACTGGCCGTGATCTCCTCCGTTGCCGGAGACCGCGGCCGCAAGAGCAACTACGTCTATGGCGCATCCAAAGGCGCGCTCAATGTTTTCCTGGAGGGGCTGCGCAACCGCATCGACCGCGAAGGCATCAACGTGCTCACCATCAAGCCCGGCCCGGTGCAAACGGCCATGACCGCGCACATGCCCAAGGCAGAAAAGTTCGCCCCACCGCAAAAAGTCGCGGAAGACATTCTGAAGGCCGTGGCCAGACGCAAGGATGTCGTCTACGTCCCCGGCATCTGGGCCATCATCATGTTCGTCATCCGCTCCATTCCGGAAGCCATCTTCAAAAAGCTGAACCTGTAGCGTCATGACGGGTGCGGGTGCCCCAGGTCTCGCCTATAGCGGTTTTCCAGTTGGTATAGAGGGGACGTGATGCCATGAAATGGCTTTTTTCTCAAGAAAAAGCCGTCCTGCATGTTCTTTGAAACTCCACGAAAACTGGAGAACCGCTCTATAGACCTGGGCCCGCGAAGACCTATTTCTTCGTCACCGGAGTCAAATCCACCGGCGGCAGGTCATAAATCTGGAGCTCTCTTCCAGCCACCACCGCCAGCCGCGACCCATCCGGCGCAAGCGAAAAATTATTGCCATCGTGGAATACTTCGCGCAGCGTCATCCGCAACGCCAGCGCGCCCGTCCTCGTGTCCAGCACGCTCAGTTCCTGCCCGTCGACCAGTTGCGGAGAAACATCGTTGGTGGAATATACCGGATACGGCGTCAGCACCCGGCTCAGCACAAAGCGCGCCGCCTGCGGAACCGTCACAATCTTCGGCCAGATGTACGACCCGGACAGCTTCTGCTGCCACAGCGCATCTCCCTGCAGATCAAAGACAGACATGCGGCTGAAATCGTTGTCGTCATCGCAACCCAGCGTCAGGAACCGCTGCGTATCCAGAAAAACCGCCGACGGCCTGCATCCGGAGATGTAGTCAAAAAGTTCCGCGCCATCGGAGCTGTCCAGCGGGCCAAACCGGAAGAGCCACTTCCGCGGTTCTTCCTGCACCACCCGCAACACGCCCGTCTCCAGCGCAGGAATCACCACCGGAACATCGAAGGTCGCGTGGCCGGCCGCGCTATAGGTGTGCCCATCGTTCAGGTTCAGCTCAAAGAACTGGACATCCGTGCCACCGCCCTGATCTTCCTGCTGCGCCGCAGCCGAGTCCGGATTACTGCCACGCGGAATCAGACTTGGTGCGCCGGAAGGCCCCTGTCCTACGTTGATCTGCACCGGGGGCAGCGTCCGCCTGGTCTCCACAATCAGTAAATGCCTGTCCGGCGACATCTGCAGATCCTGCAACGGCCCTGCCAGCGTCAGGAAATCCAGCGGCTGCATCGCCGCATCCTGGGTCCTCAGATGCCTGTGCAACTGGGCCAACGGATCCAGCAGACCCAGCCTGCGCCCCTGCCGCAGCAAAAACCGCCCACCGCCCAGCGACCACAAATACTGCGCATGATCGTGCATCCGCCAGTCGGTCTGCGCCAGCACTTTGCCCGTTGGCAGTTCCAGCAGCAGCGCCGTAATCACCTGGTCATTGTCATCCGGAGGGTCGTTCGGAATGCGCCGCATCAGCTTGCGCGCATTGAACGTGAACAGCACATGCCGGTCATCCACAAAGCTGACGCTCATCATGGAGTAGCCCAGCAGCCGATAGTCCTGCGCGGGTGTCGTATATCCAAACCGGCCCAGATCGATGCGCAAATCCGGCTGCGACCGCTGCGGACGTCCGGCTCCGCCTTCTACCGCCCATGCTGGCAACACAAGCAGCAGCGCCAAAAACAGGCCACTCGCCCAAAAACAGGCATTCTTCTCATGCCGGATTGGAAACCGAGGTGACATCCGCTCTGCTTTGTACTTTCCCCCTGCTTCGTACTCTTTCATAGTCACAGGCAGAAAGCCAACCGCCTGCCGCCGCCCCTGCTGACGATTCCCACAGACTGTGCGACAGTGAAGAGATGCCGAATCCCGCCCAGAAAAGACCACCCCGCCGCGGACTCGGCTTTGCCGCCTGCGCTCTGGCAGGATCGCTCTGGGGCACCGGATTTTTCTTTGGCAAAATTGCACTGCGCGAGATGAGCGTCAGCCACATGGTGCTCTACCGCTTCCTGTTCGCCTGCATCAGCCTGCTGCCCATCGCGCTGCGGCACCCGGCGCGGCTGACTGCCCGGGAGTGGCAGGTCCTGCTCATCGCCTCCGCCCTTGGCGTACCCATCCAGTTTCTGCTGCAGTTTAAAGGGCTTGCCCTCACCACGGTTTCCCATGCCTCGCTGATGGTTGGCACCATGCCCGTCATTCTGGCCGCGGGGGCCACGCTCTTTGCCCACGAACGGCTCGACAACTTGGGCTGGCTTTCGCTCGCGGTCTCCACTATCGGCGCAGCGCTCATCGTGCTGGGTGGCCACCTCACACTCACCGGCAACGGCCCGACGCTCGCCGGAGATATGCTGGTGGTGCTCTCGCTCGTCATTGCGCTGGGCTGGATACTACTGAACAAGCAACTGATGGAGCACCACTCCGCGCTGGTCGTCACCGCGTATGGCCTGCTGGCAGGCACCGCCATGCTGCTGCCCTGGGTGCTCGCCACAGACGGCCTCCCTCCGGTTGCCCATGTCTCGCTCCAGGTATGGCTCGCCCTCGCCGCCAGCGGCATCCTGTGCACCACCGCCACCACGCTGCTGTGGAACTGGGGAATGACCCAGGTGCCCGCCTCGCAGGCCGGCGTCTTTCTGAATCTGGAACCGCTCATCGGCTCCCTGCTGGGCGTCTTCGTGCTGGGAGACCATCTTGGCCCGGATGCCTGGGTCGGCGGAGCCTTGATCCTGGCCGCCGCCATCACCCTGACCAGCCGCCCGCAAAGCCACGTAGAAGACGAGCACCTGATTGCATAAAAAAAACAGAAAAGGCGCCGCCGGGGTGCATTTCTCTCTGGCAAGCGCCTTTCCCGTCGGCGGTAAAAGTTACGGCTGCGGCAGCACCATCACTTCCACGCCGGAAGCAGCCTTCTGATTGCAGAAGACCTGCTCCGTCGCCTTTTTGAAGTCCCCCGGCTTCGCATACGGAATATCCACAAAGGTCTGCGGATTGCGGTCCACCAGCGGAAACCACGAGCTTTGCACCTGCACCATAATGCGATGCCCCTTGCGGAAGGTGTGGTTCACATCCGGCATGGTAAAGTCCAGCTCCGTCATCCTGCCCGGCACCAGCGGCTCCGGCTTCTCCCAGCTATGGCGAAACTTCGCCCGCATCGGCTCGCCGCGCACCAGTTGCTCATATCCGCCCATCTGCAACGGCGGCGCGTCGATCACGTGCTTTCCCTCGTTGTCCTCTTCCGGATTCGGAAAGTCCTTCGGATACACATCGATCAGCTTCACGATAAAGTCCGAATCCGTACCGCTGGAGGCAATCTTCAGCTTTGGAGAAATCGGTCCGGCAATCGTCACATCCCCCTGCAACGGAGCCGACTCATACACCAGCACATCCGGACGGCGCGCCGCAAAGCGCTGATCGTCGTCCATGTAGCGCTGCGGAATATCGTTGGTCGTATATCCCACAAACGGCACCGGATGCGTCGGATCGCTCACATACTGGTTATGGCCTTCTGCCGCCGTTGGCGGCGCAAAGCTCAGCGTGCCGTTCTGGTGAAAGTACAGCATCCGCGGATGCACACCCGGCGGAGGCCACGCGCTGTACTTGCGCCACACATTAGTGCCCGTCTCAAAAACATACGCCTTTGGCAGGTTCGAAGAGCCCCTGCCCTTCAGGTAATACTCAAAAAACGGAAACTGAATCTGCGCGCGGAAATACTCCGCCGTCTTCGCGCCAAACTGCACATCCCCCAGATGATCGCCGGAAAGGTACGCCCAGCCGCCATGCACCCACGGCCCAATCACGACGGTATTCGTAATCCCCGGATTGAATTTGCCGATCGCGTGGAACGTCTTCAGCGGCCCGGTCAGGTCCTCGGCGTCAAACCATCCTCCCACCGTCAGCACGGCTGCGTGCACGCCAATCATGTGCTGCGACAAGTCGCGTATCTGCCAGTAATGGTCATACGTATCGTGCTGCATCTGGTCCAGGTACAGTGCATTGCTGCCACCCAGATATTTCTTCTCCATCTCGCTCAGCGGTCCGGCGTTCAAATAGAAGCGATAGCTGTCCGGCCCGATGTCCACGGACCTGGCTGGTGGCTCCTCTGTGGCCGGCCCGTTGAACTGGTGAAAAAATCCCGCATAAAAACCAAAGTTGGCCGCCAGCATAAACGCGCCACCATGGTAGCTGTCATCCGCGCCAATAAATAAGTTCGTCATCGGCGCCTGAGGCGAGGCCGCCTTGATGGCCGGGTGCGAATTGATGATGCTGGCCGAGGTATAGAACCCCGGATACGAGATGCCGACAATGCCCACCTTGCCGTTGTTGTCCGGCACATGCTTCAGCAGAAACTCAATCGTGTCGTAGGTGTCCGAACTCTCATCCGTCTGCTGGTTCGAGGTCTTGTGATCGATGGCCGGCGTCATCTCCACAAATCTTCCTTCCGACATAAAGCGCCCGCGCACATCCTGATACACAAAGATGTACCCGGCCTTTTCAAACTCATCCGATGGCCCCAGATGCCCCCTGTAGTGGCCGTCGCCATACGGCCCCACTCCATACGGCGTGCGCGTCATCAGAAACGGCCACGACCCATGGTCAGCAAACGCCTCCGGCTTGGGAACATACACCGCCGTGAACAGATGCGCGCCATCGCGCATCGGAATGAAGTATTCATATTTGGTGTAATGCGCTGTGACAAATGCGGCGCTGTTCTTGTCCTGCGCCAAAGCAGCCGCGCAAATGCCGCAAAGCAGCACAACCAGCCAGGGCCGGAAGACCCATATTCTCTTCCTCATAAAAGGCGACCTCGTAAAGGCAGTATGCGAAGAAGCAGAATACATCAAGCGCGGGCCTTGCACTATGAAACAAAGAACCGCCGTGCCTGCAGGGGTGCGTCCTCCGGATCGGCACACACCTGGTCACGTCCGCGCGATTTGGCCTTGTAGAGCGCACGGTCCGCCGACTCCACCAGTTGCTGCTGCTGGTCATTATTCCGGGGACACAATGAGGCCACACCGCAACTGATCGTCACCGGCGCGGCCGACCGGTCAGTCCCTTCCGGCATTACGCTGCTCTTCACCACAATACGCAGTCTTTCCGCCACGCGCCGCGCATCTTCCAGGGCCATGTTCGGCAGCAGAATCACAAACTCCTCGCCGCCATACCGGGCCACGAAATCTTCCTTGCGCCGCAGCCCCTGTTGCAGCATCCCGGCAATACGCGCCAGCACCGCATCTCCGTGCAGATGGCCGTGCCTGTCGTTCAGCATCTTGAAGCGGTCAATGTCCACCATCACCAGTGAAAGCGGCTGGTTCAGGGCCACGGCCTGCTGCCACACCAGCGCAAAGTATGTATCGAAATACCGCCGGTTCGCCAGTCCGGTCAACGCATCCAGATTGCTCAGGCGCGTCAACTCGGCATTCACATAAGACAAATCCTGGCTCTGCATATCGCCGCGCAGCCGCAGCAGATAGCTGATGCGCTCCTCCCGCTCCATGCTGTAGTTGGCGATCAGCGTAAAGATGATCGATGCGGAAACCAGGCTGAAGGCAACCAGCTTCTCCGGCCCATTCAACCAGGGATCGGCCCAGAGATACACCATGTCCCCCGCAAAGCAGATGGCAGACCCCGCCGCCGCATACGGAAACCGCAGCCGCATCACGATGTTGCCGAACATCAGAATCAGAATGATCGAGGTCTGCGCAAAGGCAGCCATCACCCGGCTTACATCGAAATACAGGTTCAGTGAGCTCAATGCAAACAAGATCATGATCGCCGCCACGGCGGACTCGCGCAGCCGCCGCGGCAGACTAAACCGCATCGCCGTATTGATGACCACAGCAACCGGCGTCACAATCGCAATCCGCACCATGACGGCGTGAAAAAACTTTTCCGGAAAGATCAGATGGTCGCTGATGAGAAAAAGATCGTAGATCAGGATGGCGATGACGCCTTCAATCCACAACCGGTAACCACGCTGCTGCGCAGTGTCCAGCTCGAACTGGTTCTCAAACTCAGGGAAGAAGCGGAGCCGCTGGAAGTGGCTCCTGCTGAAAGACTGGATCTGCGTCTCCAGCCGCTGCTGCGGATTTTGACCTGCCATTGCCATGGGGACTGGCCTTCACGATTCAGCGTGAACAACATCCCCAGAGTACGTTTGCAGCAGGTAACCATCTATAGCACTTTGGTTGATGACCAGAAAGCGTCATTACCGCCACCAAAGCTGTATCTTCCAGCCAGGGCAGCCAGCGCTTCTTTTCCAACTTATAGCGAAAGCATACTCTGCTGCACGCCAGCCAGCAATGGCGATTTTGCCTCGCTGGCCAACTCCATCACCAGCCGCTCCAGCACCAGCCGCTTGTCCGGCGGCGAAGAGCGCAGTTCCAGATCGGCCCGCGCAATCAGCCGCAGCGCCCGCGTCAGCTCCCGTCGGCTCTTGTAGCGCCGCGCCTGCCGGATCAGGTCTTCCGCGGCAAACGGCGGCATGCGGAAGCCCTGCCACAGCGCCTGCCAGATGGCCCGCGAGTCCCGCACATTCTTCTCCAGAATCACCAGCATCTGCCGGAAGGTGCGCGCCAGCATATACAGATGGCCAATCGCCGCCTCTTCGCCGCCATCGGAGGCATTCAGCAGTCCATCCAGCAGCAGCAGCGCTTTGGCCTTGTCCCTGGCGCTGATCGCGTCCGTCAACTCGTACAGCGAGCGCTGCTTGGCCGCCAGCACCATCGTTTCCACGTCGCCCAGCGTCACGCGGCCCTTACCACTCACATACAGCAGCAGCTTCTCAAACTCCCCGCCGATCATCATCATGTCCGCGCCCAAAGCGTCCACCAGTTCGCGGCCCGCGTCCTGCTCAAACTTCACGTCCTGCGCGGCTGCCGTCTCCATCAGCCAGCGAATGGCGTCCGCCTCTTCCACGCGCGCCAGCTCCACCACGCCGCACCAGTCTCCCAGCGTCTCGCGAATACGTTCGTAGCGGTCCTTGTCCTGCATGTCCATGCGCCGCAGATCGGCCGGAATGCGCAGATGGTCCGCCACAAAAATCACCAGCGCCTGCGGGTTCGGCGAGCGGAAATAGTCCGCAATCGCGGCAAACTCTTCCTTTTTTGCGCCGCGCGTATACAACTGCTTCAGGTTGCGGACAAAGATCACCTGGAATGGCGCCATCAGCGACGGCGTGCGCGCGCGGTCCAGCACGTCAAAGATGCTGGTCTCCGCCAGATCCAGTTCCGACAAGGTGAAGTCGCGCATCGACGGCTCCACAAACTGCTCCAGCACACCGCGGCGGCAACGCTCATACAAAAACAGCTCGTCGCCCACCAGCACATAGCCGGGACGAAGGTCCTGCGTCTTAAGTTCCGCCAGAAAGCGGTCCGACGATGCGAAGCTGCGCAAAGTGGCCATCTCAGAATGACTCCAGCATATCGTTCACCAGCGCCTGGGCAAAATCCCGCGAAAGCCGCTTCACCGCAGGCGAATCTTCCTGAATAAAACTCGCCAGGTCCTGTGTCGACTGGTACTGCTGACGGAACGTGTATTGCGAATTCTGGTAGAGCACCTGCCCGTCGCCGGCCTTCAGCACCACAGCCGCCGTAATCGTCACCAGATAGCTCGATGACTGCCCCGTCGTCGAATCATACGTCAGCGGCGCAATGTTTTCGTCCACCACGGTGCCGCGCAGCAGTGCGTCCGCGTCCGCCGGGTTGTCCGCGCTCACAATGCGATATTTCGTGCGCGTGTTCAGCTCGTGGATCACCGCGTCCGTCAGCGCAACCTCCGTGTGATACGACTGCGTGTCATTTACAAAAATCGGCACCGCCAGCGTCCGCACGCCCGCTGGAATATGGGCTGCCGAACCAGCGACGTGGTAGCCGCAGCCAGCAAGCAGCATTGCAAGCATCAAAAGGCCAGCAGAACGAAACATGGTCTCCATCAAAAATCCGCCAGCGTCTATTGTCGCATCCACCGTCTTAAACCCGCTGCAAATGCGTGTCTTTGAAGAAGGTTGGATACTTGAGTCCATATCCCAGCAACCGGTCAGACCCAATATGCGCCAGCCAGATGAGCGCCAGCGAAACCCACGCCGGATGATTGAGCCGGTACGCCAGCAGCACCAGCAGCACCGGCGCCAGCAGCGTGTGCCCGGCGTTGTAAACCGCTGCTCCCACCCGCGGACTGGCCAGGTAGCCCAGCATACTCAGATCCGGAGCCAGAAACAGCAACCCGAAGACCCACCAGCTCATCGGCAGCAAGCCATAGCCATAGCAGCTCAGGCCCAGCACCAACGCCCCTTCCAGCCGCAACATCAGTCCAGGTTTCGTAAGCATAAGAGATAAAATGCACTGTCCGCGCGCGAAAAGCAATCCGCACCGGAAACTTCCCCCTCAAAAAGGAAGAGGCAGCATCTGTATGCCGCCTCTTCTGCAATTCCAGGCCGTTTGTCCTTATGCTGGCGAAGGCTGCTCGCCCAGGCTCCCCGGTCGGCCCGATTCCGGCTTCAGCACCTTCTGCACGTCGCCGCCAGAAGAACCATCATTCGGGTCGCTGTACGGCGTCTTCACCGCAGGCAAATCCTTGCCCTCGATGATGAGATGAATCTCCGCACCGTCAATCGTCTCGCGGTCCAGCAGGGCCTGCGCCATCCGGTGCATGATGTCCCGGTTATGGTCCAGAATCGAGTACGCCGACTGATATCCCGCATCCACCAGGCTGCGCACTTCGCCATCAATCTGCCGCGCCGTTTCCTCAGAGAAGTCACGGTGCTGGGCAATCTCGCGGCCCAGGAAGATCTGCTCCTCCTTTTTGCCAAAGGTCAGCGGACCCAGGCGGCTCATGCCGTATTCGCACACCATCTTGCGCGCCATCTCCGTGGCACGCTCAATGTCGTTGCCAGCTCCCGTCGTCATCTGGTTCAGGAAAATTTCCTCCGCGCAGCGCCCACCCATCAGGATGGCCAGTTGCGTTTCCAGATAGGCCTTCGTCACCGTATGCTTGTCGTCCGTCGGCAGTTGCATGGTAACGCCCAGCGCCATGCCGCGCGGAATGATCGTCACCTTGTGCAACGGATCGGCATGCTCGCGCAGCGCGGCCACCAGTGCATGGCCGGCCTCATGGTATGCCGTGACCTTCTTTTCCTCGTCGGTCAGCAGCATGCTCTTGCGCTCAGCGCCCATCATCACCTTGTCCTTCGCCATCTCAAAGTCGTACATGTGTACGGCCTTGCGATTGGTGCGGGCAGCATTCAGGGCGGCCTCGTTCACCATGTTGGCCAGGTCAGCACCGCTGAAGCCCGGTGTTCCCCGCGCCAGCACGCCCAGATTCACATCTTCGGCCAGCGGAACCTTCTTGGCATGCACGCGCAGCACTTCCTCGCGCCCACGCACATCCGGGCGGCCCACAATCACGCGGCGGTCAAAACGCCCCGGACGCAGCAGCGCCGGATCCAGCACATCGGGACGGTTGGTTGCCGCCACCAGAATCACGCCGTCGTTGGACTCAAAACCGTCCATCTCCACCAGCAACTGGTTCAGCGTCTGCTCGCGCTCATCGTGTCCGCCACCCAGGCCTGCGCCACGGTGACGGCCCACGGCGTCAATTTCATCGATGAAGATGATGCACGGAGCATTCTTCTTGCCCTGCTCAAACAGGTCGCGCACGCGGCTCGCGCCCACGCCCACAAACATCTCCACAAAGTCCGAACCGGAGATGGAGAAGAACGGAACATTCGCCTCGCCTGCCACCGCGCGGGCCAGCAGCGTCTTACCCGTTCCCGGAGGGCCCACCAGCAGCACGCCCTTGGGAATGCGTCCGCCCAGTCGCTGAAACTTCTGCGCCTCGCGCAGAAATTCGATGATTTCCTTCAGCTCTTCCTTGGCTTCATCCACACCGGCCACGTCCTTGAACGTGACCTTCTTCTGCTGCATCGAAAGCAGCCGCGCCTTGCTCTTGCCAAAGCTCATGGCCTTATTGCCGCCTGACTGCATTTGCCGCAGCATAAAGAACCACAAAGCCACCACAATAATGATCGGCGAAAAATTCAGGAGGATGCCCAGCCAGGCATTGTTCTGCGTGTCCTTCACCGTCACGCTCACGCCGTGGTCCTGCAGGGTCTTGTACATGTCCGGGTAGTTGGCCGGCACAGTCACGTGGAAGCCGTCTTTTTCGCCCTTGTAATGCCCCTGCACTTCGCTGCCATTCACAACCACATCGTTGATCTGGCCCTGCTGCGCATCGTTCAGGAACTGCGAAAAGGCGACCTCCTTCTCACGGCCCATGCCAGTGCCCTTCTGCACTACCTGCCACAACAGCACCAGACAGGTAATGATCAGCACCCAAAAGAAAATCGTTTTCAACGTCGAGTTCACTCGAAGTACCTCATTTCTCGCTCATCTGCTTCCATCCGGTAGATGAAGACCGGGCTGCCTGGACGAGAACCCTGCTGCAAGAGCAATGCCCTCCGGGAAAACAGCGACCCCCCACCTCTGCTTAGACGCCAAAACTGCCGCAGTAGTGCCCCACTGCCGTCAGTCCTTTGCGTTTGGTCAATAACCAGCCTTGACCATCCAGCCCAGCAGCCATATCGGCTACTGCCTGTAAGTATCTTTGATTCTACTCTCACAAATACGATTCAGAGTTGAATCCGTTCCATCGGATACATGCAACTCTTGTGCCATGAAGAAAACCGGGAAATGACCCTCTCCCCATCAACAAACCATGCTCCAGCCCTACCAATTTACGAATAACTCATTTTTTATCTTCACGATACAATTGCAGTTCCCGTAACGTGCGCTCTGCCCGCAGTCCATCCGGCAGGTGCAGACGGCTTCCCGTCCTGGGCTGCAGCGCCGGTTCTCCCGGCTGCGCATCTCCCGGCAGACCGCACAGCGCCAGCAGCCGGGCCGTATGCTCAAAACTCAGCTGATGGCCCAGCTTTTCTGCCGCCGCCCGCAGCACCCTGCGCCGCAGCGCCGGACGCATCCCCCGCAGCCGCTCCAGCTCCACCGCCACCGCCGTCTGCTGCGGATGCGTACTCACCGCCCGGCCACCACCCCGCACCGGCCGACCCGGCAGCAGAACCTGCGGCAGCAGCCGCGCCAGCTCCGCCTGCCAGTAACTCTCCTCATCCCGCGCCAGCTCCGCCAGGCGCGCCAGCAGGCCATCCAGATTTGGGTTGTAGCCACGCAGCAGCGGCAGCAGCTCATGCCGGATGCGGTTGCGCGTGTAGGCCACATCCGCATTGGTTGCGTCCTCGCGCCAGCTTTGCCCCTGCGCCTGCAGATACGCCTCCACCTCGGCGCGCCGCACGGCCAGCAACGGACGCACCACCATCCCTATCGGCTCACCAGCGGCCGTCGCCAGCAGAGCCATCAACGGAGCCATTAATGGAATTGCAGGATAAATCCCGCTCAGCCCCTCGGTCCACGCCCCGCGCAGCAGCTTCATCAGGACGGTTTCCGCCTGATCGTCCAGCGTGTGCGCCGTGGCAATCGTGTCCACCTCGCCGCTCTGCGCCAGTTGCCGGAAGTAGTCATAGCGCAGGTTCCGCGCCGCCTCCTCCAGCGTCTCCCGCTCCGCATCGGCACGCGCCGGAGCATCCGCGCGGTGCAGATGCAGCGGCAGACCCAGCCGGTGCGCCAGCGCCTGCACAAACTCCGCATCGGCATCGCTTTCCGCACCGCGAATCCCGTGGTTCACATGCACCACGCTCAGCCCAACCCCCAGTGCCTCCCGCTCCGCCCGGTTGGCCGCATGCAGCGCCAGCAGCAGGGCCACCGAGTCCGCACCGCCGGAAACGGCCACGCCCACCCGGTCTCCCGGACGAAAGAGGCTCGTATTCAACAGCAGTGTGGCTTGCGGTGGCTGCTTTACAGAAGGCATAAGCACCATGTTAGCGTGGTCCACCCTGTTTACTGCTGCTTCGAGATGCACAAAACACAACTGCTTCGTATACTGACGCCATGTTCGAAACACGATTGGCCACCCTGGACGACGCCCCGATCATCACCCATCACCGGCACCGCATGTTTGTCGACGCCGGCCGCAAAGACGACAAATACATGCAGATGGTCTCCGAGGCCTTTGAGCCCTGGGTGCGCCACAAGATCAAGGAAGGCCGCTACATCGGCTGGCTCACCACGCAGGACGGCATCGTGGTGGCCGGAGCCGGGCTGCTGCTGCTGGACTGGCCTCCGCACCCGCTCGACCCGGAGCCGTTTCGCGGCTATCTGCTGAATGTTTACGTGGAGCCGGAGTTCCGCCGCAAACACCTGGCCACCAATCTGATTGAACTGGCGCTGGCCGAGGCCCGCCGCCGCAAAATCAAAGTCGTCTCGCTCCACTCCACCGAGGAGGGCCGCCCACTGTATAAGAGCAGCGGATTCCGGCCAACGAACGAGATGTTCTTTGTCGACCAGCCCGTTGGCTAAACTGCGGCACAACAATTTGGCACAGCAGTTTTCAGGGCGATATGCTTGAACCCTGAGGGAATTGATCACAGCCTGTCAGCCCCTCAGGCATTGGAGCCGCATGAAAGTCTTCGTCATTCTTCCCGCAGCCGGTCTGGGCACGCGCATGGCGGCCGGGGGTGTTTCTCCCGCCGCGCCAAAACAATTCCTCACCCTGCACGGCCTGCCCATCCTCATCCACAGCCTGCGCGCCTTTGAGGCCGTCAGCCGCGTCGACACCATCTATGTGGCCGTCCGCAAGAATGAGATCGACCGCGTCAAGACGCAGGTGGCCGGGCACGGCGTTGCCGCCAAAGTGCATGTGGTGGAAGGCGGCGACACCCGGCAGGAGTCCGTCAGCAATGCGCTGGCCGCGCTGCCCTGCACGGACGACGACATTGTGCTGGTACACGATGCCGTCCGCCCGCTGATTGACCCGGTCACCATTGACCGCACCATCGACTCCGTGGCAAAGCACGGCGCGGCCATCGTCGCGCTGCCCGCCATTGACACCATCAAGCAGGTGGAGCGCACCGCCGACGGCGCCATCATCACCTCCACCATTCCCCGCGAGCTGATCGTGCAGGCGCAGACCCCGCAGGGCTTCCGCTGCGGCCTGCTGAAGCGCGCCTTTGCCGAGGCCCAGGCCGACGGCTTCGTCGGCACCGACGAGGCATCCATCGTGGAGCGCTCCGGCGTCGAAGTGGCTGTCGTGATGGGATCGGCAAAAAACCTGAAAATCACCCAACCGGGAGACCTGGAGCTGGCCGAGTTTTACCTGAAACAAAGCTGAAAGCAACCACCGATTTCACCGATGGACACCGATCAGAAATAGAGATGCTGAAGAATGGCAAACCATGAGCACGACCCGTTGACGCATGAAATTATTCGTATTTTCTACTGCGTTTATAACGAACTGGGAACGGGCTTTCTCGAATCGGTTTACAAAGAAGCGATGCGCATCGCGTTGGAACAGGATGGGTTTCAGGTTCATACAGAGATGCCTGTGCCTGTTTCCTTTCGCGGGCATGTGATTGGCATGTATCGAGCGGACATTGTCGTGAACGGCAGAGTTCTGCTTGAATTGAAGGTGGCCGCGCAACTGGATCGATCTCACGAAAAGCAGGTGTTGCACTACCTTCGCTCCACTCCTCTGGAGGTTGGACTATTGCTGAATTTTGGACCACAGCCCCAAATGCGACGATTTGTTCTGGATAATGAAAGAAAAAAGATCGGCGCGCATCGTTGAGATCGGTGGTAAGTCTTTCCTCAACATGCGAGGATAGAAGTTCATGAGAATTGGTTTCGGGTGGGACTCACACGCATTCAAACCCGGTGTGCCGCTCCGCATTGGCGGGCTGGCCATCGAACACCCTGAGGGCCTTGCCGGCCACTCAGACGGCGACGTGCTGCTGCACGCCATTACCGACGCACTGCTGGGCGCCGTCTCCGCCGGAGACATCGGCAGCTTCTTTCCGCCCGGCGATCCCCGCTGGAAGAACGCCGACTCCGCCATTTTTCTGGCCACGGCTCTCGAAGAAGTGGCCACCGCAGGTTACCGCATCGTCAACGTGGACACCACGCTGGTGCTGGCCGCGCCCAAGATTTCTCCCCTTGCCGGTGAACTGCGCGAGCGCGTGGCTGAACTGCTGCACCTGAAGCCCAGCGACGTCGGCATTAAGGCCAAAACGCCAGAAGGCCTGAACCAGGACCACGTCGCCATTGCCCACGCCGCCGTGCTGCTGGAGCCGCTGGTGAAGTCCGAGGACCTTGCCCGGCTCTCCGCCGCCATCGACAGCAGCAGCGAAATTGACGATGTGGTGAAAAGCCTCGTCTCCGAAGCCCCGCTCGGCGCCGGGCTGAGGCGTAAGCTGCCAGCCTTCGATACGGACGATCTGACGTAGGCCTCAAAGGCAAACAACAGGGTATTTTCGGATTGCGGCATCGCTTGTAATCAGAGTCATCTGTTCGATGCGGGACTGTGCTATCAGCATCCGGTCAAAAGGATCGCGATGATACATGGGCAGTTCCGCAATTCCCTCTGCATGGGCCGCGGAAACAGGCAGGTGCTGAAAACCCTGGCTTTCCACCATACTTTCGATGCGCCCATCAAAACGGATCAGCCCTTTGGCCCGCTTGACAACAATCTCCCATACAGTGACGGCGCTCACAAATACCTCATTCGTCGGATCAGAAAGCACGGCCATCTGGTCCGACGTCAGGTTTTCCTGTCCGCTATTCAGCCAAAGCAGAATATGTGTGTCTATCAGCAATCGCATGGTCAGCCTGTAGCTACATACCCCATTCCGCAAGTTCTTCGTCCGTCATAGGAGCGTCGAAGTCCGGAGAAATGTACGTCACTCCCAGATAGTTCTGCCCGAATTTGCGCGGCTTCAACTTCTGTTCTGCCGGTTTCAACGGTACAAGGCGCGCCTTCGGCTTGCCAGCCTTGGCAATGATGATCTCTTCCCCGGCTGCGGCGCGCTCCACTAGTTCTGAAAATTTGGTCTTGGCATCGTAGATGTTGACCGGCGCATTTTTCGATTTGGACAAAGCATTTTTGGCCATGCTAAGGCTCCTTTGCGGATGCCTTCAGTATGGTCTAGTTGGTCAAGTTGGTCAATGTTCTCGCCTCCGTCCGCGCTCTGCTAGCATGGAACTTTGGCTTGCACAATATGACTTCGAATTCTTCCACCGCAAAGACCCCCCGCGTCCGCATTGCTCCCAGCCCTACCGGCGACCCGCACGTAGGCACCGCCTACATCGGCCTGCTCAACTTCCTCTACGCCCGGCAGCGCGGCGGACAGTTCATCCTGCGCATTGAGGACACCGACCGCGCCCGCTTTGTGGAGACCTCCGAGCAGATGATCTTTGACTCGTTGCGCTGGCTTGGCCTCAACTGGGACGAGGGTCCGGATGTTGGCGGCCCGCATGGCCCGTACCGGCAGTCCGAGCGCACCGAAATTTACCGGAAGCACTCTGACGAGCTGCTGGCCAGCGGTGCAGCCTATCGCTGCTTCTGCACCGCGGAAGAACTGGAGGCCCAGCGCAAAGCGCAGATGGCCGCCAAGCAGCCGCCCCGCTATGCCCGCACCTGCCGCTTTCTGACGCGGGAGCAGATCGACGAAAATCTGGCCGCTGGCAAGCCCTACGTCGTCCGCATGGCCGTACCCATCGAAGGCGCCACCAGCTTCCGCGACGAACTGCGCGGCGAGATCACCTTTGACCACAACAACGTGGACGACCAGGTGCTGCTGAAGTCCGACGGCTTCCCCACTTACCATCTGGCCAATGTGGTCGACGACCACCTGATGGGCGTCACCGATGTGATCCGCGCCGAAGAGTGGATCTCCTCCACGCCCAAGCATGTGCTGCTGTACCAGGCCTTTGGCTGGGAGCAGCCGCAGTTCTGGCACATGCCGCTGCTGCGCAACACGGACAAGTCCAAAATCTCCAAGCGCAAGAACCCTGTTTCGCTCACCTATTATCAGCAATCCGGCTACACGCCCAGGGCGATGGTCAACTTTCTGGGTCTGATGGGCGGTGGCATGCCGCAGAATACCGAGACCAACAGCGAAGTCTTCTCGCTGGAGGAGATGTTGCAGCGCTTCAACTTCCAGAGCATCTCCCTCGGCGGCCCGGTTTTTGACCTGATCAAGCTCAAGTGGCTCAATGGCGAGTACCTGCGCCTGCTCTCGGCAGACGAGTTTCTGCAGGCGCTGCGCACCACGCTCTTCTCTGACGAATACCTGGGCCAGATCGCCCCGCTCGTGCAGACGCGCATCGAAACGCTGAGCCAGTTCGGCGATATGGCCGACTTCTTTTTCCGCGACGATGTGGTGCCGCCGACAGAGGTTTTTCTACCCAAAAAGCGCACGCTGGAAGAAACGCTCGCCTTCACCGGCGATGTGCTCACCGCGCTCGAATCCGCCAACTGGACCACCGAGACCATTGATGCCGCCCTGCGGCAGGTGGGCACAGACAAAGGCTGGAGCGTGAAGGAGAACTTCATGCTGCTGCGCGCCATCATTACCGGCAAAACCGCTTCTCCGCCGCTGCTGGAAAGCATGGTCGTCTTCGGCAAAGCCCGCAGCATTGATCGCGTGCGGCGCTTTATCGCCACGCAGAAGAAGCTCAGCTCTGCGAAGAAGTAACGCTCTATCAACGCGACAGCTTGAAGTTTTTATTAAAAGCGCGGCTGGTAGCCGAGGGCTAGAGCATTT
>DZDJ01000177.1 GCA_022736715.1 Edaphobacter aggregans
GGGTGCTAAAAACGCAGATGCTCAAACCAGTGCAGTAACAACCGATTCAATCGCAACTCCTCGCGCAAACGCTGCGGATAGTCAAAATGTCCGGCAGACAGCACCTCAAGCGCCTTGCTTCCCGCCCAGGCATTAAAAATTGCGAACTGCCCTGGCGGAGCCACGGCGGGATCAAAGCGCGCCAATGCCGCCAAAAGCGGCGCATGTGCAAATTGCGCAGCTGAGGCGGCATCGTAATAGTCCAGCGTGTCAGGCACATGACCATGCTGATGCACATAGGCCTGAATCGCCGCACCACTCCCCACCGTGGGCAACACCAGACGTAGCGGCCAGTGCCCAAAACTAGGCACATTTAAATGCACGCCCTGAATCAGCGGCTCCCAAGGCGCAGCCAATGCACCGAGGCCACCCGCAAAGCTAATACCTGCATAGCCTATCCAACCCAACTCAGGCAACAACTGATGCGCAGCTCGTACCGCCAACCATAAATCATCAACGCATAACCCCAAGACATAACGATCACGTTCTTCAATGCCACACAACACATGCCGCGCTGCATCACCCGGCACAGCGGCTACACGACTGCGCCCAAATCCACGCGCACAAGGAAAAAACAAGGCCGCATCATGCAGCGGCCAACTCCAATCCGGCGCGTCACGCCCACCGTAACCGTGGCCAATCACCCAGACATGGCTGGCGGCCTGATAACGCGGCAAGAGCATCCAGCCACCCAACTCCACGTTATCCGCGCCACGAAAGTGAAAATCGAACACCCGCCAGCGTCCGTGCGTGCCGGTGAATTGCGTGTGCGGGCGAGGGTCATGCGCCACCACGCGCGCATGACGTACCTGCCAATACTCGGCAAAGTCATCCGGCGGCATCGGTGCATCGACGGCCAACAACTGTGCCAGATCGTAGCCATACGTCGGATCAAAAGCGTAGCCATGTTTGAAGCCATGACGCATCGGTTCAGCTCTCGCTTTCCGGCACGGGAAGATACACCCGCCGACACGCCCGACCCGCCGCGCACAGCAGCTCATAACCCAGCGTACCTGCGGCCTTGGCCACCTCATCCACCGCAATAGATTCACCCCACAACTCGACCATATCGCCCGCCTCAGCCGGCACGCCGCGCATATCCAGGGTGATTAAATCCATCGAAACCCGCCCGGCCAAGCGCGCGATTTGCCCATTGACCGCCACCGGCGTGCCGCTTGCGGTAACACGCGGATAACCATCGGCATAGCCCACGGAGGCCACGGCTATCGGCATATCTTCAGGGCAGACAAAACGCCCGCCATAGCCAACGACTTCGCCCTTGCGCTGCGCTTGCACGGCCACAAGACAGGTTTCCAGCCGCATTACGGGCTTTAAGCCCAAAGCGGCTGCCGAGCCATAGTCCAGGGGATTGCTGCCATACAAGGCAATTCCCGGACGTACCACATCGCCCAAGGCACCCCCTGCCGCGCCGCCCAGCAGCCCCGCAGAATTGGCCACACTACGCTCGCCGTCCAGCCCTTCAGTTGCCGCATGAAACACGGCGAGTTGCTGTTCTGTCGCCGTGCTATCCGCCTCGTCAGCACGGGCAAAATGCGTCATCAATCCAGGCGGACGACGCAGGCGTTTACTGGCAAGCAAACGGGCGTGCAAACTGCGCGCCTGCTCAGGCGGAATACCGACACGGTGCATCCCCGTATCAATTTTTAGCCACACATTCAGCGGCAAGCCAAGCGAAGTCTGCTCAATCAGCTCCACCTGCCACGCCTGATGCACCACGGGTTCCAGCATCAGCCGCGCCGCCATGCGCGCCTCGCTGGCGTTCATAAAGCCTTGCAACACCATAATCCGCTGCGTGATACCGCTTTTGCGCAAGGCATCGGCCTCGCCCAGCGTGGACACGACAAAACCATCCGCCAATGTGCGCAAAGCCTGCGCGCAAGCCACCATGCCATGCCCATAGGCATCGGCCTTGA
>DZDJ01000178.1 GCA_022736715.1 Edaphobacter aggregans
GTTGGGGAATTGCTTCAGTCGTCATGGGAATCCATCAGCAAGGATAAATGAAGCGCTGGCTCTCAGGGGCTATAGCGGTTTTCCAGTTGGTGTAGAGGGAACGTGCTGCCCTGAAATGGCTTTTTTCTCAAGAAAAAGCCACCCTGCATGTCCCTGGAAACTCCACGAAAACTGGAGAACCGCTATAAAGCCCTCGCCTACCTCAGAAGCAAACGGATGCGCGTCCAATGCTTGTCTGCAACCTCATCCAGCGAAGAAAATTCCTGGCATCTCCGGCATGGGTTGGGTGCGCGGAGGCACCTGCGGCGTGGGCATCTCCGGCATGGCATCCCCGCATGGGCATCGCGGGCATGGGTAGGTACGGGCTTCAGCCCGCACACCAACCGCTCCTATCCACAGGGCTTTAGCCCCTGAGGTATTTTATTTCTGGTCGGTCCGCATCCGTGCAATCCGTCGTCGGTCTTTGCCAGCATTCCAGGAAGATGCTTCCTGCACCGGGCCGGGCAGTCAGGCGGAAATCGGCATTTTGGCAACACGGGTCGTTGGTTCCGGCACAGGCTCGTTGTCCGCGCGCAGGCCCTCGATATGGAACTCGATTCCCTCGCGGATCAGTTGCTCAGTCTCTTCAAACGTCTCGCCAGCAACTCCCAGGCCCGGCAGATCGGGCACATACGCGCTCCATCCTGTCTCGGTCTTCTCAAAAACTACGGCATATTCCTTCATTTGAGACCTGCCTGCTTCAAAATACTGTTGAAAGTTCCCTTATCCATGTCCATTGCCGGATGCCCGGCAATCGTTACCCGCCCGGCCTTCGATGGATGCTTGAACTGGTGATGGCTTCCGCGCTGCGCCACCGGATACCACCCATCTTCCTCCACCAGGCGAATCACGTCACGAACTTTCATCAGCAATCTTTCAAAATAGTGTACAAGTTTCGGCCGCAAACTCTTCCGGCAGGTAGCCTGTAAGCCCCTCCCCGGCAATCCGTCCGCATCCGTGCAATCCGTGGTCGGTCTTTGCCCAGATTGCAGGCAAAAACACAAAAGGCACAGCCCGCAGGCCATGCCTTTCGCTCAGAGCGTCTACCGTTCAGGCAGAGGCTGTCTGCTTCTTCGCCGCGGCAATGGCAGCCTTGGCCTGCTCCGCCAGGCTGGCAAAGCCAGCCGCATCGTGCACGGCAATGTCGGCCAGCACCTTGCGGTCCAGCTCAATGCCGGCCGTCTTCAGGCCGTAGATAAACTGCGAGTAGCTGATGCCGTTCAGCTTGGCGGCAGCGCCGATACGCACAATCCACAGGCTGCGGAACTGGCGCTTCTTCAGGCGGCGGCCCTTGTAGGCAAACGCCAGACCGCGCTCCACGGCCTCCTGCGCTGCCTGGTACAGCTTCGATTTTGTAAGGAAATAGCCGCTCGCCCTTTTCAGGATTTTTTTGCGGCGGTCACTGCGCTTGGTACTCCGTTTCACACGGGGCATGGTTGATTCTCCTTTGCGTATTTCGTTTTGCGGCTGGAGGCAGGAGGCGCATTTTCACATGCGCTTTAGAACCTCTTCACTCGCTTGCTCACTTGAATCTCAGCGGAACCGGCCTCCAACCTCTGCCAGCTTCCGGGGGCCGCAACGCATTTCCGGCCCGGTGTCCTCTTGCAAGAACGGTCTCGATTCAAATCTCCCTGCTTGTCTTGATGATTCCCCTACGCCTCAGGCGTAAGGAATCATGCGGGCCACTTTTGCATGGTCCCCATCCGAAACCAGAGCCGCACCAGCCAGCTTGCGCTTGGTCTTGGTCGCCTTGGAGGTGAGGATATGCCGCATCTTCGTCTGGCCCCGCTTGATCTTGCCGGTACCAGTCTTCTTGAAGCGCTTGGCCGCGCCAGTATGTGTCTTCAACTTTGGCATGGTTTCCCTAACAGAAAAAACAGCTTGAACAACGTCTTTCAGTATACGACGAGCGAGGGTTTAAAGGCTATTCCGG
>DZDJ01000179.1 GCA_022736715.1 Edaphobacter aggregans
GTTAGGGCTGATTTTTTCTAATTTTTCCAAGCGTTCGGGGATTTTGCAGTGACGAGTTCAAAAGCCCTGCGGTGATTGTCGGCATTGAGATGATCGAGGAAACAGCGGGTGGAAAGGCGTTTTCGGGTTTTGGACTTCTCGCGATGCCAGGCAATGGCAAAACTGACGACGACGCGGCGGAACATGGCCAGCACCAGTGCGGCGTTGGGCGTTCGGACCCGGGAACGATCTTCATCAAGGACGTTGTCCAGGCGATAGTGGAGCTGGCTTTCGATGGCCCAATACTGGCGTTTGATGGCTTTGAGGTCCTCGCCAGAGGCTTTGTCGGCGGGAAGGCTGGTGAGCAGGAGCGCGGTTTCCTTGCTCTTCTTCTCCTTGCGCAGAACCATCCGTGTGACGGAGGCGATCTGACGGGCCGAGGGGAAGCCGACTTGTTCAGGGTCGGTCGGCTCGCAGCCGCTGACATAGCGTAACTCGACGCGTCCGCGATTGAGTTCCCAGTCTTGCGGCAGGGGGATGGCGGCTTTACGAGGGGGAAAATGGCTGCTCAGCGAGCAGCCGGACCAGTTCGTCGTTGAGTCCTTGTTGGTTGCCTTTGACGGTAAAGACGTAGTCGCCTCCGCCTTCAAAGACGACCGCCCGGGCCGTCTCATGTTGGGTGTGGAGCGCGTCAAAGACGACGGTTTTTCCCCTCACATCCACTTTGCCCAACAGCTCGCGAGCAGCTGGTATCTCGTTGCTCTTGGCGGCGGTGCAAACGCTACCCATCCAGCGACCACTCTTGACCCCGAAGGCACTCACGATTTCCACGCCTTGGCCATGTCGGAGTTTTTTGCCATCCACGGCGATGATTTCCTCTTCGACCACGCCAAGCATCTGTTCCTGCCAGAGCAGAAGGGCCCGCTCAACCTGTGCTGCATCCACCCCGGCGAGCACTCGCATGAAGGTGGTTTCTCCCGGGGCTTCCCGCTGCCTGCTGCGCGGAACGCAGCGGAACTTGAGGGCTCGCATTTGCGCCTGGGAAAGCGTGCGGGCAAAGGCCGCCAGATCCCGCTGCCCATGCACCACTCCGGCAAACGTGGCAATCGCAATGAGCGCGAGCATCCCAGCCACCGGATACCGCAAGGCCTGCTGGCGACGGAACTCGGAAACGCCCTCCAGTGAACCCATCAGGCTCTTGATCTGATCCGGACTCGCCCGACAGCGCGGGGCCGTGCTTGCCTCCACCACCTGCCAGCTTTCCGGCAACACCGCGCTTCGCAGCTTCTGCCGTGCTCCTTTTGCGAGCTCTTTGACCCACAGAACTTTCGGACAGTTATGGGCTTGATAATAATCTCCCCCGGCACACCGCGCAAAGCCTGCCGTCTCTGCCAGAGGCGTCCATCCGCTCGCCTTGTAACACGTGCCTTGGTAGAGTTGCGGATCCACAAAAGTTTGCCGTCGCCTGCGGCTCCGCCCTTCGGGCTGTCCTCACGGACAGGCTATCTCGCTGCGCTCGGTTCCACCACCGCAAGGGGATGCCCCCAACGCCCCTGCCAGTCCTCACTGAGTCGCCCGAGCATCCCGCTCATAAATCGGCTCAGCAGATTGGGCACCTCCCTCCCGGGAAGACTCAGCAGCCGTGCATTGTTGGCCACCAAGCCCAGCCGCCTGCCCCGCTGCTCGTCATCCCACTCAATCCAGTTTTCCCGCCCTTTGAGATGCTTGGCCGCCCCACTCCACGCTCCCAACGCCAGCCATTGCCCCTCATATTCGGCCACATAACGCATGTGTTCTCCCACCAGCTTCGCATTCCGCAGATAGTGGTGCTCGGCAATCATCGCGTCAAATTGCGCCACTTCCTGCCCCTCTATCACCCGAACAACCAAACCTTCCAAAATGGCTTGCTGCTCCTCATCCGGACTCCGGTAATTTTTTCTCGTTTTCCCCATGATTTTATTTCAACCCATGGGTCTTTTCATAG
>DZDJ01000180.1 GCA_022736715.1 Edaphobacter aggregans
CCGCGCCGGGACCGATGTAGCGCGCGAGGAAAGCCTGCACCTTGTTGAACATGGCCAGCAGATGCGGTTCGGTCTGGAAGCCGTGGTACTCGTTGCCGAACCACAGCCACTCGTAGGGCTTGTGCATGGCTTCGAGCTTGTCACGCAGGCGTTCGGCGTTCTGCGGCGGCACGATGTTGTCGGCGCCGCCCTGCATGATCAATACCGGCACATTGAAGCGATCCAGCATGAACAGCGGCGAGATGGCCTTGGCGTCCGCGCGCGATCCGACCATCAGCGAATAGGCAGTACCCTCGCCCATGTGCGAATACACGCTGCGGTCCATCTCGATGCGCCAGTCGCTGACGCCGGCGTAGTCGATCGCGCACTTGTACAGCTTGGGGGCTAGGATGGGCTGCATCAACGACGAATAGCCGCCGAAGCTGGCGCCGAATACGCAGATGCGGTCAGGGTTGACGTAGCCCTTGGCGATGGCCCAGTGCACAGCGTCGATCAGGTCATCTTGGATGCCTGTGCCGTACTGGCGCCAGCCGAGGCGCTGGAAGTTTTCGCCGCGTCCGCCCGAACCACGGTAGTTCACCTGCAGCACCGCATAACCGCGATTGGCGAGGAATCCGGCCAGTTGTTCCGCGTCGCTGGCGTAGGCCCAGGAGTCGCGAGGCCCGATGGGGCCACCATGGGGCAGCAGGATCAACGGCAGGTTCTTGTGCGGTACGCCGACCGGGAAGCTGATGTAGCCGTCCAGCTCCATGCCGGCACTGTTCTTGTAGCGGATCGGCTCGCGCGCGGCCAACTGGCCGGGTTTGAACCATGGCATCGCCTGCATCAGCGGCTGCAGGTGCATGGTCTTGCTGTCGAACAGCGCGTACTCGCCGGGATCACGATTGCTGTAGGCGTGGATCAGGATCGTGTTGCCATGGTCGCTCATGCCGCCGAAGCCGATGTATTCGCCGGGAAAGGCTTTCATCAGTGCCTGGTGGATTTGCGCCCAACGGTCGTTGCTCAGGTAGTCCACCGCGGGCACGCCGTTGCTGAACGTGGCGGTGAACGTCACGCCGATCGGCACGCGATGGTCGCGTGGACTCCACAGGATGCGATTGACCGAACCGAAATCATTGCTCGCCAACACCTGTTTGTCGCCGCCGTCGAAGGCGCAGCGGATCAATGTCGTGGGTCCGCCCGTGGCACTGTAGAGCGCATACAGACCCTTGCCGCCCGGTGTGACTTCGAGCGGTTCGAATACTTTTCCGAATGCACCGGCAGGCGCCAGTTTCCAACCGCCATGACCGTCCGGAAGATAAACCACCTGATTGAGTTGCCGGTCTTGACTGATGGCCAGCAGCGGCTTGTCGTCATGCACGAAGAAATCCGCCCGGCCCTTGTCGATCTCGGCGATCTGCTTCGGATAGCCGCTGACGCTGTCGACGTTGTACAGAATGGTGCGGTGCGCCTGCATGTCGGTCGTGCTGTAGTTGGTCGGAAACGGATGGACCTCGATGAACACGTGCCCGTTCATTTCGCGCGTGGGACCGACCACGGTCGGGCTGCCATTGACCATGTCCATCATGTTGAACGAGGCGCCCGGTGTGCCGCGCGCGGTGATGCTGTACAGCATGCGTTGCTGCGAGCCATCGGCATTCAAGGCGATGATGTCGCCGGTGGGTTGCTCCGCCGCCAGCGACCCGGTCACCTTGTTCTCGGATACGACCAGGCGCGTGGGGCCGACCCAGGTGATCAACCCGGGCATGTGCCAAGGCGAAAAATTCAGACGCGCCGTGACTTTCAGGCTGGGCAGGGCGAAAACGATCAACTGGAATTTGCTGTTGGTGCCGGCGGTCTGGTCCACCTCATACGAAGCGGCGAGATACTTCCCGTCCGGCGACATCACCACATCGCGCAGCAGCGGAAACTTGGCGAAATCACTGACCGGCAATTCCGGGACCGGGCTCGCTG
>DZDJ01000181.1 GCA_022736715.1 Edaphobacter aggregans
CCACATCGGACAGCAGGAGACTGGGGGCAAGGTAGGCCGGGGTTTCACCTGGCGCTCGCGCTTCATGCGAAACCGGCGCTTGGTCAGGCTGCGCCCGACACCCTCTGTTTCCCGTTCCTGTGCCGCGTTCGGCACGAGGTTTCCCGAGGGAATTTTGGAGTCAGTGCCATCCTCAGTGGGGGCATGTACCGCATTGATCCCTCACGTCCCGCGAAGCAGATCGACCAAGAGTGCAGCCGCAGTGACCTCCTTGGATGACGCTTCGCACAAACTTGCAAGAGGTATGTTCAGGGCGTCATTTTGAACGACATGTCGGCGATCGATTCGGTAGCAACCGCCATCGCCTGTCTCGTCTGAGGTTGAAAAATCAGCACCGCGCTGGGGGTCGACAGAATGTATATCCCAGCCACATCCTTGCCGTCCTTCAAATGCACGTCGATGACCTGCTGAGCGGGAGACTTTGGTGGCGCGGTCTTTACCGCTGGGACTGCGGGAGAACACCCCATGGCTGCACCGTGGGTGTCCTGGCAAATCAGAGCCTTGCCCGAAGCGATGCCAATGACCACGGGCATTGAAAGGATCAGCGCCACGACGATCAGCGCCAGCGCAGCAAGCAGCGCGGACAGCGGTTGGAACAAGGCGCCAATGCCGGCTGCCAAAACGGCCCTCCAAACCTTTCTTCGAAGGGCTTCCTTGGCCTTTGCCAACCATGTGGCGATGTGCTCGAACGTCTTCTCCATCCAAGATTTCTTGGAAAGCGCAGGTGATTGCTGATGGAAAAGAAGACCCAGGAGGAAAAACGCGGCAACAGCAATGATGAGCGCAAACACCGCCGTTCCTAGCCCGTTACTGAGCCACTGCTGAGAGAATAAATGGCCGAAAAACGTGAGCGGATTGTTGTTGATATCGACGGCAATTTTGGTGATCAGCGGCAAGAGGTACAGCATGCCGATGGAGGACAGGTCCAACAGATCGATCTGACCCTTGTATAACGAGGAATGGGGAATGCCCAGATGGCTCTCCACAGCCAGAGAAACACCGAACCCAATCAGGCATAAGGCGATGTAGATGAGGGGTAGAACAAGTACGAATTTCGCCAGAACACTGGTTTCCGAACGAGGGGGTCTGACGGATGTTTGTTTTGCGTCGGAAGAGGGCGTAGGCATAGCTGCGCTGGCAGGGGCGCATGTAGCATGCGACTGTTTGTGTGGTGTTGCCATCAATGGGCCCTCGACAACGCCTCAATAGCTCTGCGCATGCACGAGCAACTGCCACTCGATCCTGCCACGCCCGGCGGGATGCTGATGATGGTTTTGCGGCGGTAGCGTATGTCCCTGCGCGATGCCAATCTCTTCCCCGCACACAACACAACGATAGATGCCAGCAAGCGGCGCCATGTTGCCGGGCGGATGTTTTTGATCGAAGACATTGCTACTGTCCAGGCGGAGATGGATTGCGTATTTGAAGGATGCCATCGTGGATATCGGTTGGGAATAGACGAAGTGCTGCTGCGTGCGAATCAATTCTGTGCAATCAAGGGTGGGCGGTCAAAGGCTACCCGGGAGGTGCAGACACTCAAACCACGGATGGTATTTCGGGCAACAAATGCGAACACCTGTCAATCTTGACAGGGTGGACACCTCTCGAAGCGACGCGATCACCACTCCCCTGTCGTATCGGAAACGGTTGGCGCGATCAACCCAGCATCCCCAGCAGTCCCGCCCGAATGACGGCAGCGGTCTTGTTCGGCGCATTCAGCTTGGCGATCACGTTGGCAATGTGAAAATTCGCCGTCCGCTCGGAGATGTTGAGGATGTCGGCGATCTCCGACGCCGTCTTGCCATCCGCCGTCCAGCGCAGCACCTCGATCTCGCGGTGGGTAAGTTCTACCTTCGCCTAGAAGTGGCTCGGTTCGTCTGAACAGATTTCCCCGAGAGATAAGTGGATGCCT
>DZDJ01000011.1 GCA_022736715.1 Edaphobacter aggregans
AGAGAACCTCGAAGGCTGGAGGCTGGAAATCCCATGTCTGAAAATCCAGACATGGAGCACCCAGTTGGTTCATTTTTCTTTTCGGAGACCTTGGGCGACCCGCCAGCTTGTGTTGCGAGACGGTCGTGTTAAGGGCACGGCTTCAGCCGTGCCGATGAAGCTGCTTGATGGAAGGGGCTTCAGCCCCTGAGGTACAGGGATGTGACTTACTGTCAGAAGGCACCTCAGCGGCTAAAGCCGTACAGATTTCAATGCTCTACGGCATGGCTGAAGCCATGCCCTTAACACAACGCCCTATGCAGGGGTCTGCATGTGACAGGTCATAGACAGATTCGTTTCTGACCGGTGAGTGGCTCAGGTCTCATGGTGTGCTACCAACTGAATTGGGTGCTCCACATCTCGATTTTGAGATGTGGGAGGGAAGCAGAGAACCTCGAAGGCTGGAGGCTGGAAATCCCATGTCTGAAAATCCAGACATGGGGCACCCGCATACGATTCTGATAGACAAATAGTCAATTCACCAATTGGATTAGTCGGTATTTTTGCGGCAATCAATCTGCGGCGATGGGTTGCATGGCTGCGGAGGATTGGCACTGGTCGAGCAGCAGCAGCAGGATGCGGCGCAGGGCGAGTTCGCGGCCGGTGGGGTCGTACCATTCCTGGCGGGTGTGGGTGCCTCCGCCGGTGCCGCCGGCGCCGATGCAGAGGGCTTCGCGGCCGAGGGAGAGCGGAATGTTGGCGTCGGTGGAGCTGATGCGTGGTTCTGTGCGCAGGCCCAGGTGGCGGTCTACGGCGCGGATGGATTGCAGGATGGGCGCGTCTTCCGGCAGGGTAGCGGCCGGGCGATGGCCCATGGTCTGAATGCGGAAGGCGAGCGGCCCGCGGCCACGGGCGGCTGCGGTAAGGTTGGCGCTGAGGACGGCGTCCTCGACGGCGCGGTGCAGCAGCACCTCCAGCCGGATGAGCTGTTCGGGATCGGTGGAGCGCAGGTCTACCTGGGCAGAGGCTGACTCTGGAATGGAGTTGACCGAGGTGCCGCCCTGAATGACGCCGACGTTGAGCGTGGTGCGCGGGTTGCCGGGCAGCTCAAGGTTGGAGAGCGTGGCCAGTGCGCGGCTGAGGACCAGAATGGGGTTGGGCGAGGCGGAGTCTGTCCACGAATGGCCGCCCGGCCCCTGCAGCAGCACATGGAAGCGGCGGCTGCCGAGGGCGTGGGTCACGACGGTTTCAGTGCCGCTGCCATCGAGCACAATGGTGCTGCCGATGCGCTCCTTGTAGGGCGAGCGTTGGAAGAGGTGGCGCATGCCGCGGAGGTTGCCTTCGCCCTCTTCGCCGACGTTACCTGCGAAAAGAATAGTGCAGGCGGGCTTGATCTGTGTGTGCTTCAGCGCGGCGGCCAGACCCAGCAAGGCGGTGACGCCGGCGGCGTTGTCGCAGGCGCCGGGGGCCAGAATGCGGTCACCATCTTCGAGCGGCTCGACGGGCGTTCCGGCTGGGAAGACGGTGTCAATGTGTGCGGAGAGCAGCACGCAGGTGGTGTCGTCGGTGCCGGGGAGTTCGGCGAGCACGTTGCCTTCAGGGTCAGGATGGGCATTGCTGAGGCCAAGGCCCTCGAACTGCTGGCGGAGCCACTCGGCGCGGGTGCGCTCCTGAAAGGGCGGCGCGGGAATGCTGATGAGTTTCAACTGCCAGTCGCGCAACTGCTTCTCATGCAGGTGCAGCCACTGAAATGCCTGGTGTACGCGTGGCTGGGATGCCAGTTGGCTGATGCGTTGATAGGCCGACGATGCGAAGGAGGTAATCATGGTAGCCAGCAGCTATATTAAGCATCGCATGGAACGGCGATGCGGGTCATCAGTAGCCGACGTGCATCAGAAAAAGGCCGCTGGCGGGTGCGGTCGGTCCGGCGGCAGAGCGATTCTGCGCGGCCAGGATGCGCGGCAGGTCGGCCGGGGTAAGGCGTCCGCAGCCAACTTCTATAAATGTGCCCGCCAGATTGCGCACCATGTGGTGCAGGAAGCCATTTCCGCAGACGGAATAACGCAGCAATTGGCCGCCGGGGCAGGGCCCGCTGCTCCATTGCGAGGAGTAAATGGTGCGGGCGTTGCTGGCTTCGAGCGGCTCGCCGGTTTGCGCGGCAGTGCGGGTGCTCCGGTCAGGATCGCTTGCGGCAAAAGAGGAGAAATCGTGCTCCCCGAGGACGCATTGCGCAGCCTGTTGCATGGCGGCGAGGTCGAGATTCCAGCGGCAGACGTGGACGTAGCGGGCGAGCGTGGGCGGGCAGATGCCAGCGGTGAAGATGCGGTACTCGTAGGTCTTCTGGCGGACGCTGTGGCGTGCATGGAAGCCCGGCGGCACTTCTTCGATGGAAAGGATGCGGATGCCGGGCGGCAGTGCGCGGTTGAGGGCATGATGCAGGTTTTCCACAGGGATGGTGGCGTCGAGCGCAAAGGAGGCCACCTGTCCTTCGGCGTGGACGCCGGCGTCGGTGCGTCCGGAGCCCTGGGGCAGAACGGTTTTGCCGGTAATGCGGGTGATGGCCCCGGCCAGAAGGCCCTGCACGGTGGGCAGTCCGGGCTGCACCTGCCAGCCGTGAAGGTCCGTGCCGTCGTAGGCAAGCACCAGCTTCCAGTTATGTTGTGTCGCGTTGCTGCACATGCGGTTCTTTACAGTATCGCCGAAAGCAGATGTGCTGGGGAAAAGCGGTTGGGACGGCAGAGGGCTGCGATATACTCAAACCTTCGCACGAAGAAGCATGGCGCTGGACGCTTGAGTGCCGGGGCGATGTTGTCCCGGAGAGGGAAGCACTGTTTGCACTTCGCCGGGAGTGAGACTGTCCGGCGAGAGGGAATTTCTGCTTCTCCGGAAGAATTGCGGGAACGGATCGTATGCTGGATGCGTATGGACAGCCAGCAACCGCTCTTTCGGCAGGTGTTGCCCGGAATGGGCGATGCGGAAAAGAAAAAAAGAGTCGTAAAGCACGGCCGTGGCGTCAGGTGCTGTATAGCAATTTTTGAGTGAGAGATCAGTGAAGCTGTCATGCAGACGGCGATTGAATTCCCTGGCAGGCAACAGTTGGAGAATAACGTGAGATTAAGGGACTTGCAGACAGCAGCAGCCATATCCCTGCTGCTGATGGGTACGATGCCGCAAGGCATGGCGCAACAGGCAGCCGCGGCGCAAACCAGCACATCGGCCATGCAGGCGGCTTTGCCAACCGCACCACAACCACACTATACAGAGCCGCTCTTCCTGCGGAGCACTGCGGTGGATTACAGCAAGCCGAAGAGCTTTCTGGCGATGCCGTGGTCGCCGTATACGGTGACGCATGTTCCGGCTCCGCAGTTGGGCAACATGCCGCGGCTGGATTCCCTGCTGCACGACGGGAAGATTTACCTGAGCCTGAGCGATGCGATTACGCTGGCGCTGGAAAATAACCTGGACATCGCCATTGCACGCTATAACCTGGACATTGCCGACACCGATCTGCTGCGCGCCAAGGCGGGAGCCAGCCTGCGTGGCGTTTCCACGGGCCTGGTGACGGGCACAATGGGCGGCACGACCTCGACGATTACGTCTGGCGGCGGGCCGGGTGGAACGACGAGCGGCGCTGCGGGGGCTGGCACGGGCAGTTCCGGCCTGGTGCTGAGCACCAATGGCGCAGGCCCTACGCCGGCGACGCTGGATCCAACGATAACCGGCACGCTGCAATTGGAGCGCGCGCGCACGCCACAGCTCTTTACGCTGTTCAATGGCGCGTACTACGGGCAGAACACGGACACGTATAACTTTGCCTACAACCAGGGTTTCAAGAGCGGTACTGCGCTGGCGGTGACCTTCAACAACTCGCGTGAGACCAGCACGAGCGCGTTCAATGCGTTGCAGCCTGTGCTGCAATCGAGCTTCCAGGCCAAAGTGACACAGCACCTGCTGCAGGGCTTTGGCTGGTTTGTGAATACACGGTTTATTGTGCAGGCCAAGAACGACCGCAGGATTACAGACTCCGCATTCCGCCAGCAGATTTTATACACGGTGAACCAGGTGGAGAACATCTACTGGGCTTTGGTGAGCGCGTATGAGGATGAGCAGGCCAAGGAGCGCGCGCTGGCCCAGTCGACGCAACTGGATGAAGATGATCGCAAGCAGCTGAAGATTGGCACGCTGGCTCCGCTGGATGTGGTGAACGCGGACAGCCAGGTGGCATCGGACAAGCAGGCGCTGATAGCATCTCAGACCAACCTGGAATACCAGCAGCTGGTGATGAAGCAGGCGGTGGCCCGCAATCTGGAAGATTCGGTTCTGTCGGCTGCGCCGGTGATTCCGACCGATCGTGTGAGCCTGGTGCCGTTGCCGGAAGAAACGGAGCCGGTGGACCAGTTGGTGCGGCAGGCCTATGCCAACAATCCGCAGGTGGAACAGGCAATGCTGACGCTGAAGAATGATTCGTTGACGCTGAAGGCAGTGAAAAATGGACTGCTGCCGACGGTGGATGTGTACGGCTTCTATGGCGCGACGGCAATTGGCGGTAAGCAGACGGAAGGGTGTAATGACCCCACCAGCGGATTTGCAGGGCAGTGCCCGGCATCGGCCGGGTACGGGACGGTCTTCTCGCACATGTTCAACAGCACGGGGCCGGACAAGGGCGCTGGCATCTCGATCAATATCCCGCTGCGCAACCGGGTAGCCCAGGCAGACCAGGCGCGTTCGCAGCTGGAATATCGCCAGGCGCAGCTCCGCCTGCAACAGATCTATACGCAGATTCGCATGCAGGTGATCAACGGACAGTATGCGCTGACCAATGACCGGGCGCAGGTGCAGGCGGCCACAGCGGCGCGGGATTATGCGTCGCAGAGCCTGGAGGCAGAGAAGAAGAAGCTGCGTCTGGGGGCCTCGACCACGGCCAATGTATTGCAGCAGGAGCGCAATCTGGCGACAGCAGAGAACAACCTGATCTCGGCAACGGCGGCTTATGCCAAGGACCGTGCGGCGTTGACGGAAGTGCTGGCCAATACGCTGGACAAGTACGGAATCAGTCTGCCGGATGCGACGACAGGCCAGTTGTCGCAGTTGCCAGCGATTCCGGGGCTGCAAAAGCCGCAGCCGGAACCACCGGCGGGGCCGCTGCATGTGACTCCGGGGACGGAGCCGCCAACCTCGAACTAAGTTTGTACTGGTTCGCAAGAAAAAGCCCGGTGATGGCCGGGCTTTTCCTTGTCAGCAAGGATGGAGATCAGCGCTCGCTGATGCGGTCGAGCAGTGCGTAGAACTCAGGGAAGGAGATTCCTGCGGCCTCTGCGCCGTGAATCTGGCTTTCTCCCTGGGCGCGGAGAGCGGCAACAGAGAAGGCCATGGCAATACGGTGGTCGCCGCCGGAATGGATCTCTGCGCCGCGCAGTTGCTGTTTTCCCGGCACATCGAGACCGTCCTCATGTTCCGTGACTTCTGCACCCATCGCACGCAGGTTCTGGGCAACGAGGGCGATGCGGTCGGACTCCTTGACGCGCAGTTCTTTGGCGTCGCGGATGCGGATGCCGTTGCGCGAGTATGGCGCAATGGCCGCGAGTACAGGAAGTTCATCGATGAGCTGGGCGGAGAGTGCGCCGGAAAGTTCGGCTCCGGCAAGGCCACCGGCCGGAGCATTCACCTGAACGGTGCCAATCAGCTCGCCATTCTTCTCTTCCAGGTTCAGCACCTTGAACTTGGCGCCGAAGGTGGTGAGCACATCGAGCAGAGCCGCGCGGGTCGGGTTCATGCCGAGACCATCGAGCACCAGGTTGGAGTCCGGGAAGAGCACCGCTGCGCAGAGGAAAAAGGCGGCAGAGGACATATCGCCGGGAACGGCGGCCTGAATGGCGCGCAGCTTTTGTCCGCCGCGGACCTCGATCTTGTCCTGCGAGCGTGAAAGCTCGACGCCAAAGGCCCGCAGCGCCAGCTCGCCGTGGTCGCGCGTGCGAACGGCTTCATGCACGATGGTGGTTCCGCTGGCCTGGAAACCGGCGAAGAGCAGCGCGGTTTTTACCTGGGCGCTGGGGATGGGCGTGGCGTAGTCGATGCCGGTGAGCGGGCCACCGTAGACGGTGACGGGCGCGTGACCGTCGGTCAGCTCAATGCGGGCGCCCATAGCGGAGAGCGGCTTGCGGATGCGCTCCATGGGGCGGCGGCTGAGGGACTCATCGCCAAGGAGCACAAAGGTGTGCGGATGTGGCGCAAGCAGGCCAGCCATCATGCGCATGGTGGAGCCGGAGTTGCCACAGTCGAGCGGACCGGCAGGGGCCTGGAATTGACCTGCGGTGCCGGTGACCTCAATGGAGCCGTCTTCCTTGCGTTCCACTTTGGCGCCAAGGGCGGCAACGCAGCCAAGGCTGCTGGCGCAGTCGGCGCCGGTGGAGAAGTTGGTCAGCCGGGTGGTGCCTTCGGCAAGGCCCGCCAGCATGGCGTAGCGGTGCGAAATGCTCTTGTCGCCGGGCAGTTGCAGGCTGCCAAGAATGTTGCGCGCGGGCTTGATGGTCTGCGTGGTCGAAATGATAGAAGAAGACATTCTGCTTGCGGAGGTCCCCTGGATTCTGTTGCCGGATTCAGCCTTCGGCTGAGCGCCTGCGGCTGTGTTCTGCTTCTATCGTAAAGGAGAATGCGGGAAGATGCTTGCCGAAGCCTGGGCGGTCAGGATTTTTCGCCCAGCACATGCAGCACAACGATGGTTTCATCGTCGAAGTGCTCAACGCCGTCCTGAAAGTCGTTGACGGCCTTCAGAATGGCTTCCACCATGCCTTTTGCCGAGGCCTTTTTGTTCGTGCGCAGCACGGCGGCCAGCCGTTCGTTGCCAAACATCCCGCCAGCGGCGTTTTCCGCGTCAACGATGCCATCGGAGAAGAAAACGATGCTGTCTCCGGGCTGGGTGGAGAGGGTGAATTCCTCATATTTTATTTCCGGGAAGAGGCCCAGGGGGAAGCCTTCGGCCTGGATGATTTCGACTTCTCCGGCGCGGACGAAGATCGGCTGCACGGAGCCGGCGTTGGCAATCTGCAGGGTCTGGTTCTGGTCATTCCACACGGCGTAGAGCATGGCGACGTATTGCGAATCGAGTTTGCGCTCCTGCAGGGCATCGTTCAGCTCGCTGAGCAACTGCGCAGGAGACAGCTCCTGTTGTGCCAGAGAGCGCATGATGCCGTTCACCAGTGCAGCGTAGAGGGCCGCCGGGGCGGCCTTGCCGCTCACATCGCCCACCATGATTGCCGAACGAGCGGCGCCATTTTCTGCGCTGTACTCAATGAAGTCGTACATGTCGCCGCCAATGGTGCGCGCGGGGATGAACTTTGCGGCCAGTTCGGCGTGCTCATGCCTGGGGGGCGTGGGCGGCAACAGACGGAGCTGTACCTGCCGGGCCATGGACAGGTCGCGCTCCAGCCGCTGTTCTTCCTCCGCTACGCGCTGGTAGAGGCGGGCGTTCTCCACGGAAATAGCTATTTGCGCGGCCAGTGTGCCCAACGTGCGGACGTGATCTTCGTTGTAGTAATTGGTGCGGGTGTGCTCCAGGTCCAGCACGCCGATCACTTTGCCTTTATAGATGAGCGGCACGGAAAGCTCGGAGCGCGTTTCCGGATTCAGCAGGATGTAGCGTGCATCCTTGCGCACGTCCGGCACCAGAACCGGCATACGCTCCTGCGCTGCGATGCCGATGATGCCGGTACCAAGCGGAACTTTGCGGTCGATGGAGATGCGCTCGCCATACCGCGTGGAAAAGCGGTGTTCGAGCTGCTGCGTGCGCTCGTTGAGCAGCAGGATGGTGAACATCTGGAAGTCGATGACGCGCTTCATCAACTGGCCAATGCGCTCCAGCAGATCGTCGAGGTCGAGGATCGAGGTGAGTTCACGGCTGATGTCATTGAGCACGGCCAGCGTCTGCGCCTGACGGGAAATGCGCGTGTACAGGCGGGCATTTTCAATGGCAATGGCCATGCGCGAAGCGGTGAGCTCCAGCAGGTGCTGATGCTCCTGGGTAAAGTAGCCGATTTCTTCCGACTCAATGTCGATGACGCCGATGACCTTGTTTCTGGAGATGAGCGGCACGGCCAGTTCCGAACGCACGGCGGGATTAGCATTGATGTAGTTCTGGGAGGAGCGTACGTCCTGCACCAGAACGGCCTTGCGGCTCTGTGCGGCCTCGCCCACAACGCCCTGGCCAGGCTTGATGCGCATGCGTTCGATTTCCGGCAGATGGCCTGTCTGGAAGCGCATCCACATCTCCTGCGTGCGGTCGTTGATGAGCAGGATGGCAAAGATGCGGTAGTCGATGACGGCGCGCACCAGGTCGGCAACGCGGTGCATCAGTGTCTGCAGGTCGAGCGTAGTGTTCAACGCTTCGGCCAGCTGCATCAGAAAGTCGAGCTGGATGGGTGCTACGCGGACGGTGGTTTTTGCCGGTGCGGTTCCAGTGGGGCGGTAGTCGCCTTCAAAGCTGATGCTGTGATCGCTGACAGAGGCCTCTGGGGAGGCAGAAGAAGTACCGGCCTGCTCTGGTTCCGACGTTGCAGCGGGCTGCTTTGCCGGGCCCTCCTCTGTGCTGGAAGCAGAGAGCGGCTCTTTTCGGGTTTTACCAGAAGGCTGTGTCATGGACAATTTCGGATGATACTCCACCGGATACGCTCTGCCCCAGTGACTGCATTGGCAACATGTGCAAAATACGACCTCCTCCAGCTTATCGGGAAAGTGGAGTATGCGGGAAAGGGGACGGACCTGTGGAAAGAAAAATCAGAAGGCGGCCCTGAAGAGGAAAACGCCTCAGGGCTGCCTGGGATGCGATAAGAATTTTGAGTGCTTTACAGCGGCTGGCAGTGCGTCAGGGAGCGCCCAGTTCGCCCACAATTTTTATGCAGGCGCTGGCTCCGATGCGGCTGGCGCCTGCCTCCAGCATGGCTTTGGCGTCGGCCAGGGTACGAACGCCACCGGAGGCCTTGACGCCGCAGCGTCCGCCGGCAACACCGCGCATCAGGCCAATGTCCTCTGCTTTGGCTCCTCCGGTGGAAAATCCAGTGCTGGTCTTCAGGAAATCTGCGCCGGCGGCCATGGCCAGTTCGGAGGCGCGCAGCTTCTCTTCCATGGTGAGCAGGCAGGTTTCCAGAATTACCTTGACGATGGCGCCGGAGCCGTGTGCCAGTTCCACAATGTTGTGGATGTCCTGCTGCACGGCCTCATATTCTCCGCTTTTGAGCAGGCCAATATTCATGACCATGTCCACATCGTGCGCTCCCAGTCGCAGCAGTCTCTCGGTTTCATCACGCTTGGAGCTGGTGAGCGAGGCCCCCAGTGGAAATCCCACGACAACGCCAACCGGAACACCGGTTCCAGCCAGAACGGAAGAGGCCAGGCCGCACCAGTAGGGGTTGACCATGGCGCAGGCGAAGCGATAGGCGGCTGCTTCTTCGCAAAGCTGAATAACCTGTGCGCGGGTGGCCTCTGGCTTCAGCAGGGTGTGGTCCAGTACGGCGGCCAGATTCTGCCAGGAGGAAAACGTCTCCAAGCTGAATGCCGTTGCGTCAAACGAGGGGATGGAAGATTCCCGCTCGTGGGCGGGAATGGAGATGGTCTGAATGCTCATACTGCTCCTTCAAAATAAAAACGCACTCCGCTGGTTAAACAACGTCAGTCCATCACTGGCAAACGTGTTGCGAAACACGAAAGTAACACAGGGTGCAGCAATTATTTGTAAAAAGCTCCGGAATACAGCGGGACATACGTCCGGGGACATCGACCCACTCTACTCAGATGCAGGGTCACACAGCAGGAATGCTCCGCTTCCCCAAGGTGCAGTTTACTCCTGCCGGGGCTATTCAGGTAAGTCCGGCGGCATCAGGCGGATATCGTCCACATTCCGATAATGCTCGGCAAAATCCATGCCGTAGCCGATGACGAAATGGTTGGGAATGCTGAAACAGACGTAGTCGGCGTCAATGCTGGCAATGCGGCGCGCGGGCTTGTCGAGGCAGGTGGCAATGCGCAGGGACTTGGGCCGGTGCTGCAGCATGAGCTTGTGCAGGAAGCTGAGCGTAAGGCCGGTGTCGAGAATGTCTTCGACGATGATGACGTTCTTGCCTTCGATGGGGTTGTCGATGTCTTTGATGAGTTTGACGGCGCCGCTGGAGCGGGTGCCTTTGCCATAACTGGAGACGGCAACGTAGTCGAAGGTGGCGTCTACTGCAATGGCCCGCGCCAGATCTGCCAGAAAGATGGCTGCGCCCTTCAGCACACCGATCAGGACGATGCTTTGCCCGGCATAATCAGCAGAAATCTGCTTGCCGATCTCCCTGACGCGCTCAGCAATCTGTTCTTTGCTGAAGAGAATTTCCATTTCACTTGCAGGTATGTAGCTCATAGGAAAAAGCTAGATTACCGCAAAGAGGGCGGGAATGGTGTGGATTGCAGGGAAAGAGTTTTCTACCGGCTCTCGTCTATACTGATACGAGGTCTCATTCATGTATCCCTACCTGCATATAGGCTCTCTTTCCCTGGGAACGTTCGGTTTGCTGCTCTGGCTGGCGGCGGTGTGCGCCACTGTGGTGCTGCATTTCAACTTTGTCCGGCACCGGATCAAGGCCGATGCGCTGAATATAGTGGCGTTAGCCACGGTTGGCGGCATTGTCGGAGCTAAGCTGTGGCATGTGCTGGAGTCGCCGCAGGCCCTGATGCACGACCCGGCGGGAATGCTGTTTGACCGGGCCGGATTTGCCTGGTTCGGCGGACTGGGGGCGTCCATTCTGGTATTGCTGTGGCAGGGGCGCGTGGCCAGGGTGGGAATGTTGTCCATGCTGGACCTGGCGGCTCCGGCGGCGGCGGTGGGCTATGGCGTCGGCCGCATTGGCTGCCTGGTTTCGGGTGATGGGGACTACGGAATTCCGACGAAGTTGCCGTGGGGCATGGCGTTTCCGCATGGACTGGTGCCAACGCCTCCGGGAGTTTACGTGCATCCTACGCCGATTTATGAGCTGATTTTTTCTCTGATTGTGGCGTACTGGCTGTGGAAGCGGGCCAATACGGCGAGCCCGGCAGGCTGGTTGACCGGGGAGTATCTGCTGCTGTCGGGACTGGGCCGTTTTCTGGTGGAGTTCATCCGCATCAACCCAAAACTGTACTGGGGCATGAGTAACGCGCAGGTTGCCAGCATCGGATCGATGATTGCCGGCATCGTGCTGATGCTGCTGGTGCGTGGCCGGAAGCCAGCGATTGCGGTGCGACCGGAAGAGGCTCCGGCCGGGGAACCTGCACATTCCTGAGGCGTGGGTGCGGGGTCATTCCGTTATCGCGGCGGCGGATGCTTTGTAGGTTGGCGAGAGCTCCCGCAGGTGGGCGACGGCTGCGGGAAGAATGGCCTGCGCTGCATCGATCTCTTCTTCCGTAATCTGCTTGGTCATGGAAAATCGCACACTGGCGCGGGCGCGATGCGCATTCAACCCCATTGCGGTGAGCACGTGCGAAGGTTCAGTGGCCCCGGACGCACAGGCGGAGCCGCCGGAGACGGAGATTCCCTTCAGGTCGAGCGCAATGACCAACGCTTCTCCCTCCATGTGATCGAACCACAGATTGGTGGTGTTGGGTACGCGCGGGGCCAGCGTTCCGTCCGGCGCTGCGCCATTGACTCCGGCTTCGTCCACGTGGGCGAGGATGCCTTGTTCCAGCTTGTCGCGCAGAGCGGTCAGCCGCTGCGGGCCATCGGTTGCCAGCCAGGCCTGGGCGATTTCGGCGGCTTTGCCCAGACCGACGATTCCGGCAACATTCTCGGTTCCGGCGCGGCGCTGGCGTTCGTGGCTGCCGCCATAGAAGAGAGGTTGCAGCTTGATACCCCGCCGTACATAAAGAATGCCAGTGCCCTGGGGCGCGTGCATTTTGTGTCCGGAGATGGAGAGCAGATCGCAGCCCAGCTCGCGGACATCCATCAGAACCTTGCCGGCGGCCTGCACTGCATCGGTATGGAAAATGGCTCCGGCCTGATGGGCAACGGCAGAGAGCGCGGAAATTGGCTGGAGGACGCCAGTCTCGTTGTTGGCCAGCATGATGCTGACGGCCGTGGTGCGCGGAGAGGCGCCGGGAGTGCGCTCTTCGTGCAGGGCCTCGCGCAGGGCGTCGACGGAGACGACGCCACGGGAATCGCAGCCCAGCCAAAGGACTTCAACACCACGCGATGTGAGCTGCCCGGCGGCATGGAGCACAGCCGGATGCTCAATAGTGGTGGTGATGAGGCGATCACCGGGCTGGAGCAGGCCGAAGATCGCCATGTTGTCGCTTTCTGTTCCGCCAGAGGTAAAGACGATCTCCGATTCCCGGCAGTGCAGCAGCGTGGCCACCTGTCCGCGTGCGTGTTCCACGGCAGCACGGGCGCGCTGGCCCTGCTGGTGAATGGAGGATGCGTTGCCGAAATGCTCCAGGAAGTACGGACGCATGGCCTCCATCACCTCGGGCAGCAGAGGTGTGGTGGCATTGGCGTCCATATAAATCCTGTGCATGGTGATTCATCCTTCTCCTGTTGAATAAAAACTCTCTGTGTAGATTGTAGGAGCATTTTGCCGCTGCGTCATGGCAGAGCCAAAAAGACACCAAGGGGGCCGCCGGTGTTGGCAGCCCCCCCTGGTGTCAAGTGCTTTTGCAGATCAGCGTTCCGCGATGGGGATGTACTTTGCCGGATATTCCGGCCCGATGTACTCTGCGCGCGGACGGATGAGACGGTTGTCATCCAACTGTTCAATTACATGCGCGGCCCAGCCGGAGATGCGGCTGACGGCAAAGATCGGCGTGAACAGATCGATATCAATGCCGAGCGTGGTGTAGGTGGAAGCAGAGTAGAAGTCCACGTTGGCGTTGAGCTTCTTTTCCGCCAGCACGAACAGCTCAATCTTGCGGGACATCTCAAACCACTTTGGATTGCCGCTGGCGTGGCCCAGATCTTCCGACATTTTCCGCAGGTGCGTGGCGCGTGGATCTTCTGTGTGGTAGACGCGATGGCCAAAGCCGGAGACTTTTTTCTTCTCTGCCAGCATAGTTTTGACATGCTCGACCGGGTCCTCGCCTGCCTTGTCGATGGCAAACAGCAACCGCATCACGGCCTCATTGGCGCCGCCGTGCAGAGGGCCTTTGAGCGCGCCGATGGCTCCGGTGATGGCCGAGTGAATGTCGGAGAGGGTAGCTGCGATGACACGGGCCGCAAAGGTGGAAGCGTTGAGTTCGTGGTCTGCGTGCAGGATCAGGGCCACGTCGAGGGCCTTTTCTGCGGTGGGCGAGGGCCTTTCGCCGTTGAGCATCCAGAGGAAGTTTGCTGCATGGGAGAGGGACTTGTCCGCTTCAATGACCGGCAGTCCCTTTCTGATTCGATCAAAAATGGCCACGATCATGGCAATCTGCGAGGTCAGGCGATAGGCCTTGCGCACGTTGGCATCGTGGGTGTTGTCCTTTTCATCGGCATCGTAAAAGCTGAGCGCAGAGACGGTGGTGCGCAGCACTTCCATGGGCGTGCCGGTTTTGGGCAGGCTCTGGAGCAGCTCGATGATCTTGGGATCCAGGGTGCGCGCTGTAGCCAGTTCGCGGGAAAAAGCGGACAGCTCGGCGGCGGTTGGTAGTTTGCCAAACCATAGCAAATAGCAGACTTCCTCGAAGGTGGATTTGCTGGCCAGTTCATGAATATCAATGCCGCGATAGGCCAAGACTCCCGCATCACCGTCAATCCAGCAGATGCCTGAGTTGGCTGCAACAATTCCTTCGAGTCCTTTCGGCGCGACTGCCGTTGCCATATCTGTTTTCCTCGCTCGACGCAGAATAATTTGAGTACTTACCCTTATAGCGCAGCCGGAGATGGATTGTCATCGAATGGGCGAACATCGAACAGTAGTATGCAAATGCGCACGTCAGGCACGCGCCGGAATTGCAGTTGACTCTATGGTTTGCAAGTGCCTTTCCGGAGAAAAAGGGGCCAGCTCGACAGACGGCGTTTCGCCGCAGATCAGTTGCGCCATCACATGTGCAGTTGCCGGAGCCAGTAGAATGCCGTTGCGATAATGCCCGCTGGCGACAAACACGTTGGGCTGATTGGGAATGTGGCCGAGCACCGGAAGTTTGTCTGCGGTTCCGGGACGGAGTCCGCTCCAGGAGTCCAGAATGGTGGCACCGGCAAGTGCTGGAACAACTGCGGCGGCCTGGTTGAGCAGCGATTGCAGCGTGGCTTCGTCGGTAGACTTTTCAAACCCGGAGGGCTCGACGGTCGCTCCCAGAATAATGCGGCCGTCGCCACGCGGCACGATATAAATTTCCGGCGTGCGGATGGTGTGGCGCAGATCGAGATTGGAGGGTTGGGCGATGCAGAGCATCTGCCCTTTGACAGGGGAAACAGTGCCGGGAAGCAGGCTGGACTGGCCGGCCCATGCGCCAGTGCAGAGGACAAAAGTGTCGGCAAGTATAGTGGTCGAAGCGGTTTGCAGTCGCACCTTGCTGCCGTCTAAAGGCAAATTCCCGCTCTCGATGGACAACCAGGGGGTATACTCCAGCATCTCATTTCCAACAGCAGCCGAGGCTTTCGGCAATGCCTGGCACAAATCGCGCGGATCGAGGGAGTGCTCTTGCAGGCAGATCCAGGGTCGGTGTCCGGGAACAAGGCCGGGAGCAAGTTGCGCGAGCTGCGCAGCGTTGAGCAACGAAAGTTCAGTGGCTGTGGAGATATGCATCTGCTGGAGAGTTTTACTGGTGCGGAGTGCAACAGAAATGCCACTGAGGCTTTCAATACGCGCAAGAAAGGCGGGGTACAGCGTGCGGCTGAGTTGGGACAGTGGGGTGAGCACAGGCGGGTTTTCCGGGTCCTCAGCAGCCAGCATGCCGGCGGCGGCCCAGGAGGCTTCCTGCATGGCGCGCCCCTGGTCGACGATGAGTACGCTGCGTCCGCGGCGGTGAAGCTCAAGCGCGAGCGAGAGACCAATGATGCCAGCGCCAGCGATACATGTCCCGACTTGCTTCATACGTCTATTGTAGTAGGAGAGGATTGGACGGTATGGCAGGGCCGGGCCTGGGAAGTGAGGATTGCTGCACCGGAAGCCGGACAGCGTATTGTGGATGGAAGTTGCGGGAGGGGTAAAAGTTTGTGGCAGTGGAATCAAACTATGCAGTAAGGAGAAAGACCATGAGCGAAAGAGACGAAAAAGACTTTGCTGGGGAGCGCGGGCCGTCGGGACTTTTCCTCGCTACTTTGGGGATTGCATTTTTAGCATCGATAGCGGCGCTCGTTTGGACCTATACGCTGCAGGGCCGGCTGGCGACGGCAGAAACCAAGCTGGTGGTGTCGCAGCAGGAGAACAGCAGGCTGGCGGATGAACTGGCTGCGACCAACGCGCGGCTGAAGGCCACATCAGAAACACTGGGCGACAGCGTGGGGATGACGCAGAAACAATTGGAGGCAAAAGCGCAGGACATTTTGCATCGCCAGCAGGTTGTATCGGCCCGGCTGGAGCGGCAGCAGCGGGCGACGCAGCAGCAGATTGGAAGCGTATCGCAGCAGGTCTCCACGGTGCAGGCAGATGTGGGTGGCGTGAAGACGGATGTGGCCACTACGAAGTCTGACCTGGCGGACACGAAAAACCAGTTGCAGCGCGTGATGGGGGATGCGGGCGTGATGAGTGGCCTGATTGCCCGGAACCATGATGAGCTGGAAGTCCTGAAGCACCAGGGGGACCGCAACTACTATGAGTTCACGCTTCACAAGAATGCGAAGCCGACAATCCTTTCCACGATCAGTCTGCAACTGAAGAAGGCTGATACCAAGCATCAGCGGTATACGCTGATTGTGAATGCGGACGACAAGAAGATTGAGAAGAAGGACCGCAGTCTGGATGAGCCGGTACAGTTCTATACAGGCAAGGGCCCGGTGCTGTATGAACTGGTGGTAAACCAGATCAACAAGAACGTAGTGGTTGGCTATCTGTCCACCCCGAAGAGTGCGCCACAGACAGCTACTGCTCCGTAGCTGCAATGCTGAAGCCGCATCCTTCGCTGATGGGCGGAGGATGCGGTTCCTTCCTGATTTTATCTCCGCGAACAATTTCAAAGATGCGAGCAGCCTGGCCGAGTGCCAGACAAGATGCGGCACGTTGGCATCTTCGCTGAAGTGCTCGCATTTGTAGCGCTGTACCGGTGAACCTAAAGCGGTTCTCCAGTTTTCGTGGAGTTTCCAGGAATATGCAGGATGGCTTTTTCTTGAGAAAAAAGCCATTTCAGGGCATCACGTTCCCTCTACACCAACTGGAAAACCGCTATAGGCCTGCGGAAAATACTTTGACCGTGGCGACGGTTCCCGGATGATCCAGTGTCAGCAGTGCGGCTAGCGGACGTTTACTCCTGCTTACCGGCCTCAATGCCGGGAAGCGGATGTTGCGCACTGTGAAGATTGCCGAACGACAAGGCCGGTGAAGCGCACGTGGACATGGGGTATCGAGGCCACGGCTATGACGGTGCGGTCGCCATGCATGTCGATAAGCGGCGAAGCGGCAGGATTCCGCGAGCGCCATGGCGATGGATGAAACGGCGCACTGCGGTCGAACCAAGCATCGGACATCGGAAGAGCGAACACCGGTTGGAACGCAATCGGCTGAAGGGTGTCGTCGGCAATGCGATCAATTCCGTGCTGGCTGCCGCCGCAATGAACTTCCATAAGCTTCTCGGAGCTTTTTGGCGCATTTTTCTGTGCCGCGTGTTGGTCGTCTGGAACGGACGTCAGTGCCTGCAAGACCCTGAAGCCCGCCCGGCTTAACATCAATATGCCTGAAATCAACTTTTTCAGGGTCGACTAAATTAGATTACAAAGATTTCTACATGCACATAAAGTGAGATGGCCCACACAGTATGGGCCATCTCACGGATAACACTCTTTAGCGCAGGTTTACCCAGCAGTTAGAAGTGAGTATCCACGCTGAAGTACGCGGTAAGGGGAGCTCCCGGATATGCGGTCACATAGTTGTAGGCATAGGGTGAGCCGGACGGTGCTGTCGAAGACGTGTTGAAATAGGAGCCTGCTGAGATGTATTGGAAAATGTTGTAGTTCTTGTCCAACACATTCAAAGCCATCACAGTGAAGTCGAAGCGTTTGTAGGGCACCTTCGCTCCCAGGTTGAGCGTAGCGTAGGCCGGCATGGTTACGGACTTGCTGGGCGCAGGGCTCTGACAGCTCCCCGTTGCAACATCCAAAGCGCAGTTGTCAAAGACATGCTGGCTGCCAATAAACTGGAACGAGGCCGTTGGCTGAATGGTCAAGTTCGCTTTAGGGTGCAGACTATAGAATACGCCGGCGTTCAGTGTCGACGTGGGCACGTAGGACACGGGATAGCCTTTGTAATCCAGACAGCCGGCGATAGGACCGCTGGGTGGGTTGCAGGTTGCCTGACCGTTATAAAAGATTCCTCCGGTGACATAGCTGTCGTAGCTGGCAGCTTCGATGTTGGCATTGGCAAACAGGTGCAGGTTATGTAGCGGGTCGTCATCGAAGAAAATATTGACGCCGTTGTAGTTGGAGGTGCCATTGGCAGAGAAGGTGTCGCCATTGGCCAGCGTGGTGTCGATTTCCTGGTTGGCGAACTTATTGTGATAGTAGTTGGCGCCGAACAGCATATTGTTCTTGAAGCCGGTACCTTCCGTGTGCGCCTTGAATCCGAACTGATAGTAGGTACCGCGCTCCAGGTGATAGCTGACGGGATCAACGGACTGAAAGATCCCACCACCACCGCCGAGTTCCGGCGCACGCAGTGCCTCCTGAAATCCGCCATACACACTCAGCCATGGACGAGCCTGAACGGCAACATCGACTGACGGCTCTACCCCGCTGCGATTCTCGTTCGCAGCCGGACATGCGTCCTGCACGCTGACTGTCCCCTTCACACCGCCAAAGTCGCCGTACCGGCAAGTGGTGCTCAGGGTCGCTCCGGGAGCAAGGTTGAAATCCTGCTGGACGGCATTGTAGAAACCCGTGGCAAAACCAACATACCGGATGCCGGGCGTGATGTGCAGCGTGGGAATCGGATGAAAGTCGTCCTGCAGGAAGATGGCAAAGTCGTTCTGATTAAAGTAGCTGGAACGGATCTTACCTCCCACATTCGCAGTGCGCTTGGCGCCGCCCCAAGCTGGACCGTAAAAATTATTCCGGCTGTTGTATAAGGCGTGAATGTAGTAGCCGCCGCCACTGACCGTGTTCCACGGCAGGCTTTTCGTCAGCAGTAGCTTGTCGCCAATGGTATTGGTGTAGGGGTTGTTGTATTCGTTCTGCTGCTGGTCGCCGTTCGTGCCGGAATTGTTCTGATAGACGTCAGTGTAGCGAGCATGTAGTCGCGCGACGTGCATGTACCAGGACAGGTTTTGCATGGTTGTCGTGTTGTCCAGGCGGATGTTTTCCCGGCCGTAGATCAGCCCCATCTGGTTTACGTCGTATTTGTTGTAGCTGTTGAAGGGAAGCGTGCTGAAGAAGCCTGAACTTGGCTGGCTGTACTTCTGGCCGGTTGCAGTACCATCCATGGTGATGTAGGGGTTTGCCACGACGGGGATCACCTGGGAGCGGTAGCCGCCAGAGTAGGCGTAGTAGCTGCCCAGTTCAAAGCTGTTCCCGTTAAATGATTTCAGGGCTTTGCCAAGAACTGCCCAGTCCTTGCCCGGATTATTGAAGCCATCGGGAGCTTTGCGGAAGTCATCGCCTTTGCCTGCGCCCCCACCAAGAACTACAGACCAGCCGTGATGGAGGCCAAAACTAGAGTTTGCGACAAGGTCTTTCTGCTGGTAGCTGCCGTACGTTGCTGTCACATTCGCCTGCGGTTTCTCGGTCGGCTGGACTGGAGTAAATTCCACCGCTCCGCCGACGTTGGTGTACCAGCGGTCGGCAGGGCTACCCGGACCATAGGTCACGTTCAGATTTTGAATCAAACCGCTTTCAGGAATGCTCGCCGATGGCCAAAGGTTGGTCGCTGGGTCTACGATTGGTACACCATCGAAGGTAACGCCCAGCGCGGCGCCGCCGGTATACCCGCCGTAGCCGCCCCAGCCTTGGTTCAGACCGTTCAATGTAACTGTATATTTTGTGGCTCCTGTGTTGCCGTAGCCGGTAACAATAGCACCCGGTGCCGTGGAAATGGCCTGTGCTCCACCGGCAACGGGTCCCACGATGCTCATCTGCTGGCGGTCAATGACGCGGATGGACTGGTTGGACAGCAGCACTTGTTGCTGCGAAGGCTTTGTCGTCACGCCGTCGAGCGCTCCGCCATGCACAGTTACCGATTGCGTCACAACTGGCAGAGACATGGAGATGTCGGCGTTCAGCATCTGGCCGGCGCCGAGCTGCAGGCTGTCCTGATGATATTCGACAAAACCCGCCTTTGAAACCACCAAAGTATAGGTGCCAGGCACCAACCCGTCCAATTCGTACTGGCCGTTGGCATCTGCGACGGTATGGGCGACGGCTCCGGAGTCTGACTGCGTCAGCGAGACTTCAGCAGCTGGAATGACATCACCGGCAGCATCCAGCACGCTGCCGCGAATACGAGCCGTTGAACGGGGTGTTACTGACCTTTGAGCACTGGCGAAAAAGCTGCACAGTACAATTCCACACACAACAAGTAATTTGCGCATCCTATTTGGAGCCTCCTGAAAATTTGGTGTTTGGCCGGGGTAGTGAAGTGGAAGCGGTTGCCAGGCATGACAGTCATTGTTGCTTCACGACGTTGCTGCACAGTTACAGCATTGTGAACGCCCAATTAAAAATCCCTGCAAGTGATAGTGAACGGAGAAAATGTGCGCAATGAAATGAAATTCCCGCGTCTTACCAATCAGTAAGGGAGGAGTGGAGGAGATGCTTTTGGCCTCCGCCGGGAACACTCTCCGATTAGAAACGAATCGCCGATGATCCGAAGTTGAGTGATTTTAAAGGAAGCAGGAGTATAGGAATGGATATTCAAACAATCGATCAGAAGTACAGCCAGATACAGAATGCTGAACGCGTGGGCGTGCCAGCCGATGTTCTTGTTGATGCCAAGCTGCTGAGCGGTAGGCTTGATGTTTGTCTTGCTGTCCTGAAGACGGATCAACGACAGCGCCACTATTGGGTGTTGCCGGCGCGGCCAACCCAGCGAAAGGAGTACTTGTCCTGCTTGTGCTCATCAAAGTGAGATTTCTTTCCCCGCCCTACAGCAATTGTTGAGGGGCCGCTTGTCTCACTCCTGTTGGCGCAGAGAGGTATGGGATGCGTATTCGCCACTTGCAGGTTCAGTCTTCTTCCGCTTTCTTTTTCAGCCCGAAACCTGCGCCGATAGCATAGCCCACCATCGCAAGGGCAGGCCAGGTTCCGACGACGCGGCCCAGTCCGTTGATCAGGCCGCTGTCATGGGTGAAGTCAAAGAAGGACAGCCAGATCTTGTTGCCAGCGTCGCATTTTTCACACAGACCGGGGCCGGTGGGCATGTCCAGTACCCATACCATCACAATCGACATCCATAAGATCCCGGCAATCCAGATGTAGCGGGCCACAGAGTCGTTGCGTATCCTGGCAATCACGAATCCGGCCAAGGCCGGGACAACAAAGGCCAGCGCCGCAGCCAGCGCCATGGAAAAGGACTGTGGCTGGGCCAGGGTAATGACACCGCCAACAGCCAGCAGCACCAGCATGCTGATCACCATGTGCAGCAGAAAGCTGAGGGCCTCCTTCAAAAGTTGTCCCGGGGTCTTGTCTTCAGCCAATTCAGGGGTTTGACCCAACTCTTCTGCCATGGTGTCTGTCTCCAGCGCTGTGTACGGTATCTGTGTTTAAGCTTGTGTCTAGCCTAGCCCAAATGGAAGTCGTTGCGCGAATGTTCTGCGCTGTTCAGGGGTAATCGTCTTTGTTACCCATGGATGCTTTAAGATGGATATATGTTGCTTGAAGGCATGTTCGCCCCTGTTCCTACGCCATTTCACGTGGATGGCAGTCTGTATCTGCGCAAGCTGGAAGAAAATGTGCGCCATTATTCCCGCACGCCTCTGGCTGGCATGGTGATTTTAGGCTCAACAGGAGAGGCGATCTTGTTGTCAGACGAGGAGTCACGCGAGGTGCTTACCGTGGCCGCCGCTGCTGCTGCGCCGCACAAGGTCCTGCTGGCTGGCGTGGGCCGCGAAAGCGTTGCCGGAACAGTGGGACTGGCCGAGCTTGCCGCGCGGCTGAATTACGATGCCGTGCTGGTGCGCACGCCACATTTTTATCGCCCGCAGCTGCACCGCGCGGACAACAGCACGGCCATGCTCACTTATTATCGCGCCGTGGCAGACCGTTCTCCGCTGCCGGTTGTTCTTTACAGCGTTTCTGCCCTGACGCAGTATGACCTGCCCGTTGCGGTGATCGCCGAACTGGCTCAACACCCCAACATCCTTGGGCTGAAGGAGTCCAACGGCAGTGTGGAGCGCATTGCAGAGATTGTTGCGCTCACGAAAAACATCCGGCACGCAGTCACAGTCACGCCGGTATTTGCCGCAGTCACAGGACGCATGCTGGCCGGGGGTCGCGCCGCGGAAGCGGTTGCCAGCATAGTAACGGCCGATGCCCTGAGCACAGGCAGCGCACTGGCCGTTGCTCCGGCCAGACCTGGCTTGAAGACACGTACCAAAGAGGTCAGCTTCCAGGTGCTGGCCGGGAGCGCGCAAAAAATGTTGCCGTGCCTGCAGGCCGGAGCTGCGGGCACGGTGCTTTCCTTTAGCTGTTGCGCGCCGCAGGCCTGCTATGAGGTTTTTGCAGCCTGGAAAGATGGAGATGACAAACTGGCGGAAGAGAAGCAGCAGCGCATTGTGCCTGCCGCTACGCGGATTGCCAGCCAGATGGGCATACCGGGCATCAAATATGCTGCTGATTTAAATGGCTATTATGGCGGATTTCCACGTCTGCCGCTGCTGCCGCTTACGGCTGCCGAACGGGCGGAAGTCGGGAGGTTGATGGCGGATATGCGTCATTAATTCTGTCCGTTTCTGTAGCAGTGCCGTTGTTGGCCTTCGGCAGCGCAATTCCTGCAAATCCTGTGATTTCTATTGCAAACCGGGTACCTGTCGCAAAAATGCGGTAATCGAACGCAAGGGCGAATTTCCGCTCTCTTCGGTGCGTATAACTGCTAGGTAGTCAATTTTCACCTTCCGGTGTTCTGAAATGCTTGCAGAGCATTCCTGAAGCCAGTGAAAAGTTGCTATTCTTGTGAGTCGTAAATTATCTCCTTACGTGAAGGGACATTCCCACATGGCGACAGGTAACGTCGCGCTGGGGGCCAACGGCAAAAGTTCCACGCTGAGCAACCCAGACACAGCAAATGCTCCCGCTGCCAAGCGGATCGTCAATGACTTCAGCATCCAGGTGGCCACAGTCAATGGTTCCGGCTCCCAGTCCGCTAATAGTGTGCTTCTGAAAAGCATTTTCCGGATGGGTGTCCCGGTCAGTGGCAAAAACCTTTTCCCCTCGAACATCGCCGGCCTGCCAACGTGGTACACCATCCGCGCCAGCAAGCATGGTTATGTTGCGCGCAAGAAAGAGATTGACGTTCTTGTGGCGATGAATCCCGAGACTGCGAAGGAAGACATTCTTTCGCTGCCGCCGGGCGCTGCGGCCATCTACGAAGAGGCGATGGATCTCAGGCAATACCGCGACGATGTGGCCTGTTATTCGGTTCCGTTCGATAAGATCACGGCGGCTGTCTGCCCAGAGGCCAAACTGCGCAAACTGGTCAAGAACATGGTCTATGTGGGCGTGGTCGCCAGGCTCGTCGCGATGGACATGGTTGCGGTGGAAGCTGCGCTGCGCAGGCAGTTTGCCAAGAAGGTGAAGGCTGCCGACCTGAACTGGGCGGCGGTGCAGGCTGGCTATGACTACGCCAGCAGCAACTTTACCAAGCAGGACCCGTTCGTGCTGGAGCCGATGAATGAAACGGCCGGCAAGATCATCATCGATGGCAATCAGGCTGCTGCGCTGGGCTGCATGTTTGCCGGCGTCACGGTGGTCACATGGTATCCCATTACGCCGTCCTCTTCTCTGGTCGAACAGTTGATCGACTATATGAAGAAGTATCGTGTTGAGCCGGACGGCAAGTCGACCTTTGCCATTGTGCAGGCGGAAGACGAACTGGCCGCAATTGGCGCAGTGTTTGGCGCAGGCTGGGCTGGTGCACGCTCCATGACGGCCACCAGCGGCCCGGGCATCTCGCTGATGGCGGAGTTTGCCGGTCTGGGCTACTATGCTGAACTGCCGGGCGTCATCTTCGACATTCAGCGCACCGGCCCCTCCACCGGTATGCCCACACGGAACCAGCAATGCGACATTCTGTCGGTTGCCTTCCTTTCACATGGAGACACCAGGCACGTCATGCTGATTCCGGGCAGCGTAAAGGAATGCTACGAGTTTGCGCAGGCCGCCTTTGATCTGGCCGAGCATCTGCAGACGCCGATCTTCGTGATGTCGGACCTGGATCTGGGGATGAACAACTGGATGTCCGAGCCGTTCTCGTATCCGGAGAAGCCGATTGCCCGTGGCAAGGTGCTGACGGCCGAGGACCTGACGAAGCTGGGTGGCTTTGCCCGTTACAAGGATGTGGACGGCGACGGTATTGGCTATCGCACGCTGCCGGGCACGGAACATCCGTTGGCGGCCTACTTTACCCGTGGCAGCGGCCACAATGAAAAGGCTCAGTACACTGAGCGTCCGGACGATTATCAGAACAACATGGAGCGTCTGGCCAGGAAGTTTGAGACGGCCCGCTCGCTGGTGCCGCGTCCGGAAGTGGTGCAGACCGGCAAGGCCAGGGTGGGGCTGATCGCCTACGGCTCTTCGGACTTTGCCGTGCTCGAAAGCCGCGACCAGTTGCAAAAGGAATACGGCGTTGAGACGGACTATCTGCGTCTGCGCGCCTATCCGTTCTCGCGCGAAGTGCAGGACTTTGTGGCCTCGCACGAGCGCGTGTACGTGATTGAACAGAACCGCGATGCGCAGATGCTGAGCCTGCTGAAGCTGGATCTGCCAGCCGTAGAAGTGGTCAAGTTGCGCAGCATCCGTCACTTCAACGGGCTGCCAATTGACGCGCGATCCGTCACGGACGAACTGGTGACGCAGGAGGGAATCTAAATGGCTACACCGACGGTTACAAATCCGCCTGCACCAGCGCCGAAGACGAACCGGATTGGTCTGCAGGTGCTCGATTATCGCGGCGGCAAGACCACGCTTTGCGCGGGTTGCGGCCACAATGCCATCTCAGAGCGCATCATTGATGCGATGTATGAGATGGGCGTGCAGCCGGAACGCGTGATGAAGCTCTCCGGCATTGGCTGCTCGTCCAAGAGTCCGGCCTACTTTATGAGCCGGGCCCACAGCTTCAACAGCGTGCATGGCCGTATGCCTTCGGTGGCAACGGGTGCGATCCTGGCCAACAAGACGATGACTTCCATCGGCGTCAGCGGCGACGGCGACACGGCGTCCATTGGCATGGGGCAGTTCGTCCACCTGATGCGCCGCAATCTGCCGATGATTTACGTCATCGAAGACAATGGCGTGTATGGCCTGACCAAGGGCCAGTTCTCGGCCACGGCCGATCTCGGCTCCAGGCTGAAGACGGGTGTGGTCAACGATCTGCCTGCGATTGATACCTGCTCGCTGGCGATTGAGCTGGGCGCCACCTTTGTGGGCCGTTCCTTTTCTGGCGACAAGAAGCAACTGCTCGCCATGCTGAAGGCCGCCATTGCTCACAAGGGCACGGTGATGCTGGATGTCATCTCGCCCTGCGTGACCTTCAACGATCATGAAGGCTCCACGAAGAGCTACAAGTACATGCAGGAGCACGAAGAGGCGATCAACGAGATTGGCTTCGTGCCGCACTTCCAGGACATCGCTGTCGATTACGATCCAGGCACAACCTACGATGTGCGCATGCACGATGGCAGCCATCTGCGCCTGCGTAAGCTGCATGAGGACTACAACCCGACCGATCGTGTTTCGGCTGTGAAGACGCTGATGGAGGCCCACTCCAAAGGCGAGGTGCTGACGGGTGTCTTCTACATTGATACCCAGAAGCCGACCTTCACCGATCTGCTGAATCTGGTGGATGAGCCGCTGGCAACCTTGCCACAGGAGCGCATCCGTCCGGGCAAACAGGCGCTGGAAGAGATCATGACCAGGTTGCAGTAGCAGCCTGCAAACAGCTGGCATACCAAAGCCCCGCTTTCCGGCGGGGCTTTTATTTGGGGCTGTACCAGATAATGACGTGAGGACCTGGTATGGCGAGCGGGTTTCGTAAGAGTCGTTTGTCGTTGGGAAGCAGGTTCGCCTGGTGGAGCATTTTGTGGCCGGGACCACGGCGCGGACTGCGGCTTCGTCGTACACTCCCTCTGCTTTTGCTTCGTTCTGGCTTAGTTCTGGCCGCTGTGTTCTGCTTCGGCGTCCGGTTCCGGGAAGTCGGTGTCGCTGGCCTTCAGCATCTCGTCCTGGTCGCGATGGCCCAGTTGCCCTTGCAGGCACTGGTTGCCGCCCGGCTTTTCTCCGGGCAGGTGCGGCGCGTCGTCTTCCGTGGCGCCCTTTTGTATATCGCTGTCCGCCGGTCTGATTTTTGCCATCGCTGTTCTCCTGAGCTGTTTTTTTACGCCGCAAAAACTGCCAAGTCCTGAAAAACACAAGGGGCAGATTGCGCCTCCGCATCTCTGTCCCTATTTTGCAGTGCAAGTTTAGAGCCGCGCTGTGACGGCCTTCACTTCTGTGCAGTTGTTCAGCACCTCGGCGCCCATTTCGCGTCCCCAGCCGGACTGTTTGTAACCGCCGAAGGGCAGGGCCGCATCGAAGACATTGTGGCAATTGATCCAGACGGTGCCGGAGCGAATGCGGCGGGCCATCTTATGCGCAATGCTGAGGTTATTGGTCCACACACTGGCGGCCAGCCCGTAAATGGCAGCTTCGGCTTCCGGTACGTGCGCCATCACCTCGCCGGTGGCGGGACTGTGAACAGGGAAGGACCTGCCTGAGAGGGCTTTTACAAACTGGCCATCGATCAACAGTTGATGGTCGTGGATCACGAAGGAGCTGGTATGCGTGCTGAGACGGGGATCAACTGCAAGGGTTGCCATGGGTTCCTCCGGCTGGCCGACTGCGGAAGCAGGACTGCAGGACGGGCCTCTCGCGGGGGTCGCGCCAGCATTCCAGAACGCGATCGTTGCCGGTCTCAATGCCGCTGCAACGATAGCACTCCCGGGCTCTCTCTGTCACAAGCGGTGCTGGGTATGGAAAGCAGTTTTCGGGAAATCAAAGAGATAGCACTGTCAGGGAAGTAGGCGTTGTGCAAAACAAAGCGCGAGCCGAAGCCCGCGCTGATTGCGGCAAGTGGGGTTCCATTAGCGGATGCGCACACCCATGCCATTCAGACGGGAGCGGGCCGCCATCGCTTCCGGAGAATTCGGATAGCGCTGGATCAGGCTCCGCAGCTCCTTGATGCCAGCCTCTGTCTGCTTGACGGCGATCAGGCTCTGCCCACGGCGTAACTGTGCGGATGGGATTTTGTTGTTGCCCGGGTAGCCAGAAAGCACCTTGTTGTAGTTCTTGATGGCGTCCACGTACTTGTGGGCCTTGAACTGGATTTCGCCCAGATAGAAGTAAGCATTGCCGGAGAGGTTGTTGTCCGGATAGTACTTGATCACATCGCCGAATTCCGAGGCGGCCAGTGTGATATTGCCGGCGTTGTAGTCCCCATAGGCTGTTTGGTAGAGCTGTTCCACTGGCGGCGCCGCAGGCGCGGGCGGTGCTGACGGGGCCGCATTGTCGAGTGGAGCACCGGCAGCATTGGGCTGCTGTGCTGTGCCGGCCACGCCACCAGGCTGGGGCAGGTTCTGCTGCACGGCCGCATTAATGGATTGCTGCTGGTTTTCGATGTCCTGTAGCTGCTTGTTGATCTTGTCCAGCCTTGCCTGCAGCTCGTCGACGGAATCATTGAGAGCCTGAATCTGCCCGGAGACCTGGTCCAGCTTACCGCTCTGCGCATCCTGCTGCTGCGACATTGTCTTTTGCAGATTTGTCATGCTGGCCGACATGCTGTTGACGTTGTCCGTCGTCTGCTGCAACAGGCTTTTCAGGACGCCAATCTGTTCCGTATTGGACAGTTGCATCTTCAGCACAGCATCCTGCAACTGCTGCACCTGGGTCTGCAACTGGATGATTTCCTTGCTGACAGCGAAAGCGCGAGGAGCAGCGCAGAAGACCAGAAGCACAGTTGCGGAGACGAAAATTCCGATGGATTTCTTCATGGTGTGCACCCGATGAAAGATTTTTAGCTCTGTCTTGTCTTTCGCGGCCGGCCAATGTTGCTCACAGGCAAAGCCAGGACAGATTGGATGCTAAAAGTGTACGGCAGCAATGCCCTGCACGGCCAGTGGTGCAAGCGCATTGCTGCCGGTGGAACTGCAACAGTTTAGCGGTCCAGCGAGAACTGGTCGCGGCGGTTCTGCTGCCAGCAGCTCTCAGTCTCTTCCGTGCAGAACTGCTTTTCTTTGCCATAGCTGATGACGCGGATGCGGTTGGCGGCAACGCCTGCGTTCACCAGAGCCGTCTTGGCGGAGTTGGCGCGGTTTTCGCCCAGGGCCAGGTTGTACTCTGCCGAACCGCGATCATCGCAGTAGCCGCCGATCACGATGCGGACGCCCGGATGCGAGTTCAGGAAGGACGCCGACTGTTCCAGCGCAGCGCGGGCATCGGGACGGATGTCATAGCTGTCGTAATCGAAGAAGACCGGACGCACATTCTGCTCGAAGATGGTCTCGTCCGTATTGTCCGCCGCAGGGGCCGTTGGAACCTCAGGAACGCGAACTGTGACGCGCACATCCGCTTCCGCCGTGCCGCCGTCGCCCTTGGCCACCAGGTGGTAGTCGGTGGAAGTGGTGGGAGCAACGGTGCGGGTGCCATTGGCGTTCACCGGACCAACGCTGTCGATGCTGACGCTGTCGGCATTGGTGGTGCGCCAGTTGAGGACAACCGACTGGCCGAGGTCAATGGCGACCGGGTCCGCCGTGATGTTGGCGGTCGGCGCCGGAGCTGCGGCCGGGGTTTCTGCGGGAAGCGGAGCTGCTGCCTGCTTCTTGTGGCAGCCCGTTACCAAAGCAAGAGATAAGAAAATGGCAGTTGTTGCAAGTGGCTTACGTTGCACGATGGTCATAAATCGGTTCACGGTCTCCTCCTTGGGGATGACGCGATGACAAGTATTTCACTACAAATATATCGCACTGCGACATGCCTGCCGGGAGCAAATCACTTCCAGCTCCAGTTGGGCATGTCGTTGCTGCCGTTCGTCGTCAGACGATGCCTCTGCGTTCCATCCGCAAGCATGGTCCAGATTTGATTGCGGTTGCCAACCTGGTCAGCGTAGACGATATGCCGTCCATCGGGAGACCAGGAGGGGAAGTCGCAGCGGCCGGAATCGTGTGTCAACTGGATCCAGCGCTTGGTGGCCACTTCCATCACGTAGATGTCCTGTCCGCCCGGCGCGCCCGGACCGTATTTGCGGTCCCAGGCAAAGGCGAGGAACTGCCCATTCGGAGACCAGGAGGGCGAGGTTGCGTAGCCGCCATCGGTCATGCGCTGTACGTTGGTGCCGTCCGCATCCATGATGTAGAGCTGCGGCAGGCCGGTGCGTCCGCTGATCCAGGCAATCTGCGAGTTGGTGCGCGGATTCCACACCGGGGAAACATCCGGTCCGCGGAAAGCGGTGATGCGGTGCAGATTGCTGCCATCGGGGTCAAGCGTCCAGATTTCCGGGTCGCCGGTGCGCGAGGACGAGAAGGCCAGGTGCTGGCCATCGGAAGACCATGCCGGGGAAAGATTCGTGCCGCCAAAGGCTGGAAAGCGCACCATGCGGTGCAGCAGCATGGAGTACATGCGGATGTTCCAGCCCTCGCGGCCAAGCGAGGCAAAGGCCAGCCGGGAACCGTCCGGCGAGATGCGCGGCGACAGAGAGACCGTGCCAAGATGCGTAATCTGCTGCTGGTTGGCTCCGTCGTAGTCCATTTCCCAGATTTCTTTGTTGCCGTGCTGCGAAGACACGTAGAAGATCTTGCTTTCTGCAATGCCCGGAACGCCACCCCCCAGCCGGAAGATGATTTCATCGGCAAACTCGTGCGCAACCTGCCGCGCCATCTGGTCCGTGGCATTTTCGTTGTACTGCTTGCCCAGCACCTGCGGAGACTGCGCGTTCCTGGTGTCGTAGACCCAGCCGTTCACCACCATGCGGCCAGCCATCACGCTGAAAGAGCCAAAGGTGACCATGGCGGCATTCGACGGCGCGGCGCTCCACTGGCCCACACTCAGCTCTGTTGGTGAGCCGGGAGTGGCATCCGGCGCCATGCTCCTGGACACCATGTCGAAGATGCCGGCATTCGACAGGTCATTGTAGAGAACAGAATCGAAGGTGGCCTTTAGCGGCGTGGTCTGCGGATCAGTAGAAACGGGCTTGAAATTGGCAACGGCAATGCGGATTTTATCCATGCCGAGGTTGGTGCCGGTGCGTACCCAGTCCTGCGCAAGCGCAGATGCGCTGTACAGAAAGACGGCCGCGGCAGCGGTGGAGACGAGCAAAAGCTTACGGAAGATTGGTGTCGTGCGGTGCATTCTCATTACAGTAGACGCTCTCTGTCACGATTTGGTTGGCACTGCGTTATTGGTGGGCCACATAATCAAAGTAATATTCCACGGTGATATAGCTGCCGTTGTAGCCAGGCGGCAACGGTCCGAAGTTATTCACCCTCTGCACGGCATGGAGGGCAGATATGTCCAGCGTTGGCGACCCGCTTGGGGTCTCAATGCGGACATTGCTGGGCGTGCCATCGCGGGAAATATCGAAAAGCACGGTGGCTTTGCGGCCGTTGGAGGACTTCGGGTCCGCCTCGGCCCGTAGCCAGTTCTGTGACACGCGCTGGTTCACCACATTGACATACCAGGAAAAGCGGCTGCCGAAGTCCCCGCTCTTGACGGCCATGCTGGATGTGCCATTCTGCGTCTGCACGGTGGACATGGCCACCGGCAGGCCCGCGGCTTCGCCATACGTAGCGCGATCCGGCTTCTGGACGGGCGGCTTGTACTGCGGCGGTTTCGGGTGCTGTTCCGGGGCGATCTTCTTGGGCGGCTTTTTCTTTTCCGGAATGGGAATCGCGTCCAGCGGCATTTTCTGTGCTGCTTGCGGCTTGGGCAGCTCAGGTGCCGGGCTGGGCGTCTCCGTTGCCAGCACGTTGTCCGTAGGCGGTTGCGTCTGCGGCAGCGGAATGGCGGAGACCATGGATGCCTGAATCGCGCCTTGCGCCATCTGGGCGTCTCCCCACTCGCGTCCATGCCAGCGGAAGACCGCGTAGACCAAAATAAAACCGATGACAGCAAGATGAAGCAGCACCGAACCGCCAAGGTTGTTGCCGAAGGGGTCGTTCCTGTTCCAGCTGCCTTTCGTCTGCGCCATGCCTGCTTCAGCTTTCCTGTGAAAACTGCCGGAGCGAGTGCTCCGGACGGGTACAAGTTGTCGATCCTGTGCAGCGCGAAGCCACACAAACGGCTATTGCGACTGTCTTTCCAGGGGCCGCGTAACAATGCTGATGTTGGTAATGCCTGCCTGCTTCACTGCATCCATGACGGAAGCAAATGCGCCAAAGGGGACCTTTTCATCGGCGCGCAGATAAATGACGCGCTGCGCGTTGTCCTCGTTTCCTGTGCGCAGCAGCGAAGGAAGATCGTTGATGTTCACCTGTTTGTCGCCAATGTAGACGCGCTGCTGCCGGTCAATCGTAACCACGGTGCGCTGCTGTGTGACTTCCTTGACGGTCCTGGTCTGTGGCACCGATACGTCAATGCCCGACTGCAGCACCGGAGCCGTGAGCATAAAGATGAGCAGCAGCACCAGCACCACGTCCACCAGCGGAACAATGTTGATCTCCGCCAGCGAGGTCTGCGTCCGTCCATTTTGCGCTGTAAAAGCCATAATTCTTTCTGAACGCTCCGGCGTTAGTTGCGAAGACGTGGTTCACGGCGTGGATCGCGGGCTTCCCGCAGGTCCCGTGCTTCATCGTCCATCTGGGCCGCCGTTACGGAAAGCGCGGCATTTTCAATGGCATTGATCAGCTCACGGGAGAAGTCGTCGGTTTTGGAGGCAAATTCCCGCAGACGGGCGGCAAACTGGTTGTATCCCACCACGGCGGGTACGGCCACCAGCAGTCCGGCGGCGGTCGTAATCAGCGCTTCGGAAACGCCAGGCGCTACGGCGCGCAGGGTTGCGGCTCCGGCGGTTCCCAGCCCGTGAAAGGCATCAATGATGCCCATGGTGGTGCCGAAAAGGCCAACGTAGGTGGCAATGGAGCCGATGGTGGCCAGCGAGGTCATGCGTTGTTCCATGCCGGTCAGCGCTTCGCTGGAGGCCGTTTGAGCAGCGCGCTCCAGCGCGAGCGGATTGCGCGGCAGGCCCTTGCCGCCGGTCTGGCGCGTGTACTCGGCATAAATCTCATCGAAGACGGCCACCAGCGGGCTGGGGCGGAACTGTTCGCTGACCGTGGCAATCTCGCTCAGGCGGCTGGCCTTGCGAAAGGCGCGCAGAAAGCGTGCCCCCTGCCGGCGGGCGCGCTTGAAGCCGGACCACTTCGACAGCATGATGCTCCAGGAGTACAGGCTCAGGAGCAGCAGCAGCCCCAGAACGGCCATGGCTACCGGACCGCTGTGATGAATCATCTCCAGCACGGCGCTGCCGCCGCTGGATGGAAGCGCAGCCTGGGTGGAGGCGTCGTCCTGTTGGAACAGGAGGAAGGTGGCAAGTGCTGTTAAGTGTGTCATCGCGTTCTGCTCTAGTGTATAGACTCGGAAAGCGCTGTCCAAGTTGGTTTCCAGATTCCGGTAATTTTTGCCGGTGGACTCTTCTGCGTTATGGGACGTGCTATGCTGCGCACTTAAAGGACACTTGAGGCAAGTCAATGCTGCTGGAGCTGCGTGCGGAAAATTATGCTGTGATTGACCATGCGGTCGCCGTTTTTGGGCCGGGGCTGAACCTTTTGACCGGGGAGACCGGGGCAGGGAAATCCATCCTGATCGACGCCCTGGCGTTGCTTCTGGGCGACAAAGGCTCGGCCGATGTGGTGCGTCATGGCGCGGAAAAGGCCGTGGTGAGCTGCGTTTTTGAGAGCACGCCCGGCGCGGAAGCGGTTCTGGAAACCAACGGCATTGACCCGGCCGACGGCGAAATCCTGCTGCGGCGCGAGATCGCGCTCAGTGGTAAGGGGCGTGTCTTCATCAACAATCAACCGGCCACGGTGGGGGCCTTGCGGCAGCTTGCCCCGGAACTGGCGCTGGTGCATGCGCAGAGCGAAACCCTGGGTGCTTTTGACCAGGCACAGCAACGGGGCCTGCTGGACCGCTTTGGCAGCATCGGCACGGATGCGGTTACCGCAGCCTATGCGGCGTGGCAGGCTGTTAAAAATCGCCTGGAAGAGCTGGAACGCGACGAGCAGGACCGCTTGCGCCTGGCCGACCTTTGGGGCTTCCAGAAGCGGGAGATCGAGCAGGCGCAACTGGCGGCGGAGGATGAAGATGCGGCGCTCGAAACAGAAAAGCGCGTGCTGGCCAATGCGGAAAAGCTGTACGCGGCTGCGATGAGCGCGCAGGACCTGCTCTATGAATCGGAAACTTCTGCAGAAGCAGCGCTGCTGGCGGGGTTGAAGCATCTGGAAGATCTGGCCCGCTACGATACAAGGTTCGAGGATGCGGTGCAGACGCTGGCAGCGGCGCGGGCCACCGTGCAGGACATCAGCGCCACCATGCGCGACTATGCCGAGGGCATCAATGCTTCGCCGGAGCGGCTGGCGGAAATCGAAGACCGGCTGGCAGCGCTCGACCGCCTGAAGCGCAAGTACGGGCAGACACTGGCAGGGGTGATGGCATACGGGGTTGAAGTTGCTGCAAAGCTGGCCGAGATTGAAAACCGCGACCAGTTGCTGGTGGAGTTGCGCAAGCAGATGGACAAGGAGGCTGTAGCCTATCGCATAGCAGCAAAAACCGTCACCGAGCTGCGCTCCGCGGCGGCAAAAAAGCTGGAAAAACTGGCCGAATCGCAGATCAACGACCTGGCCATGAAGGTGCGGTTTGAGGTGCATGTTACGGTGCAGCAGGACCAGGACTACTGGTCGTCGCATGGCTGGGACCATGTGGAATATCGCATTGCAACCAATGCCGGAGAACCACTGAAGCCGCTGGATGAGATTGCTTCGGGCGGAGAGATGTCGCGCGTGCTGCTGGCGCTGAAGGTCAGCGTGGAAGAGGGTGCCAATGCGGGAAGCAAAGGGAAAAAGCGCACCGTGCTGCCGCGCACGCTGGTTTTTGACGAAATTGACATCGGCATTGGCGGCCGGGCGGCGGAAGCGGTGGGGCAAAAGCTGAAGGCGTTGTCGCGCGCGCAGCAGGTGCTGTGCATTACGCATCTGCCCCAGATTGCCGCTTTTGCCGACCAGCATTTTCTGATCGAAAAAACGGAAAAGAGCAGCCGCACCAGGACGACCGTCCGTCAAATGACAGAAAATGAACGCACGGAAGAGGTTGCACGTATGCTGAGTGGGTCTACCTTGACCGATACCAGCCTGAAGCACGCCGAGCAGATGCTGAAAGCCAGCCGTTGAGGCGGAGACACACTCCTGTGGTAAAACTGCACCATAGATGGTTCATCTTTCCGGTATCCACAGCAGCAAACAAGATATACTGGGAGACGTGAATACCATCGCATCTGAACCAACACTCAACGTCCCAGCCGACAACACTGCCGCCACCAGGAAGGTGTTGCTGCTCAAGCCCCGCGGTTTCTGCGCCGGAGTGGTGCGCGCGGTCGATATCGTCAAGATTGCGCTGGAGACATTTGGCGCTCCGATCTACGTCCGCAAGGAGATTGTTCACAACAGTTACGTGGTGAACGATCTGGCGGAAAAGGGTGCGATTTTCGTCAATGATCTGGACGAAGTTCCGGAAGGCAGGCGGGTCATCTTTTCCGCCCATGGTGTTTCTCCTGCCGTGCGGGAGCGCGCGAAGGAGCGCAACCTAAAGGTGATTGACGCCACCTGCCCGCTGGTGACCAAGGTGCACGTGGAAGCGATCAAGTTTGCCCGGCAGGGTTACTCGCTGGTGCTGGTTGGTCATCGCGACCACGATGAGGTGGAAGGCACGCAGGGGGAAGCTCCGGATGTGACGCAGGTGGTCTCCACGGTGGAAGAAGTGGACCAGTTGCAGGTGCCGGATCCAAACCGCGTTGCCTATCTGACGCAGACCACGCTGAGCCTGGACGAAGCGCGCGACATGATCGAAGCGCTCAAGCGCAAGTTCCCCAACATTGTTGGTCCGCATGCGCAGGACATCTGCTACGCCACGGAAAATCGCCAGATTGCCGTGAAGAACGTCGCGTACAGTGCGGACCTGGTGCTGGTGGTAGGTTCCAACAATAGTTCGAACTCCAACCGTCTGGTGGAGGTCTCCCGCAATCTGAATACGGTGGCGTACCTGATTGATAACTCCTCGGCAATCGATGCTGCATGGCTGCAGAATGCAGGCACGGTCGCTGTTACGGCTGGCGCCTCTGCTCCGGAAATTCTGGTGGAGGAAGTGGTGGCATATCTGAGGGAGAATGGCTTTGGTTCGGTCGAAGAAGTGGAGGTCATGCCGGAAAATGTACGGTTTGGCCTGCCTCCGGAGATTGTGCAGGCCATTGCGGCGGCACCGGCGCAAACCTCCGCGACGGTTTAGTGGCAGCGTAGAAGTCATAGCGATTGACTGCATCAATTCCTTGATGGGCAGAGTCTAAAACATTGTTCGATCAAGAGAGTTTTTCAGAAGAGTTTTGAGCTTTATTTTGAGCGCTGATCTAAACATGGATATACCAAAAGGCAACACAAAAACTTTAGCCGGAATTCAGCGGGAAGGGTATCGCGCCAGGCCGCGCTTCGGGCGTCTGGATGAGGGGTTGGATCGTGTCGAGGAGGGCGTTCTCCGCTCGCGCGAATACATCCTTTCTTTGCAGCACCCCGATGGCTACTGGTGTAGCGAGCTGGAAGCCGATCCCATGCTGGAAGCCGACTACATTTTTGGGCACCTGTTTCTGGGAACTGGCGACCCGGAGAGGCTGCGGCGCGCTTTGAATGAGATTATGCGCTATCAGAACGAAGATGGTGGCTGGAGCATTTATCCTGGCGGGCCGTCGAACATCAGCCTGTCAGTGAAGTGCTACTTCGCCTGCAAACTGATGGGCTGGTCCAGGGACGAGCCGTCGCTGGTGAAGGCGCGGGGGTGGATTCTGGCCAATGGTGGCGTGACGGCGTGCAACACTTTTACCAAAATTTACCTCTGCGTTATGGGGCAGTATGACTATGATGCGGTTCCGGCCATTCCTCCGGAGATCGTGCTGTTTCCGAATTGGTTTTACTTCAATCTGTATGAGATTTCTTCGTGGTCGCGCGGCATGCTGGTGCCGTTGTCGATTGCATATGCGAAGAAGCCCTTCAAGAAAATTCCAGCCGGGCAGGGCATTGATGAGCTGTTTGTGGGCGGACGTGAAAGCGCCAACCTGCATTTGCACTGGAACAAGCAGAAGATCTTCAGCTGGCGGAATTTTTTCCTGTTCTGCGACCGTATGACGCATTGGTTTGAGCGGATTCACATTCGGCCGCTGCGCAAGATCGCGCTGAAGAAGGCAGAAAAGTGGATGGTGGCGCGCTTTGAAAAGTCTGATGGTCTGGCGGCAATCTTCCCGGCCATTCTGAATTCCATCATTGCTTTGCGGTGTCTTGGCTATTCGGTGGACGATCCGCAGGTGATCCGCGCGATGGATGAATTCGAGCGGCTGGGCATTGATGCGCCGCATGGTACGCCGGATTATCCAGTGCCCACATTCCGCATGCAGCCCTGTGTTTCTCCGGTGTGGGACACGGCGCAGGCGCTATTTGCCCTGGGCGAGGCGGGCGTTTCTGCCGATGATCCGCGCATGATCCAGGCTGCCGACTGGATGTTGACGAAGGAAGTGCGCGACAAGGGTGACTGGGCAGTGAAGGCGCCGAATACGGAGCCGGGCGGCTGGTACTTCGAATTCAACAACGAGTTTTACCCGGACGTGGATGATTCGGCGATGGTGCTGCTGGCACTCAACAAGGTGAATAGCCCGCGGGAGCGCTACCAGTATGAGTCGGCACAGCGGGCCATTGCATGGATTTTTGCCATGCAGTGCAAAAATGGCGGATGGGCCAGCTTCGATAAAGACAACACGAAGATGATCTTCCAGTACATCCCGTTTGCCGACCACAATGCAATGCTGGATCCGCCGACGGTGGACATTACCGGCCGCGTGCTGGAGATGCTGGCGAACTACGGCTACACGCGCAAGGACAAGCGTGTGGAAAAGGCCATCCAGTTCATCTACAAGGAGCAGGAAGCGGATGGGAGCTGGTTTGGCCGCTGGGGTGTGAATTATCTGTATGGCACGTTCCTGGTGCTGCGTGGGCTGGAGGCCATGGGCGTGGACAACCATGAGCCGCAGGTGCAGCAGGCTGCCGAGTGGATTCGCATGGTGCAGAACCCGGATGGTGGATGGGGCGAAAGCTGTGAAAGCTATGACGATCCCATTACGCGCGGTGTTGGCGTGAGCACACCATCGCAGACGGCCTGGGCATTGCTGGGGCTGCTGGCTGCCGGCGACACGCGCAGCGACTCCGTAGCCAAGGGCATTCGCTGGCTGCTGGACAATCAGAATGAAGACGGCTCATGGAGTGAAACGCAGTATACGGGAACGGGTTTCCCGCGCGTGTTCTATCTGGGCTATCAGTATTACCGGTATTACTTCCCGCTGGTGGCGCTTACGACGTACAAGCGCGCCATGGAAGCGGAAAATCAGGCTGCCTGAGCGGCAGCAGAAGAAGTTTCTGGAGGAGACGCGGATGGCAGTGCCAGTTTCGCAGATGTGGACGGTAGCAACTTACGTCCTGAAGCAGAAGATGAAAGGCCATCAGCAGTATCCGCTGGTGCTGATGCTGGAGCCGCTTTTCCGCTGCAATCTGGCCTGTGCCGGATGCGGCAAGATTCAGTATCCCGCGCATATTCTGAAGTCGGAACTGACGCCGGAAGAGTGCTTCAGGGCGGTGGACGAATGCGGCACGCCGATGGTCTCCATTCCCGGCGGCGAACCGCTGCTGCACCCGCAGATTGTGGAAATTGTGGAGGGCCTGGCGGCGCGGAAGAAGTACATCTATCTGTGCACCAACGCGCTGCTGCTGAAGGAGAAGATTCATCTCTTCAAGCCGAGCAAATACCTTTCCTTCTCCGTGCATGTGGACGGCCAGCGTGAGCATCACGATTTTTCCGTATGCCGCGAAGGCGGACATGAACTGGCGATGGAGGGTGTCAGGGAGGCGTTGCGCCTTGGCTTCCGCGTTACCACGAATACCACGCTCTTTGATGGCGCTGATCCGAACAGCGTGCGCGCGCATTTTGATGAGTTGATGGAAGTGGGCGTCGAGAGCATGATGCTCTCGCCCGGATACACCTACGACAAGGCCCCGAACCAGAAGAGCTTTCTGGGCCGCGCGCGCTCGCGCCGTCTGTTCCGTGCGATTCTGTCGAACCGCAAGAAGTCATGGCGCTTCAATGCGAACCCGCTTTTCCTCGAATTCCTGATGGGCAAGCGCAACTTTACCTGCACGCCGTGGGGTATGCCGACCTACAACATTTTCGGCTGGCAGAAGCCCTGCTATCTGTTGCAGGATGGCTATGCGGATAGCTACCAGGAGTTGTTGGAGTCCACTGACTGGGCCAACTATGGCACGGAGAGCGGCAACCCGCGCTGCGCCAATTGCATGGTGCATTCCGGGTATGAGGCTTCGGGCGTGAACTACACCTTTGGCTCGCTGAAAGGATTTCTGGAGACGGTCAAAGCGACGCTCTTCAACGGCTACAAGGATGACCAGGCGCGGCGTTTGCTGGATGATTTCAGGCCCGCGCATCAGAATCCGCTGGTGCAGATTGAGCCTGCGCGGCAGGAACAACTGCAGAGCGTGTCAGGAGATTAGCCATGACGACAACGGTGGAAGTAGCACATGGCGCAGCCGTGAATCCCGATGAGGTTGAAGTCGCGGAAGGCCGGGAACGGGAGCAACTCGAAGGCTGGGTGCCGAATCTGGCGACGGACGAAGAGATTCGCGTGGCGCTGGAGAAGGCCTTCGACTATCGCGGTGATATTACGATCACGAAAAAGGACGGCTCCAAGGTGGAGGGCTATCTCTTCGACCGCCGCACGGGAACCACGTTGCAGGACTCGTTTGTTCGTGTGATGCCGCCGCCCGCATCCCAGTCGGATGCACGGACGAAGGTGAGCATTGCCTATAGCGAGATTGCTGCGCTGGCCTTTACTGGACGGGACACGGCGGCTGGCAAGACCTTTGATGCCTGGGTGAAGAAATACTGGGAAAAGAAGGCTGCGGGCGAGAGGAACATTCAGATTGAGCCGGAGAAGCTGGACTAGATCAAAGAAGCTGGACTAGATCAAAGAAGCTGGGCCAAGTCGGAGAAGCCGGACCAGGCCAGAAAAGCGGGAGCGCAAGGCCCTGGGGCAGAGACAATCAGCAGGTGCGGGCAACAGGCCCGCACTTTTCATTTGTAGCAGCGGATTGGGGCGTAGGATTCAGTACGTATGAAAGTTTTTCTGACCGGGGCAACCGGATTTGTTGGCCATCATGTAGCGCAAGCCTATGCCGCGGCGGGGGCGGAGTTGCGGCTGCTGACGCGCGGCACCAGCCGGCTGGACGGCCTGGCCGGACTTTCCTTTGATGCAGTGGTGGGGGATCTGCGTCAGCCAGCCGGGTTGCGTTCGGCGCTCGAAGGCTGCGATGCGCTGGTGCATGTGGCGGCGGACTACCGGCTGTGGGTGCTCAATCCGCAGGAGATGTACGCGGCCAATGTGGATGGTACGCGCGAGTTGTTGCGTATGGCGCGCGAGGCAGGCGTGCCGCGCGTGGTGTACACCTCCAGCGTGGCCACGATGGGCTTTTTGACGGATGGCACCATTGTGGACGAGGAGACGCCAGTTTCGCTGGCGGAGATGGTGGGCCATTACAAGCGGTCGAAGTTTCTGGCCGAGCAGGAAGCGATTGCCGCCGCGCGCGCTGGTCAGTATGTGATGATCCTGAACCCCACGACACCAATCGGCCCGAACGATGCCAAGCCAACGCCGACGGGCCGTATTGTGGTGGATTTTCTCAACCGGAAATTTCCTGCTTATGTCGATACCGGGCTGAACCTGGTGGATGTGCGCGAAGTGGCGCGCATGCACGTGGCGGCGCTGGAGCAGGGGCGGCCGGGCGAGCGCTACATTCTGGGCGGAGAAAACCTGACGCTGAAGCAGATTCTGGACAAGATGTCAGCCATCACCGGGTTGCCGTCGCCCACCATGCAGGTGCCACATGCTGTGGCTATGGCGTTCGCATTTTTGGACGAGTGGGTGACCGGCAGGATGCTGGGCAAGGAGCCGCGTGCCACGGTGGAAGCAGTTCGCATGGGCAAAAAGAAGATGTTTGCCTCTTCGAGAAAAGCGGAGCGGGAGTTGGGTTTCCAGGTGCAGCCGGTCTACGCCGCCTTGCGTGGAGCCATTGACTGGTTTGTAGCCAACGGCCATGCGCCGAAGTATGAGGGGCCCCCGGCGTGAAGGCCCGCAAAGCCATTGTGGCTGCGCTGCCACGCGAAGTTGCAGCGCTGGTGCGTGGCTGGCAGCGGGAGGAAGCACTGTTGGCGAAGAAGATCCTGCTTGCATGGAATGACGATGCGGTGGTGGCCTGTGCAGGAATGGGCGCGGCTCGTGTTTCACTGGCGGTGCAGGCCGTTCTGAGCCGCGGACCGATCAGCGAACTGGTTTCCATCGGCTGGGTTGGGGGTCTGCATTCGGGCCTACAGGTGGGGCAGGTGTATACGCCGAAGACGGTCATCGACGCGGCTACGGGCGAGCGCTTTTCCGCAGAGAGCGGCGCGGGGGTTCTGGTGACGGTGCGCAGCTTTGCCAACGCCACGGAAAAGCAGCGGCTGCATGCGACATATAGTGCGGATCTGGTGGACATGGAGGCCGCGGCAGTGGCGCGGCTGGCGCAGGCGCATCAGTTGCCGTTTCGCATGTGGAAGGCGGTTTCCGATGACAATGCGTTTGCGTTTCCGGAGCTGTCGCGCTTTTACACCGCAGAGGGGTGGTTTCGTGAAGGCGCATTTGCTATGTATCTGATTCCACGGCCGCATTTGTGGGGCAAGGTGATTCAGATGGCGCGAAACAGTAAACTGGCAGCAGCGAATCTTGGCAAAACAGTGCAACAACAGATGGAAAGCAGACCACAGCAATAAGTGGAAAGATGGACAGTGAGACAGGCATGAAGACGCAGGCAGGCAGCAGTGCAGTGATGGATGCGGTAAAGATTCCCACAACGATGCGGGCAGCGGTGTACCACGCCGTGAATGAGGTGCGCGTGGAGACGGTGCCGGTGCCGGAGATTGGCCAGGGCGAGGTGCTGGTGCGCATCCACACCTGCGGCATTTGCGGGACGGACCTGAAGAAAATTCACACTGGATCGCACTCCGCGCCGCGCATCTTCGGGCACGAGATGGCTGGAACCATTGTGGCCGTGGGCGAAGCTGTGCAGGGCTTTGCCGTGGGCGATCGCGTGATGGCCTTTCATCACATTCCGTGCGGCAAATGCTATTACTGCCGCAAGAAGACCTTCGCCCAGTGCGAGATCTACAAAAAGGTGGGCTGCACGGCAGGATATGAACCCGCCGGTGGCGGCTTTGCAGAGTACATCCGGGTGATGGACTGGATCGTGCGTGGCGGGCTGGTGAAGATTCCCGATGGCGTGCCGTTGGAGCAGGCATCGTTCATTGAGCCGGTGAACACCTGCCTGAAGGGCATTCAACTGCTCGGTCTGCAACCGGACGAGACGGTGCTGGTGATTGGGCAGGGGCCGATTGGCATTCTGCTGGCGGCGCTGGCAAAGAAGGCCGGGGCCAAGGTGCTGACCTCGGATTTTTACGCGGAGCGGCACCATGTTGCAGCGAAGTTTGGGCTGGAGCATCCGATCGACGCGGCCAGGGAAGATGTGGTGGCCGCGGCCAGGGCGGCCAGCGAAGGCCGTGGCGCCGATGCGGTAATTCTGGCCGTAGGGGTGGATGCGTTGATCCGGACGGCGATGGAGGCTGCCCGTCCCGGCGGCCGCGTAATGCTGTTTGCGCAGACGCAGCGCGGAGAGGCGAGCATTGATCCGGCGGCGGTCTGCATGGACGAGAAGACCTTGCTGGGTTCGTACAGCGCCTCGGTGGAGATGCAGGGCGAAGGGGCCGCGCTGGTGCTGGAGGGACACCGCAACGGCTTTGACCTGACGCAGCTGATCTCGCACCGCTTTACGCTGGAGCAGGCCGTAGAGGCGATCGAACTGGCTTCGCACCCGAAGGCCGACTCCATGAAGATTGTGATTCAGCCCTGACTGCGCGAGAGTGAGAAAATATCGAAATGGCTGTGAAGATGCACGCTGCCGTGTTGTACGGCAAAGAAGACTTGCGGATGGAGCAGGTCCCGGTGCCCAGGGCTGGCGCGGGTGAGGTGGTGGTGCGCGTGAAGGCGGCGCTAACCTGCGGTACTGACCTGAAGGTCTATCGTCGCGGCTACCATGCCAGGATGCTGAATCCGCCGATCCCGTTTGGCCATGAGCTGGCGGGCGAAATCTCCGAAGTGGGCGAAGGCGTAACGGAGTTCAAGGTTGGTGACCGCGTGGTGGCGTTGAACTCAGCCCCCTGCGATGCCTGTTATTTCTGCCAGCGCGGACAGCAGAATCTGTGTGACGATCTGCTCTTCAACAATGGCGCTTATGCGGAGTACATTCTGATTCCGGCGCGCATTGTGGCCAAAAACATGCTGCATGTTCCGCAGCAGGTCTCGTTTGAGCACGCTGCGTTGACGGAGCCGCTGGCCTGCGTGGTGCGCGGACTGGAGGAAAGCGGCATACGCTCCGGCGATGTGGTGGTGGTGATCGGCGCAGGCCCTATCGGGTTGATGTTCATGCACGTGGCGGAGCTGGCGGGTGCGCAGGTGATTGCCGTTGTCAAACGCGATGACCAGATTGCCGCCGCACAGACCTTTGGCGCAGGCAAGGTGGTGCAGACCACAGCGGTGGACGGTCCGATTGCTGCTGTCCGTGCGTTGACGCCCGAAGGCCGTGGTGCGGATGTAGTGATTGAGGCCGTTGCCACGCCGATGACCTGGGAGTGGGCGGTGGAAATGGCGCGTAAAGGCGGCACGGTGAACTTCTTTGGCGGGCCACCGTCGGGCACCAAAGTGGCGCTGGATACCAACCGGCTGCATTACAACGACATCACGCTGAAGGCCAGTTTTCACCACACGCCGGGCACCTGCCGCCGCGCATTTGAGCTGATCACCAGCGGACGCTTCAAGTGTGCGGAATATATTACCGGACGGGCCTCCCTGGCTGAGGTCGCTGCGGTCTTTGCCCGGATGATGACTCGTTCGGAGCGGCCGGAGACCATCGACATCAAAACGGCGATTCTTCCGTAGACTGTTTGTATTCAAAATAATTGGAAAGCGTTATGAGCCGGAACGGAACGGAAAATTCGCAGCCCCTGCAACTGGATGAGCCGCAGGCCCTGCTGCAGACGTGTGCGCTGGTTCCGGAGGCGTATCGGACGCCGGCAGTGCGGCCTTCGCTGGAAGAGGCAAAGGCATACTGCAAGCATCTGGCGGAAGCGCACTATGAGAATTTCCATGTAGCAACGTGGTTTCTGCCGAAGCGGCTGCGTCCGCACTTCCAAAGCATTTATGCGTATTGCCGCATTGCCGATGACCTGGGCGATGAGATTGGCGATGCGCAGGTCTCCCTGCAATTGCTGGATGCGTGGGAGCAGATGCTGCATGAGTGCTATGACGATCCGCAGCGCTCCCGGCATCCGGTTTTTGTGGCTTTGGCGGAAACGGTGAGCACCTGCCGCATTCCGCGCGGGCCTTTTGCCGATCTGCTGGTGGCCTTTCGACAGGACCAGACCGTGACGCGTCATGCTACGCTGCACAGCCTGCTGGAGTATTCGCGCTACTCGGCCGATCCTGTGGGCAGGCTGGTGCTGTATGCCTGCGGATACGACGATCCGGAGCTGCAGGCACTTTCAGACAAGGTCTGCACCGCGCTGCAACTGGCAAACTTCTGGCAGGATGTTTCCGTGGACTGTCCGCGTGGCCGCATTTATCTGCCAGCCGATGCCATGCAGCAGCATGGTGTTACCGGGCAGCAACTGGCGGAGAGAAAATTTACGCCTGGATTTCGCAACATGATGCAGGAGCTGGTTGCGCTGACACGCCAGAGGATGCAGGAAGGTGCTGTCATCAGCCGTAAAGTGGATGCGGAGCTGGCCGTGACGCTGGAGCTGTTTCAGAAAGGCGGCATGGCTACTTTGCAGGCGATTGAGGATCAGAATTACGATGTGTTGCAGCGCCGTCCCGTGGTTTCCAAAGCGCGCAAGGTCATCTTGCTTGTGGAGGCGCTCGCGGGGAAGGCGGCTTCAGCATTTTCAGGGAAAAGGAAGATGGCGTGAGCAAAGCTGTGTCGGAGATGAGCCTGCAACATGCTTACGCAGCCTGCCGCGAGATTGCCCGGCGCGAAGCAAAGAACTTCTACTACGCTTTTCTGGCGCTGCCCCGCCACAAAAGCGATGCCATGTGCGCAGTCTATGCGTTCATGCGCCGTGCGGACGACATTGCGGACGATGAGTCGCTGCCGATGGAGGCGCGCCGCCATGAGATGCAGCGCTGGATGGATGCCTGGCATTGCGCGCAGCAGGGCGGGGCCACGGACGATCCTGTTTTTATTGCCCTGCGTGATGCGCAGCGGCGCTTTGGCATTCGCAATGCTTTGCTGGACCAGTTGGTGCAGGGCACGGCGATGGACTTGTCGCTGGATCTGCATACGGCATCCGGCGCAGAAGGCGTTACGCAGCCGGTGGCATGGATCACCATTGCTTCAGAAGAGGCCGATGGGCAGGAGTTTCAGGGGTGCGAGCGGTTCGACGAACTCTACCGTTATTGTTATCTGGTGGCCTCGGTGGTGGGCCTGGTTTGCATCCGCATTTTTGGCTATGAGGACCAGCGCGCGGAAAAACTGGCTGAAGAAACGGGCGTTGCCTTCCAGTTGACGAACATTCTGCGCGACATCCGCGAGGATGCCGAGCGTGGGCGTGTTTATCTTCCCACGAAAGACTTCGAGCAGTTTTCCGTGGAGGTGGCCGGATTTGCGCAGTTAAAAGACGGCCATCACATGACGCTGAACCAGCGCGAACTGATGGAGTTTGAGGTGCAGCGGGCCTACAAGTTCTACCAATCGGCGGAGGCGCTGCTGCCATTGATTGCGCCGGACAGCCGCCCGGCGCTGTGGGTTCTGGTGACGATCTATCGCACGCTGCTCGACCGCATCGTTGCGGAAAACTTCAACGTCTTTTCCCATCGGCTTCAGGTGTCCACTGCAACCAAGCTGCGCATTCTGCTGCGCGGTCTGCTGGCCATGCTGCGGTATCGCACTACAGGCAAGGCAAGTTGATGGCCGGGGAACGCGCAATTCGCAACGTGCTGGTGGTTGGCGGAGGCATTGCCGGGCTGGGTGCGGCCACGGCGCTGGCGCAGGCCGGCTATCCGGTGGAGGTGCTGGAGCGCAGGCCCTACGTGGGCGGGCGCGCATCGTCGTATGAGCATCCAGCGCTGGGCGAGGTGGTGGACTGCCAGCATGTGCTGCTGGGCTGTTGCACCAACCTGATCCACCTGTACACGCAGGCCGGGGTTGCGGACAAGATTCGCTGGTACGACGAACTGACGTTTCTGGAGCCGAATGGCCGCGCCAGCAAAATCCGGCCCAGCGGTCTGCCGGCGCCAATGCACTCTACGCTCAGCTTTCTGCGCGCTCCCATGCTGGGCCCCTGGGACAAGCTGGCGATCGCGCGCGGATTGCTTGGCTTTTTCACGGGCATTCCGGCGGACTCCAGCGAAAGCGTTGCCGGCTGGCTGCGGCGCACCGGGCAAACGGATCGGGCCATTCGCCACTTCTGGGAGCCGGTGCTGGTCGGCGCATTGAATGACAGCTTTGAGAACTGCTCGGTGCGTTATGCCGGACAGGTCTTCCGCGAATCTTTTCTGAAGTCCGCGCAGGGCGGGCGGCTGGGGATTCCTGCGGTGCCGCTCAGCGAGCTTTACGCCGGGGCTGCGCGGTTGGTGGAGCAGCATGGCGGCGTGGTGCATCTGCGGGAAAGTGTCGAGGCCTTTGCGCAGGAGCCGGACGGAAGTTGGTGCGTGCGCACGCAAAATGGTTCTTATGGCGCGGACGCCATTGTGCTGGCGCTGCCGTTTGAGCAGGTGCAGCGCTTGCTGCCGACATTGCCGCAGGTTGCTGGCGTGGACGCGCTGCAGCGGCAGATGGCGCAGTTTGTGCCTTCGCCCATCACCACGTTGCAGTTGTGGTTTGACCGCGAGATCACCGATCTGGACCATGCGGTACTGTTGGATACGACGATCCAGTGGCTCTTCCATAAGTCGCGCATCCGTGGATTTGCGCCAGATGAATTTGCGCCAGCCAGGGGCAGCTATCTGGAACTGACGATCAGCGCTTCCAAGGCGCAGTTGAAGATGGAGCGAGGCGAAATCCTGCAAAATGCCCTGCAGGAGCTGGCGCTCTTTTTCCCGAAGGTAAAAGATGCGAAGCTGCTGAAGAGCGGCATTCTGAAGGAGGCGCGCGCCACGTTTTCCGTGCTTCCCGGCCTGGATGCGGCGCGTCCGGGCAATGTAAGCCCGTGGCCGGGCATTTTTCTGGCCGGGGACTGGACGGCTACGGACTGGCCTTCCACCATGGAAGGAGCCGTGCGCAGCGGGTATCTTGCGGCCGAGGCGGTTGTGCGCGCGAATGGCAGCCCACGCAAATTTCTGCAACCCGATCTGCCAGCGCAGGGTCTGATGCGGCTCTTCGGATAGCTACTGTGCCAGCAGCGCCACCCCGGCACAGACAAACAGAGCGGCAATCCAGCGGCGGCGGTCAACATTCTCTTTTAGAAAAATCTTTGCGGCAAAGGCATTGCTGATGAAGGTGAGCGAGGCGGAGGCCGGCGCCACCAGGCTGACGTCCGTCCAACTGAGCGCAAAGAGCAGCGAGAAGAAGCTGAGCGCCATGCAGACCACCCCGGCGAGGAACATACCATTGCCAACCACGGCGCGAATGGCTCCCGGCAGGCCGGAGCGGGCCTTGATGCTGTCCAGATCGCCGATGCGACGCATCGCGCCCGCCGTCAGCACATCGCCAGCCGTTGCAGTGACGACGATGGCGAGAATCATGCTCCAGGTTGCTGCCCAGCTCGTCATCCCACCTTCTCCAGTGCTTTCTCCGTCGTCTGTGCCGGGGCATGCTCTGTCAGCGATGGTCCCTGCGATACAAAACCCACGCCGGCCACAACCAGCAGCACGCCCAGCCAGCGCATCAGCGAGACATGCTCATGCAGCCAGAAGGTGGAAAGCAGCTCCACGACAACATAGCCAAAGGCGGTGGAGGGCAGCACAAATGTGAGGTCTGCCCAGCTCAGCGCCGTCAGGTACGAGGCAAAAAAGCCGATCAGCAGCAGAATGCCAGCCATGATCCAGGGGTTCCGCAGGGCATGGAGCAGCGTGACCAGTTGATGCAGCGAGACCGGGCCAACCTGCTTCATGCCGACGGAAAGAAAGGTGTCGCCTACGGAGGCCGTCAGCATCACGGCCAGCAGAACCAGATAGCGGCGAAATGTGAGCGTGTGTTTCATGCAGTAGAAAGAGAAAAGCGGCCAGCAGTTCCCGGCTGACCGCCTCTTGTGATGGTTGTGCGCCGCAGCTTAGTCACCAGCGCTCAGGGCCGTGCTGGCCTCTGCGCTGGCCTTGTTCTTGCTGGCCTTCACAATCTTGTTGCGCTGCGCACGCAGCTTCAGGAAGGACTTTGCCTCCTGGTACAGGCGCGGCACATCGCGGTTGATGATCGCCTTGCTCACCACGCGCCACGCAGCCTTTGGGCGGAAGTAATACTCGTCATAGAAGCGGTGCACCATTTCCAGGACGTACTCCACCGCCAGGCCGGGGTACTCAATGTGCGCCATCTGGTGACCGCCTTCATCCGCCATGTCCTGGTTGGTGATGAAGCCGTGTTCCTTGGCAAAGTCGTAGAACTCGGTCCCCGGAAAGGCATGCGCAATGGAGACCTGAATGGTTTCCACATCCAGCGACTTGGCGAAGTTGATCGTGTTGCGGATCGACTCCCTGGTTTCTCCCGGCAGGCCCAGAATGAAGTCGCCATGGATGGTGAGGCCCAGCTTGTGGCAGTCCCGCGTAAAGTCACGCGCGCGCTCCACCGTGGCGCCTTTCTTGATGTTCTTCAGAATCTGCGGATCGCCGGACTCATAGCCCACAATCAGCAAGCGGCAGCCAGCATCGCGCATGGCCTTCAGCGTGTCGTAATCGGTCGTCACACGCGAGGTGCAGGACCACGTCAGCTTCAGCGGCTTCAGTTTTTCGCACAGTTCAATGGTGCGGGCCTTCTGAATGTTGAAGGTGTCATCGTCAAAGAAGAACTCCTTCACATGCGGGAAGAGCTCCTTGGCGTGCGCCATTTCCGCGGCGACGTCATCGGTGGAGCGCTTGCGCCAGGCATGGCCGCTCAGCGTCTGTGGCCACAGGCAGAAGGTGCACTGCGCCGGGCAGCCGCGCGTGGAGTAAAGCGCCACATACGGATGCAGCAGGAACGGCACGTTGTACTTCGTCACATCCATGTCGCGGGCATAGATGTCCGTCACCCACGGCATCGCGTCCAGGTTGTCCACCTGTGGGCGGTCCGGGTTATGGATAATCTGGCCGTCCTGGATGTAGCTGATGCCGAGAATCTCTTGCAGCGGCTTGCCGTTGGCGTACTCCACCACGGAGTAGTCAAACTCGCGGCGGCAGATGAAGTCGATGGCGCTGCACTCGGTCAGCGCTTTTTCCGGCGACGTGGTGACCGGAGGGCCAACGAAGGCGATCTTGATGTTGGGGTGGGTCTCTTTCAGCCGTTCCGCCATGCGCTGGTCGCCAGACCAGCCAATGGTGCTGGTGAAGAGCACCAGAAATTCATAGTCCTTGGCAATGTCGATCACCTGCTGCCAGGAGATGTGGTGCGGCGGCGCATCCAGCAGGCGCGCACCCTCCAGCATGCCCGTGGGGTAGGCAAGCCAGACCGGATACCAGTAGGACTCAATCTCGCGGGTCGCGGGCCAGCGAGAGCTGGCACCACCGTCAAAATTCTCAAACGAGGGCGGGTTCAAAAACAGTGTTTTCAGTGGCATGTCAATTTTTAAGTCTACCATTGGAGGGCTGTCTGCAACCGGCCCTCCTGTTGTGATTTATCTCCAGCTCCAGCCCTGGAAGTTTAGCAATATTTCTCCCCAAGTATTTTATTTTCAATAATTTGGTTTCGAATGGAGGAGGTTTTATCAGGGGCGGGAGTTGACTGAAGAGCGAACCCAGGACTCAATGCGTCCCGTGGCCCGCAACAGATTCAGTTGCGCCTGCGTCAGTTGGAAATCCACATCCAGCAGGTTGATGTACTTCTGTCGCTCAGAGATGCGCGCCATCGCGGCATCTTTCGGCGTCATGGGCGGTGTGCTGGGCGAGCCGCTGCCGGACTTCATCTGCGTCAGCACAGTGTCCAGTTGATCCTGCGCCAGTTGGCGCTCCAGGCTGGCCACCTGCTGTTGCGCCGCCAGTTCGCGCAGCCCATGCTGCAGTTGGAGCGTGCTTTCCAGCATCTGGTCCCGGGTCTGGTCGGCTGCGCGCTGGGCGCGGACGGCCTCCGCCGCTGACTGCGCTGCACGGGAGCGGCGGCTGGCATCAAACAGTGGCACAGAAATCTGGACACCGATCCCCAGGTTGTTCTCCTGAAAGTTCTTATAGTAATCGGCGTAGTTGTTGAAGCGGGCATAGCGGCTGTACTGCACGCTGAAGGCGACTTCCGGGCGGAGCATTTGCCGCGCATCGCCGTAGGAGGTCTGCAGCTTGGAGTGCGCATCGGCATAAGCGGCCAGTATGCCGGGGTTGTTATTGATGGCCGCCTGCGGATGATCAGAAAGCTGTGGCGGCGGAGGAATGCTGTCTGGGTTTGTGGTCAGGTCATTCGCTGGCAGCCCGGTAACATGCGCAAGATGCTGGCGTTTCGATGCGATCTGGTCCTCTGTCTGTATCTGTTTCAGTTGGACCTGCGCGGCTGTGAGCCGGGCCTGCGTGTAGGCGGTCTTGCTGTCCAGCCCGGCATTCATCCTCTGTTCTTCGATGGAGACGAGCTGTGTGGCCGCCGCAAACTCATCGTCCAGCGCACTTTTCTGTTGCAGCAGGGTATTGAGCTGGATGTAAGTGAGCGCGGCATCCTCTGCCACCTGCTGGCGAATGTTTTCGAGCGACAGGCGGCTGGACCGCACCGAATCGCGCGCTGAGCGGACGTAGTCGATCTGCGAGAAGTTGAAGACCAGCGATTGCGCCGTCAGGTTGTAGATGGAGGGCTGCCCGATGGGGAATCCATAGGAGTACCCAAGGCTTGACCCAAAGGTGATGCTGGGAATGTAGACGTCCTTCGACTGCGACAACCCGGCCTCTGCCTTCTGCTCTTCGGCCACCGCAATCTGTACCTTGTTGCTGTTGCGCAGGGCCAGATCAACCACAGTGTAAAGCGAGATCTGCGCGGCTGCGTAGCCGGTGCCCACGCACAGTACGGCGGCGCACGCAAGCGCACGGAACAGGAAGCGGTCTGGAGAGGCGCTGAGCTTCAAGCGGTCCCTTTCCCGGCTGCATGCAGATTGAACGTCATTCTTTGCGGCATGAAAACTTTCTCTTTGTCCTTCCAATGCTAATTGGTCATTGCCTTTTTTGCTGGGGCATAGTCATGCGCCAATGACAGTGCGGCGGCAAATTCTTTTTGCGCTGCTGCGCGATCGCCCTGCTGTTGCAGCAACTGGCCCAGCATCACATGTGCTTGAAAAGCCGGCGCGCTCTCACTCTTGTCGGGTGAAGCAAGATACAGCTCCAACGCATGGATGGCCAGTTGTGGCTCGCGATTCATGCGCTGCAACAGTCCAGCCGCATCCACCAGCGCAGCATCGTGCTCCGCATCTGTCCGGACCGCATTGCGGGCTGCGTCCACGGCGGCATCCAGCTTGTTCTGCCTGCGATAGAAGCCGGCCAGATCGACCCAGGCCCGCGCTGTATTGCTGCCCGCCGCGATGGCTTTCTTGTATTCGGTCTCAGCAGTGGCGTAGTCCTTGTTGTGCCCGGCAATGCGCGCCAGCAGCCAATGGGCGCGCGCGGCATTTTTGCTTTCGAGCTGTGGAACCAGCCTCCGGGCCTTGTCAATTCCACCACCAACAATCCCCGGCGCTTCCACATAGAACTCTCCCAGGTCGGTCATGGCATCCACATTGTTGGGATCCAGCTTTACAGCCTGCTCAAAGTGGCTGCTCACCTGCCTGGCCATGCCATAGGCGGAAAAGATGGAAGCATGGTCGGCCTTGTCTCCCAGAGCACGGCCCAGCCACAGGTGGTAGCTGGCATTGCCCGCGGACAGGCCGACGGCCTTCTGGCATTCCTTCACGGCGTTGTCCAGGTCGCCTTCGGAGTAATAAACGCGGCACAGCAGGTTGTGTGCCTCAGCATTGTCCGGATTCGCGGCCAGCAGTGGCTTCAGAATGGAAATGGCCTCATCGGCGCGGCCCTGCTCCAGCGCTGCATGCGCATCTGCCTCTGTGCCGGCCGCCAGCAGGGGTAAGGAAATCAGGCCATGCAGAAGCACGCCTGCAAGGCCTACAGTCATGAACCGGCGGAACGGAAATGATAGGTGACTCATTGCGGTTACTCTCGAAGTCTGCTATCTGGCAACTTGTACTTCCTCTCCATTGGAGAGGGTTTGCCCGTCAACAGCATTCCGGGCGACAACATCACCAGCCTGGATACCGCTCCTGATCTCCACGCTGGTCAGGTTCAGCGCGCCAATCTGCACCGGCGTGCGCTTCAACTTGCCGTCGGCCACCTGGAAGACGAAGTTTGCCGAGCCGTCAGTCCGCAGGGCCTCGCGCGGAATGTTCAGCACATTTTCCTTGTTCTGCGTGATCACCGTAACAGTCACGTTGGTGTTCGGCAGCAGCTTGCCGTCGGCGTCATCCACGTTGATGAGCACTTCTCCCACATTGCGCGTGCCATACGGGATGATGGTTGTCGGCGTGCGCTCAATGTGGCCATGCCACACCAGTCCCGGCTGTGCATCCCACACAATGGAGACCTTCTGTCCAACCGCAAGCTGGCCAATCTCCGGCTCGTCAAAGTAGGCGCGGATGCGGATATGCTTAAGGTCGGCCATCTGCAGCAGCACGCCGCCTGTCTGTACATAGTCCGACTGCGCGACCGGAATGGAATACACCGTACCGGCCAGGGGGGCGCGCACGTTGCACTGCGCCACAACCTGTTCCGCCGCGACATAGGCCGCCTGGGCATCGGCCAGTTGCGCCTTGGCGTGGGAAAGATCGAGCGAACTATAACGGTCTGCTTTTTTCAGCTCCAGCGAAGTCAGGTTGCTTTGTGCCACCTGTAGGCGCTGCTGAGCAGAGGCCACTTCACTCTGCGAGGCGGCTCCGCGCCCCAGCAGTTGCTGCAGGCCGATGAGTTCGTGGGAGGCCTGCTGCTGGTCCAGTTGCGCCCGCTGAATCTGCCCGGCCAGGTTCACCTGCTCTTCGCGCGTGCCGCCCTGCTCGGTTGACTGCAATGCAGCCTGAGCGCCGCGCAGCGCCGTTACGGCTATAGCGAGCCGGGACTGTGCCTCGGCATCATCCAGCGAGAGCAGCAGTGTGCCTGCCGCAACATGATCGCCTTCACGGACGTATACCTTCTTTACCGTCGTATTAATTGGGCTATGCGCCTGAAAGTTCCGGATCGGCTCCACTTTGCCGTTGGTCGGAATGGTGCTCACCAGGTTGCCATAGCTGACCGTGGCCGTGTGGATGACAACATCCTTACGCAACAGGCTGCGCAGGCCAAGGGTGGCCAGGATCAGGACGACCAGTCCGATGAGCCAAAACAGTTTGGAACTGCTGCGGTTTGTAGGAGGCGTAGACATGGGCACAAGGAATCATTGTATAAGACTCGGCAGGGAGAGTCAGAGAATCAAAAAGTTTTATGACAGTTATTTAGGAGCTGCCTGGTGTGGCAAATATGCCATAGGTGCTGCGCTGCAAACGCCAAAAGAAAAAACCGTACAATAGAGGCATGGCAAAGAAACCGCAACACACGACCGGCTACACGGACGACCACGCAAAGGCCGGTCTCGACACTCAATTTCCTGCAATTGAGACCTGGCAGAACCAGTTTCCAGCCTATGAGATTCTCGTCGACGATCCGGAGTTCACCTCCGTCTGTCCCAAGACCGGCCTGCCGGACTTTGGCGCGCTGACCATCCGTTACATGCCGCGCAAGCGCTGCCTGGAACTGAAGTCGCTGAAGGAATATCTGTTCTGCTATCGCAGTCTGGGCATCTTCCAGGAGAACATCGTCAACCAGGTGCTGGAAGATGTGGTGAAGGCCTGTGACCCGGTGTGGGCCGTGGTCAAGGGGGATTTCCGCCCCCGCGGTGGCATTTCTACCATTGTGGAAGCCAGTTGGCCGCGCCCGAAGACGCGCAAATAGACTGGGCCCCTTCCGCGGAACGGAAGATTTTCCTGCAAATGCAGCAAAGAATTTCCGGCGCAGGCTGGTTGCCTGATATTCTTTGCCCGCATGCCCTCCATTACTCAATCCATGAGCCGTACTTCGGGCCGGTTGCGCGTCAAGGGCGCGTTCGTCGCGCTGGGACTGCTGACGTTGCTCAACTTTGTCAATTATCTGGACCGCTATGTGCTGCCCGGTGTACAGCCGCTGGTGCAGCGCGAGTTCCGGGTGAATGACGAGCGGATGGGCGCGCTCACCTTCGCCTTTTTCATCACCTATATGCTGGCGGCGCCGGTCACGGGCTGGCTGGGAGACCACTTTCCGCGCAAGCCGTTGATCCTGATGGGCACGCTGCTGTGGAGCGTGGCCACGCTCTTTACGGCGATGGTGCACAGCTACAGGGGACTTTACATCCGGCATGCCGTGGTGGGCATTGGCGAGGCCACATTCTGCATCTTCGCTCCCGCGGTACTGGCAGACTTCTTCCCGGACGAGGAGCGCAACCGCATTCTGAGCATCTTTTATCTGGCGATTCCAGTGGGCGCTGCCATGGGCTATGTGGTGGGTGGTGTGCTGGGTTCCCGTTACGGATGGCGCGCGCCTTTTTACGTGAGCGCTGTGCCAGGGCTGCTGCTGGCGTTGCTGATCCTGTTCTGGATGCGGGAGCCGGAGCGTGGTTCCAGCGAGCGGCTGACGCCTACAGCGGACCGCGCCACCTTTGCCGGACTGTTGCGCAACCGCGCCTACTGGTATGCCACGCTGGGGATGGCGATGATGGTCTTTACCATGGGCGGAATCTCCGTCTGGCTGCCGACCTTTCTGTATCGCCATGTTGGCTATTCGCTTTCCTCGGCCAATCAACTCCTGGGTGCGGTCACGGTGGTGGATGGCGTTGCAGGCACCTGGTTTGGCGGCTGGCTGGCGCAGCGCTGGATGCGGACAAACGATCAGGCGCTGTACCTGGTTTCTGCCTGGAGCATGCTGCTGGCGGTTCCGGGGGGACTTGTGGCCTTCTTTGGACCGCATTGGAGCGTGCTGCCGGGCATTGCCGTGGCGGAGTTTTTCCTGTTCATGAACACAGGGCCGCTGAATGCCGCCATTGTGAATGCCGTCTCCGCAGAGGTGCGGTCCACGGCCATTGCCATTGAGTTGTTTGTGATTCATGCGCTGGGAGATGCACCCTCGCCGCGCATTATTGGCGCTGTGTCCGACCATAGCAGCCTGCAGATTGGGCTGGCAGTTACGCTGGTGACGATGCTGGTCTCGGCTGCGCTGCTCTTCCGCGGTGCGCGGTTCGCTCCGGAACTGCATCTGGCGGAAGCGTAAATGCTGGTGATGCGCGGCGCTGATGCGGCAAAACGGCATACATAGGACTGGCAAAAGCGGCATACTGGAAAGGTATGCACTTTTTTTTGAAGTATGGGCATCCTGTTTTGTTGTTTGTGGCCTGGGGAATTGCGGCGGCCTGGGCGTGGCGCGTATTGGCGGCACTGTTGAATCTTTCGAAAGTTCCGGATCTGCTGCGAGCGGAATATGATACGTTGCCGGAAAAAGATGGCCGCCAGCCAACGCTGACGGTCATCGTTCCTGCAAAAAATGAAGGCAAGGATATAGAGGCGGCTCTGCGCTCGCTACTGCAGCAGGACTATCCGCATATGCAGGTGCTTGCCGTGAATGATCGCTCCACCGATGCCACCGGCGAAATCATGGAGCATGTGGCGGCCAGCTCCGAGGGACGGCTGCGCGTGATCCACATCCGCGAACTGCCCGAAGGCTGGATGGGCAAGACGCATGCCATGGCCCTGGCTGCGCGGCAATGCGCGACCGACTGGATTCTGTTCACAGATGGCGATATTTTCTATCGCACGGACGCGATTCGGCGCACGCTGGCGATGGCGGAACAGAGCCGCGCAGACCATCTGGTCGTTTTTCCCACCATGATTCTGCGCAACTGGGGCGAGCGGATGATGCTTTCGTTCTTCCAGAGCATCACGGTGTGGGCATCGCGGCCCTGGCGCATTGCCGACCCCGAATCCAAGCGCGACTACATCGGTATTGGCGCCTTCAATATGATCCGCCGGGAGGTGTATCAGGCGATTGGCGGTTATGAGTCGCTGCGGATGGAAGTGCTGGAAGACGTGCGGCTCGGCTACAAGGTGAAGCAGGCCGGCTATGCGCAGCGGGTTGGCTTTGGACGTGGACTGGTGAATGTGCACTGGGCCTCGGGCGCGTTTGGCATTGTGAATGTGCTGACGAAAAACATGTTCTCCGCCTTCCGCTTCCGTCCCGGGCTGCTGATGCTGGCCTGTGTGTGGATGCTGCTCTTCTGCCTGGCTCCGTTCCTCGGCGTCTTTACGTCTGGCGGGCTGCAACTGGCCTGCGCCTTTACGCTGCTGGCCGTGCTGCTGGCTTACTGGGCGTATGCGCCGCGTAGCGGCATCCACTGGATTTATGTGCTTACTTATCCCCTCAGCACCAGCCTGTTCATCTACACGCTGCTGCGCTCCATGCTGACGACGCTGGTGCAGGGCGGCGTTATCTGGCGTGGCACGCTGTATCCGCTGAAGGAGCTGCGCAAGAACGCCGGGCCGCTGTGGTAAAGAAAATGGCATGGCGTAGGGCCATGCCATTTTCCGGATGCTTCCGCCGGTTTATAGCGATTTTCCAGTTGGTGTAGAGGAAACGCGATGCCCTGAAATGGCTTTTTTCTCAAGAAAAAGCCATCCTGCATATTCTTTGAAACTCCACGAAAACTGGAGAACCGCTCTAGTGTGTTGCTGCCAGCTCCTCTTTCCTGCCGTAGCGGGCTTCCACATACTCATCCAGAATGACCTTGAACTCGGCCACAATGTTGTCGCCGCGCAGGGTGGTCTTCAGCTTGCCATCTACGTAAACCGGGGCGACGGGATCTTCAAACGTGCCGGGTAGAGAGATGCCGATGTTGGCGTGCTTGCTTTCGCCGGGCCCGTTCACCACGCAGCCCATTACGGCGAGCTTCATCTCTTCTACGCCAGGGTAGCGGGTCTTCCACTCCGGCATGCTTTCGCGCAGATGGCCCTGCACCTGTTCGGCAAGTTGCTGGAAGTAGGTACTGGTGGTGCGTCCGCAGCCGGGGCAGGCCGTTACCTGTGGCGTAAAGCTGCGGATGCTGAGGGACTGCAGAATCTGCTGGCCGCAGCGGACTTCCTCTGAGCGGTCGCCGCCGGGTGTGGGCGTCAGAGAAACGCGGATGGTGTCGCCAATGCCATTGAGCAGCAGCGGCGCCAGTCCGGCAGTGGAGGCCACAATGCCTTTCATGCCCATGCCGGCTTCCGTCAGGCCCAAGTGCAGTGCGTAGTCGCAGCGCGAGGCCAGCGAACTGTAGACATCGATCAGATCGCGCACGCCAGAGACCTTGGCGCTCAGGATAATCTGGTCGCGGCGCAGGCCGTAGCGCTCGGCGGCAGCGGCGTTGTCCAGCGCGCTGACCACCATGGCCTCCATCATCACGTCACGGGCATCCAGCGGCTGGGTCAGCCTGGAATTCTCATCCATCATGCGCGTCAGCAGGGCCTGATCCAGCGAACCCCAGTTGACGCCAATGCGTACGGGCTTCTGGTTTTCCACGGCGCACTCCACCATGGTGCGGAAGTTGTCGTCGTCCTTGCGGCCGATGGAGACATTGCCGGGATTGATGCGATATTTGGCCAGCGCCCTGGCACAGTCCGGATACTTCTTCAGCAGCAGATGGCCGTTGTAGTGAAAGTCGCCGATGATGGGCGTGGTCCAGCCCTTTTTGGCAATGCCTTCCACGATGTAGGGAACGGCCCGGGCGGCGTCGTCATTGTTGACGGTGACGCGCACCATCTCGGAGCCGGCGCGGGCGAGCGCGGCAACCTGCTGGATGGTGCTTTCCACGTCCGCAGTGTCAGTGTTGGTCATCGACTGCACGATGACCGGACAGTCTGACCCCACGAGAACGTTGCCAATTTTGACAGAGACGGACTTGCGACGGTTGATCTGCGGCATAAATTTCTCTTTCCTCAGTTTACGGCATTTTGCAGCAGAACGGCTGCAACCGGCTCTCTATACTAAAGTTGTGCCTGTCAAATCAGAAATCCCGGAATATCTTGCTCCGAAATATATCCCTTCTGCGCGGTTTACGCTGGCGCTGGAGTTTGCCACAGCGCTGCATGGCCGCCAGCAGCGGAAGCGCACCGGCGTGCCGTATGTGGCACATCTGCTGGATGTTTGCAGTATTGTGATGCAGGCCGACGGTGACGAGGAGCAGGCTATTGCCGCTCTGCTGCACGATGCGCCGGAGGACCAGGGCGGACTGGAGACGCTGCACATGATCCGGCGGCTCTTCGGCAAACGTGTTTCGACCATTGTGAAGGACTGCACGGATTCCTACGACGGGGAAGAGGACGGACTGTGCTGGCGCGAGCGCAAGCAGGCGCATGTGACGCACTTCCGCGAGCACGGGCTGGCGGAAAGCTGCCTGGTGTATGCGGCGGACAAGCTGGCCAACAGCCGCTCCATGCTGCGCGATCTGCGACGCTATGGCTCCGATGTATGGCAGTTGTTCAGCGGTGGCCGCGAAGACACGCTGTGGTATCTGGAGTCGCTGAGCCAGACCTTTCGCGAGCGGGTACGCGAGGACGCCGGGCGGCTGGCTCCCGGCAATACGCTGGAAGTGCTGGATGAGTTGAACCGTGCGATTGCGGAGATGAAAACGTACTAAGAAGAGCTGGTGCGGATTTACAGCCGCTCATCGTTATAGAATCAGATTATCGGCCCGGTAGCTCAGTTGCATAGAGCAGCGCACTCCTAACGCGAAGGTCGCAGGTTGGACTCCTGCCCGGGCCACCATTTCATCAACAAAATAAAGTGCTTATAGGGCGATCGACCCGGCCGGCCGGCAGTCATCATCGTTTGGTACACCTTCCCACGCTGCAGCCCATTGCATAAATAACCAAGTGGCCCGTTGCGACGATTGCCCGCGCCAACCAGGAGTCTCCGTGGCACTGCCAGGGGAAACTTACGTGTTGCGCAGACGACGGCACGCCTCCTGCAGATCTGCGTCCTTTTTGGCAAAGCAGAAGCGGAGCAGATTTTCTCCATTGCCGCTGCCGAAGAAGGCCGTGCCCGCTACGGCCGCGATGCCAGTGTCCTTCAGCAATTGTCGCGCCTTGATTTTGGCGGTGGCGCCTGGAATGCGGGAGGAGTCTGCCAGCACGTAGTAGGCGCCCTGCGGAACTGAGGGTGTCAGTCCGGCTTCGGCGAGCGCAGTGCAGAGGGTGTTGCGCTTCTGCTCGTAGTCCTGCGACATCTCCGTGTAGAAATGGTCCGGAAGTGCCAGCAGGCCGGCTGCGGCTCCGTGTTGCAGCGGAGACGGAGCGCAGACGTAAGTGAGATCGTGAAAGTAGCCGATGGAGGGAATCCACCGTTCGCTGGCCGTGAGGTAGCCAAGACGCCAGCCGGTGACGCTGAAGGTTTTGGAAAATCCGGAGATGGTGATGGTGCGTTCCGCCATGCCGGGCAGGGTTGCTGGGCTGATATGCTGCGTGCCGTCGTAAAGGAAGTATTCGTAAATCTCGTCGGTAAAGACGAAGAGATTGGCCCCGATGGCGATGTCGGCGAGGGACTCCAGCTCTTTGCGAAAAAAAACTTTGCCGCTTGGGTTGCCCGGCGAGTTCAGAATAATGGCCCTGGTACGTGATGTGAGGGCGGCCTCTACGGCACGCAGATCCAGTTGCCAGTCAGGAGCCTGCATAGGAACGAAAACGGGCTTTATGCGAAGCGAGAGCAGCGTGCTGGCATGGTAGCCGTAGCAGGGTTCAAAAATGATGACCTCATCCCCAGGATTGAGCAGCGCCAGGCAGGCGGCGTAGAGCGCTCCGGTGGCGCCGGAGGTGACCAGCACCTGGGTGTCCGGGTTGGCGGTAATGCCGTTGTAGTGAGCAAGTTTTTGCGCGATGGCCGTTCGCAGTGTGCTGATTCCGTCCAGCCGGGTATAGGTGTTGAAGCCATCGCGGATGGCGGCAAGAGCTGCTTCGACAACCGGCGCAGGCGGGTCAGTGTCGCATACGCCCTGCGCCATGTTGATACCGTTGATGGCAGCACATTCTACCGTCATGGAACGGATTTCCGATTGAATGATGGCGGGGGAAATATCGCTCAACTGCAACGGCGTGGACGTAGTGGGCATACAGACTCCGGTCTGGCAGAATTCGAATTACGGCAGAGAGAAGAAAGCGAGGCCGATTTCCGAAAGCCGGCCTTATCCGTGTGTCTGCACTTCCAGAGGCTACTGATGCGCAACCGGCTGCTTGCTGCCAGATGTGGGCGGAGCGGGAACTGCCAGCGATTCCGGCGCTTCTTCCTTCAACTCTGGCAGTGGGCCTTCCAGCGCCAGCCGGAGCACTTCATCCATCTGCTCGACAAAATGCAGCTTCATGGAAGTCTTGAGCAGCTCCGGCAGGTCTGCAAGATCTTTCTCGTTTTCCTTGCAGAGAACCGCCTCAAAGATGCCGGCGCGGTGGGCTGCCAGCAGCTTTTCCTTCAGTCCGCCAATGGGAAGCACTTTGCCGCGCAGGGTGATCTCTCCGGTCATGGCAATGTCGCGGCGCACTGGAATTTTAGTGAGCGCGCTGGCCAGGCCGGTGGCAATGGTGATGCCAGCGGAGGGGCCGTCCTTGGGAATAGCGCCCTCGGGCACATGCACGTGAATGTCCACGTTGCGGTAGAAATCACGCGACAGGCCAAGCTGGTTGGCGCGCGAACGGATGTAGCTGAGCGCGGCCTGCGCCGATTCCTGCATCACATCGCCAAGCTGGCCGGTGAGTGTGAGCTTGCCTTTGCCATCGAGCACCTGCACTTCTGTGGACAGGATGCTGCCGCCAACTTCTGTCCAGGCAAGGCCGGTGACCAGGCCCACTTCGCTCTTTTCGTGCAGTTGCGAGTCGCGGAACTTTGCCACGCCAAGAAATTCAGAGACATTCCCGGCAGTGATCTCTTCCTTGTGTTTGTTGCCATTCTTTACCACGCGGCGGGCCACCTTGCGGCAGACATTGCCGATCTCGCGCTCCAGATTACGGACGCCAGCCTCGCGTGTATACGAGCGGATGATCTCTTTCAGCGCATCATCTGCAAACATAATTTGCTTCTCCGTCAGGCCGGTGGCTTCGCGCTGCTTTTTGAGCAGGTACTGCTTGGCGATCTCCAGCTTTTCCAACTCGGTATATCCGTGCAGACGCAGAATTTCCATGCGGTCCTGCAGCGGGCCGGGGATGGTGTGGAGCACGTTGGCTGTAGCAACGAAGAGCACCTGCGACAGGTCATATTCCACGTCGAGGTAGTGGTCCTGAAAGCTGGTGTTCTGCTCCGGATCCAGCACTTCCAGCAGCGCCGAGGCCGGATCGCCGCGAAAGTCGGAGGCCATCTTGTCGATTTCGTCGAGCATGAACACAGGATTGCGTGTTCCGGCCTTTTTCATCGACTGGATGATCTGGCCGGGAAGTGCGCCAATGTAAGTCCGCCGGTGGCCGCGGATTTCCGCTTCATCACGCACGCCGCCTAACGACATGCGGACAAACTTGCGGCCCGTTGCCTTGGCGATCGACATCCCCAGAGAGGTTTTGCCAACACCCGGAGGTCCGACAAAGCAGAGAATGGAGCCCTTGGGATTCTTCACCAGCTGGCGCACCGCCAGGAACTCCAGGATGCGCTCCTTGATTTTTTCCAGCCCGTAATGGTCTTGATTCAGGATTTTTTCCGCATGGTCAATGCTGCGGATTTCCTTGGATTTTTTCTTCCACGGAACGGCCAGCAGCCAGTCCAGATAATTGCGGGAAACGGTCGACTCGGCCGACATTGGCGGCATGGCTTCCAGCTTCTTCAGTTCCTGGATGGCCTTGTCAAAAACCTCCTTCGGCATTCCGGCGGTTTCAATCTTCTTTTTCAGCTCATCAAATTCTGATTTTTCTCCGCGGCCCAGTTCCTTCTGGATGGCCTTGATTTTTTCGTTGAGGTAGTACTCTTTCTGGGCGCGCTCCATCTGCCGCTTCACGCGCGACTGGATGCTGCGGTCCATGTTCAGCTTTTCAATTTCAATGTCCAGCACTTCACCCACGCGCACCAGCCGCGACTCGGTGTTGAAGATGTCCAGCAGACCCTGCTTTTCTTCAATGGTGAGTTGCAGATTGGCGGCAATAGTGTCGGCCAGCTTGGCGGGCTCGTCCATGCGGACGGCGGCAATCATGGTTTCGTAATTGAGCGACTGCTGCAGCTTGACGTACTGCTCGAAGAGGGAAGAGACGCGCTGCATCAACTGCTCGATGGCCGGGGTGATCTCAATGGGAGCATTGGCCGTGCGCACGGTGGCGACAAAGAAGCCATCGGAGTCGGTAATCTCGATGGCCTTGGCGCGCTCAACACCCTCTACTAGCACCTTGATGTTGCCGTCGGGCATTTTGACGCTTTGCACGATGTTGCCGATGGTGCCGGTGGTGTAAATGTCCTCCGGCCGCGGCTCGTCAATGGAGGCGTCATGCTGGGTGGCGAGGAAGATTTTGCGGTCGCCGGTCAGGGCCTCTTCCAGCGCACGAACGCTGGATTCGCGCCCGACAACAAAGGGCGTCATCATGAACGGGAAGATGACCATGTCCCGGATCGGCATCATGGGCAGTTTGCGCGCTTCGCCGAGCTCTTTTTCTTTGGTCGTCGTTGGTGTGGCCATCCAGTCCCCCTGGGTGAAAAACCTTGCATTCTTTTGGATGCGCCGCAGTATAAGACGGTGCAGCGCATCCTTCGCCGAAAGGCCAGAACACTTGATTGAGATTGTAATGCGTTGGTCTGGGAATTTGTTGCGGCACCTGTGGATTGCGTGGTATCGCCAACACAAAACAGTGGAATGGCTTGCGGGAAACAAGAGCTGTGTTGTACGTCACAGTTTGGCGGCTGGTGGGCCGCTTAGGCTGACAGGTGAAAGTTGAGGCCCTGCACCATGACGATGAAGCCGGAACGCCCGGAGCTGAGTTTGGATTACGTGGTTTTTGCAACAGATTTTTCCGGGCATTCCGAGGTGGCCGGGCAATATGCCGGTCTGTTCGCGCAATACAGCGGCGCACGGCTGGTGGCCATGCACTCGTTTATTCCACTGCGGCCCGCGATAACTGTAGAAATGGAAGGATTTACGAGCACTGAACAACGCCATACAGCAGAAAAGAACCTGGAAGAAGTGGCTGCGCGGCTTGCTCCGGCAGAGACGCGCTGGCAAACGGTTCTGCTGGAAGGCGAACCGGCAGAGATGGTCGCCCGCATTGAACAGTTGCCCGGCTCTTCGCTGCTGGTGATGGGGACGCAGGGAAAGGGGCGCATCCAGCATCACCTGATCGGTTCTACGGCAGAAGATCTGCTGCGCTCGGTAACGTGCCCGGTGATGACGGTCGGGCCGAATGTGCTGACTCCGGGGAAGACCCTGACTTTTCGAAATATTTTGTACGCTACGGACTTCTCGCCGGAGGCCATGCAGGCGGCGGTTTATGCGGTAACGTTGGCGCAGGCCTTTGGCGCGCATCTGCACATCCTGAACGTGCTGACACTGGATGAGGTGGGCTCAGTGGACGAGCTGCATGCCAAGCAGCGTGCTTTTCATCGGGAACTGAACAAGCTGGTGCCCGATGAGGCGCGTGCCTTTATGGAACCCAGCAGCTATGTGGAGCTGGGCGAAGTGCGCGAACGCATTCTGGAACACGCAAAGGCCCACCGGATCGACCTGATTGTGGTAGGCCCCCGCAGCATAGAAAAGGTGAGAATGCCCTTTGGTCGCGGGCTGACGTATCGCCTGATTGCGGAGGCAGAGTGCCCGGTGATGACACTCCGCCAATAGCGCTTAGCCTGCTTTTTCCAGCAAGCAGTGCGAAAGGTCACGCTTCTGCACCATTTCTTCTGTAATCTCTAACTCTTTTATTTTCTTGTTACTTGGTAGGTGATACATCAAGTCCAGCATTAACTCTTCCAGGATCATGCGCAGTCCGCGCGCGCCGACTTTGCGGTTCAGGGCCTCGCGGGCAACAGCGCGTGCCGCCTCGTCGCTGAAGTGCATGCGGACGCCCTCGAACTCGAAGAGCTTCTGGTACTGCTTCAGGATGGCATTGCGCGGCTTGGTGAGGATTTCGATTAAGGCGGCCTCGTCCAGCTCGTCCAGAATGCCGATGACAGGCAGACGGCCCACAAATTCGGGAATCAGGCCGTACTTGATGAGGTCCTGTGGCTCGGTCTGGCGCAGCAGTTCGACATCGCGCTGAGCGCGGATCGGGGTGGCCTCCAGGGCATCGCTTTCCGCAACCGCCTTGAAGCCCAGGGCTTTTTTGCCGACGCGACGGCCCACGACACGCTCCAGCCCGACGAAAGCACCACCGCAGATGAACAGGATGTTGGTGGTGTCCACCGGGGTGAACTCCTGGTGCGGATGCTTTCTGCCGCCTTGTGGCGGCACATTGGCAACGGTACCTTCCAGAATCTTGAGCAGCGCCTGCTGAACGCCTTCGCCGGAAACATCGCGGGTAATGGACGGGTTTTCGTCCTTGCGGCCGATCTTGTCGATTTCGTCGATGTAAATGATGCCGCTCTGGGCACGGGCAACGTCTCCGTCCGCCGCCTGCAGCAGCTTGAGGATGATGTTTTCCACATCTTCGCCAACATAGCCAGCTTCGGTGAGGGTAGTGGCGTCGACAATGGCGAAGGGTACATCCAGCATTTTGGCGAGGGTGTGAGCGAGCAGAGTTTTGCCGGAGCCGGTCGGCCCGACCAGCAGGATATTGGACTTGGAAAGCTCCACATCATTGCCGCGGGTACGGTTCATCTGGATGCGCTTGTAGTGGTTGTATACGGCAACGGCAAGTTTCTTCTTGGTCTGGTCCTGGCCGATGACGTACTCATCCAGAAACGCCTTTACTTCCTGCGGCTTGGGTAGCTGGGGTGGAGCAGCCCCGGGCTGAGCTTCGCTGCGGTCGTCTTCCAGAATGGAGTTGCAGACAGCCACGCATTCGTCGCAAATGTAAGCGCGCGGATAATCTGACGGTGAGGAGATGAGTTTAGCGACTGAGTCCTGCGATTTATGGCAGAACGAGCAGCGGAGAGTTTCTTCAGATCCCCTAGGGGTTTTCATTGCTACAGCTCCTTGGCCTTGCCGATCATACGGGAACCCTTTACTCAGAGTTTACACCCGGCAATGGAAATCAGTCTCGCCAGCAGCGGGGGACGCATTGCTGAACGGGACATGTCGCGGTCTTTCGGTTCGACAATGAGCGGGGATCAAGGAGGTGTCCCCTGAAAAGTGGAAGAGCCACTGGCATTGAGTACAAACACGGGGCTTTGGCCCTCTTATAGATTTAGCTCCCACAGGATACCGGGAATTCCCGGCTCCTGTGGGTCGATCTTGCAGCCAAACCGGCCTCATTACTAACAAGCTAGGTACGTGGCTTGTCGATGATGTCATCAATGATGCCATATTCCTTGGCCTGGGGCGCGTTCATGATGAAATCGCGCTCCACGTCCCGTTCGATCCGTTCCAGCGTCTGGCCGGTGTTCTGGCTCATCAGCCGGTTGGTGATCTCACGGATGCGCAGAATCTCGCGTGCGTGGATGTCAATGTCAGTGGCCTGGCCGGAAAGCCCTCCCATGGAGGGCTGATGGATCAGGATGCGGGAGTTCGGCAGGGCGAAGCGTTTGCCCTTTTTGCCAGCCATGAGCAGGAAGGCTCCCATGCTGGCGGCCTGCCCGATGCAGAAGGTGACTACATCGTTCTTGATGTACTGCATGGTGTCATAAATGGCCAGTCCTGCGGTGGTGGAGCCGCCGGGCGAGTTGATGTACAGCTGGATGTCCTTCTCCGGGTCTTCACCGGAGAGAAAGAGCATCTGCGCGATGATGAGGTTGGCAATGTTGTCGTCAATCGGTGTGCCGAGAAAGATGATGTTGTCGCGCAGCAGACGGGAATAGATGTCGTAGGCGCGTTCGCCACGGCTCGTCTGCTCAATAACCATCGGTACCAATGCCATGCTAGTTCCTTATCGCTCTGGCCACAGATTCTGTGCCGATGGCGCAGTTCCCGTGGCTTGCAGTGGTGGATGCGGACTTTACGAAGCGTGCTTCTCGTAAAGCAGATTGCCCGTTTTCTCGCGGCGCAGCTGTTCCCGAATTCTATTAAGACCGCCTTCCTGCGTCAAACGGCTGCGCAGGGAGTCTATCGGCTCGCGGGTCTGCAGCGAGAGGAGCAACAGCTCGCGATCGACTTCGTCGTCGCTGATCTCGATATTTTCCGCTGTGGCAATCTTGTCCAGAATGAGCGAAGCCTTCACTTCATTCAGGGCCGAGTCGCGCTGGGCGGCGCGCAGGCGAGCAAAGTCGAGCTTGCGCATCTCCTCTGCCTGCATACCCTGGGCTGCCAGGGCGCGCAGACCGCGGTCCAGCCGCGCGTCCACCTGCTGCTGCACGAGCGATTCCGGAACCGGGAAGGCGAACCTGGCAACCAGATCGTCGACCAGCTTCTCCTTGGCCTGGCTCTCCAGCCGCTGTTTTTTGCTGCCGGCGGCATGCTCGCGGAGCTTGGCGGCAAAGTCGTCGTAGGACTCGTAATTGCCCATCTCCCTGGCAAACTCGTCATTCAGCTCCGGCATGATCTTTTTCTTGATGCCGGTGATGGTCACGTCATACGTGACCGTCTTGCCGGCAAGACGCTTTTCGCCGAAATCGAGTGGATACTCCACCTCAAACTGCAGCTCCTGTCCTGCCCTGGAACCGCGGAGGGCGTCGTTGAAGGCGGGCAGGGTATTTTCGCCGCCAACCTCGATGGTGACATTGTCGCCAGCGATGGGCTGCTGTTCGGCAGCCTCCGCATCCTTAAAGCTGCCCTTGAAGTTAATCTCGGCCCAGTCTCCATCTACAAGAGCGCGATCTTCTGCGACCGGCTCCATGGTGGAGCGGGAATCGCGGACGTGGGCGATTTCTGTCTCAAACTCGGCATCGGTCAGCGTGGTGTCCGGCTTTTCGGCTGTTACGGTCTCGTAGCCGGTGATGTCGATCTCTGGCAGCACCTCAAATGCAGCCTTGAAGCGGAGTGCATCGCCTTCATTCAGGTGCAGATCGACGATCTGCGGCTGCGAAACGGGCGTGATGCCTTGTGCATCGAGCGTTTCGCGGAAACGCTGGGGTACAAGCTGCTCCAGCACTTCCTGGCGCAGTTCGGAGGCGAATTTGGAACGAATGAGCGATTCCGGCACTTTGCCGGCGCGGAAGCCCGGAATGCGGGCCTGTTTCTGGATGCGCTTCAGTACGCTGCGGAATGCTCTGGTGACATCTTCCGCCGGAGCCTCGACTTCAATTTCACGGGTACACTCGGGGTTCAGGGACGGGCCATGCGTATGGCCTTCGTGCGAGTGGTCATTACCAGCGTGGTCGTGTGCGGCTTCGGCATCGGGTTGCTGCGGGGTGGTCTCAATCGTCTCTGTCGTTGAATCAGTCATGGGTTCAGTCGGGGTCAAGAGTTTGCCTTCCAGATGGGGTCGCCAAGCGTCTGCCGGTTGTATCACGTCCTCAAAAAATCGGGCTACGTCCAGGCAGTCAGCTACCGCAGTGGATGCGGAGCCGGGCGTATCTGTATGTATGGTACGGGCCTTCTGGTGGAGGGTCAAACTGCGGAGGATGTGGATTTTCGCTGCCTGGCCCAGGGGGGCGCACTGACTGCGAAAATCCACGAGAAATCCGCTAAAGAGTGTTGTTGGGCGGAGCAGCGGGGATGAACAGCTCCAGACGGACTTTCCAGGTGACGGACTCCCCGGGATTGAGCGTGACCATGCCGGTGTCCTGGCCTTTCCACTCCTTGCCGAGGGGGTCGCCGTAGTTGAACTGCGGCTCGATCGCGACGAATTTGCTGTCAGGAGGCGAGTAGACCTGGAATGCCTTAATCCGGGGGCTCAGTGCAGTCAGGCGCAATCCATAACCGGAGGCCGGGTCGCGCAGCTCTGCGCTGGGACCAAGATCGAAGATGTTGGCGTGGAGATCCGCAAAGCTGTCATCAAGGTAGGTTTTGCCCAGCGGCGCTCCCTCACGGCGGGTGAAGTCGTAGGGGGTTCCGGTGACGGAGAGCATCTTGCCGGTGGGGAAGACGTTCTGATAGTTGTCTATTTCAGCGCGTCTGGAGGGTGGCAGGCGCAGCGTGGCCTGGGGGCGGTCGCCACTGGGGATGGCGAAGTATGGGTGCCAGCCGATGGACATGGGCTCTGGTTCTTTGCCGACGTTGGTGGCGGTGACGATCGCATCAATTGCCTGGCCGGTGAGCACGATGGAGATGGCAAGGTCGGTCTGTGAAAGCCAATGCCCGCCAAAGTCTCCTGCGTGGTAAAGCGCTTTGACGGCTTCACCATCGGCCAGGGGGCTGGTTTGCACTGTGTTCATGCGGGCCTGCAGGATCAGTCCATGCATCGCAACGGCCTCTTTGCCCGGCGTATGTGCGTTGAGATTGGCCGGGAGGGAAAGGGTGTGGCCATGCCAGTCCGCCAGCACAGTATTGCCGTCGGCGGAGACCTTGCCGCGGATGCGGCCCGGGTAAGGAACCAGGAATGCGCCGCCAAAGAGGAAGCTCTGGCTGCCATTGGCATCGTTGCCGGTGCCGGTCATCCGGCGGGAGGCTTCTTCGAGTGTTGGCGACGCAAGCAGCCTGGTAACGCCGAGGCCAGGGATGTAGGCTTCAATCTGAAACAGGTTCATGCCGCGGCCGGGAAGGATGGTGGCGGACAGGAACTCCGGCAGGTTGCCGTCGCCGGTCTGAAGGCGGTTGAGAACAACCGGTGCTTGACCACCAATCAACATGGGAGCAGGCTCCTTGGGGGCGGTAGATGCTTCTGGTGAGTGTGATTTGCAGCCCAGACTCAGCAGAAGAACCAGAGTACAAAGTAAGCTGGCTGCGACACAACTGCAGGGACCGGAAGGGAATGTGCCGACATTCGTGCGGCGGGCGCAAAGAGGGAAGGAATTTTGTGGATTCAAGAGAGTTGTCCCCAGTGCAAAAAATATGAAGTCTACGTTTCTGGCGTTGAAAAATGCAGAAAATAGCTGTGAGATGCTGTTGTAATGCACGGTACAGCGTCATTTTACCCCCATGTCGTGCCGGATGGACAGTACATGCGAAGAACAGCCGGAAGAGAAGCAGGGAAGCCGGTACAGAAGAAAAAGCAAAGTGCGCTGGAGGCGCTGCAGAAGCGCATTGCGGCTTGCAACCAGTGCGTGCGCCTGCGCGAGTATTGCGCTGAGATTGGCCGTGTGAAGCGGAGGGCATATAGCGACTGGGAGTACTGGGCCAGGCCTGTGCCGTCGTTTGGTGATCCGCGCGCGCGCGTGCTGATTCTGGGGCTGGCGCCGGGAGCGCACGGCTCCAACCGCACGGGCAGGCCGTTTACGGGGGATGGATCGGGGGATTTTTTGTGGCCGGTGTTGTACGAAGCGGGCTTTGCGTCGCAGGCGGAGTCACATTCGCGCGACGATGGCATGAAGATGACTGGCGCGTGGATCACTTCCGTTGGGCGATGTGCGCCGCCGAAGAACAAGCCTTTGCCGGAAGAGTTGCGGAACTGCGCGCCGTTTCTGGATGAAGAGCTGCATGCGCTGCGGCAACTGCGGGTGGTGGTCTGCCTGGGGAAGATTGCATTTGACGGGTATTTGGCGCACCTGACGCGCACCGGAGTCCTCGAAAGCCGCCGGGGGTATGACTTTGCGCATGCGGCGGAATACAGGCTGCCGCATGGGATGCACCTGCTGGCCAGCTACCACCCTTCACTGCAGAATACGAACACTGGCAAGCTGACGCGGGCAATGTTTATGAGGATTTTTGACCGGGCACGTTTGCTGGCGGGGATTCCGCAACAGCGTGCATAGCCAACCGGATGGGCGCATACTGAATCTGAGCTGAAAGGAAGCCTGTGAAACGGGAAGCAGGAACAGCAGAGGAGGAGCCGCAATGAACGCAGCGAAGGTCTGGATTGCTTTTGGAGTTGGAGTGGTGGCGGGAGCAACGGTGGCACTGCTGTATGCGCCGCAGTCTGGCGAGCGCACCCGCCGGCAGTTGCGTCGCACGCTGGAGGATGCGGGCGATTCTCTGGATGATGCCCGCGATTTTCTGCGCGACAAGACGGGGCGCCTTGGGGACCAGGCGGAGCGCGTGCTGCGCAAAACACGCGGCCAGGTGGAAGATGCGGTGGAACGCGCAAGCGGGGCCGTGAAAACGGTGACGGACCACTTCTAAGGCAAAAGCAGAATTACTGTGAGGTGCACGCTTCTTGAAGGGAGTGCCCGGCCGCCGCCCCCTGTTGGTCGCGTCGGCCAAAGGCCTTCGGCTTTCTCTTACACTCTCTCTGCTTTTGCTCGAAACCGCGGATCTGCGGGGACTGCTCCGGCGGCATTTACATGCTGGAGCAGATTTCCTCGACCTGTTGGATGGCCTGCAGTGCCGCCTTCAGATTGGCAGTGCCAAGCTTCTTTTCAAACTGCTTCTGCATATGGTCAAGGGTACGGATGGCCTCGAGCGCGCAGCGCCTGCCCTGCGGGCGAAGCTGCAACAACATGCCCCGTGCGTCTTCAGGATCGATGCGCCGGCGTACCAGCGACTTTGCCTCCAGCGAAGAGAGGCAATGGCTGATGTTGCCGCGGGTGGTGGAGAATGTGACTGCCAACTGCGATGGCCTGGCTGCGCTGGGCTCTTCAAAAAAGATGGCGATCAGCGCCAGTGCCTCCAGAAATGTGATGCCTTCTGTCTGGAGAATGCGCGCCAGGTGGGCGTCCAGCTTGCGCGCGGCGCGGCTGACCTCAAAGAGTGGGCTTTGCTGTAGAAATGTTTCGATGCGCATGGTTCTGTCCCTAATAGTTGAACAAGTAAACTATATACCACAATGCTAAATTGCCGTTGCCTCGCGTGCGAATGCCGTGGATGATAAGCACCAGATTCGCAGCAAGTGAAAGAGGTTGGGCTTTGAGCAGGATTCTGAAGAGTGTAGTGTGTTGTGCCGTGTTGGTTGGTGGCGTACAGGCACAGCAATCGCAGCAGCAGAAAAAATCGGCGACCAGCGCGGTGAAGCCGGTCAGCGAGACGGTGGTGGTGGTGGGCAGCCCGGAGCCGGTCAGCGAAGGGCAGAATGCCCGCTCGGTGGTGGTGCTGGATACGCAGGAGCATCCGCTGGCATTCCAGACGCTGGAAGATTACCTGCGGACGGACGCTTCTGTGGACATTCAGCAGCGGGGCGCAGGGGGTGTGCAGTCCGATATTTCCATTCGCGGAGCTTCCTTTGAACAGACGCTGGTGCTGGTGAATGGCCTGCGCATGAATGATGTGGAGACGTCGCACTTCAACCTGGACATGCCGGTGCCGTTGCAGGCGATTCACAGCATCGACGTGCTGCACGGCGCAGGGTCGACACTGTATGGATCGGATGCCATTGGTGGAGTGGTGGACTTTACGACAGCGAAGCCAGTGGCGCCTGTGTTGCAATTGCGGGCTGGTGCGGGCAGCTTTGGAGAAAATCAGCAGGCCTTTCTGGGGTCGATGCTGGGGCGGAAGTGGAGCGGAACAGTTGCGGGCGGGCGAGATTTTTCGACCGGGTTTATGCCGGACAGGGACTATCGCAGTGAGGAGGCCAGCTCTGAAACATGGCTGCAGAGTGCGCTGGGGAAAACGGACCTGCTATTTGCCGGAAGCGACCGTCCATTTGGGGCAAACCAGTTTTATGGCAATTACAACTCGTGGGAGCGCACCAAGGGGTGGTTTGCGTCGATACGGCAGCAGTTGGGCAGCAAGACGGAAGCAGCGGTCGCGTACCGGCGGCATTCGGACATCTTTGTGCTTTTCCGGAATGATCCGGCAGCGTACAAGAACCAGCATATTGATGAAAGCTGGCAAGGGGCGGTGAGGCGTAAGGACCAGATATTCAACCGGGCAAAGCTGTTTTATGGGCTGGAGGAAAATACTGATGCGATTCAGAGCACCAGCCTGGGCGATCATGGCCGCAACCAGGGCGCTGGCTACGTCGATCTGGATATGAGCCCAACGCAGCGGACAACGTTGTCGGCAGGGTTGCGCGAAGAGGTGTTCAGCGGAGGCAGATCGGTGCTGAGCCCAACGGTTGCAGGAAGCATCTGGGTGCATCCTGCGGTGAAGCTGCGCGCTTCGGCTGGATATGGGTTTCGTCTGCCGACGTACATTGATCTTTACTACAGTGATCCTTCGACGATTGGCAATCCAAACCTGAAGCCGGAGTCGGCGTGGAACTATGACGGCGGAGTGGACTGGTATCCGGGGGCGCGGACGGCGGCTTCGCTGACGGTCTTCTATTCGCACCAGCAGAATGCGATTGATTATGTACGCGCCTCTACAAGTGAGCCGTGGCATGCGGCGAACCTGGTGGGACTGCGCTTTACCGGCGTGGAAAGTTCGCTGCAATGGCAGCCGGTTGCCGGGCAGCAGGTAAGGCTGGCGTGGACGATGCTTTCTGGAGCGCAGGACGCTTTGCACGGGTTGCTTTCGGAATATGTCTTCAACTACCCGACGAACAATGCCAGCTTTTCCTGGACATCCTCTCTGCCGCGTGGGCTGCTGATGCGGACGCGCGTGGGCGTGACGCAGCGATACAAGCAGGAAGCGTATCCGGTGTGGGATGTTGCTCTGTTGCGTGGAGTGGGCCATGTGCAGCCTTTTTTGCAGATGATGAATTTGAGCAACACCGGGTATCAGGAGATTGAGGGCGTGGCCATGCCGGGAAGAAGTTTTACCGGTGGCGTACAGTTTGTTTTTGGCGGGCACTGAGTGCGCTGCAGATCGCGAGCGTGCGCATGAGACTGCTCTGGACAAGCGCCATACACTGGCCACCATTCCGGGGTGAAGACTCCAACAATCCTTTTCGGACTGGGCCCGGACTCAGCCGGCTGGATCTGGGTGGAGGCGAAGCGTGAAGCTGACGGCACGGTCTCCTTTTTGAGGCGAAAGCAGGGCATTCCTGTCTGGTACGCCTTGCCCGATAGATGCTTGGCCGATTTGAGTCAGTAAGTTTCATTTTAGAAATATCAGGGCGGGGACGAAAGCTTGTTAGAAGCTTCTTATCCTCACCCATTTTTCTGGCAGAAAACTTGCAGCGTGTTGAGTGCCGGAGGTTGGCTTGGCCTCGATTGGTCTCGCAATGATCGTCAAAAATGGCGCCGAAGATTTGCGCTGTTGTTTGGAGAGTGTACGCGGTCTGACGCAACAGATTGTTGTTGCTGATACTGGATCGACAGATGGCTCGCCGGCAATTGCGCGGGAATTTGGTGCTGAAATTATCAGCGTGCCGTGGGAGCAGCATTATGCAAAGGCCCGCAATGCTGCACTGGAACGGATGACAACGGATTGGGCCCTGGTGTTGGATGCGGACGAAGAGCTGGCAGAGGAGGCCCGGCAAAAAATTCCTGCACTGCTGGATTGTGATGCCACAGTTGGCGGCCTTCAGGTATGGCAGCGCAATTATCTGAAGGAGCGGTTCCTCTATGCAAACGGAAAATTGTCGCGCAGGCATGAGGGCGGTCATCCGCGCGCGTCCGGGGCGCTTTCCTATCTGGACAATCCAATCTGCCGCATTTTTCGCGCGCACCCGCTGGTCCGTTTTTCTGGGCGCATCCACGAGCTGGTTGAGCCGCAGTTGAGCGCGCTCAAGTTGCAACTGGTGGACACTGATCTGGTGGTGCATCACTTCGGCAAGCTTTGCCGGTGGGATGCGGAGCTGGAGAAGCAGAAGACGTATCGTGATTTGTTGCGCGCATCGCTGGAAGAAACTCCCGGTCATGCAAGGCAATGGGTGCAACTGGGGCTGACGGAAAAGGACTATTTCGGCAATTCAGAAGAGGCGCTGCGTTGCTATGAAAGAGCAGTGCAATTCAGGCCCACGGTCGCAGACGCGTGGATCGGTTTGTCACGATTGCTGCGCGAGCGGCGAGAATTTGGCCGCGCGATGGAGGCGATTGCGCACCTGCCGCAGACGGGAGAGCAGGGCATTCTGCGACAGGAGATGGTGGCGGATTTATTGCACGATATGGGCCGCCTGAAGGAGGCGTGCGCTGCGTATCGTGTTGTGGCGCAGCAATCGCAAAAGAGCAGCATGTACCGTGCTATGGGGAAAAGCGCTTCCCTGGAAAGTAAGCTGGGGTACGTAGAGGTACGCCTGGGGATGCAACGTGCCGGTTTGCGCAAACTGCGGACGGCTGTTCAGCAGATGCCGGACGTTCTGGAGCTGCATGACAGATTGGTGAAGGCGTTGGTGTGGCTGCACCAGGACGGAGAAGCGGCGGATGCGGCCGAGACGATACTAGAGCATTTTGTGAGTGAGAATATTTTCGCCCGTGCGGTCGCACTACGACTGAGGACTGGGCAAAAGGGGCGCGCTGAGCAATTACGGACGCGCGGTCTGCAATGTTTTCCAGAGTCAGAAGCATTGCGCAGGTTGCATATTTCAGTTGCGGAAAAATTATCTGGTGCCACGGAGAGCCGATCATGTCTGGTTTCCTGATTTCCATCATTCGCCCCCAGGGGTATTTGCACAGCGATGCTTTCCGCGAAGTGGCGGAATCACTACAGTTCGGCCTGCGCAGGCTGGGACATGCCGCCGCCATCTTTGAAAACGTGGTCGATCCGAGTGCAACGAACATCATTCTGGGTGCTCATCTGCTGAATGAGGAGGACCAGCAGGCTTTGCCAGAGCAAAGCATCATTTACAACCTGGAACAGCTCGGCGCGCCGCATCTGGGTGTGGGCTACTACCGGCTGGCAGAGCGGTACAGGATATGGGACTACAGCCCGATCAATGTGCAGCGCTGGAACCAATTGACATGTGCTCATCCAGTGCGACTGGTTGAAGTGGGATACGTCCCCGAACTGTGCCGGATTGCCCCTGCAGCGGTGCAGGACATAGATGTGCTGTTCTATGGTTCCATGACGGAACCGCGCATGGCTGTGCTTCGTCAGCTTGAGCAGGCTGGGGTGCGCGTGCATGCAGCCTTTGGGGTGTATGGGAAAGAGAGGGACGCACTGATTGCACGGGCAAAGATTGTTCTAAATCTCCATTGCTATGAAACACAGTTGTTTGAAGTGGTCCGTGTGTCCTATCTGCTGGCAAATTCCAAAGCGGTCATCAGCGAGACCTCACCGGATATTGGCGATTTTGAACATGCCGTGATTGCTGTTCCGTATGGACTGATTGTGCAGAGTTGCCTGGGACTTCTGCAGGAGGAACGAAGACGGCGACTGCTGGAGTCGCAGGGGTCTGCATTTTTTCAACAACGGGAGATGGGCCATATTCTGGAACGCAGTCTGCGCGCCACTGCGGAAATTGCAGGTGATAAACAGGAAACCCGGCGGCTGTATCTGGATATGGTGCAGCGCTGCTTGATCAATGTGATCTACGAGGACCCCAATCAGGACCGCTGGTCTCCGCACGAGTACCACAGCCGGCTGCGCGAACTGGGGCGTGATTGGCCATCGCAGGCGCACAGCATGATCGGAAAGCTGCGCATGGCAAACCTGCGCTGGGTTGTCGAACAGGTAATTCAGCAGCAGATTCCGGGAGATTTGATTGAGACAGGAGTGTGGCGCGGCGGGGCCTGCATTTTGATGCGCGCGGTCTTGAAAGCCTATGGAGTGACGGACCGCCGCGTCTGGGTTGCAGATTCTTTTTGCGGTCTTCCGGCGCCTGTGCCAGGGGTTGAGGCGGATGCTGGTGACCAGCACCACACTTTTCCGGAACTGGCAATTTCCCTGGAAGAGGTGAAAGCCAACTTTGCCAAGTATGATCTGTTGGACCAGCAGGTGCGCTTTTTGCCGGGCTGGTTTTCGGAGACGCTACCAGATGCGCCGATCAAAGAACTGGCAGTGCTGCGGCTGGATGGCGATATGTATTCCTCGACAATGGATGCTCTGGCGGGCCTGTATGACAAAGTAGCTATTGGTGGCTTCGTTATTGTGGATGACTTTGGGGCCGTGCCTGGTTGCAGAAAGGCGGTGCAGGATTTTCGCCGTGACCGCGGGATTGAGGATGCAATACAGGACATTGATGGACTGGGTGTTTACTGGAGGAAGTCCGGCTCTGAAATCCGGACCCATTTGCAGCCACAAGCGCAGGCGGTGGCTGCACAGAGCGTGCTCTGAAGAGTTTCTTGAACTACGTTTCAGGATACCAGCGGTGGCTGTACTTCTGATCGTCTTCAATCTGCTTCAGGACAGTCATGGTACGGGCCCGTTTCCGGTTGGCAATGGAACTCAGAATGACATCGAGCGCGGCCATGGGGGCCACGTAGGACGCGCCGAAGTGGGGCACGTCAACAGAGACAAGGATTGATTCGTCTGTCATGCGTGCGACAGGTGAAATAGATGTGTCCGTAATGCCGATGGTATAGCATCCTGTGGATCTTGCCTGGATCAGGCCCTCGATGGTCTGACGCAGACCACGACGAAAGCTGATGGCAACGACGAGGTCATTTTTGGTCACGCGATGCATCAGATAGGTTGTGTGTCCGCTGCTGGTGACCGGTGTTACATCAAATCCAAGCACCATTAGCTGGTAGTGCAGGAAGTAAACCAGGCTGGACGCCAGATCGCCGCCCAGGACAAAAATCCGGTTTGCAGCATAGAAACGGTCTGCCAGAGATTCCAGGCGGCCCACATCGAGGCTGTTGCAGAGGCCTTCAAGATTGTGGACAGCGCCATTCAGGGTTTCCCGCACCTTTGCCTCAAAGCTGGTGTCCACACTGGCAGTGGCGCTCATGCGCTCAAATGCTGTGGAGTGGGTGATGGAGCGTTGATGCAGATATTTCTGAAACTCCCGATAGTTCTGAAACCCCATGGCGATCACCGTTCTGGAAACCGTTGCAGGGTCTACCTGTAGCCGATTGGCCAATTCACGGATACTCAGCAGTACATACTCTCGCGGATGTTCCAGAATGGGCCGCATCATGTCCTGCCGGGTGCGGTAGATGCGCCGCAGCATGGTTCCTACCCGTTCCTGGGGGTCAACCTCTCGCGTCGATTTCTTGGGCATACATGGTCCTGGAGGAGCAAAAGTGAAGTATGGCTTTAAAGTTCATCCTACAGGATGAGCTGGATGCGGAGGGCAGAAGAAAGCTGGTGCCTTAGCGCTTTGTGTCCTTGTTGAGATATTTCTCAAAGAACTGTGCCTCTGCTTTATAGGACTCTATCCAGTGGTGCCATAGTAAGAAACCGTGAATCTCATCCGGAAAAACTATTTGCTCAAATGGAACATGTTGTTCGCGCAGCTTTTGTACCAGATTGACCGTTTGATGAAATGTGACATTGCGGTCATCATCTCCCTGAATGAGCAGGACAGGTGATTTCCAAAGGTTCATGGTCGATTCAGGCGAAGAGGCCCATGCAACCTTCTGTGCCTCCTTCAGGTCTGGAGCAAAGAGGACTGATGGTGCTGCGGATTGCACATGATGCATCAGGCTGCCCATTCCATGATAGTCCACGCCAGCCGAGAATATGTCTGAGTTACGGGCGAGCGCCATCGCCGTCAGGAAGCCCCCATACGATCCTCCCCATATTCCAATGCGGTGTGGGTCGACGATTGGCAGCGAGTGGAGATACATTGCACCTGCCAGCACGTCCTTGTACTCGGATGCTCCACGCCAGTAGGTGTTTGGAGCATGCTCAAAATCATAGCCATACATAACTCCAAGCCTGTAATTTACTGACAGGATGGTGAAGCCGAGACTAACCAGATACTCATTTTCCGCATAAGAGTTGTGGTAGTATCCCATCGGGTTGAAGCCCAAAAGCATTTGCCGGTGTGGGCCGCCATGGACAAAAATGATGGCTGGTCCTGGAGCATGCTGGTTCCTGGGCTGGAAAAGCTGCCCGTGAATGGTGTACCCATCGGAGCTCTTAAAGATTACTGCTTTCGGCTCAACCAGTTCTGCAGAGGGGAAGTCTGCCGGTAACTGCTTTTTCGTTATAAGTTGTCGGCCGCGTTGCGTAACCTGATAAACAAGCGCAGGTGTTGTGGCGCTCGACCCCAGGCAGAAGAGCTTGCCATCTTCCAGCGGAACTGGTGCCCATTCAATTGTATTGCCCTGCGTCAGGGCCACGGGCGGCTTGCCTCCGGCGGCGTCGACCTTCCAGAGATGCCTTCTGTCCAGATCGTTCTGGTTTGATGAATAAAAGATGGTGTGACCGTCCGGGCCTATTTGTACATCTCTGACAGAGAACTCGCCGGGAGTGAGCCTGGTTGCCCTGCCTGCGCCATCTAGGGCAATCGAGTAGAGGTGGTTCCACCCATCTGCTTCTGAGTCAAAGATGATTCTGTTCGTTGTGGTGACATGGAGTGCGTCATCTGCAGAGGACGGCAAGGAATCGCGCATCCGGGTGCCGCTTTTCCATGTCCGCTGCGCCGTGTAGTCCTGAGCGTCACCTACCCAGATGCTCCAGGGTGCAGGTCTTACCAGAAGCAGGGGAAGACCACTCTCCTTGCCATTGTGCCGTAGAAAAACAATATGCTTGCCATCCGCTGTCCAGCGAGGGCTTTCATCATAATCAACAGATGGCGCAATGTAGTGATATGCCGTAACGGCGCCGCGTGCAATATCGGCGATGACAATAAAACTGTGGTCGCCACGGTTCAGAGTGAATGCAAGCCGCTGCCCATCAGCAGACCATGTCGGCTGTGAAGCGGGTCCTTGCAGGTCAGTCAACCGGGCCGCCGTCCGGCTGCCATTGACCGGAGCAAGCCAAAGCGCTCTATGCGCAGTCCATACAGCCCATTTTCCATCCGGCGAAAGCTGGATATTTTCGCAGTCTTCGCTGCCGCAGCCCATCCCGCCCAGCAGGCGTGGCTCCCCTGTTTCTACAGCGACAGCCCACACCTGTTGCTTCGGCTCCACGGGATCAGTTGTTGGATTCGCAACGTGGCCTGCATCATTCAGCTCTGTCCCCCGGGCATACACAACAGTATTTCCATCCGGGGTGATCGCCAGCGAGGCGATTGGCTGGCCGTTGTCTCCTGTGTAATGCGTCAACTGCCGCGGGGTCATTTCCGGGCCGTCAGCAACCCAGATATTGCGGTCGCCGCGATCATTGAAAATCCAGGCAAGGCGATCGGCATGTTGCGCGGCAACGAGTTCGGATGGAAATGGAGAACCCATCACCTGCTCGATTGTGAAGGATGCGGCAAAAGCAGAGGGAAGCGCACCCCAGGTAGAAGCCAAAAGAAGAAGTGCTGGCAAGGAGCGGAGGAACCGGTTGTGGGCAGGCAGATGCACGAATCACCTCGATGAGGGTTGTCAATACGGCAGCGGGTATCTTGAGAGCGCCGTTTGCGAGGACTATAGCACCAGTACACTGCCAGATCACGGGTATTTCAGCAAAATATTCAAATGCAATAAATGTTGCATGAAGTTCTTTTTAGTTTTAATGGGCTGACCTATAATATCCATAATTCTCTTGCAGCTCCCTATTGAATGTGAACTAAGGGCAGGATTATCAGTTGAAATCAGTGCAAATGATGTTGCAAAGAGAGAAATGAAAGCGGAAAAGTCAAGGAATATGCCCACGGAGCCTTCTCCAATCGTAGTTCGCCCAATACAGACGCATGACGAGATGCAGCAGGCAGTGCTGATCCAGAAGGACATTTGGGGCTTTGCCGATCTGGACGTCGACCCGCGCTCGATTATGGTGGTTGCCAGCCGGTTCGGAGGGCAGCTTTTGGGGGCCTATGACGGAGACCTTCTGGCAGGCTTCGCTGTGGGATTCAGTTGTTGTGAGAATGGGCATGCGCATATTCATTCTCACCGTGTTGGAGTTCTACCCGCATATCAAAACCGCGGCGTGGGTCGGCTATTGAAACTGGCACAGCGCGAGGACGCACTTGCACGCGGAATTCACCAGTTGCAGTGGACTTTTGACCCGCTACAGCCGCGCAATGCCTACTTCAACATCATGCGGCTGGGCGGTACGGCACGGACCTATATTCCAAATTTGTATGGCAGGACCAGCAGTCCTCTCCACGGTGGACTTCCGACGGATCGGTTGCTGATTGAGTGGGATTTGGACACTCCACGAGTGCTGGAGGCATTGGCCGGAAGAGCATCTCCGCCGTCGGATACGGCCCGGCAAATTTCATTCCTATTATCGCCGGATGCAAAATCTCCTGACTTGCTGGCACGCCTCCAGGTGGAATTTACCGGGGCCTTTTCTCAGGGATATAGAGTCACCTGTTTCCATTCAGATGATACGGCGGCAACATATTCCTTGGAGAAAGCATGAAGATCGAAGCAATTACAGCAAGAGAGCTCAGCATGAAGCTGGTTACCCCCTTTGAAACCAGCTTTGGAGTAACAGAGAACCGCCGCATTCTTCTTTTGGAGTTGCATACTGATGTAGGTACAGGATGGGGAGAGGTATCTGCAGGCGAAGGCCCGTTCTATAACTCGGAGACCACGGATACAGCCTGGGTGATTCTGGAAAAGTTTCTGGCGCCGATGGTGTTGGGGAAGAAGATTGCGGATGGAGAAGCAGCGCTACGGCAGATGGCGCCGGTGCGCGGTCATGAGATGACCAAGGCTGCGCTGGAAAATGCGGTTTGGGACGTTGACGCAAAATCCAGGGGCGTGAGCCTGAGCAATTTGCTGGGTGGCACGCTGCAGGAGATCTCTTCCGGTGTTTCGTTAGGTATCCAGGCGCAAACGGAACAACTGCTGGAGCGCATCGCAAAGGAACTCGCGGCGGGTTATCAGCGCATTAAGCTGAAGATCAAGCCCGGAAAAGATGTTGAGGTTTTGAAGGCCGTTCGCAGCAAATACCCCGAAATTGCGCTCACGGTGGATGCAAATTCTGCATACCGTTTGGCAGATGCAGAGCTTCTTAAACAATTGGACGAATTCAATCTGACCTATATTGAGCAACCGCTCGACTGGAATGATATTTACCAGCACTCACTGTTGCAGAAGCAGTTGAAAACTCCAATTTGCCTGGACGAGTGCATTCATGGCCTGAAGGATGCTGAGACTGCTGTGGCATTGGGCGCCTGTAAAGTCATCAACATCAAATTGGGCAGGGTTTCCGGACACGCTGAGGCGAGAAGAATTCAGGCCTTTGCGATGCAGAATGGCATTCCTGTATGGTGTGGTGGCATGTTGGAGTCGGGTATTGGCCGCGCGCACAATATTGCCATGTCGACCCTTCCGGGCTTTGTATTGCCAGGAGATGTTTCTGCCAGCAGACGCTACTGGGATGAAGATATTATTGTGCCGGATGTTCAGGTAAGCAATCGCGGTACGATTACTGTCTCAGACAAGCCTGGTATCGGTTATGAGGTCAACATGAAAAAAGTAGATGAGTTGACTGTACGCAAAGAGTATTGGAAGTCTTCTTAAGATAACCTGCTAAGTTTTTCGCGCATTTGATTTGCACTGGAGGTCTGTAGCCCAGTGAGGGGTGTGGACATTCGGTGTTGAAGTAGACACGCCAGAGTTCCGGCAGCACGCGTACTTCCTGCAATGAAGTGCCGAAGTGCATACTTTCGAGAGGCGTATCTGTGGAAACCAACAGCCACCAACGAAAATTGGCCTCTCGCTTTGGAGAGGCCGCTCTGCGTATAAGTCTTTTAGAATCTTTGGTGCCGGGAGGGGGGG